>QCTJ01000007.1 GCA_003211205.1 Synechococcus sp. AG-673-F03
CGACCCCACAAAGGTAAAGCTTCTTTTCGCAATATGAACCGTTCGTATCGCCAAAACTGGGACAGGAGTCTTGATCGCAATGATCAGCCCAGCTGATCATTCAGACGGAAGGCCATTTCTTAGGGATTGTCATCGAGCAGCCGCCAACAGCACCAAGGCAACAAACGCCAACGCGGTCAGGCGACAGGAAGGAAAGAGGGATGAACACGCGATCAGCAAGCTGAAGACTTAGACGTCTGGCGATTTGATCTCAATCAACAGCAAGCAACTGCGTAGATCAATCAACAACAGATCAATTATTTACTTTTTGATTCCACGTTTCAATATGAAGGGTCTTGCAATCGCGCTTAATAGCAGCATTGAATGCTTTCATTTTTTCAGGGTAGGAGACAAAGACAACTCTCCAACTTTGACCTGAAGACTCGGTGGCATACGCGTATGCTTCATCCCAATTCATGCCCTGCTTGTAAGCATCACAACGATGCTCAGCATGCTCTTCTGCCCACACAGAGTAAGCATGTTTGGAATAATCAGCACCACCTCCACCTCCTCCATGGCCAAACAGAAGAGGCAGCAAGGCAAACGGGAGCAACAAAGGCATTTGCAAAAAATTTTTTGAGAACTTAAATCGCCAACCAATCTGAGCCTAAAGGCCGATCAATCGTTATTTTTGATACACCGAGAGATCTGAATCATGGGCTCCTGATGGTGAGCTACTTGCGTCGAACGATCCGCCGCACTCCATCTGAGTCAACCAGCTTGCCGCACAACCATGCAGATCACCACTGGGGCTGGATCAGCGGCAATCTCAGCAAGCAATGAATCCCACCTCCCAGCACGTGCCAAGCAACAAACGGACAGGGCACGGCGACTGAAACGACCATGTCACTGCCTGGAAACGAGGCACGAGCCATCTCTACGCTTGATTCACTGACAAGTGTCATTTGCTCAGGCATAGTGAGAATGATTCCCATTCCCAGGCCCGCGGATACCCGGGTCTGACGCTTTCTGGCCATGCAGAACACCTGGCTGATCACGGGTCCTCCCGGCTGCGGGAAAACCACTTGGATCCGCGACTCCTTTCTGAAGCACCAAGGCACCTGTGCCTATCTCCGCTTGAGCGGGTCCGAACAAGACGGCCTCCAACAGGGCCATAACGCAGGCATCGACAGCACCTGGCTCCAGGACCAGATCCCTGAGCTTCTGGATCTTCGAACAACAGCGGGTGCTCCGCGGCCAACAGCGCCCCGACTGCTACTGATCGAGGTTCAGCAGTTTCAGCCACCAACCAGCAGTGGCCCGGACGGCATCGATCCGCAGGTGCTGCGGCAGCTGGAGGTCTTCAATCTGCGGCCGGATCGCTCACTGCATTTCGGCCTGGATCCAGAACTCCCGCACGAAGACGTCCTGGACTTCAAGCGTCTTGAATCCTGGCATCGCAATCTTCAAGGTTGTGTCTGGGATCCCAACAGCCTCAGCAGCTTCTGGTTTGAGCTGGTGAATGGCGCCTATGGCGATGTGTATCGGGCCAAAGCACTAATGAACATGCCGGATGGTCGTTCATTCCTGTGCAACTGGATGGTGAGCCAGCAGAGCTCTCAGTTTCTTCCCTTGGAAGCGGTAGAGCCGCCGGCAGGCAGGCCGAATCGCACATCACACCTGGTGGTGCAGGGCCGAGCCCTTGACCCCGCCGGCATTGAGTCAACGATCGACGACTGCCTGCTCACAGACGACGTGCTGGAACTGCATCAGGCCCCACTCAGAGACAGACAACACGCCCTTCAATCCAACGGATGACCATGAGCCACGCAGTGATCTCCTGCCTGCACGCCAACCTCGCAGCCTGCGAAGCCGTACTGGCCGATATCGACCAACAAGGCATCGACACGATTACCTGTTTGGGCGATCTGGTGGGCTACGGCCCCCAACCCAATGAAGTGATTGAACTCGTCCGTGAACGCTCCATTCCCACCTGCCAGGGCTGCTGGGATGAGGACATCATCGACGGACTCAACGCCTGCGAATGCAGCTATCCCTCCCAGCTGGCCGAGCGTCGCGGTCATCGCGCACACCACTGGGCTGCTGAGCGCATCACCGAAGACAACAAGGTTTTTCTGGCAAGCCTGCCCATGACGCTGCGCAGAGACCGCTTGCTGTTTGTGCATGGCAGTCCCAACAGTCAGCACGAATACCTTCTGCCAGACATGAGTGCCTTCGCAGCACTGGAACGGGTGGAAACCGCTGGAGCGGAGACCTTGTTTTGCGGTCACACCCATCAGCCCTATGTGAGAGAGCTCAGTGAAGGATCCATTCGGGTGTCGGTACAGACGAACGGCAATCACAACGACAGCGAACAGGCGATGACTCTGCCGATGCGCCGCATTATCAATGCCGGCTCAGTCGGAGAGCCCAGGCATGGTTCGACCAAAGCAACCTATGTGGTCCATGACGACGACAGCGGTGCGGTGAGTGTCGTGAAGTGGAGTACGACGTCTCCAAAACCTGTCAAGCCATCATTGAGGCGGGATTACCCGAGGTGTTCGCCTGGCGTCTGAGCCACGGGTTCGAATATGCCGAGCGTGCGGAAGACGCCAGCCACGTGTGTGAGCGCTGATGGAACGTTGGGCACTGGTGAGTGGTCTGCGTGGAGACCTTGATCTGTATGAGCAGATCCAATCCGATCTGCAGAAGCGGCGCGGAACGGCACATCTCTTTATTCTGGGCGACATGATCGGCCCCCACCCCAAGTGTGATGCGCTGTTGAAGCGCTTATGCCAACCAAAACGCGGTGATCTCCATCCCCACTGCATCTACGGCTGGCTGGAAGAGCAATTGCTGTCTCTTTACGGCTATCGCGGGGAAGCCAAAGCCGATGAATTGCAGCTTCAATCCGACGACTCCGGAGTTCAGCAGTTACGGCAGGCGGTGGACACAGAGCACCTCAACTGGCTGGCTTCGCTGCAATTTGGCTTGATTGAGCTGGACTGCGGCCTGATCCACGGCAGCTCAGCGGATGTGGGCGACGAACTGCAGGAAACGACTTCACCGTTGATCCTGCTCGACCGCCTCACTCGACTGGATGTCAATCGACTGTTCACGGCGCGCAGTGGACGTCAGTTCAGATTGCAGCTCACAGGGGGACAGATTCGATCCAGAGTGAAAGATCACGCCAGCGAGCAGCTGCATGAACAGCCTGTGCCCAAACGCAGCGTGATTGGTGTGGGTTCGGGCGCCAACTACACCCTCTACGACCCGGCCAGTGATCACATCGAATTTCTGAGTGTTGCCAGCAGATCAGGGCCTTCAAACCGGATCAAAGGCTTCCAGCGCTGAGACTTGGCGCAAACTTGCTTTTACTGCTTGTGCCTACCAATGCTTGAAATGGTTCTTGAAGGGTGGTGAACGATGGTCATCGTCACACTTCATAAGAGTGCTCCTTGGCCATGCAAGCAAAGCAGAACCATTTAGTTAGTAATCTGAAGATCAAGAAGTGCCAGCTCAGCACTCAGACCAGGGCCGAAAGCCAACGCAAGGCAGGGGCCTGCCACCGATCGCCGACGCAGCCGTTCGAGGATGAACAGGATCGTCGCCGACGACATGTTGCCGTGATCCTGGAGAACGACTCTGGATTCCTCCAGAAGCTTGGTGTCCAGTGCCAACGCTTCAGCACAGGTCGAAAGAATCTTCGGACCGCCTGGGTGCACTGCCCAGCTGCGTATCTCCGAGAGATCAACTGCCCGAGTCTGCAGCCAATCTTGCAACCAGGGCAACAGTGCTGCCCCCACCGTTGCCGGCACAAGCGGCGACAATCCCATCGAAAAGCCGTGATCACCAATCTCCCAGTGCATGAGATCAGCACTGTCGGGGATCACCATCGAGCCGCTGCTCTGCAGCACAAGGTCCCGATAAGAGGATGGCGGGCCAGCTGAACCAACAACGGCTGCCGCTCCATCAGCGAACAACGCATTGGCGACCACTTGTTCGGGATGCCAGCCGTACGACATATGCAGGCTGCAAAGCTCCACGGCGCAAAGCAGAACCACCGCATTGGGATCCATCTCGGCAAAGGCATGCGCGACACGTAGGCCGTTAAGTGCTCCGTGGCATCCCATGAAGCCAACATGTGTTCGTTGCACCGCAGCGGAAAGTCCAAGCTTGTCGATCAGGAATAAATCGACCCCAGGCGATTGAAAGCCAGTGCAGCTCACGGTCACTAAATGGGTAATCGCTGATGGCCTGAAGCTGGAATCGTTCAGTGCTTCGCGAGCGGCCTGCAACGCAAGTTGACCTGCATGCTCGCCAAAGGCCTGCATCCGCTCTGCCGTGCCGGGACTCTCCGTGCCGTAAAAACTCAGACGCTTCCGATTCATTCCTCCATCGGCTTCCTTTCCGAGCAGCACACTGCCGCGGTTGAGCACCTTGGTCTTCTGGTAGATCCGGTCCATCAGCCTGGCCTGTTCAGGACTTTCGGCATTGATGCGATGCGCCACCTCCAGCGCTTCCGCTTGACTCAAACTCTGAGTGGGCACTGCCGTACCGATGCCATGGAGTGTCAGTGGCATGGATCAGGGCAGGCCGTGGAGGGAACAACGCGATTGAGGCCACTGATGACACGCTCAGGGATGGCGGGCCAATGGCATCCCAATCTGAACACGGCGGCTGTTGCGAGCGGTTGGCGTAACAACGTCGACAACAGGCGGCAGACACGCTGACGACTCACCGTCAGATCCTCAAGCCTCTGTTGCCAGCGCAGCTCAAGATCAGCACTCCATGCTGCCTGTGCCTCCTCCACGAAAGGGGCCACCGCCGCTCCGGCAGCGAGAGCCCAGGCCATGCCTTCACCGGTGAAGGGTTCTACGTAACCGGTGGAATCACCCAGCAGCAGAAAGCGATCACCCGCGACGACACCGGCACGGCGCGTCAGCGCCGGGGTCAACTGCCAGCGTGATGTTTCCAGAGCTCGAGGAATCGCGAATCCGGCCTGGCGCAGAACCAGATCCGACGCATGAGCCACTCCACCGGCAGACCTCACCGCAGTGGGATCGAAAGCAGCGGCCAGATTGAGAGCGCCATCCTCACGGCGCACCAAGCCGACATAACCACGCCGAGAAATGGCCATATGAATGGTTCCGCTGGCGTAAACGACCTCGTCGTCGTTGATCAGGCAGCCTGCCCCAATCCTTGAGTCCGGAGCGATCCAGGTTGTGCGCCGGTCGCTTGATGCCAAGACCTGATGCTGCAAACCAGCTGCGACCAGAACAACACGGGCCCTAACTCGCTCGGCTGGTGCACCACCGGAAGGACGCAGTCGCACCACTCGATCATCGGCGCAAGTCTCCTCAAGAACGGCACCGGTCTGGAACCTCACCGTGGCTCCTGCCGCCTCAGCCGCATGGACCAACGCCTGATCGAAACGCTCCCGTGACAGTGCCCAGCCTCCGGGCAACCCCAGATTCAGCGTCCTGCCATTCCAGCCGAGACGCACCTGATCGAGAGGCACTCCTCCCTGATCACGGATCAAGTCCGGCAAACCAACCGCAGCCAGGCCAGCCAAAGCATTGGCATTGAAGCAACAACCACAAACCTTCCAGCGAGGAAAGGAGCGCTTCTCAACGAGCAGAACAGTCAGACCTCGACGCGCACAGTCGAGGGCGGCCAGTCCACCGGCCACTCCCGCTCCGATCACCACGACATCCCAGCGGTTCTGCATCTCAGTGGGGTCTCCAGCAAAGCCGGTATCGCTCTGGCCAGTTGCGCTCCAGCACCGGATGATGCAATCCGGCCTGAGCGGCAAGGTCGAGGACCTCAGAGGGAGTGAATGCCGCCTGGACTGACAGTGGGCCGTCGTAATGCACCACCCAGGAACGGCTCAACAAGCGAGTACCAGCCCAGGCCAGTGCATAGCCCAGACGGCTGCGGATCAGATCATCCACCAGCACAAGTCTGCGCGCCTTGGCCGACATCACGGACAGCAGTCGCACCACCTCCGGAGGGTCGAGGTGATGAACGAACAGAGTGCAGTACACCACATCAAACGTTCTGTCGTCAGACGGTTCGAGCGCATCGGCAACAAACAATTCGACACTGCTGTTCTGCCTGGCGACATTGCGACGGGCGATCCGAATGGCCTCAGGATTGAGGTCGCAAGCGTGGATCCTCATCTTCAGCTGACGTCGTTTGGCCAGCGCTGCCAGCTCGATGGCTGTGTCACCTCCTCCACAGGCCAGCTCGAGCACGCTCAATGGAGCCGTTGGAGTCTCAAGTGCGAGCGATTCAAGATGGCGAAACAAGCCTGGAACGCAACGGCTGATGGCATTGATGCGCCGCAGACCCCGAAGCGCCCGGTCGTGCTCAACAGGGTCCAGACCAGGCTGATCCATCACTTCGGGCTTCCGATCGCGCGGCATCGGAACCAAGCCCGGAGTCATCTGGTGATGTTGCAGATTACGCAAAGCTAGAGAGCTGACTGCACCAACCGCTTCCCTGGTTCGAGGCAGGCGGGGTTGCTCCGATCAGAGCCGGGGGCGACCTGAAAATCATCAAAGGCGGCTCACACCTCTGTTCACCTCAGTACTGCCTCCGCTTCCGCCCAGCTGCCCGCTCTCCTCAGGAAGCCAGCGAAAGCACCAGTCACCTCGGCTTCCGCTGCATCTCACGGCACAGGCCGAAGTGATCAGGCTCCTACCAGTTCAGATCTCCCAGACCAATGCGTTTTCTCGGGCCACCTCCAGGATGTTGTTGCGTGCCTTTGCCTGCAGCTCGGCCGGATACCAGACACCTGCGGGAATGGTCTGCTCTGCAGACGGATGACCTGAACGCCCTCTCAGCAGCTCCATCGCGAATGCTGCTGTGGCCTGACCCACGCAATCCTCGAGATCCGCATGCACGCAGCGCAGCGTGACCTTTTCAGGGAAACCTGAACTGACATCAGCTTTGCTGAAGCCATCAACACGCATGGCATTGGTGGCGCCGACAAGCTTGTCGACCAATCTGATCACAGGCATCGAGACCACTGCCAAGCCCTGCATCGCAGCGCGATTAAGCAGCCAATCGCTCGGCAACAGTTTCATGGCGGCAAACAGACTGTTCCAGACAGCGGGTGCGGTGCCGAAGCGAGAAGCACAGTTGGCAACAGCCAACGATTCAACGGTCGTGGGCACATCGGGGTTGTCGAGCAGGAAGCAGGCGTGCCTGCCCACACCAACACCGAAGTCAACGAGCCGACGCTCAGTCCATGGCTCTTTGGGCGTGAGCATTCCATTCCGATAGGTCAGCACTTTGGTGGCCAGCAGCAGAAAGGTGGCACTCACGATGGTGGGACCGGCACCGCCGGTTCCAGCTGTGAAAAAGCTCAGCTCAATGCGTTCACAGCTCGCCGGCCCCCCAAGCTGTTGCACCGCCTCCGCCGCCATGAGTGCACTGACGCCAGGCCAGATTCCACACGACACCACCGCAGGGATCCCAGCCGCCGCGGCCTTTCCCGAGAGGTCCTTGGCAAGACGACTGAGGCTGTACTCATCACAGACATCGCAATACGGCACTCCTGCTTCGATGCAGGCACGGAGGAGATCAGGTTGCGTGCGCCCCTGGAATGGTCCTGCCGTATGCACCACCAGCTTTGCGCCACGTACCACCGCGACGAGCGAGTTCATCTCAGCCTCGAGATCCACCGGCCTGAAGATGAGCTCTGGGACATCGAGACGATTGCGCACAGCCTCAAAATGGGCCCTGCTGCGACCGCCGATCGCAAGTCTGAGTGGCGCACTCGCGCTGCAACGGGAGGAGAGGCGATGGAGCCAACGCACGGTTGAGGCGCCAACGCGCCCATTGCCACCGACGACGAGCACATCAACAGTCGATGACGACTCCATCACAGCTGCAACCTTCCTGTTTTCAATGGCTCAGCAGAACGCCTTCCTCATCTCGCGGACTGGTTTCCTGCACGAGAAGACTCAGACCTGCCGCGGCCAACATTCCCACCACCACAACCGCATATCCCTGCAGCTCCTGCATCGATGAGGGTCGTAGTCCCGACGGCAGCCCCCATTGAGAGAACAGGCCCACGGTGGGTTGCACAATCACCGGAAAAAACATCACGATGAAATTGACGAAGGCAAGCGTGATCGCGCGTGTATGCCGCTTGGCGGTGTCGGCGACCATCACAAAGGCCAAAACCTGACTTCCCGAGGTGAATCCCAGTGCGGCCACCAGCGCAGCCACGAGGCTGACCGGTAGACGACTGGTGAAGCAGAGCAGCAGGGCGAAGCAGGCTGCACTGATAGCTCCTGAGGTGAACAAGACCTTGCGGTGACCAATGCGATCGGACCAGTGGCCAGCGACCACACCACCGATGGCGAAGCCGATGAACACCAGGGTGGTGATCAAGCTGGCCTGATCATCGGGAAGACCGGCCTCGATGCTGAAGAAGGACACACCCCAGAGATCACCGATCACAGAAACCGGCAAATAAACCCCCGCGGCAGCCAGCGCAAGAATCCAGAGGCTGCGTTTGTGCAGAATTCTGTTGAGCTGAAATCCCATCGGCTCGGGGCTGTCGGGATCAAAGCCGTCCTCTCGCATCAGCTCCATAAACCATGTCGGTCGTCTCGGCAGAAAGCTCCAGATCAGCCAGGCGATGACGACGCCCGCCACCGTGCAGATCAACAGCGGCATCCTCCATCCGAAGTGATCTGAAATCAGCAGCAGCGGAAACTGCGCTGTTGCCGCCCCCAGCGTGCCGATGCCAGTAACCATGCCCGGGACCATGCCGTGACGTTGAGGCGGCAGCCAGATCAGTGAAAGATAGATCACACCCAGATAGGCCACAGAACTGCCAAGCCCCTGAAGGAAACGCCCCAAACCCATCAGCACAATGTTGTTTGATGTGGCGAAGAGCAGGCATCCAAGTGCAACCAGCAGCGATGCCGGAGCCGCAACAGCTCGCACACCATGGCGATCCAGCAGACGGCCAACGAGCAGCTGCGCAGGCGCATAGGCCAGGAAATACAGACTCATCGAGAAGCCGAATGCACCCTCGCTGGCGCCGGACACCTTGGTCAGTTCTGAATGCAGCACCCCAGGAGCGACCCGTGCAAAGAATTCGTAGAAGTAGAAGAGCGATGCAATACCGAACAACATCCAGGGCCGCCAACCCTGGCGGGCTCGCTTGGCTCGCAGGTGGCAGGCCTTGAGATGGCGCTGGGCCGCATCATGCGCTGGCCTGCCTCCTGGTGGGTGTTGTTGCATCTCCATCGACGCGAAACATTGTCAGCGATGGGACGTCGCTGATGAATGAGCTGCATCCTTTGCTAGCCACGGTTGAGCAGGATGACTCCTGAACATTCAGGGCGTGACATCAGCGAGCAACCGGGATCCGAACCGGGCATACAGGGCTGGAATGACCACCAGCGTGAGCAGAGTCGAGGTGATCAGGCCACCCAGCACCACGATCGCCAACGGCTGCAGAATCTCGTTACCGGCCCCGAAGGCCAGAGCCAGTGGCAGCATCCCCAGCGATGAGGTGAGGGCAGTCATCAGGATTGCGTTAAGGCGGTCCAAGGTGCCGGCTCGGATCAACTCCTTGAGGCTCTCGCCCCTCTGGTGGCGTCGGTTGTAGTTGTCAACGAGCAGCAGGCCATTTCGCACTGCCACACCAAACAGAGTGATGAACCCGATCAGCGATGCCACGGAGAGCACGCTGCCACTGAGCAAAACGGCAACAAGGCCTCCAACCAGCGCGAGCGGGAGATTGAGCAGGATGGCAACCGTCGCGGGCAGAGAACGGACAGCCACCACCATCACTGCCGCGATCACCACAGCAGCGAGCAGGCTGTAGAGCACCAGAGAACGGGTGGCACGCTGTTCAGACTCAAACTGTCCGCCATAGCGCAGCGAGTAGCCAGAGGGCAGTTTCACCGACCGATCCACTCGGCGACGGATGTCATTCACCACGGGCCCAAGAGGGCGACCGGCGACATTGGCAGAGACGACGATCCGCCTGGAGACATCCTCACGATTGACCTCGTTGGGGCCCGTCGTCTGTTCAAAGGTCATGAAATCACCCAGTGGCTTCAAGGCCCCTGATGCCGTTCGGATCGGGAGCTCTTGCAACGACTGCAGGTCGCCCTGCTGCTCAGTGGGAAGCGTCACGACCAGTGGGGCCGCAACGCCGGAGGATTCCGCTTGGCCAATGGTCGTGCCATGCAGAGCCACCTCAGCGGCTCGCGCCAGTGCGGCGACGCTCACGCCTTCCCGCAGCGCCGCCTCGCGATCAATCCGCAGTTGGATCTGAGGCACAGGCAACTGCGGCTCCAGCTGTAGATCAACCACACCGGAAACCTCGCCCACCACATCGCGGATCTGCTCTCCGAGATCACGCAGTTCCACCAGGTCAGGACCGGCGATCTTGATGGCGATGGCACTGCGTACACCCGACAGCACCTCATCCATGCGGTGGGAGATGAATCCACCCACGTTGGGTGCCACGCCCGGCAGGCCAACAAACACTTCACGGATGCGCGCGATCGCAGCAGGACGGTCTCGCATCGCCTGATCACTCAACTCCAGATCCACATGGCCGATGTTCACTCCTGCGCCATCAGCATCACCCGGCGCCCGGCCGGCTCTCACCTGCACCCACTCCACATCGTCGCTGGACTGGAGCTGTTGGGAGAGCAGTCGACCCGCTCGGCTGGTCATCTCGAGCGAGACACCGGGATAGAGCACCATCGAGTTCACCAGTGACTGCTCCCGGAACTCAGGCAAGAAAACCCGGCCGAGACTGGGAAGAATCAACAGGGTGGCGATCACCACAGACACGGCCAGCACAAGCACCCGGCGAGGAGATCTCAGAACACCCTCGAGCAGAGGTTTATAGAGACGCTGAACACGGGATTCCACCCATGACGCGGCAGCCGGAAGGGGGGCACGACTCAGCAGCAAGGCGCAGAGTGCCGGTGACAAGGTGAGCGCGACGGCTGTCGAGGCAACGATCGACAGCACATAGGCGATCCCCATCGGCATGAAAATGCGCCCCTCCACACCACTGAGCGTGAAGATCGGTGCGAACACCACAACGATGATCAAGGTGGAAAACAGCACCGGCTGTCGCACTTCAACCGAGGTGTTGAACACCACCTCAAGGGGATTCAACGGCTTGTCCTGAAGCCGGTTGTTGCGCAGACCCCGGTAGCAATTTTCCATATCGACGATGGCATCGTCGACAACGGAACCGATCGCCACCACCAGTCCCCCGAGGGTCATGGTGTTGAGTTGCAGGCCGAGCCCACGCATCAACAACAGTCCAACAAGCAGCGACAGAGGAATGGCACTGAGGGCAATCAAGGCCGTGCGCCAGTTCATCAAAAACAGCAGCAGCACAACAGCAACGATCACCACGCCAAGCAGGAGAGATTCACTGACGTTGCGGATGGCGATTTCAATGAACTTCGCCTGGCGGAACGTCTGAGTCACCGAGACATCCGCGGGAAGTGACGACTGAAGCCGTTGCATGCTGTCTTCAACAGTGCGCGTCAGCTGAGGGGTATCCACATCAGGCTGCTTGTTGATCATCAACACCACAGCCGGTTGTCCATTCAGGCTGGCCTCTCCGCGCCGCAGCGCAGCTCCGGATCTCACCTCCGCAAGCGAGCCCAGCGGAATGGCACGACCATCACCCGCACGCACCACGGAACGTGCGATGTCGTCGTCGTTGCTGATGGCGTGGTCGCTGAGGATCAGACGCTCCTGACCACCGGAAATCTGCACCCCGCCCCGGCCATTGAACTGAGCGTTGCCAGCTGCTTCAACCAGCTCATTCAAGGCGACATCTTGATCCCGCAGAGCCTTGAGATCAAGCTGCAACTGGGTCTGCGGATGGTCACCCCCATAGATCGTGACCTGCGCCACACCGGGAATGGCCAGCAGCGGATGTTCGTAGCTGCGCTGCACAACGGCGCGCAACTGCAAAGCCTGCTCGGGGGAGGCGCTCTCCGGAAGCGTGAAAGCGTATTGAAGAATCGTTCCCAGAGGAGAGAGCAACGGCGAAATTTCCGGAGCCTCCGCCGATGCGGGAAGTTGCATCCGCACTTGCTGCAAGCGTTCCGACACGGCCAGCCGGGCACGATCCAAGCGGGCCGAATCACGAAACACCACCTGCACCATCGACAGACCAGGCTTGGACGCGGACCGAACCAGATCCACCCCTCCAAGGCCGTTCACAGCCGCCTCGATTGGCTCACTGATCTGATGCTCAACCTGCTCTGGAGCCAAACCGGGCGCAACGGTCTGAATTTCAACCTGTGGTGGGGCAAATGGCGGGAACACATCCAACGGCATCTGCAGCACGTTGATCACACCGAGCAGGCTGATCAGCACGGAGCTGATCAGCACAAGCCATCTGCGGGCAATCGACCAGCGCAGAATGTCGTTCAGCAGATTGTTGAACATCGTTGAACTGTTAATCGCCGCAAGACAAAGAGAGAAGGACGAGATTCAGCGCTTGTTCTTCTGCGATTCAGCGAAGATCGACAAAGCACCGGAGACGACAATCTGCTCGTCTGCCGTCACACCGTCGAGAACCACCGTGCGATTCACAGAAACAGAGCCCGGCTTGATGACAACAGGGTCGTAGGTGGTTCCGCTGAAGACGAAGACATAGTGCTCTCCATAGGCCTTGACGATGGCAACATTCGGCACGCTCAACTGACCATTGGCCTCCTTTTTGGGCTTTTCAGAGACGATCCCGAGCATCTGATCGCGGGTGGGATTGGCCTTCACCTGGCCCACGGAACCGGTCTGGACAAACTCATCGCCATGACCGGCATGAGCCAACACTGGAGCTTGATAGAAACCACCGATACCGGCCATGGCGGCGATACACGTGAAGGCGAGAGGGCGCATGCACAATCTGTCGTTGCATCCATTGTGATGAGAATGGTTATCAGTGGCCACAGTTGTGACACCACTCAGCTGCAACAAAAGAGCTCAAAGCGGCTTCAGCAACAACCAGCGCACACTCAGCGCAGGCAAACTTGATGCAGCTCAAGCTGATTGCACACTGCGAGAGGTTCTGAACCTGCATCTGAATCATGGTTTTTTCTGCCTTGGCGATTGCATGCACAACCGTTGCCTGGATCTCTGCTGTTGTGATGTCTGGCCTGGTGATGCCTGACCCTGCACTGGCCCACAGCAAAGGCCTCTACGCAACAGAAGCCGAAGCACGTCGACGCGCTGAACAGATTGGCTGCAAGGCTGTTCATGAAAACAACGGTCGCTGGATGCCCTGCGCAGATGAGCGTGAATTGCATCAACAACTGCGTCAGCAATGAAGCGCGGCCTCCATTCACAGCATCAGGCACGACGTGTTCACCGCTGGCTTGTTCCCATTGCAGCGGTACCACTCCTGCTCACCGCAATCAGCGGATCGCTCTACAGCGTTCTGCTGGAGCAAGGAATTGATGCATTCTGGTTACTGAAGATTCACACCGGCAGATTCGGCTGGCTGAACCTGCAGTCGTTCTATCCAGCGCTGCTGGGAGTGCTCACCGTTGTGATCACAGCATCAGGACTCACACTGCTGATGAAGCCCCGAAGCTGAAGAGCCATTGCGAACCAGCTGATCCATGGAGTGCAAATCTGACGCCATGACTGTTGGGACTGAATCTCCCGAGTTGCTAAGCCGTGAACGAACGAACAACAACCAACGATGAGTCGATTCGCTTACAGCTGCGCTGCGATCGGGTTGATTGCGGGCATCAGCGTTGCAGGCCTGCCAGCAGGAGCGCAGACACCGACTTATTGCGAACCTGATGTTGGATCACCGACGAATCTCAAGACCATCAAGCATGGGCTGCTCGAGGGCTATCTGGCGCCCGATGCCGTGCCCGATTCGCTGAAGCTTCTGCCAGCGCATCCAATGAAGGGGTCCATGGCCTACGACCTTGATGTGGCCAATGCCGAATCGACCTTCCCTCTGCAGGGAGGACCACGCTGGGAGGTGGCAGCGATTGATGCCAATCTGCATTTCCCTGAGGCCGCAGCGATCTACTCCTGCACTCTTGGCGTGCCGATCAGCAAGGAAGGAACACCAAGGCTTTACACCCTGCTGCAACGCACGCTGACTGACGCCGGTCTGGCGACCTACAAGGCCAAAAACAACTATCAACGCCCCAGACCCTTCATGGTCAACGGCAAGCCAATCTGCACGCCCGACGAGGCAACCCTGTTGAGAGGCGATGGCTCCTACCCATCCGGCCACACCGCTGCCGGATGGGCATGGGCACTGGTTCTCAGTGAGCTCGCACCGGAACGTCGCGATGCAATCCTGGCCAGAGGAATTGAGTACGGAAAGAGCCGCTACATCTGCAATGTGCACTGGCTGAGTGATGTACAGGCCAGCCAGATCATCGCCTCAGGCACTGTGGCTCAATTGCAGAACGATCCGGTCTTCCGCGCTGATCTGCGAGCCGCAAGAGCTGAAGTTCAGGCCATGCGCCGCCAGGGTCTGTCGCCTAACGGAGACTGTGACCTCGAACGAAGAGCCTTTCAACCCTGAGGTTGGGCTCCATAGGGCCACGAATCCAGCCACTGATTAGGCCACACGCCCATTGCGGGTGGCCTTTCAGCCCAGCACTGCTGATGAAGTGAGGCACGGCAAATCTTTGCAACATCCATTGGGAGATCACTGCTTCAGAGCGAAGCTGGAACCATGCACTGAGTCCACAGACTCGACGTCACCATGAACCTTTATTCCCGGATCGGTGGTGTACCCGAAAATCTCCACGTCAACCTGAATGGCCGCGACGTTCGCGTCACGCTGGAACGTCGCGGTCCAGAGAATGGAGACCTCTGGCTGCTGCTACCAGCCTTGAGCACCGTGTCGAGCCGAGGCGAGTGGCATGACTTTGCTGATGCCATGGATGAACGCTGTCAGCTGGTGAGCTTCGATTGGCCGGGATTTGGAGATAGTGAACGTCCAGCAATGGCATACAACGCCAATGCTCTGCGTGAGGCTTTAAACGGCATTCTTCAACACCTTCAACGTGCTGGTCTGAACAAGATCAATGTTGTGGCGGCGGGCCACAGTGCTCCGATCGCTCTCGGCCTCGCCGAGCAATGCTCTCGGCAATGGGCACAGATCGTGGTGGTTGCACCCACCTTCCGAGGTCCGCTTCCAACCATGACCGGACGAGCAGGGCAGAGCTTCAACTGGGTCAGACGGCTGGTGGAACTGCCACTGATCGGACCGCTTCTCTATCGACTCAACACCAGTCGACCGATCCTGAAACTGATGCTGCGTCGCCATGTCTGGGTCAATCGCAACCTTTTGACTCCTCAACGCCTGCGTGAGCAGCAACAGATCATTCGGCAGCCGGGAGCTCGTTTTGCGAGCGTGGCGTTTGTCAGTGGGGGTTTGGATGCGGCCTCCGACTCCCGCTGGTGGCTGGCACAGATTCAGAACTTGCACTGCCCTCTGCATGTGGTGCTAGCCAACGAAGCACCACCTCGATCGAAACAGGAGATGTTGACGCTGGCAGACAAAGCCGATCGTGTCTCTGAAATCGATGGACGCCTGGGGCTGCATGAGGAATTCGGCCAAGAACTGGCGCAGGGCGTCAGCGCCAACTGAACCAGTGGCAGGGCCCAACAGACCCTTGCCATCAGCACTGCTCAGACAAAAGCTTTAAAGTCATGTCAAATCTGCACTGACGCAGCACTGGTTCACCCTCTTCCGAAATCGCCATAGCCTCCTTCACCTGGAATGAATCCACCCTCTCCGCAGATTGTGGAACTCTTGAAGATATGGCTGAACGATTCGAAGACACAGCTGCTCTGATGAGGCGTCTTGCTCAAACTGGATTCGCTGTCAAGCAGCAAGAAGGCGCCCGAAAGATCATCCATGCCAACAACGAGATTTTTGAAAGTTTTGGATTTGTGATCGAGGAATAGGACGGGTCAGGTTGGGCAAGCCAAACAATCCATTCATTCCTGCCCTCCCAGCAGATCCTTTTTTAATGCGGCGATTCGCGCGAACACTTCTGCTCGTCGATGCTGCAGCAACAAATTCGATGTAATCAATCGCACGACAGCAACCAGGCCAATCAGCTCGGCCACGCCCTGGAACAAGCTACCGACAACCGGCAGATGATTCATTGAACTCAAAAACGTGCTGATAAACGACAACAACAAGCCGAGAATCACAGAGCCGAAGACAATCAGAAAGACCGGGTAAATCTGCTTAAAGCCCTCAAGATTCAATTGTTTCAGCGAATCCATGCCAAGCGATAGTTGTTGGAGGAGGTGAGACACCGAGAGTTCATCACCATGATCTTCTGACGCCAAGGATGACGTTGCTTCAACAGCATCCGGTAGAGACTTTGTAATCTCAACATTTTGAACCTCTTCAGCCTCAACGGGGTGAAGACCGAGTTTCAGTTCGGCAGCGTCAACAGGCTCCTTGAATGGCAAGTCGCGACTCTGAACAGGACTTTCACCCACCTTTAGCTGAGCAATCAAACTGCCAATATGCGGGAAATGGACAAGACCTGAACAATAAATTCAGCAAACAAAAACTCTCATAACAAATCTCATCAAAACCTAGCGGCTAAAACACAATGCTCAACAATGAGTGCAACAAAGATCCATTCTATTGGTGCGAACTGCCATTCCCAGTTCCATCAGAGAGCCGTGAATGGCGACGATCAAGTCCAGATCGCCACAACAGCCATCACAGCAAAGCCGCCAACTGCGGCGACGAATTCACGCTGATTGCAGCAGCGATTGATCATCGGCGTAGAGGCGAGTCCATGCAAAGTGCCGAAAAACAGAAACGTTCCTGCTGCGGCTGCACTGATCGATGCCTCAACCAAAGGATGGGCATCCGACGCCGTGCTCAAGGCCTGGCCAACAAGCACACCCAGAGGGAACATCACAACGAACACTTGGAACAGTCGCCAGGCGGAACGCTTCGAAAACTCTGAACGACCAAGCTCCAGGCCAAGCGCAAAACTGGCAGAGCCTTTATGAGCCAGTACGGCAATGAAGATCACCACCGTCAACGCCACGGAAGACGACACCCCAAAGGCTGCACCCATCAGCAGGGAGTGAATCGACAACATCGCAACAGCCGTGAGCGGCAAAAGCTTGCTGTTGCCGGATGGAGCCTCCATCCCACGATTTGCCAGATGCTCAATCCACAACAGCAGAAGCATCACCGATCCACAGATCACCATGGCGAACGGATAGTCGACGTGTGCCGTGTCAAAAGCCGACTGTGAATCACCAAGCATGTGAATCAAGCCGGCACCCAAAAAAATGCCAGCAGCAAAAGCTTCGCCAAAGCCGAGCGCAGGCAATGCTCGATCTGAACGCATTGCCATCAGAGCCGGGCGACCAGTGGCGAAGGAGATGATCACCACGACGGCAACCATCACCAGCTTGAGAACTTGAACCGACATCTCTACAGAACAAAAGAGACTGGCCGACCTCAAGTCTAAGAATGGTTCTCATTTTCGGCCAGCAGCTTGGCCGAAACAAGGCTCAGGCGTCGATCACCAGCTCGTCATCACTCCCTCAGCGGCGCCGCGTGAAAGTTCCAGCTGTCACCGTCCTCCAGCCACAGCTCCCAGGTCATCGCCGTTCCATCACGAAGACGCAACCGCCCTCCAAAACCAGCAGGAGAAGGTTGATAGAGATCGGATAGCTCGATGACTGCGTCGCCATCCCGCGTCAGCAGCGTTTCGACCGGTCGACCGATCCGTTGGGACAGGTCCTGACGCAGCTCATCAACGGTCATCAATCAGGAACGCTGAAATCAAGCACCAGGTCGCCGAGATCTTCACGGCTGATCGTGAAAGCAAAGCCATCAACCTTGCCACGCCAGACCCCTGTAGCAGCATCCGCAGCCGTGCCCTCCAGCCGCTCAACCTTGTGATCAAAAAGAACGGAGAAACAGTGAGCCGCCACACGAGCAGCCTGATCCTCATCCATCTCATCGAGCTCATGCCCCTGAACCGTGCATCCTTCAAGCAGTTCGGCATCAATCACATTGCCGCCGCCAACGTCGGCGACGAGAGCCTGCAATCCGGCAAGTTCGCTGTTGTCTGTCATGTCGTCATTGTCCACGAAGGACAGGCCTTAACAATGAAGTGCAACAGAGTTATAGCCATCAGATGAGGCAAGAATCAGCCGGAGAAGAGCCGATACTGAGCCCAGCAGCAAAAATCCTTAATTCAGACCGTTGAACGAATCGATCCATTTCTGCAGCTCAACGCACGAACCCAAGCACACCAGCAAGACCACAAACACCTCAATAGTAACCACCATCCAATCACAATTTGATCATCAGATTAGCGCTTACTAAATACTTATAGCGTCCATAGACGCATCAGCAGACATTCATCAACCAGGAATGAATCACTGACACGGGATTTAAAACAACAACAGTTCCACAAGCGACAAAACATGAACTCATCATGAGCACACCACAAAGAATCGAGCAGTCACGGATTGTGCTGTCAACTTGAATAAACCATTTGAAGGGACGTCATGCCCACTGTTTCCTGTCGGTATAGCGGTGAACTGCGCTGTGAAGCCACACACCATGGCTCTGGTGCCGTGTTGATCACCGATGCTCCGATCGACAACGCCGGCAAAGGCGAAGAGTTCTCTCCCACCGACCTTCTGGCCACATCCGTCGCAACCTGCATGCTCACCATCATGGGAATCACCGCCAAGAGCAGGAACTGGTCGTTTGAAGGGAGCACTGCCGAAGTGGACAAACTGATGACCCAATCAGGTCCCCGCAAGGTGGAGAAGCTGAGAGTGCATCTGAAACTGCCCCAACAGCTCAGCAACGAACAGCGCGCACTGCTGCAACGCGTGGCCGAGCAATGTCCTGTGAAACGCAGCCTTGATCCATCGATTCAGCTGGAGCTGATCTGGAGTTAATTAGAGCGCCAGACCCTGGGCCAAGACCGCCGGCAGGGCCGTGTCAACGCTGAGAGTGCGTTCACCGAGATGGACCCGCTCTGCCACGACCGACGTTGCAAGCTCGATCTCGAAAGGCACAAAACCTCCCTCTGGACCAATCATCACCAACGCAGGTCTTGCAGGTGCCTGCGAAAGGGCAGTCGCAGCTCCCTTGTCGGTGATCCAGCAAGGCCGACCGTTGCAAAGCTGAAGGAGCTGGTCCTCAACAAAAGGACGGAAGCGTTGATGACAGTGCACCACTGGAGCGATCGTGTCCTGTGCGCGTTCCATCCCTGCAATCAACGCTTCATTGAGCTTGACCTGCGACAGCAGAGGTGACTGCCAGTAACTCTTGTCGACCCTGGCACTGTTGATCAGATGGAGGTTTGAAACACCAAATTCCGCGACGGTACGCAAAATCCGCCGCAGCATTTTTGGACGAGGAAGTGACAGAACGATGTCGAAGCGATGCCTTGGCGGCGGTGATTGCGTCAACTGCGCAGACAACGTCACACCCGCGTCATCAATGACATCAACACGAGCACTCCCCTGAGCACCGCCATACAACCCAACCCGAAGCGTGTCGCCGACCACCGCTTGCAAAACCGTACGGATGTGTTGGGTGCGGCGACCATTCGCCAAAAAACAGCTGGATCCAGACCAGACGTCGTCGGCATAAAGCAGGATCAGATTCATGCTGCTGATCGATGCTGAACGACTTTGACATTCGCATGCCTGGTCATGAATTGCATGCAGTGCTGCAGGTTTAGGCCAAACCATCAAAGCGGTGAACCGAACATCTCAGCACGGCAATCACCCCCCTCGCTGAGTTGATGTTCTGGTTTCAATCGTAGACAGTATCAATATGCAAAATACGCAAAACAACAACCGAACCAACACGATCAACGACTCTCAGTCACTGCTGCAACTGCTCAGTGAACGCCTTCTCCTCTGGGATCAGCAGGACGCGGCTCAGGCCGCCGGTGAATGGCATCAGGCACTCGCACTCGAACAATCCATTCGGTCCATCTCGCCTCGCATCCGACAGAGCATGGGTCTGCTCGTGGCCTCAAGAGAAGGGGGCTCTGAAGCTTGAGGCTGAGTGATGTTGTCGCCAACCATGGCTTTGCTCCCTGCAACCTGGCCACGATTGAGAATGCACGTCTGTACCAACGCGAGCACGACGACGGGGTTCTTGAACTGCTCTGTGTTCAGAAAATCGGCGCCGAGATGCGGGTAGATCGCCAGCCGCTGATTCCCCTGGTGATCGATGGACAACTCACCATGCCCATCTTTCTGCCAGTAGGAAACGCCGTCTCCGATCAGCGCATTCCAAGGGATCGGCTTGAGGACTACTTGAACACCACTCTCTGAGCGCTAACGGCAATACGCCGCGATTCCTGTCGTGGGACGACAGATCGCCCTCAGGGAGGTTCCTTGTTCCAATCCCTCACGCAGTGCGAAAACAACGCGTTTAGCAATCCTGTCCAAGGTTTGCTTGCGTTGTCGTGGGTCGCGAAGTCCCCGCTCCAGAGCGCCCTCAAGCATGCCAATTTCCAACATCGACACCCCCCTGCGGGGTGCTCCCAACATGCCCCGGTAGTCATAGGGATAAGCCCCGAATTCTTTCGCCAGGGCTTCATCCATCACGGAAAAACCAAAGGCGACAGCTGGGATGATTCCTGCACCGATCCCATGGGGCGAGTAAGCGTCGTAATGGATTTCCACCACGTATCCCCCCTCCGAAGCATGCTGTTGCCCCACGGACCAGTTGGTGCGGGGATCCTGCACATTGCGGATGGTGCGCACACCAGGGTCATAGAAGCTGATGTTCAGACCCTGCTTTTTGCCGTCGGCCACCACTGCCCTGGCGGTGCGCAGGTTCCAATAGAGCTCGTCCGTCATTCCCGATTGCATCGGAGCGGCTCCGGCAACACCAACTGCCCAGCCTGGCGTTCCAGAGCCGTACATCCGCTGGGAATCAGCATGACCTGCCAGAACCAGAATTGAGGTTCCCTGCTTGGGCATGCGGTCACCAACCCAGTTCTTGCCGCGACCAGGCGTCAACGGAAGCGGCGGAAGCTGCAGCCTTGACCGCTCAGGTCGAGCAGGCTTCATGCTGTCGAGCAGCTCCATCAAACCGGCCCCTGACACGGGAGGGGCAATAAGAAGAGCGCCCCCGAGGAGCCAGGCGATGCGACGCATGGGATTCAACATGGTTGACCATGCTGCCTGGCTTGACTCAATCCGTCACCCCCCAATCCCTCTGCACGGCAGAACGAGGCGGTGGAGCCATCCAACCAAGCATTGATCAAGACGACCATTGCTATCTCAAGGGCAGGATGCAACCGCACAACAATGGCTGATCTGACCACGCTGTTCATGGCCTTGACCTGGCCAGCCGCCCTTGTCATCTCAGTACTGGCCATCAGCCGGACCTTGATTGTTGTGGCACGGAGCGGGATCCGCGTCGAGATCTTCACCCGTCAGCCGATTCTGATCGGCACAGGACATGCACCGATACGCGCAGAAGTGGGCAAGGTCAGGATTTGATTCAGTGGATTCGCATGGGTCACAGCCCAGCTGGAGCTGCACCGAAATCCCCAAAAGGGCGTATCAAACAACACGCATCGCAGCCACGCTTTCACTGTTATAACGACAGCAATTGAAGGTGCATTTCTGTAATCGTGCACCAGCAGCTGACATGACGCAGGCTGAAAAAAATTTGACAACACTGGTCACATCAGTCATCACACTGAAGAAATCAAGTCAACACAGAATTATCACAAATGACAATGAAAATAAAAGTTTTCAGCTGAAGATAATCGATGGCTTTATTCGCCTTTACTGCATCAACGACATTGGAAATAATGCAACGGAATCTACACTAGCCTTAATTTATGCTGGCACCGGCAGCTCAATTTCTTGGAATAACCATCGAAGGCTGATGATTGAAGCCCTTGAAGCATCCAAAGTTGAATTCAACCCAAAAGATCAACAAGTTAGTACCAACGATTTTCTGGAAAACTGGATTCTCGACCTCTACGAAATCAAGCAGCCCGCAGACAGCCTTGAACGATTGATCAAACTGTTCTTACTGCTTGCCAAATCAAAAGGCCATCAAGATGCCAATTGTGAACAGACCCTGATTTCGGGACTATCCCACCGACGCATCGGGGAAATCATCAGCAGCACCAGACCAACGATCAGCAGACACCTTGGCTGGATGCAACGCCAGAACCTGATCGACGTGGATGCGGTGACGAAAACAATGCAACTCAATCCGGTTCAACTACAAGCCAAACAGGACGAGCTCTTCGCTCAACCTCGCCCGCACTTGCACTGACCGCCCTTCCACTTCGAGCACTTGGATTTCTTGCAACCTTTCTTTTTCTGAGGCTGATGAACCGGCACGATCCAAGCTGCTGAGAATGCATCTCATTATACAGCGCTGATCATTCACGACGTCAACAGCAATCGAAAGACTCGACAACCCATGTACATTTGATACATAGGCGACTCATGGTGATGCTTTCAGACCCCTCCAAGCGCGTTCAACTCCCGGTTGGCCCTTCTGGTCGGGCCATGGCGGAACCGATGGATCCAGCATTGCTGGAGGGTCTTCAGGCTCACTTCAATATGGAGCGCCAGGCCCATGCGATCTATTTTGGTGCTGCCATCTGGATGGGAGAACGGGAACTACGCGGTTTCTCCAAACACTTCAACGACGAGGCAAAAGCAGAACAGGAGCACGCAGCCAAGGTTGCTGACTACCTGATTGCCAGGGCACAGACGCCCGAACTGCATGCCCTCGAAGCTCCGGATCAATCAGGGGAGTCAGTGCTCGACGTGATGAGCACTGCATTCCTGACGGAACGGGACGTGACGACGTCTCTCCAGCAATTGCTGATGGCAGCAGAACGTGTTGGCGACACACGCACCAGTGTGTTCCTTGAACCGATGGTGGAGGGACAGATCAAAGCTGAACACGAAGCCGCTCATCTGCTTGGTCGGACCAAGTTCGCTGACGGTCAGGCGGCAGCCGTGCTGATCATCGACAACGAACTGAGAGAAGGTGTCGCGCAACCTGCCCAGCTTCAGCAGTCAGTTCGCTAAGGAGCGAATTTTCAGGAGCGCCCGCCGAGCGACTTCACTGGCGAAATCCAATGCCATCGGATCTACGACAGACTCGCGATCCATCCCTGCAATCAGCTTTTGAAGTTGCTCGAGTCGTGCTGCAATCGAACATTGCTCAGAGCGCAATCGCTTGAGCAATGTTCGATTCAGGCAGAAATCGCACTGTTGATTGATCTGGAGACTCCTCCTTGAACAGCGTTCCGCTTCAAGACAGAGAGCTGCCATGAGATTGCTGCCCTGGCGGTGAATCACAGCCATTCAGAGATGGGTCAGAGGTGCAGTGCTGATCATGTCGATCGAGAAGTTCATGGTGAATTCACCACCTGAACAGTTCATCTGATCCACATTTCTCCACTTGGAGACCTGACGGGTCGTGGTAACCCGCGTGGCTCCAATCAGCTCACCGAGACGGTCATGAGTCAAACGGAAAGGTAACTGGAAGCAATCACTGCAGCGCTTGCCAAGACGATTGACCAACAGAGCGAAGAGAGCATGAAGCCTCTGCTCAGCCTGTCCGAGGTGACGGATGCGCAGAAGCTGCAACGTCCACTCGTTCACTGCATCCATGCCGACTTCATCGTCGGAGGAAACACTGCGGGCGAGGCGAAGATCAGTGAGAGCTTCGACGCAGATGCCTTCGCTGCAGAGGCGATCAGTCCTCAGGCGATCACCTGCTTGAAGGAAAGCCAGAGTCATACCCTCTGTTTCTTCACAGGGGCAGTACACACGGCAGAAGCCTTCGTGAACCTCAAGAATGCTGCCTTGGCCAGCAGAAGCCGGGTCGATCAACACGGTCTGGTGGCGAGGCATCGTCATTAATGCCACGGGAGCATCAGGGAGAAACCGGTAAGCCGAGAGAGTCATGGACGGAAAACGTCCTGCTATTGAGAATCGATCTCGACTCTAGAAGCAAAACTTGCCTTCATGCAAGCGATTCTCAGAAGCAG
Organism: Synechococcus sp. AG-673-F03; assembly: GCA_003211205.1. Taxonomy (GTDB): domain Bacteria; phylum Cyanobacteriota; class Cyanobacteriia; order PCC-6307; family Cyanobiaceae; genus Synechococcus_C. The sequence goes on from QCTJ01000007.1 coordinate 24,054, forward strand.
TAGGGGGTTCCTTTGAGCCATTTGCTACCTGAGAGCCCAACAAGACGTGGCATGCGAGGTACAGATGGCACCAGTACAACCGACCAGATCCCACTGGACAGCTGCAAAGACCAAGATCAGAACGACCGCTGGAAGGCGATGAGCAACGCGAATGAGATCCGAACCAGAAGCCGTCGATCAGCCGTTGCAACTCGTTACATACGACTTTCGCTTGTCTGCAAATCACCATCAGCAGCTCCCTCAGCGACAACGTGAGCGCACTCGTGCTCACAGTCGTGAGCGCAGCGTCCTGGAGAGCTCTCCAGAGCAGGCATCGAGCCCAACATTTGCCAGCAATGAAGCTGCCAAAGAAGCCTTCACGCGCAGCCCGTCCAGCAGCCGCCTAACTGCCATCAGGATGACGGTCAACGACTCACAACATCAACTCGAAAGAACGCTCAATCAACGAAAGCAAATTCACACATTTGATACCAGAACAGTGCAGAGTGCATTTCGCTACGTGCGGATGTTGGGCTTGAATCCACACATATTCATACGCACAAGTAAACAACCTGGACTGAATCCAGCTCAATGGATCTGCCTGAACATTGTCATCTCAGATGCCGCAGAGCACAGGCAGCTGCATTACAGAACTGGTGCATGGGTCAACTCTCCAAACTCACACTCCAGGGTCGAGAAAATGATGCCCGAGCTTTAACGCAAGAACACCTTGAAACCTTGATCAAGATCGATATCAGCACAACCATGTGGATGCAAATCAAGAAAGTCAGCTGAAACTACAGGCTAAAAGTTAGAAAGCAAATAAAAATTCAAACTCTTGGACTGCTTGATTGATCTTGATCAATGACTAGGCAAGCCGTGAATCAGAATATCGCCCCAGACAGTGATCAGCCCCGTTCAGACAATATCTGAACAGGGCTTTGATGCAGCGCCACAAACCGGAAAAGGTTGTCTACACCAGGATGGATCGACAACCTTGCATCGATCAGAACGAGAAGGTCACACCGGTGCCGATATGGTGGTTCCAGCCCATGCCACCCTCTGAGCCCCAATCTTCAGAACTATAGATAGGTTCCCAGTGTGCAAACAGAGCAATATTGTCTGTAATCGGGTATTCCATCTCAAGCTCTCCGCCCCAGTCGGTGCGCGATGAAAGGCCTGAATAGCTGCCGGGTGAATAGAAACGTGGACCACCCGAAAGTGTGATGTTCAGCAGGTCAACATTGAAACCGAAACCAGGCCAGAGGTCGGTGTAATTACCAATGTAGGTACCATTGGCTTCCCAACCCGTGCGATTTTCAACTGAAACAAAAACTCCGTCGATGACATCTTCCAGGCCATCACCCAGTGCAAAGTTCACATCGCCATCACCGAATGCATAAGTGACATTGACACCAACCTCATTCTTGAGACCTTCACCCATTTCCTCGCCTTTACCTGTCACGTAATAAGGCATCCAAGCAACCTGCAATGCCAGCCTGTCATTGGGTTGATAGCGAGCAGCTAAGTAGCCACGAACATCTGTTCGCTTGAACGGTGCACCCGATGCAAGAGCGTGCCCTTCTTCATGGGCATGATCGTCGTCGTGATCATCATGGTCTTCATCTCCATGATCATCGTGGCCGTCTCCATGAGCATGAACGATTCCGTAAAAGTGTTCAGCCTCTCCATAAACAGCCGAAGGTCCGATGGATCCTTCAATGGCAAAAACACCATTGTTGGGCAGTCCCCATTCGAAAACGTAACCAAACTGGCCATCAATAGCGTAGTGCTCAGGATTGCCATCGAGATTGGTCTCAAAACCTCCATGACCCTCAATGGTGATCACAGGAGTGACCTTGAATTCACCCTCGGGAACTTGTTCACCACCACCATGTCCGCCATGGGCATGAACCCCGCGGATTGCAGCATCACCAGCCAGCAATAAGGCAAGACTAGCTGCGGCATTCAGAAACGAAAGACGAGGAAAAATCATTAGATCAAAAAACCAGAAAAGTGTGCAAATAAATCAGCGAATTGAGGCCCAACGCTCCTGAAGCTGAGCTGCACCGTTTTCATTACAACGTCCGCCCTGGGCAACAACGAACGTGCAGATGTTGCCTGTTGCTGTTTGGACAAGACTTTTGCCTGGAGCCTGGCCATCTGCAAACAAAGGCTTACTGGCGAGGGGAACGCCACTGGCCTTGCTGATCCGGCGCATCGTCTTGGACGGGGGCAAAGCCTCGGGGAAGATCACCTTGGTTCCTGACTTCTTGATCGCCTTGCTGATGGCACTCAGGCTGGAGGGGCGCATGCGGCCGCCGGTGGCGTATTCATCAACAACAGGGAGTTCACGAATGCCGAACCGACGCGCCAGGAAGGAATAGGCGCGGTGTCCTGTAATCAGAACGCGCTGTTCAGCAGGCACGGTCCGAATTTGCTGGCCCGTCCAGGTTCCGAGCGAACCCAGCACTGAATCCATGGCAGCCCTGCGTTGATCAATCGCTGCGTCCTGAGTTCCGTTGAACACAGGCTTGAGCTTGACCGCAACCGCATTGGTCATGGACGCCGCGATTGCAGGGTCATGCCACAGATGCGGGTCATTCATTGGATTGCTGGGAACAGCAATTTCGCCAACGGATACAACCGGACCGCCGGCTTTGACGCCCTTGAGGGCAGGCGTGAGGTTGTAGCCGTTCAGCAGCACAAGCTTGGCTTTGCTGAGATTGCTGCGATCAGCAGGCCTGAGGGCCATGGTGTGCGGGTCTGCACCCGGCGGGATCAAGCAAATGACGCGAGCTTGATCAGCCACCAACTTCTTGGTGATGTCGCAGAGAACGCCGTCAACTGCAACAACCGTTGGGGCTGAAGAGGCAGCGGCTAGCAGGGTTCCTGCTGCTGCCGTGACGAGAGGGAAAGGCAAAACGCGACAAAATATCTGCGGAAATGATAATCATTCTCATCGACTGTGCAAGTCAGGCTGAATTTGCAGGTCGGAGGTTGGGCAGGCAGAGCAAAACCATGCAGACAACGCCGATCAGGGGACCCGGAGGAAGATTGAGCGGAACAGCCAACAGGAAGCCCACGGCACTGAGAGAAAGACCCACAAGCGCCGACTGAAGCATTGCCGCACGCAGACTTTTCACTCGCCAGAGCCCAGGGAGCACCGGTGCGCACAACAGGCCAATCACAAGAATTACCCCCACCGCAGCCATGGCACTGACGATCACCATGGAGGTGACCAACGCCTGAACCAACTGCAGGCTCCGCACCGACATGCCAGAAGCCTGGGCACCCTCAGGATCAACACCCAAAAAAACAAGCTGTCGGTAGCGGGTCAAAAGCAACAGCAGCATCGCGGCAGCAGCCACAAGAACCCTGTAGAGGTCTGACCAGTCGACGATCAACAAATCGCCGAACAAGAGAGCCTCCAGATCAAGGCGAATGTTGAGCACTGGAATCAAGAGCACACCGAGGCCGAGAAAACCAGCGAGCACCGTGTTGATCACAGCTTCCTGGCCCGCGGGTTGCCCCCGCTGCATGCGCTCAGCCGCCAGTGAGCCCAGCAACCCGCTTATCACACCCCCGATTGCTGGGTCCACTCCGAATGCCACCGCGATGGCGACGCCCGGCAAAACAGCATGGGAAATCAGATTCGCCTGCAACACGCGTCGTTGTGTCACCAGCAAGGTGCCGGTGACCGGGCAAAGCACCCCAACGAGCAACGACATCAGTAGCGGCACCAACCAGAGATCGAGCTCACTCATGTCTGTATTCCCGACGCTCAGGCTGGCTGCTGAGCTTGCGACGCACCTGCTCGGGGCGACCATCCGCCACGACGCTGACATCGAGGACAATCACGCGATCAAAGAGATCGAGGGAGGTCCCCCAGTCGTGGTTGCTCACCAACAGGGTGTGACCTGAATCAGCGAGTTGACGCATGAGCGCAAGCAGCTGCTCCCGCGACGGCGGATCAATCGCGGCACAGGGTTCATCCAGCAACAGAACCCGAGAGGGCTGCACCAGCGTTCTGGCCAGCAAGGCCCGTTGCTGCTGACCTCCCGACAATGCATCCAAACGACGAGTCGCCAGTGTTTCCAGACCGACACGCTGCAATGCCGCTTCCCGGTCGCAACAACCAAAGGAACGGTGACCGATCTCCCCGAGTGCCACAAACTCACGCACGGTGATGGGGAAAGACCAGTCGATCCTGCCCCGCTGCGGCATCAGCACCACCCGATCACGGCAGCTCTGAATCGGCATCCCATCGCAAGCGACCTTGCCGGCGGAAGGCGTCAATCGGCCTTGCAACATGTGCAGCAAGGTGGATTTGCCGGCACCGTTGGCACCGACCAGCGCCGTCAGCGTTCCGGCTTCCAGCGTCAACGACACATCATCAACAACGACTCGATCGCCATAGGCGACAGACAGACCTTGCGCGACGAGGGGAGCCACCCTCATGGGCAGTGAGAACGATTCTCAGCCAACTTATCGAGATGGCATTGAAAAGTCAGTCAATGCTCCTCCTGCAGGCAGCCAACTCGCCAGCACCGCCGTCTGCTCCAGCACCTCGAGATTGAGTGTGCTGCCGGAAATCAGAGCGATCCGTCCGTGGTCGGCGGCAGGCTTCTGAACCACCGTGAGCAGTTGATCACTCACGGGGTCGTAGTCGAGTTCCGACCCCGAGCTCAATCGCCATGGCCCCAGGGAGCGTCGACGGATCTCTTGCCCTTCGCTGTCGAGCTGCAGGAGCACGTCCTCGGTGCGCAGGCCGGCCTCCCGCAACACCAGCCAGAGGCGCTCGCCACCGTTATCGCAAGCCGCCGCCATCACCCCGGCTTCACCCAGCCAAACCTGCTGTGGAGGCCGGGCTGGAATCACCAGCTCGAGGGAACGGCGGTAGTCAGGCCAGTGACGCACCAACAGAGCGCGCCCGGATCCGGAGCAGAAGGCCTTCACCTCCCGACTTCCAGGCAGAGACTGCCTTGATCCTCCTTCCAGGGAAGGATTGAGGGGCAGCAACTCCAAACCGTCGTAGGACGGCAATACCAGTCCGTTGCCATCCGGAAGCAGACGCAGAGGACCGCTGGCCTTCAAATCCAGAAACCGTCGTGCGTTGCCTCGAGACTGAATCCAGACGCGATCACTGTCTGGCTCAAACCCCCCGAGCTGAACCAGCAATTCACCCAGTTGATTGCTACTCAGATGAGCAAACAGCAGCGATCCCGAGTCTCCGGACTCCAGCTCCTCAAGACTGCCCAGCACTGGATCCCCAAGACCTTGCTCACGGATGCTGAGAGCCTGTTGATCCAGTTGACGCAGCAGCACCCGCTGCCGAGCCTCACTGTCGTCGCTGACCAGTGCAACTCCGGAGCCATTGCCCAGTGGTTCAATTTGCAGAATGCGTTGCTGCACCGGTGCAAGCGACTGCCATCGTCCGTCTCGCAGGCGCAACTTCAAGCGTTCTCCATCCCCGCTGGGCACCACCGCAAGCAGGTGGGGCCTGGGGTGCCACCACACCACTTGCTTCTTGAGGGGCAACTGCCGCAGATCCTGACCATGCAGTTCCAGACGCAGAGGCCCCGTAATCGGTTGGCCGGAGTCCACTAGAAGCCGCAGACGATCCTGTCGCCCGAACCAGCTGTGCGGAAGATCTGGAGCCAGTGAACTGGCTGCGACGGTGTCGCGATCCATCGGCCTGCTGAAGATCACATCCAGCGCAGCAGCTCCGGAACGCAGGGGCTGAATGGCCACGGATTGAAGCCAAGGTGGTCGTCGCAACAGGATCTGTTGCTGCACAACAGCCAGTCCGGCCAGAGCCGCAAGACTTCCAAGCAACAGCCGCGGCCTTGCCGATGAGGCCTGGGTGGTCATGGTTCGAGAGGGCGCTCAGGCCTTGGAATCAGTGTCATCTGAGTCGGCTTCACCACACTGACCGGCACCCCATTCCGCTCCTGCACAATCATCGTCCCCTCGATCGAAAACCATTGGTCCGCCTGAGGGTTCGCCTCAGCTGGCCAGTCCACGGGCAGGCCGGCTGGCGTTGCATCCGCGAGGCAGCAACGCACCGTCAAGCGAGCCAGTTGCAAGGGTTCACCAGGTCGATCCAGAACAAAACCACTGATCCGCACAGGATCTCCTGCGTGCAACTCCGGGTCGGGTTGACTGCGAAGCAGCCGCACCCACTCCGTCAGCGTGCGCTGCTCCGGAGGCAGGAAAAAACTCAGACTCGGTGCCGCCGGAAGACTGTCCGGACGGCTCGCGGCAAGGTCACTGAACGATGGTCGGGGAGGCAGAAGCAAAATCAACAACGCCACTGCTGCGGATAGCAACCAGCCGAGAGGAGCAACAGGCAGGCGACGTCGACCAGCCAGCCGCAGCTGGATCAGTCCAACCAGCATCAGCACCACACCGGCAACGGCGACCACCGGGTGAAAGGCCGCATTCAGCAGCAGATCCAACCGGGAAGACAGGCTGCTCCACACCAGCACCCAGCCCCAGAGCGTGAGCACCAGAGGGGGGAGAACAGCTGCCCGACGCAGGTGACGCAAGGATCTCATCGCTGCAGACACCACATCAGAGCTGAATCAGGTTCACCCACTGGCCGATCAGCAGAACCATCAGTGATGCAGACAGCGCTGTGATTGCAATGGCTCGCGGAGTGAGCAGAACGGTAAACAATCCGGCCAGTTTGAGATCAACGACCGGTCCAAGCAACAGGAAAGCCAGTAACGCTCCTGGGGTGACCTGGGCGGCAAAACCGAGTGCCAGAAAAGCGTCCACACTCGAACACACCGAGACCACCAACGCCAGCAGCATCAACGCAAGGACCGACAGTGTTGGCGCACTGCCAAGAGCCAGCAGCCAACTGCGCGGCAGCCAGGTTTGCACCACGGCGGCCAGAGCACTGCCGAGCACCAACAACGTGAGCAGGCTGAGGAATTCCCGGGTGCTGTGGGAGAGAAGCTCACGCGGCAAAAGGGCCGTTGACTGGGCTGGCATTGCAGGCTTGGCCGGACCTGCGCCGACCAGTCCTGTGCGGCGCTCGAGCAACCCGATGCTCGAAAGGGGCTGACTGAGCCTGCGCTCTTCCAGCAGTGCACCCTGAAGCAGGCGGGATTCAGGAATCATCCCCAGCAAAGCGCTCAAAGCCAGTGCAATTACAAATGCCCCAGCAGGCCTGGCCCAAAGCAACCAGGTTTTATCCGGAAATGCCGCCCAGGTGCTGGCCAGAACAATGGGGTTGAGAACCGGGGCAGCGAAAAGAAAGCCGAATCCCGTACCTAAAGGAGCACCGCTGGCCAGGAGGCGACGAGCCACCGGCACATTGCCGCATTCACAGGCCGGGAGCGCAAACCCGAGCAAGGCTCCAACGATTGGTGCGAGCAGGGGATTTCGTGGCAGACGTCGAACCCAGGCCGACTGGGGAACCAGCCAGCGAGCGAGGCCGGCGATGGTGACCCCCAGCATCAAAAAGGGAAGTGCCTCGATCAGCAGGCCTTGGAAGATGGCCCAGGCTGTGGCAAGACGCGTCATTCAGCCCTGAGCACTTCAGCTCCAACCGATCGTTGTTTGCTGTTCAACGTAGGAAGCAACGTCAGCAATGTCGACATCACTCTGTTGGCGAATGAACAGCGGCAGAGAACAGACAGCCGCATGCATCACCACTAACGTCCGAGGAGAGACGTAGTCTTGAAATTCATGCTGCGACTCTCGCTGCGATGGGTGATGAGTTTGCTGATTGCCGGCGCTCTGCTGTGGTCTCCAGGTGAGGCCATGGCCTGCATATCAGGTTTGCAGTGGGGCATGGACAGCTCCACAGTTGAACAGCGTCTTGAGGTGTCTCTGGAAACAGCGCGTTCCCTGGACGCAGATTCGTCAGCTGTTTATCGCGTCAGCAACCAGCACATCGGTGACATCCCGGTTGAACAGCTGGATCTTCGCTTTGGCAACCAAGGGCTGGAACAACTGGTGTACAGCTTGCCCAGTAATTCAATGACAGAGGTGCTCGCAGGGCTCAGAACCCGTTATGGCTCGCCCGTCAGCACAACGATCAAACAAACAGATCAGGTCCCTCAGCAGGTCTGGATCTGGAACACAGAAGACGACTGCATCACTGCTGTCAGAGCCGAGGATCAAAAATTTCTGCTGAGCTATCGACCAAGCCGGCTCAGGCCATCACTGCTTTGATGGCCTGAATCGGCAAAGGTGATCAATTAGCACCGCCGATCAGTGAGCAAGACCGATCAGTGAGCGCCATGGGCTGAACAAGACATCCACTGATTGCCCATCTTGTGAGCGCCCGTGCAATTGAAGCCTGGGGCAGCGGCTTCAGCCTCAGATTGAGAGCTGAACACGGCTTTCATGCCCCGGTCCGTACTGGTGGATTGACCAGACAGCAGGGCGCCGGTGTGGTCATCGCCAGGGACATGGTGGGCCCGGGCTGATTGTGCTCCCACGAGTGTGAGTGCGGCCAGTGCGACCAGGGAACCCCGAACGACGGATCGGTTGGTGAGGAGCATCAGGCTGGACAACGCAGATGTGTTTCTAACATTCTCCAACATCACCCAAGCCTTTGTGCAGCCCTTTACGAACTAGCGAGCATCAAATGGTGCGGACGAGTGATGCAGCACGATGCGAACCGAGCCATCCATTTCACGGATGAACGTCCAGGTCTTCTCAGGCTCTGCGGTCTGACCCTGCGAATCGGTGAGAATTACCCTCCCCATAGTGTTCGCTGTGTTGCCCAACAACTGCACCACATAGTCCTTGATCTCACATTTGACCCAGTGGCGATAGGTGGCGAATCCCAGCTTCTTGCCCCTGAACTCGGGGATTGTGGGATCGGGACCCACGAAGTAATCGAGTGCACCCTGGCGGGTGGTGCGGAAGGTACTGTCACCGATTGCATAAGTGGGCTTAAAAGCGACCGGCCCGGATTCATAGGCGTAGGCCGTGTCGATCACGGCCGCAGCCTTGGCTTTGCCGGCCTCATAGCCTCCGCTCTGATATGCATCACTGATGGCAATCACAGCAGCACACCAGCCACGTTCAGTTTGAGTTACCTCAGCTTCAGTAATTGCGGTACTGAACACCTCAACGACAGGCTTGGCCTGGACCTGTGCACAGACAAAGGATGAGACAGCAAAAGCCGAAGTAGCAACTGATAAACGGAGCATGAATAACATTGGAGAAATCTCTTTAAGCGATTACTAGCTCAGTCGCGGGGATAGAGCACAATCTTCAGCTCAACAACGAGATTTTCAGAGCGAACATCCCGCTCGGGCGCTTAGAAATCGGATCGGATTCCAGGCTGGCAGATCAGGACGACGTGCGACAAAAGATTCCGTGACGCGGCGCCAGCAGGAATGCCAGCAGGAAAAGACCGGTCTGAACCAGAACGATGCAGCCAGCCGTGGAGCTGTCGGTCCAGTAACTGAGATAGACGCCCAGAAGACTGGACAGCACACTGCTGCCGATCGCCAGCCAGGTCATGCGATCAAAGCGATCAGTGAGCAGGTAAGCCGTCGCGCCCGGTGTCACCAACATGGCCACCACAAGAATGATGCCAACGGTTTGCAGGCCGGCGACCGCCGCGAGCGACAACACCGACAGCAGGAGGTAATGGAGAAAACCGGTATTGATCCCGATCGAGCGGGCGTGGGTGGGATCGAAACAGAACAGCAGCAGATCACGTCGGAACAGCAGCAATAGCGCCACAACGACAAAGCAGATCATCCAGGTCTGCTGGATGTCAGCCGCGGAAATCCCCAGCACGTTGCCGAACAGAATCTGAGTGAGATCGATATTGCTGCGCGTCTTGGAGACCAGCACCAAACCAAGAGCGAAGAAGCCTGTGAACACAAGGCCGATCACCGTGTCTTCCTTGATGCGCGACTTCTGCTTCACGAAACCGATGGTGGCCACCGATCCCACACCGAACACAAAGGCTCCCAAGGAAAAAGGCAATCCCAGGGCATAGGCCAGCACCACACCGGGAAGGACGGCATGGGATACGGCATCACCCATCAGGGCCCATCCCTTCAGCGTCATGTAGCAGGAGAGCAGACCGCAGACTCCGCCAACAAGTGCACTGATCATCAGCGCGCGCACCATGAAGTCATGACGCAGAGGCTCTAGCAGGACGTCAGACAACCTTGAGTCCCCTCTGACTCCTGCCCTGTTTCAGCAAACAGGCAATCCGGCAGACGCTGAAAATCACGGGGTCTGCCCCCGCAGCACATCAGGTGGAAGACCACCAAACGCCTGCGAGAGATTTTCCGGAGTGAAGACCTCCGATGTTTCTCCGTAGGCCAGCACGGTCTTGTTGATCAGCACAACCAGATCACAGAAATCACGAACATTACTGAGGTCATGGGTCGAGATCAGGATCGAACAGGACTGGTTGCGCAACTGCAGAAACAATTCCGCCATCAGCTTTTCAGTGCGGACATCAACACCGTTGAAGGGCTCATCAAGCAGCAAAACAGAAGCTCTTTGAGCGATCGCCCTGGCCAGAAAAGCTCGCTTGCGCTGACCGCCGGACAACGCAGAAAGAGGGCGATCTCTCAAATCCAGCAGTTCCACCCGCTCGAGAGCATTACGAACCGCCAGGCGATCGGACTGGCGAGGAATGCGCAACAAATTCATGGAGCCATAGCGGCCCATCATCACTACATCCCAGACAGAAACAGGGAAATCGCAATCGATGCCCTCGCTCTGGGGCACATAAGCCACAGCCTGCTCTCGCTGAGCTTCAGCCACCTTGAGTCCGTTGATGCGGATCTGTCCCCGGGACGGGCGAACAAAGCCGGTGAGCGCCTTGAACAGTGTGGTTTTGCCAGCTCCGTTCATCCCCACCATTCCGCAGATGCAACCGGCAGGTAGCGTCAGCGAGGCGTCGTAAAGCGCAACGGAGCCGTTGTAATCAACGCAGAGCTGATCAGCTGCGATCCGAATTGTCATGGCTTTGGATCGGCGGAGGAACCCAGCCCTGCTCGAATGAGTTTCACATTGTGGCGCTGCAGATCAAGCAGGGTGGCGGCAGGACCGTTGCGATCCGACAAGGAATCAACATAAAAGCTACCGCCGAAACGACTGCCAGACGCCCTGGCAACCTCACGCTGGGCCTTGTCACTGACAGTGGTTTCACAGAACACAGCTGGAACCTGATCTCGCTTCACCCGTTCAATCAGACGGCCCATGCGACGTGGTGAGATCTGGCTTTCGGCGTTGACGGGCCAGAGATAGGCCTCCTCAAGGTCGTAATCGCGCGCCAAATAACTGAAAGCGCCTTCACAAGTCACCAGCAGGCGCTGACCAGCAGGCAGAAGATTCAAGGTGTTGCGCAGCTCCGCATCGAGTTCCTGAAGACGACCTTTGTAAGCCTCTGCATTGGCCTCATACTGCTGCGCACCCTCAGGATCAAGCGTCGAAAAAGCATCAACCAAGCGGTCGACGTAAAGCTGGGCTGCCTTGGGAGACATCCAGGCATGCGGATTGGGTCGACCGGCATAGGCGTCTTCACTGATCATCAGCGGTTCAATGCCATCGGTGAGCGTCACCGTGGGCACATCACCGGCCGCTTCTGTGAAACGCCTGGCCCAGAGCTCAAGACCTAGTCCGTTTTCAAGAATCAGATCGGCACCGGCAGCACGCTCGATATCGCTGGGCGTGAATTCATAACCATGAATCTCTGCCCCGGGCTTCGTGATGGACTCCACCTGCAGCCTGTCGCCAGCAACATTGCGAGCCATATCAGCGAGGATCGTGAAGGTCGTCAGCACCTTGGGGCGACTCTCCTGAGAGGGATCGCCCGCACTGGAAGCTCCCAGTCGAGCTGGGCTTCTGCAGGCAGCCGTGATGAAAAAGAGACTGATCCAGGCAGCTAAAAGAGGCAGGCCCCGCTTCAACAAATTGGAGATCACCATTACGCGACGCCAATAATTCCACATTAAGGCAAAACATCCAAACTCGCTTCTGCTTTTGCCTGAGCTGTTCTGATCAAACAAAGAGATACATTCCAGACAAGGATGCCACAACCAGCATCTAATCAGTCATCAAAATCGCGATCATGCTTGTTCATAGCTTCGACGATCAAATCATGCATCAACAGCTTCACTTCCATGGCACTGTGATGCACAACAAGACGCTGAATCGCGTAATACACGATCAACATCACTGGCAAAATCAGAACACAGATGATCTTAAACATGGCTCTTTGAATGCATATCAGCTGAGATGAATCGTCTCAAGCGATGCTTCAACCAACATGATGACTCAGATCAATCGTTCAAGCCGCATTCGCTCCCCCCGCGCTGACCGACTCACAACGGATCGATGATCCACCCCACATCTAGCGGCCTACAGCCCCAAGCGATGACACACAGCGAGAGGAGAGGCAACATGCCAGCCCATCCGCTTGCCAGACAACACTAAATCTGGGGCTTGCGTAAAGACGCACACCAGCCCTATTGGTAGAGGGGTAAATGGGAGGCGGCGTGAGCCGCTGCGACCCCATTTCAGGGCCGGGTGTTGGGGACTTTCAATCACAGGCTTCACACTCCCCGATCAATGATCGGGGATTTTTTTTGACGCCTGCAGCGCTCGGAGCAATAGCGCACCTCATCCCAGACGTCCTTCCATTTTTTGCGCCACTGAAAAGGCTTGCCACAGACTGGACAGGTTTTCGTGGGGCGATCGCGAGGGCGTACCCCAGAGACAACACTGAATCGCTCTGTCCGCTGTCTACCCATCAGCGCCAACGAGCACGAACAGATCCCTAATCCTTTCTAAAACTTAGAGCAACTGCCCAGCCATCCGAGAACCTGATCCAACCAGATCAGATCAAGTGCTGCGACGCAGACAGGATTGACGCCAACACCATCACGCAACATTGGCCGGCCCCAACCAATCGAGGATTAATTCTTTAGCAAAAATAAATACCTATTTGAGATTTAAGAAGCTGCTGAGCCGATTTCAGGCAATGGTCATAGTTTGAACACATTCAACCTCTGGCGTGGTATGGCTCTGCATCATTCGGCACCGTCCTGCTTCATGCACTGGAATGTTCAGCGCGTGACCAACAACCTGTTTTCGGTGTCAGCAACCAGCGATGGCCTCGATTACACCCATGTTGGCAATTACAGGTCCGTTGAGGATGCCAACCGGGCGGGTCGACGCTTTGTTTCAGCCAGAGCACATGAACATGGCCACATCAACACTGAGAGAGCGGGCGTCGGTCTCCATCAACAACGTCATCTAACCAGCAACGCGCTGCCTGGCTAATTGATAGATGGGATTACGGCGCTGAGCGAAACAAGCAGAACTCATGATGCCAGAGGAATTGATAATTTTGCCAAGAAAATTGGACAGGCCTGGGTAACATCGAAGACTTGGGTCAGAACATCTTGACCAAAACAATTGAAGTTGAAAAATTATTATCAATACTCATCGCAAGCTGATCGTTATAGCTTCAGCAAATTGTTGAGTGATGCCAAAGCTGCACTACGAATGAGGGGCGTCAGCCCATCTCTGGGGGTCGTTCAGGGATTGCAAGGTCACGCTCCTGAATGACTCGTTGTTGAAGCTCGCTGAAGCGCTCATCCTTATCTGGTACAGAAAACCAGCGGCGCCTTCCACCTACAACAATGAAATCCTTGGAATTCGTGCTCTCTTCGTTTGCCATGGATTTGGCTCCTTTGCTGACTGACGCAGGCTTTGCGCTATCAATGAAACGAACCTAACGAAGTCATGATTTCGATGAAGACCGAATCAGCTCTTTTTGAGCAGAGCTTAAGGTTTCAATAAGATTTGAGTCACGTCAACCTATGGTTCACCCGAAAGTGTGATCAAACAGACCAATCAATGAAGGGCATCATGAGCCATTGAACTGGATCGACATCTGCTCAATAACCCTGAATCATGCCACCAATTGACGAACAAGGAATGGGCTAATGGATGTGATTAATCAGCTCCAACTTCATTGTCCTTGATGACCGCAATCAACCCAATGGTTTTTCTGCAATGAGGGTTGTGATCAAACCAAAAACCCTGCTCAGCAAGCCCTTCCGGATCACATCGCAGCCATGCCAGAGGCCATCAGCCCTAGAGAGATGACTCTGTGCTTTTGATTGAAAGACTCTGGAGGACTCTCGCTGAAGCGGCCTGGTGATCCTGCTGGTCTTGCTCGTCATCCTCGTGGTGGTGTGTTTGGGCTGGCAGAGCCTTGCCCCGCACTAGCGGTGACCCAGGTTAGTAAGTGAGGACTCACTGAAAACCCTGAGGAACCGTGTGATCTGCAACAAAACGTCTGAATGATCCCGATACCTTGCAGCCATCCCGAACTGGTGATCGACATGAACGGCAGTATTCAACTCACCACCGAGCAGAAATTCCAGATCGAGCAGTTCAATCGTGCTCTCGACACAACCCAGGACCCGGAACAGCTTCGCCACTTAGCTAGACAACTGATGCAGGCCTGGCAGACACAGAAAGCGGCAACCTGCTGGGTGCTCAAGCAGGACATGCCTCCGTCCATCGCGCCGAATGGATGATGCCGCCAGTCTTGGCCTCGATTGACTAAAAATCACCTGTTTTCAGTGTCCAATGAACCTTCTGAACCCCACAACTGGCTGACCAGCGCGATTAAGGTTTTCTTAGATCAGTTCACCCATGGTTGAGCTTTACCTGAACGCCAAGCTGCATAGCTGCATCACCGAGGCTGCTTACCGATCGGTGCTCACGCTGAGGGATCTTGACGATCAAGACCTCAAGCTACGCAGCGACCTGCTCAAGCAGGTTGACAATGGATCGATCAGGCTGACCTGACGACCCAGAAAATCCTTGTTTCAGCCAAACGAACCACTCTTCAAGAGGTCTCTCCTGGGAATTATCTCGCTAGTAGTGGAGTGTTTTTTGGCCTGGTTGATCCTCAATCTCTAATGATCAGCTGAACAGCATCCAAAGCATCGACACAACGGCGATGCTGACGCCGGCACCCAACAGAGCCAGCAACAACAAACTTCCCCCTGCGAACCAAAGCAGTCGACGGAATGTCTGGGGGAAGAGCAAATGAAGGCTGAGCCCTAGAGCGATAGGCCAAAGGGGCGGAATCACCACACACACAACGGTGAAGAGTCCAAGCTTCAGACGCCGTTGTGAGTTCTGCTCCTGCACCTGTCGGGTCAACCGCTGCTCATGCTCAAGCTGCTGGAGTTCGTCGTCACTGAGCCAGCGACCCATTTCACGAGCGTGGTTCAGTTCCCGCTCCAACTGCTGAGATGACATCGGATTGGCCATTCACTGATGCTATTCAGCGATGGTTTCGCGTGTCGTTCTTGAGCCAGGAGCGTTCAAGTGAGGCGCGCACTTGATCAGGGTTGAGCGAATCCAACCGCTGCTGAGCCTTCATTTTGGAACGAAACGGACCGGTAAGCCGCCAAAAGCGCAGTGCAGAAGCAACAGCAACCACGGCCCAGGCCACCAGGATCCAGCGGGGATCATGCAAGTTCATCGATATCCATTGGCATGACTGAAAGCGGTTGCTTCAACTGGGGTGTGACCAACCTTTGGCCAAACTGTGAGCCGATGGCGGCAGATGCTCGAGAGACCTGAGCTTCCTGCATCAACATAGATGGATCAGGCTGGCTCACAGACAGGCTTCAAAGACCCCACAAGAACAAAGCTTTCTAGGAAAGAACTCCTCAAGCCTGCGGAAACTGGACACAAGAGTCACTCACTGCAGCAATCCAACGCTATCCGAAAACTCGCGCCTTAAGAGGAACGACCGTTCACAGTTCAGACGAAACAGACAAGAAAAACAAGGGAATAGGACTTGCCAAGAGGCCAGAAGAAACGAATCACAGGCCAATGCCAACTCCCATTCAAGAATTTCAAAAGAACTAGGCTTTGTCAGCAGGAAGCACACACTCAGCTCAATGCAATGAAAACTCTTCCAATCTTTCTAGCGTTCGTAGTGAGCAGCTTGACGGCATGCGACAACAACTATCAGTCAGTGCTAGACGCAGAGAAAGCATGCGAAGACTGGGCTCGCCAAGGCATTGCATTCACCCTTGAACCTAGCGGATACCTCGAGAGTATCGAATACAAGGGTGCAACAACCAATCGATTCTGCGAGAAGAAAGAGATCCAATACATCGGCTACGTGTTTGATCTCCCAGACGATGACAAACCTGTTTTTGCCGATGAGTTAATGAAACTTCGAGGCGATGCAAAACCCATTCAAAAATTCAGATGGTAAATAAACCTACAGACCTGAAGCCGATGCCCATTCATTGAGCAGACTGAAGATAGCAACCCTCAAATCATGACGTATGAGCAAGAGATCATCATCAAATGCGCGATCAAGGGAACTCTCGGAGGTCTAGACAAAAAGATGACAGCCGAGGAGCTCGATGAATTATTGAATAGCTCACAAGACTGGAGAAAGCACTTAGTGATTGAGGACATCACAGAAGTTGCGACCATCCATGCGGGTCGGAGACGCCCAGAAATCGAGTAGCGCCGAGTCATTCCGCATTGAATCCATCAAGCAGTGCTGATATTGCTACCAAGCTCATCAGTTGGGAGCTTGGAGGCTTCGACAGATCTTGACTGAGAGATGGCATGGCAACTGGTGCAGCTGTATTTGAAAATTGGTTAAGGAGGCTGGCAATCAAACACAGTTTCGCAAAGATTAACCAATCAGATGTGTTTCTATGCGAATCAAGCATCAAAACAGTGACGACGATTACATTGTGATCGGCGGCAAGCGGCGTTGGTTCGGCACGCCAATGTCTCCGGAAGATTCGCCAACCAAGCAAGACGCTTATTCTGAACAGACGTCATCAAGGAAAGAGAGCACTGTCGCCTGACAGGTCGCTGGACTGAGTTGATGATGCCCGAGCCTTTTCAATGTCTGATCTGTGGGCAATCAGTTGGAGTCTCGATGAAAACTTATTGGATTCGGCATGGCCATATGTTCTGTTCGCCTTGCTGGAGCGGAGTTCCACCCCTGAACGAAGAACTGCCAGAACAAAGACTTGCAACCCAACGTCATTTACTGATACTGATCAAACATCGACGTTGCCGCACCTGATTGGTTTTCTACCACTATCAAATGTCGTTGGGGTTGCGATGGGTCACACATTGATTCAGCAAGTGAATTGATGCTCCGATGTCATTGAGGCTAAGGACCTGATCAGTTGGCTTATTTTGCGAATGCTGAAATCGTCTTAATCGAAATGGGTTATCCTGAGCACGATGGTCAACACTTAGGCATTCCACGAATCTGACTCGTCGTCATCGGGTGGCCCAACCAAGAGCACATCACAATCACGCTGATTCACTTGAACGACCAGGATTCGTCTCGGGGATTCGTCATAGCCTTTCTTTGCGGTAGCAACTGCCTCAACAACATCGTCCATCGTCGTAATTGCTCCTCTCTGCAAGTCTGATTGAGCTTCTTTCCATAACTGAGCAAATTCCTCTCCCGAGTCCATCAGCATCTTGTGCATGGCGTTCTCTGCTCCCCGTTCTTTCGCGAGAGCAATGAACTGCTTTACCAGTGGATTCGACATCGCCGACGAAACTCTGAGATGAGTCGAAAGGCCCGACAGAGTCGTCTGCATGACTTCGTTCTGCTGATCGATCACCACGCACTCGGCACTGAGATCAAACGCAGTCCTATTGCTCAGTCGCATCCAATGCGGCTCGATGTCACTCCAATTGCGCTTCATCGGATGATTCTGGCTGATGTGACAAGGGCCATCCATGGGGATCTTGCTCGAGTCGAGATTGAGAAATAGGCATTAATCCTTAATCGTCGAGAAGAGAAAAACGTCCATAGTTTGGATCCGCAAGAAGGCTCATGAAAGGACTACACCTATCGCTCCCCCTGTTCGGATGCACGGTTGCACTTGCCGTCATGGTGATGACCTTTGTGGTGAAAGCAACTGCCTAAAGAGGCCTGACGTCGTCAGCTGCTGCTGCCAGTCGACTCGTCAGTGGGCCAGGATTGAGCAGCTGCAGGCCATCTCGAGAAGAGACAACGACAGGACGAATCGCCGTGAGCTGTGCCGTTCAAGGGACTGGTCGAACAGCAACTGGCACAGTGACACTGAAGTGGCTAGGTTGTCGGAGTGAGGAGAAAAGCTCACGGGGTGGAAACAAGGACACACTCCCGCAGAGATTTCAGAACCCCTGCCTTTGGCGGGGGTTTCTTTTTGCAAGATCGTTAAGACCGTTGCACCTGGATCGTCCAGTTACAGCCCTATCGATCTGAGCGAGACGAAACGCCCATTCATCCGACACTCATTCAGCCTCTCCTCTCTCAGCTCAGGGCGAAGGATGCTGAGCTCATGACGGCGGTGCAACAGACAGCAAACCCGACTCGCTTTGGACTCTGATCGAAACGATTAAGGTCCAGCCCTCGGGAGGGGGATCGTGACGCATCAGCTGAATAATCGGGTGGTCGTGATCTGCCATTCAGACGAAAGCACGTGGCGACCGAATGGCATCGAAGGAGCTCCCATCGAGTCGTATTCAATCGGCATTGATCCGATCACGAGGAAGATTCGCAGCGAGCGCAGACCGGAGAGCTGCCTGCAAAGCTTCAGCCACAGCGCCAACGGCACGCTGATCGAATTATCCAGCGAGGGGACAGGGGTGATTGCCATTGACACCCTTGAGCTGCCGCGCAGCACTTTGGCGGTGGTGCGTCTGATTTCCAATCGCCAGGGCCATGACATCCACCTGGTTGAAGGAGTGAAAGCCGAGGATCTATCGGCATACAACTGGTGCCTGGAGGGCAAAGAGAGATTTCAACTGTTCAGGGATCCAGCTCCACCCGCGAGCTGGGTGGGAAACATCAATGACTGGCGCAGCAGCGATCTCTATCGATCCCATCAGCAGAATTTCGATCATCGGCTGGACCAGGAATTCGCATCAGCGGTGCACGCCCTCTCGATTCACATCACTGCCGATAATCAGAACATTTTTGATGGCTTCATCACTCGTGCCTGCATGGAGAACACCGGCTTGTTCTGGGACATTCGCAAAGCTGCGGCCACTTATGCACTGCAGGGAAGCTTCAGCCAGAACGACCTGAACCGAATGGTTTATCTGGCGCAGGAGGGGATCGCTGCTCAGGAGCTGTGCCTTGAGTGCACACCTCAGCAGTTCCTCAAAGCCCTTTTCGATCACTGCAAGCAGAGCGCAGAAGCCCTGAGCGATGAGCAGATCTGGGATGCGCAAACCAGGTGCGACCTGCTGAAGCTCGATCAGCTGATGCCAATCGTGCAGACCAAGTCGAGATACAAACCGTTCCTGTATCAGTGGCTATGGCGACTCGACGGCAAGCCCGATCCAAGCCTGATCGAAAACCCCGACCTCTACGAGATCTACCGCGAGGAGTTAATCGCCGATCGCGACAAGATCATGGCCGCCTTTGGAGTTGATGGTGCTCTGGAGGTCGACTATCGCGACCAGGTGATCAACTCCATGCTTCGAGATGACGGCTGGACCCTGGTGGAGACCGACCGGTTCGAAGAGGAAGAACAACGGCGCAGAGCAGGAGGGTTGTAGCCCAGCAACGGCATCACCCCTAGCTTGGGTCTCCATTGGTTCTGCTCAGCAGACAAGCTCACCTTGGAACGCATTGACGGACGAGTGCTGATTGGTGTGATCGGAGTGTTTCTCTTGGCGGCTGCTGCCTATGAGTACTCACTCGTGCAGGGGTTAGCGCCTGCGGCCTGACCCAACGGGTTCATTCTTCAGGGCTGCAGGCATAACTCACGATCCCCCCCTTGCGTTGGCGGAAGTCAGGCTGCTCAGGATCCTCGACTTGCCACCACCAGCGACCATCGGTGTAACTGGGAGCCCCAGCATTGTTGGTACGAGGTAATTGCAGGGTGACGCCCCGCCAACTGAGCAGGATCACATCCCCGGGAACGGTGCCGTCAGCACTGTTGGGGATCGGCTCAGCCATGGCACCGAAGGCGTCACGACCCAGCTGGATGGGTTCCGCGGTGAGGCGGTCACCATCACAAATCCAGGCCGCTGAAACCGGCAGCTCAGCCGTGATGATCACGGTCAACATCAGCAGGAGCTGGAACAGTCGACGCCACAGAGGCTTGTGCCATCGCAGAGGTTGATCCACAGCAGCGCCTGGAAAACGACAAAGTGACACGGTCGCACCCTTGTGCAGGTCCACTTCAATGCTCCCTCCCTTCGTTCCGTTCTGTCCAATCAGTGCCGCGAAGATTACCGGTCTCAAGGCAACAGTGACTCTGTTGCTGATTCTGTTGATCAAATCCAAGCTGCTGAGAGTCAAGATGTCATTGCTCGGCTCTGTGCTCGGCTTGATCATGCTCACAGGATTTTTGTTGAGCACCGGTCTGCTCACCCTGGTGGCAGGTGGAGCCGTGGCCTATGCAGCGAATCAAAACAAGGAATGAGTTCACAGTCACCAGAAGACATGACCCTCCCCAACCGTGACCAGGTTCTCGCCGCATCAGCAGGCTGGGTGGCCGTGCTGCTGAATGTGTTGCCGGGACTCGGTGCTGGCTATCTCTATCAGCGTCGCTGGAAGGCCTACTGGATCACATCCGCCCTTGCCACTAGCTGGTTTGTTGCCGGTGCGGCACTGGCACAGGGAGCCGCAGCTGATGCGGAACAGCAGAATCAGCTGGTGGGTCTGCTGGGACTTCTGTTGCTGGCTGGCATCACTGCAGCGGAAGCAGGTCTGGCCGTCAAACGGGTCCGCAATGCCAGCTGAGGGACTCCCCCTCGCGGAAGACATCCTTCGCTTCTGGTTTGAAGAATGCAAGGCCTGGCAATGGTTTCGGAGTGATCGTGACTTTGATCGTTCGGTGAGTGAACGATTCAGGCAGCTGGCGGAAGCAGCTCAGGAGCAGGGGTTGATCGACTGGGAAGTCAGCCAGACGTCGTCATTAGCGCTCGTGTTGTTACTCGATCAGTTCTCTCGACAGATCTGGCGTGACCAAGCTCGTGCCTTCCAGGGTGATCTCCGTGCACAGCGCTTGAGCCACCTGGCACTGGATCAACATTGGCTTGAGCATGAACCTCAGAAGGCACGTCGACAGTTCTGGTTGATGCCCCTGTTGCACGCCGAACGCCTCGAGACGGTGAACAAGGCAATCCCTCTTCTGGAGAGATGGGTTGATATCTCAACAGCTGATGTGGCGCGGCGAAACCGCGACATGCTGATCAAGCATGGGCGTTATCCCTGGCGAGATGGAGCGCTGGGCCGATGATCCATGGCGAACCAGGATTGTGTTGTGAGCTCTGTGAATGTCTCGAGTCTGTGCACTACCGGGTGCGCAGCGAAGCAACGAGAGAGTGGACTCTTGTGTGTGCAAACTGCTGGACAAGAATTGCTGCCCAACCGGGCTACAGATACGGAGGAACGCGCAAGGCGAATCGCCGAAGAACAAAGCGATGAGGCTTTGATTCAACACGATTCTTTCGATCTACACCAAGCTCGACTTGCATCGCCTCACGCAACTGGCATCATCAGCGCAGTTCAAGATGGATCTGAGGTTGGAGCAATCCAACCTCTTTTTTTGTGTGATTGCACTACCTAGCTGATGCCAATAAGAGCCACTGCGTTAGCAGTGGTTGAAATTGGAATGTCGGATAATCCCCATCACCCGGCCCAATACAACAAGGCTAGAGATCATCACCTCGGGACAGGTGTTCTTGTATACGTTGTCACGAACTTTAGATTCAAGTTCAATTTCGAGACAGGGAGGCACCCGCGATGAAGTCTTTTGATTGGACGTGATGGTGACGACGGAACTTGCCGTGCAAATGCAACCAGGTGTGTTTTCAATGCTCCGAAACACCCAGCTGTGGCTATAACTCTTGTAGTTGGCTCTCCTCACCGAGATTCCCAACTCCTCACACCCCCTGGAGACCCAATGGGTCTTTTTTTTTGCCTTGGGTCAGCTTTCTGATTGGCGACCCACAGAGGGATCACTGCAGTCGTCATAGTCATAGTCCGATCTGCGTCGAGCTTTCGGGCGTTTGCCAATCCAGTGGATAGGGATACCCGCTGGATTGGACTGCGTTAATCAGCACACATCACTCAACCCTGCCGTCTCAATCACAGAGCCGCGCTGAGGTTGGCGTTGGGCCACCAGAGCACTTCATTCAGCCGCCATGACAGGTGCGAATGCGCTCGATCGACCAAGCAGCAGACTCTGAACTGGGCCTGCCGAAGCAACTGAGCTGAACCAGGGAAGCCATACACACCGGAATCAGCGTGATCGCGATCACAATCAACGCCACTCCCGTTCCCGGCGAGTGAATGTTGGCTTGAAAGAACGGCTTGTTACCCATAAGGGCCATTCAAGCAAGGTCAGCGCCCGAGTTGATTGGGTCAGGCCCTGCAGGCACCAATGGGCATTGATCCAATCAAAAACGCCCCTTACAGAGAGGGCCGTGATGGATCTCATTCAAGGTTTTAAGGATCAAAACCACCTTTTCAGGCTCGAAAAGGTAACGGCTATGGACCCTGAAGAGTCAGCTCACTTCGCAGGAGCTTTTGTGTCACCAGGCTGATTCTTGTGATGTTCAGCGTTGGGGTTGTTGCAGCACATCGGCTTAATCACGACTTCAATTGTCCTAACAGCTGAATGATCTTGATCAGCTGAAAAACAACTGAGAGCTACATAACAGCGCCGAAAGGTAAGAATGGTTATCACTCTCACCTCTGGCAATAGCACCCAGGCTCAGCCTTGCAATCAGGTGCAGACTGGAG
This sequence comes from Synechococcus sp. AG-673-F03, assembly GCA_003211205.1. Classification (GTDB taxonomy): domain Bacteria; phylum Cyanobacteriota; class Cyanobacteriia; order PCC-6307; family Cyanobiaceae; genus Synechococcus_C. Next base: position 46,816 of record QCTJ01000007.1, read on the forward strand.
GACTATCCACCACAACTGCAACCACAAGCACCTGCGGCATCATGGCAAGGCTCGTCATTGGGGTGGCCATTGGCGCAAGCATCAGAACAGAAACTTTGGCCGTTTTTTTGAACAGCAGACGTACCGCCAGCTTCGCAGTTACAGCTTGGACATGCACATTTCAAAACTGTTGCCATCAGCGAACATTTGCGTCTAAGACAGGTCTAACAGCAGATAGGGGTTGGTCGACCTAAGAACAACTGAAGATCACACAATTGCAAAGAGAAATGATAATGATTATCGCTTGGTCCATCAATCCTGGAAACGATTATCACGCTGGTGCGAAGTGGATATGTTGTGACCCCTAAGACTGGCAGTGGATTCTCAATGCAAAGGTCAGAAGGGATTTTGAGGGGTCAAGAAATTCAGAACGAACCTGGCAATGGCGCGGGACAGATTGGCTATGGGATGGGCCAAGAGATGCAGGTTTAGATGCAGCAAGTGCAGCGCAATATGCAGATAGTCGGACCGCCCAGGCGCTGCTCAAAGCCCTGACTGTTAATGATGTGTCTTGTCAGTGACTAACTTTTGTTGCTTCCAGGCCTCTCTCAAGCCAGAGCTATGGCTTTCTTGTTTTCGTCTTGCACGCTTGTTTCCACAACGGGTGGGAACAGCATGAACACCAGACAAGTGAGAATTTCATCGAGACCATCGTCATCAAGGGCTTGCCGCGAGGATTCTCCGGAGATCGAAAGCCAGGCCATGAGCGTTGCCCCATCGCTGTGATCCACTCTGGTCATTTCGCCCTGATCGTTGTCGACCGTTTTCATGCCATGTCGGTCCTCCAGGATCGCCACGACTCTCTCCAGTAGATGCTGGCGGTTGAGACCCTCCTCCGCCTCCATTTCTATGAAAAGGTCTGCCCCCTCGGTTTCAAAGCGGACGTTGTAGAGCTTCGCTGCCATCCGTCGCTCCTTGAAAGATCCCTGTTCAGGGTGTGCATGCAGTATCGGCAGGACCGGTGTTCACGGCAACGGACGTCGCTGTTCAGCTCAATGTCAGTTGCAGAAGAGCGTCGTCCACCTCAACCATTTCGATTGCGTCCTCATGGCTGCTGCAGCGGTAGAGCAGGTTGATGATGCGCCCGATCTCCAGCTTTCGGTCACCCACCTCTTGCCAGAGCCGCCGTATCAATTCCTGATCAGCCAGAACAAATTGTGCGTCGACCAATTCACGGGCAATGCTGAAGTACGTCTGACGGTCATTGCGAGCACGGCATTCCCCACCTGCCAGCACGGTTTCATTCAGCAGTTCCTGCTCACTGAGCAGTTTCCAGGAGACCTGTTCTTTGCTGAGGACTGAGGGCAGGGAATCAATCTGTTGGTCTTTCATGCTTTTCTTTCTCTTCGCTCACTCTTCGGTCTGATTGGCTCGCTGAGCGCGAGAATCGTTGTTCCTACTCAGCTCAGCTGTAGTGAAAAGCGATCAAAACCAGTTGGCGAGGGTGATTCGCGACGATGGCGTTGAAGACGAACTCACGCGCAGGTGCTTCAGCACGTATGACGAAGCGTATGACGAGCTCGAACGTTTTTATGCCGATCTCTGCTGTTCCGATGATCGGGTGGAGTATTCAATAATCCCGGCAACAGCGGAGGGTAATCATCATTGAAAATATCCTTCGGCAATGAAATATGTAGTTCAAATAGCTTATAGCATTGTGTATTGTCTAATGATATTTTAGAGAAATTGTCGATTCTTGTTGCTGCTGATTGGTTGTTTTAGGTTGATACAAGAAGCTTTGGCTTGCTCAATATTTTTTCGGCTGTTGATCTGCTCAACCACACAATCGCAGGTTTTATTGAGTTGGCCTAGCAGCAATTGTTTGTTGGCCTGCTGATACTCCTTTCGCATCGCCGCGGCGCAGCGGCTGAAGATGATGTTGTTCTTGAAATTAGCCTGAGCAGGGCCTGGCGCAGCAAGTGCAATTACTGCAAACGTGATCAATCCCCACCGTGGTTTCATGGCACCGTCATCTTTTGCTTCAGCGGCAGCTTAAACCTCAATGCATGGCAATTGCTGATTCACATCCGGTCATCAGTTGTTTCACCAAATGCTCAATGGTTGTCGTTGGCCTTGGCGTTGCACCTTTCATCACCAGCGTCATTCCCGACGTGATATTTGATCAGAAGTGCTACCAAGTCGACGCCTTTCGAAATGATCCTTGAAGGCCCGTCGTGATTTCTCGGATGATGCGAGCCTGTTCACGAGAAGTGCTGTGTCGTGTGGCGACAACTCTCCATCAATCCCCCACTTCATGCAAGACAGTGGCGCTGGAGATTGGCCTCTCATCTGCACAACAAGCGGTAGGACTTTGCCACCCTAATGTCAGCGAACACAGACAAATAAGCAGAGAAGCTGAAGAAGTGAGGCCTTGCCTGAGCACAAATCACCAAGAGATTGGCCTATTTGGCAGAAGTGGTCAGCAAAAACAGCAAAAAGTGCGTCCAATTCTGGCCTGCGCTGCCTGAGGGTTCACGCCTGAACTCGCTTGGCTGATTTCAGTCGGATCGATTGATTCTGAACACGGTTGCTCATACTTGGCAGTGCGTCATGGGCTGCACTTTGGTGTTGTTTTGAAGAACTGGAATCAAGGCTCAGCCTTGGTTTTTGGCTAGGGGGTAGCTTATTAGTCGTTGCCTTATCGTATGACTGGCGACAACAAAACATGCATTAACAGATACAGACTGACTCCAATCAGGACGGTAGGGAGTGTAAAACTCATGAAAATCCTCCGACTACCTCAGCTTTATAGGAGTCATTTGCGCGAGCAGTAGCCTTTGCCACACAAAACTTTGTTCAGGTAATAATACTTAGGGCTATATGCTTAGCGGTGTTCTTATTACTAGAAGCAAACACTTTCCGGCATTCATACAGATCTTCCGGTCAATGTTTGCTGCCAACTAAGTCTTGAATGACTTCATACAGATCACTTGTTGACCAATCCAAACCTGATTGGCCCATGCCTCCTAAGGCGATCTATCAGACATATGCCTAATGGATCCGCACATCAGAACGAAGCGATTAATAATGCTATCTTGATCATACGATGATTCGGCAATGCGCTTTTTAGCAAAGTGACCTGCAATTCTTATTCCTGAACAGTCATGTTTTTGCTTGGATTAGACCCATAGCCTCACTGTGATTGCTGTAATAAATGTGCCTTTTGGTGTGATGCTCTTGCTGGCGATTCTGTTCCGCTCGATTAGTTTTCAACTGGCCAACGTTTCAGATAAATGCCTGGGATTGTCAAGACTCTCGCCACTCGTCTCATCAACTCAGCTCTATTGCTTTGCCTCAGCCTGGGACTACTTGTCACGTCATGTTCCAACCCTGGTGTTGCTTTGAACGGCAATCCTGTTGTGTTGGACCCCGTCTCAATGGATAGTGCAGAAGCAGACCAGGCACTTGTTGATTCCGGTTCGTTGGATGACGCCATACTCGGTTCTGGTCTCTGAAGCTGGATTTGCAACCGCTTGCGCATGAGATCCTGCCGGTTTGGCCTGCTGTGCTGAATTCATTTCAGCCGAATTTCTCCTGGCTTCAATCGGGCGTCTTCATTGGAGGGTGATGTCACTCATGCCACCGCGCGACCACAAAATCCCTTTAGGATCAGTACAAATACCCAGCGCAAACGTTGCTCCGATGCTTTCCTTCCTCGTTTTGGGCACGGTGGTTGGTCTCACCATCGTTCTGCGGGCGACCAGTGACTTGGAATCTGAGGCTTGAACACCGATGTGGTTAATCACGGCTTCACTACTGACCGGTTTCACGGTTGTTGCTCTTGCGCTCTGAAAACAAGCAGCGGATTGCGGTTCTGGCTTTTTGGTTGCTCCATGATCTGCGTTGGCTCAGCGCTGCTGAAATCCAAGGCCAGACTTAGCCTTTAAGACTTATCGCATTAGTCCCATGGGCCTGATCGGCTGGTTGTTGCAATGGCCTGTTCGTGCTTTGGTTCTCCTGCTCGTGGCGGCAATGCCTCTGGGAGTTGAACTGGCTGGGTTCCAGGCAGCTCTTTCATCGGCCGTCACAATTGGCTTGCTTGGCACTCTTCTGATCCTGCCTCTGAAGTTTGTTTTGGCGTTGCCCTGGTCTGTGACCAGTCTTGGTGGATTGATTGCCCCGATCAGCTGGCTGTTCGATTGGTTGATCACCGTGATTCTCTTTGGCCTGGCTGCATCGTTGATTGATGGTTTTCGCTTGAAGGACGGACTGCGCAGTGCCGTGCTTGGGGCTGTGGCTTACAGCGTCATCAGTGCCGTATTCATCCGTGTTCTCGGTTTGGCTGATGTCGGGGTGATCCGCGCTGCGGCAGGAGGCTGACGCCTCGTTGCCTGGACCCAATCCAGACTGGTCCGCGAGATAAGCAAATACACCTGGTTACACAGCTTTACAAAGCACCTATGCTTCTTCACAGAAGTACATGATCACGATGTCTGATTATTCCGCTGCCATTTATGGCCTTACTGCATTCGCGTCTTTGATCACCGCAGGGGTCGTCTATGTGCTGGCCCAGCCTTCGGATCTTCCTTCTATCCAAAAAGCAAGGAGCTAAACATGATGACAGCAGTCCTACCCCTCGCATACACGGTTGCTTGCGCATTTGTCCTGTTGTCTGCGTTCCGCGGCGTGGCGTTGGCATTCAAGCGTCAATCCAGGACAGGCGACAGAACTGGTTTGAAAACAACTCACCCGGAGTTGCTTGATGAAAATGGTTTCATCACCCAAGAGGAATTATTGGTTGTTCACTTCGGTGGGCTCGACGGTAATCCTTTGTCGATCAGTTCTTGAAGAGTGGATGGTGATCTGATGGAAGTTCTTACAGCGATTGCGATTCTTCCCTTTGTTGCCGCCCTTGCAATTGGCGCGCGTCAGGCAGAGCGTGAAGAAGATTAATTCTGGTTTAATCAATTTAAGGTTTGAGTCCAGCTGTGGATTCAGCGACATCGTGGAGGTTGATCAATGTTGACTCTCGCGTTCTGTAGTGTGTTGGCATTGCTCAATGTAGGTTTCATTATGTTTGTACTTTTTGTTGATAAATTGTTTGTTTGATCCTTTTCAGCAGTCAAAGATAAAACTGTACACTTGAATTATTCCCCTCTAAAATCCAGAATAGGAATTTTGAGTTTATTGTTTTCGATATCATGAAGCATCCAATATTTTTATTCAATAGATTAGCAACTAAGTATTTAATTTCATTGATTAACGACTTTGGCTACCTGACGCAGGCTCAGAGTCGTTCAGTTGAAACATGAAAACATCAGTCCTGATTTGGATCCAGCTCAAATATTATTTTGGGTGTGATCGGCTTGATGCTTGCACGCCCAAGTAATTCATCGGCAGATCGTTGGGTGATCAAGCGCCTCCCAGATTTGACAAACGCTTCACCAAGATCAGAAGGTTGGATCGCCATGACAAGTCTGGCAACCACCTATGGCCTAACGCAGCTCGTGGCTGCTCAGAAGGGCGCATAACCGCACGTTTGAGCGAGAGTGGCTTGTCATGCTTCTCGAGCGTCAGGCTGAATGCAGATCAATAAAGAGGGCAGGACATCGTGGTGCCTCTTGCCACGGACATGCCGTTCAACTTGGACAAGCCAATAGCTTGAAAACTCTTGAACCATCGTTCAACTGCTTCCCGCTCTTCTTCGTTGCAACGCTCAAGGATTTCTCGCTGCAGGACCTGTCGAATCTGGGAGTCCATTACAAAACTTCATGCCAGCGAATTCTGGCGAATTCTCCCCCGGCGCTTCGTTGGCTTGATTACGGAAGGATGTTCAAAATGCTTCCGACGCCATGGTTTTGAGCATTTTTACTCAGCCCTGAATCTCGGGCTGTTTCGCAAGTCGAAATGGCACTGAGTCAAAGCTTTGCTTTGAGCTGTTCTGTCGTGAGGCTTTTGAGATGGCTGAGATAGGCCTGTTGCATCATCTCGGCCGGTGTAATGCCGATGTCTTTGCAATAGGAGCGATATTTTGCGAAAACCTGTTCGACCAATCTCTCCTTTTCGGTCATCGAGCCTTCCATCGAGCGTTGAAGAACTTGCTAAATCTGGTTTTGATGGTCAAAAAGAAACCCCCGCCGAAGGCAGGGGCTCTGAAAGATCAACGTGAGTGTGTCCTTGTTTCCACCACGTGAGCTTTTCTCCTCACAAGATAAATTTAGCCATTTGAGTGGCACAGTGCCACTTGTTGGCATGCCGGTCTCTTGAATGGCACAGAGGAGCTGCTAGAAATCGTTCAGTTGGTTCTCCTCACAGAGATTCCAACTCCTCACACCCACTGAAGGCCCTTTGGGCCTTTTTTTGTGTGCATGAAAATGCTGTCCACTCCGGTTCAAGACGAATGATGCCTGGTCATACCCCACCGCTAGTGCTGCCCAACAAAAAAGCCTGCCACTTGGGCAGGCCGGGTGATGGGGTTTCCAAAGTTAGGTCGTTGAGACGCTAGATGCAGAGTTTTGCCCCAAAGTATTTCAAGACTGTTAATAGTTCACTCAAACCTGAAGAGCAGCCTTAGCGACTCCACATGTGCCGTTCTCGGACTGCCATCTCCTTCAAGTATCACAAGATGTGGCACAAACGGCCGGGTGATGGGGATCGCTTGGCTTGAGGGGTGAACCGCTTCAGTCCTGGAGCGGTTCTTTTGTTCGCACCTGTCGCCTGACACCAAGTGGGTCTCCCGGGTCAATGAACCGAGGCATGAAGGAGACCAGATCAGCGTTGATTAAGCAGCGCGCTTGTCGTCTTTAAGCCAAATGTTTCGCCTGCTGTCAGGAAGGCGTACAACTGATCTCTCATAACGACTGCGGCAGCTCTGCCTGAGGAGATGCTCCTCCGCTTCTTGCAGAAGGATTATCAGTCTTTGATCCGTCATCACTGAGTCACAAAGTGCCTCATCATTGAGAAGCAGTCTGCTTGATTGTCAAGACAGTTGATTGTGAGATTTTTGTTAATTCTCTCGCGTAAATACGGTGGATCTTGCGCTAAGCATTGACGCTTTACCGCAAACGTAACGCGGCCTTTACAAGGTAAAGCGAAAGTCACATGGTTGGGACTTGCAAATCTTTGCTTCTTAGTGTTGCTCTTTGATGTCATAGGTGGCCAGAATAATCCCATTCAGGAGTAGGTATGGCCCCTCGTCGCGTCTTCCCAAGTCCTGAGACAAGGGCAGCACAGAAACTGTACGAGTCGCTGATTGTCACTGGGGTTGGCATTGCTTTTATGGGTATGGTCACAACCTGTTATCTGGCCATGTCTGAGGCTGCCACGGCACCCTTTGATTTGTGGATTGCTGGCAAGACGTTCTTTTAGAGCGCGAGTTGCGCGTCACACTGGATGGATCACCACTGATCTCGGAGTCGGCGAGAGGGTTCAGGCCCTAATATTCATCAAAGGGAATAATTTAGATCATTAACATTTGATTGATTGGTGTAATTTCGCAGTTGTAGACCAAGAGATGCGAATCTGCATCTCAATGGCTCAATCAAATCGCATCTGCCTGACATCAAAAGGATCCACCATCGATGCTCTGGGAGGTGGTCAGTACAGGGTCTGCGATCAAAGCCATAGCTGCACAGTCACAGAAGGTCTCTGGGCTGCTTATGAATCCTTGCGTGAGCTGGAGCAGAAACGCATTCAGTGATTCAGTTGACGGATTCGCGTCGCTTGAATTGCTCAGCAATCGGTGCGATCAAAGCCTTGGATTCCTCTTCGCTGAGATTGAGGTTTTCGGCGGCTCTCTCGATCAGAGCTTCAAGGGCTCGTCTTTTGTTGGTGTCAGTCATGCAACTTCTCTAGCGAGTTCTCCTGATCGATGCACAACTGGCGTTCATAAGACAACACCAAGATGTCATCATCGAATACTTGATCAGCTCTTCAGCCTTTAGCTTGAACCGGCTCGTAGCGGAGGTTGAGGTCATCACCCAAAACCATTAAAAAGGCTATCTCTGATTGGAATGAGAGGAGATGACAGGTTTGTTCCTGCTCATTTTTTCCATAGCAAAAGGTGTCAAAATCAGAGGGATCTCTTTCAGACTCGAATACCTCACCATTCCTCAGCACAAATCTTGTCATGGTCTTTTGAACCCTTGCTGGTTTGATAGCCAGAGGGCGTGCCTGAGTCAGGTCTTTGATCAGACCAGGTTCTGATTTTCTGACAAGCTGTGCATCCTGGTTCTTCTCATTCCCCCCTTTCAGCTGAGTTTGGACTGTTTGCGATCAGTACCGAGTGAGCTGAAGGTGTTTGGCCTGAACAAGCCAGGCAACCTCCATTAATGCGATACGGGGCCAGATGACCTCGCAGGCAAGACGTTCCACGAAAAAACAGAACCTGACCCAGCTCGCGAGCATGGGCGTCAGTCAGTGGGAGTCTTAGCCAACGATCCGGCACATGCCCCTGCAATGCATCACGTTGACGTTTTGCTTCTTCACGTCTCTGTCGTTCTTCACGATCATTTTTAGCGCAGACACCCTCAACCTGCAGTTCTTTGGAACAGGACAGACAAGCCGTGATAACTGGTTTTTTGCGGGCTGTGTTGGTTGAAAGCTTGTCTCCTGGCACTTCTCTTTCTTTGCCACAGCTGCAACGACACCACCAATAGGCGTTACCACTTTTGGTGCGGCGTTCGGATGCGCGAACGACGGTCAACCGGCCATAGATTTTGCCAACACGATTACGGGGTTTGGATGGCATGCCAATCTCTAGATCTCATTGAATGAGCAGCCTGCTCAGCGTCGTTCTTGATTGACGTCATTGGTCAGGTCGACACCAATATCTTTCATGGCACTGACCGTGTCATTGACTGAGGGAACCACGGCAACTCGCCTTTTGAGTTTGTCCAGTGGTTGAAGCAACCAAGTCCAGACAGACGATTTTTGATTTTGTTTTGGAGTCTCCAAGCTCTCAGTTCATCACCACAATCAATTTAGCGCTTCTTTCAATCACTGCCTTCAATCCTGCCGGTATCGATCATGACTTAGCCATTGGGTTGAATCTCAATCTGATCGCTTTTGATCATCTTATTAAGCCGATCACCAATCACTCTGATGCATCAACCTCTGATTTGATCAGTCACATTGGTTTTTGCATTCAGAAGACGTCCAACAATCCTGGTCGTTTCACCTTCTCCCACATTCAGGTCTGAAAGTTCCTGAAATTTATTTAAGAAAAGTTGATCAATTTCCTCGCAGAAATTGTCGTAAAAAATTGATAGAGCCTTTTTTTTGTCTTCGCCGTAGAGCCTTTCCACTGTCATCAATCTAGCGGTCATCTATTCAGTGTATCAAAAGTCAGTCTGGATGAGTGAAATTGCTTCGCTGCTCCAGTTGGAACTCATCAAAGAGAGCTGATGCAGCCAGTGGTTGTTTCATGGCAATCAGCTGTTCGATGCGATTGGACCACCATTGCTCCAGCCGGTCAATATCTTCTCCTGACCAAACAAAGGTTGGCAGCATCTGTTTACGCTCCATGTCTTTGAGATTGCTTCAAGCTGCCAATGGCTATGGCTGTTGAAGTGTGCTGATGCGGTCTCCATGAATGATTTCCCATGTCCCGTCGCGATGGGTCATTAGGAAATATTCTTCGGATAGGCGCTGTAATTTGACTTGATTCATAAAAACAATTTATGTTCGCATAAGCTTGCTCCAGCGTGCCAGTTTATACTCTCTATAGATGTTTTTGGCCTTAAACACCTGAGTCTTTGATGGGTTCTTCTGTTTCAACGCATTGCTACACGGGTCCGGCCACTCGCGACACTTGATCTGGTCTCATTCATTTCAGTCCAATTAGTTTGTGTGTCCGATGGTTGCAGTGCCGATTGCTGATCCGCAATTGGATTGATTTGATTGATGGTGGTTTCTCCATTCAATTCGAATCAGGCAGGTTGGGCTGGTGAGCACTAGGGATGGTTTCACCAGCACACCTCTGCCGGACGTCTTGTCCCCTTGCGTGGATCGACAACGGACAGGCTTTGATCAAGAGTAAGATGGGAAAGTTTTTGTTTGCCTGAAAGTCATGAGTGAAGAAACGACGAATCAATTTTCCTCAGACTTATGCTTACTGATTCTGCGTGTTTCAGCAGGTGTTTTGATGATTCATCATGGTTTTGAGAAGTTGCAGGATCCTGTTGGATTTACTTCATTTATTGTTGATCAGTATTTTTCTTTTTTGCCTTTTGACCATGTTCTTTGGACATATCTGGCTGCTTACACTCAAATCATCGGATCTGTTGTCCTCATTTTCGGCATCGCCACTCGTCCTGCTGTGATTGGCTTGTTGTCGACCATGTTGTTCGCGATGACCTTCCATTTTCTCGACACCGGTCTGCAGGGTGCTCCATTTAGCGTTGTTGAAGCTCACAATTACGAATTTGAGACCTCAGCGCTCTATCTGTTCATGTTTCTGGTGATTGGCATCGCCGGTTCTGGCTCATTGAGTCTCTCCAGGCTTTATCGCGATCGCTTCCCGGAACCTCTGAAAGCCTGGGTGTGATCCACCGATCGGGCTATTGCCCTGAATCAGGTGTGACAGCCACAGTCCAGCACTAAGTATTTCTACCATACTTAGGCCCACCTGTAGAGAAAGCCCTCCATTTGAGAGGGCTTTTTACTGTGCTTCTGCAAGCATCTGGTCGATGGCTCGTCGTGCTGCAGCATCAGCAGCCTTCAGGGATGGATATTCTCTGCCCAGTTGCTTGAGGTGTCCCTTGGGTGAGCCAAGCACAAGATATCCAGGGCCACCGGTCATTTCTTTAATGACATAAGCCATGCCTTTGTGCTCGTATCGACCCTGGAGCATTGAACGTCCGGTGATCATTCATCTTCATTTAGCAGATTTATCGCTCTTTGGCCGTCTCATCTGGTGACTGATTGGAACAACTGCTCCTTACAGCCGCTGACTGATGGCTGAATTATCGCTTGAGACTGATTGGATTTGGCTGATTGAAAATTTTACATATGTTCTCGGAAATTTAGCAAGAGACTTGTGCAAGACGAAGAGTCTTTGCGGATGTTTGATGCTTATTGACTGCTGATTCGGTCGAGAATGTTGAGTTCAATCCATTGCCTGGTCTTGGCTCTCTCCTTTTTCAAAGGTGTTGGATTTTCAAGTGCTCTGAGGTCGATATTGCTCTTGTAGACGGACGGTATATACGAGTCTTCCATCAATCTCCGAATGAGTGTATTTTTTATGTATTGGTCCCTTGCAAATGTAATGACGACTGAGACAATAAAAGCCGGAGGAATTGCGGCAATTAAGATGCTCGAAGGATCAGAGGCTTCTGTGAATTTTGGGAAAATGTATGCGACATTGAAAACCAGCAAAGTTACAGCATAAGCTTTATTGCTTAGCAAAGTTTCGTCGATTTTCTTTTTCAACTCCTGCAGCGAAGGGAGGCTAAGCTTCATTAAAATTGTGACTTTTAAATAATCTAATTAGATCCATTTGTTGTTGATGCAAAAAACATCACATTCTGCGTGAACATTGGGCATCTTCAGTGCTGCTGTTTCCGATGGATGCGGCTACAGGCGATGATCAACCAGGTTGCTGATGTGCATGGCTCTCGATCAGTTGAAGGCATTTCTGGTTCTGATGCAGAGCGATCTAGCCCTGAAAGATGCTGTTTTGGCCTCATCGACTGCTGATGATGTGGCCAAAATCGCTGCCGGTCTTGGCTATGAATTCGCCGGTGATGAGCTCCTGCGTTTCTCCGGTCAGAAGGTGGGACGTGTCACGGTGTCAAAACGCCAGCCTCCCGGCGAATACAGCTGAATCCTCAGCAGTCTTGTCTTGTGACCTGATCCTGTGTTCTCCTTGACAGTTGATCACTCCGCTCCGGAGCGCATGAAGCAACTGCCTGGGCGCAGTCGCCCCCCTTGGATTCAACAGTTGATCAGCTTTGCTGCTCTGGTCATCGTCACGATCTGGATGGTGACGCTTCTGCCGGTGCTGCTCGTTGTGGGACTGATTGCAGCGGTTCTGATGATTCCTGTGCTCAGGCAGCTCCGTCAGGAAATCGATCAGATTGACCGAACGCAACGGGTGGACAACGTTGCACCCAAAGATGTGACGCCTTGGCATCGACGTGTTTGGAATCGCTGGCACAGTCGTTGATTCACGAGAGCAGTGTTTTTTTGTTGCCAGCTGTTGGCATCATCAGTGCAGATCCGCATTCCTTTGTTTCGTGGGCTCCAGTGACCGCCTGAGCCAGGCCAGCTCCATTGCTGAAGCCATCGAGCAGTTGGCCGACCAGCTCACCCCTTCAGTGATTCGCACTGCTCGGGCTGATCAACAGGGTCGTGCAGATCTTGATCGGATTGAATACGCCCTTGGCACGATTGGGAAGGCATTGATCCTCACTGATTATTCGATCGATCAGGAAAAGGACATCGACAAACTTCAGGCCTTTAGAGAGTCTCAGCAGCGTTGAGCTGTGGCTGCGATTGGCTGGGGTTGAAACGGAAAGACTTTCGGCTGACGTATTTTCTGTCTTTCTCACTGGCCGCAGCGGCCAGTTGTCCATAGCCTGGATAGCCATACATCCTTTTCATGGCCGTTCTCGGGCGTCAGGCGATCTTGCGGGCGATCGACAGTGGCGTCATCACCATCACTCCGTTCATTCCGGAGCATGTCGGTCCTGCCTCAGTCGATCTCACGCTGGCTTGCAGTTTTCGGGTCTTTCGCAAAGTTCACGAAATTGTCGATGTGAATGAACACACCGACTATCGCTCGTTCACCGACAAGGTCGACATCGCACAAGGAGAGCACATCCTGATCATGCCGGGTGAAACGATCCTCGGGATCACTGAAGAGCGTTTGAGGCTTGGGCCTGGACTGTGTGGATGGCTTGAGGGTCGCAGCCGATTTGCTCGTCTGGGTCTGATGGTGCATATCAGTGCACCTTTCATGGGGCCTGGAATCGACAGCCAACAGGTGCTGGAAATGAGCAATTTCGGACCTGCTCCTCTTGCCGTTCATCCAGGTACGGCCATCTGTCAGTTCATCTTCCAGACACTGGATGGCGAAGAGAACTATCAAGGGCGTTTCGCCGGTCAGAACCAGAGCAGTTTCTGAAGGGACGTCTACCGCTCATCCTGCAATACCGCAGGCGATGCGAGCTCCTCCACCGCCGAGTGGGGGAACGTCGCTGTAAGTGTCTCCTCCTGCATGCACGATCAGAGCCCTCCCTCTCAGATCAGCAGTGTTCAGCCGCGGAGCCACAACTTCGGTGGTGGTGCTTCCATCGGAATTGACCACCAGGCGACTGAGATCACCACGATGTCCGTCGCCGAAAGGACCGCTGTGCGTCTTGGTGTCGTCGGGATCCCAATGTCCTTTGGCTGCAAGCCCAGCGATGCTCACGTTTTCATCATTGAAAGCCGCCTGGCAGGACGTGCCGGCATGCAGATGAAAACCATGTTCGCCTTCGCTCAGGCTGGTGAGGGATGGCGTGATCACAAGTCCGTTCTGACTGTCGCTGGCCAGAACGGTGCCAATCGACTCGCCGATTCCGTCCTTTGAGATGCTGTGGATGTCAATCTCCAGAGAACTGGCTTGAACCTTGTCCGGCAGCAGCAGGGCGATGCAGAGAGCCAGCAGCGAGGCGACCAGGCGCATGGAGAACATTCATCAGGTCTCATTCTGCTGTTGTGACTTGGTTGCCGTGATCGACCGCCATTGCTCACCGCGATTAAAAGTGCAGTGGATTTGCTGTTGTCTCAGCTCCATGCAAGGTCGACCCGAGTGGCGGGTCGATAAGTTGTCGACTTGTCGATGGTCTGGGTGAAGCGTATGAAAGCGGTTCTGAATGGAACAGTGCTTGCTGAAAGCGACGACATCGTGATGGTGGATGGCAATCCCTATTTCCCCCGCTCGGCAATGCGTGAGGAGTTCTTCCGTGACTCCAGCCACACCACGGTTTGCGGTTGGAAGGGGACGGCCCGCTACTGGGATGTGGTTCTGGATGGCAGAGCCATCACCAACGCCGTTTGGAGTTACGAAACGCCTAAGCCTGAGGCTGATCAGATCCGTGAGCGATTCGCCTTTTACCGCGGCAAAGGCGTAGAGGTGAGCTAGGCCTTCATGAAAGCCCGATGCTGCAGTCAATATGAGCGAAATCTTGCCCTCAAATTCCTGCTTGTGATTTGCGATTAGTGCAAGAACTAGTGCAAAAAGCAGCGATCGTTCAGCTGCCTGATCGCTGGCGGCCCCCCTGCTTGGTTCGCCAATGTGGCTTCATGTCCAACAAGGCCCCACCGCTAGATGAAAACGACCCTTTACGAGATCGGTCAGTTTTTGAAGCACGTCGCTGCAGTCACCTGCGGCGTCTTCATCGCTAATCAGTTCATCGAGATGGAGCGGGTGAAAACCTTTGACAACTCCACGCGGGAACTCTGCGCAAAGGTTTTAACGATCGAGGATCCGAATTTCGACCAAGTTGAAGCCAACTGCAAGCGTGCAGGCTTTTGACGATGAGCACCGCCATCGCCACTTACTCCGGCTGCTATCGGGATGGGGGCACGCCAGTGCTGGTCACAAAAAAGCCCCTTTTCAGGAGCAGTTTTGGTGTATTCGGGAGGCGGGCGTTCCCGAATATGCATTCAGCTCCAGTGAGCTTGTTCGTGATGTGCGATCAACTACCGACTGTTTTTCTAGCCATGAGCCAATTTCCATTCCCCGCTGGCTGGTTGCTCAACGATCAGGAAGGCAAAGCCTGCAGTTTCACCAAGTCACACAGTCCAACGGACCCACTGTTCGGGTACATAGCTGAACTTGGGTCTCATTCGATGGCGTCTCCTCGGAAGACCAGTGCGATAAACCAATTCCTGAGCTTCGATGGTCTGCTGAGGTGCTTGCTCAATCAACAGGGTTTTTGATTGCGTGACAGCAGCTATGCCCAGCGTGAGGGAGAGGGCATAAACGAAAGCGGACATCATCAACATGGCTTGTAGAGGGAATGGTGGGGGGGGGCTCCCCCTCGACTCCTTCAAGGTCTCAGCGCTTCTGGTGAACCCCACTACACAGCTCTGGTGAAGACACCGAGACGTTCTGGTGATCTTCTGGTGAATGGCTCAGAACACAGTGCCTGAAACGGTTCAGCTCACGAGGGAGCCGGTGAAATCATCCTCCAGAGGTGTTTTGTCGAGAGATCAAAGCGATGACGCAATGCCCCCTGCTTTGCCCTTCGGGTCTTGTGGAGCTCTCAGCCTCACTTTCATGGCATCAGGCTTTCCGACAAGGGATTAGTGGAAAACGCTTTCTAATGCTATAGCTCCAATTATTTGAGACATTGCATTACTGCAGCTTGACGATTGAATCTCTCTATAACGCCATGCATCGCAATCGCCTAAGTCGGTGATATTTCAAAGCAAGTTGCACGATAAAGATCCTTCCAAGACCCTATACAATTAATCTTCGTTCTGCACATAGCGCAATGCAGGTCACCAGTAATTACGTTGACAATGCAATTCGTTTGCTTGAAATTGGCGCTATTGAACAGTTTCTAACCAACTTCATAGCAGAGAATGTGCGATGGATTATCACAGGCTCAAGTGTCCTCTCTGGTATCTATACATCTAGGAATGACTTTATCAATAAAGCAATTTCAAGGCTAAAGTCCTCTTTAGACGGTGGCATTCAGTGGAGCGTTAACAATGTCATCATTGATGGCTCCTTCGCTGTGCTGGAGATGACTTCCAAGGCTGTTGCTAAAAACGGGCAGCCTTACAACAACCAGTATGTTTGGATATTAAAGTTTGAGGGCAAAATGTTAGACAAAATGCGGGTGTACTTTGATGATGTTTTGGTCGACAAAATCATTCAATAAATTGTGCTTCAAACGACAATGTCTTGCCAGCATCATGACTGCGATAGCAACAAAAGTTGCAATCTTACATAATCTTGACTTGCATAGGGAAAGCCATCCCTCTTAGACCTCTTCAGCATCGCCGAAATCAATCAAACCCACATCTCACGTTCCGCCAAAAGCAGAATTGCCAATCCCCCGAAACTCAACAAATCAAAGACTAATCGCTTTATATTCAATGGCAATTGAGCGTAGTGGAACCAACATTCTATCCAGCGAGTATGCGAGCATCATGATTGCAGTGATTCCAAAAATACTTTCTAAGATGCAAACACTCTGGTACCAAGGAAGGAATGCCTGAACTCCGCTTAGCCTATCAACTATTTGATCAAACCCAAGGTCAACTAGTTCCAAAAAAGCAGCAGTCATACTAAATAGAGCCATCATGAAAAAACGCCTAGCCCTTCCTGGCTTTTCATGACAACTTTATGGCGACTAATAGCGATCTGAAGGCTGCAAACAAGAAAAGATATTGAGAACAGAGCAAGATGCAAAATATCCTTAAACAAATACGCCTCGCGGATCTCAATCACTACCATCGTCACAGCAACCATGAAAATAAAAATTCTAAGTACAAACAATAAATTATATAGAATCTTTTTACTGTAACAGTTGGGAATTGCAGAGTTCATGACAGAAGAATGACTATTGATGTTCGCTCGCTTAATCCATGCTTAGCAAGAATGCGTTCAAGGGGCGTCGATCGTGTTAAAAATGCGGCAAAGATTCCTCTACAGGGCTGGTTGCCAATCAGCGATCAAACAACGCCGCGCTAGGCGTGGCGTGATTGGTGCGAGCTGTTTTGTCGGAAGATCGAAGCGACGATCGAACAACTGAATGTTGATTCCAGTAGGAATCGTTACGCCACTGCCTGATTCGTCAATGCCATGACAAAAAGGCAACCCGCTCCAACTCTATGGATGCCCAAACACTTCTTGCCAGAACTGCCAGGGGAACTGCCTTGCACAAACATCACGAGGGTTTTGTTGTTTGCGATCCAGATGGGCAATGCCAATTTTGTGGTGATTTATACAAAGCCGAAGAATTGGTGAGGGAATTAGACGAAGGCTTTGACTATCCCTATCCCTCCAGCTTCCAAGAAATTATGCATTAATCACGACCCAATGAGCCGCAGCATGCCCTTGCATCAGCGATGTGGCTTATCAGGATTCGACTTCCTGACGGCTCATGACCGTTTGAATGAACTGGTCTCATGGCATGGTGCGTAAATTTCAGCCATGCCGAGAATGCCTGCAGGCATTAAGTAAAGTGTGAGTCAGAAATCCAGGCCGATATCAAAGTATAAAGTGTTGGAATAGAATTGAAATCAAAAATATGAGATGGTTGCTATCCATACTTGGATTTCCCAGCAAAAGCAAAAAGCCTAATCAGCAAAGCAATTCAGACGCATCTTTTCTTGCAGTCAACGTCTATTCTGATCAGTTGATCTGCAATTGGAAGATCAGGTATGAAAGCAAATCAATGATCCAACGAGACTTTGAGTCTGCACTCTTCATCAGAATGAAAGACATCAGTGGGGACCATTCCATATCCTCTAAAATAATCCAAGTCTCTTTAAATCAAGGCACAGCCAGGGTCAACTTACCATTCAAAAGTGGCAGAGTTCTTATCGACCTTGGCTATAAGAGCGGCCTTGACTTCATGACTCTTGAGTATCAAGTCATAGACCTTGGGCCTAAGACAATACAAACTACTTATGACGTGAATTGGTTTGCAAAAGAGTCTGAAGATATTCACGAAGAAATGTACAAACTCGCCACTGGTGGACGGCGCTTGGGTGGATCAGAGATGGCTCACAATGATTGACATCTAGCCATGGAGACCAGTGAGCACGCTGCTCAGCTGTGAGCAACATCACAGGTGTGGCTGCCTCAGGTCAACGCGTGAATCGGTGGAAACGCGAATGGTGATGGCAACGGAGTTTCCTCCACCGCAAACTGTTCCATGTCTTTCCAGTCAGGCCTGCTCGGCGCCGCCATCACACTGATGGGCGCTGTATCTCTGAGCACTCCAGACGTGATTCAGATCCATGAAGTCCAAGGACAGCGAGCCTCGGAAGGAGACGTCAATCGCCGCTTCAAGGCCGGGCTGTTGCAGACAGCCTCTATCGATTCACGCAACATCTGACTGAGCGACAACGCACAAACAAGCAGCCGGCAAGGCAGCAGTGGACTTGTCAGCGTTGATTCAGGTAGCGTTCATACAACTGAAGTCTCATTGATATGAAGCATGAGAAGCCTTCTTTCTTCTCTTTCGAAGGAGAGATGGGTCGCATTGATTACTGGGGTAGCGCCATCTTCAGGTCGCTGATTGCAGGCCTGATTTTCTTCGTTGCTCTTGCCTTGGTTTTTAGAGGTTATTTCAGCAGCTCTTACGAGGAAATATCAGCAGCAATCTCAAAATGGGCTACAGATCACGCTGTCAGAGTGTGGTTGCTTGGTGAGATTTTGAACGTCTTTCTATTCTTGCCAATCACCTGGAGGCGATGGAGAGATCTGGGTCCACGCTTGAAGAAAAACTGGCTCTACATCGCAGTTTTGAGCAGCCTGATGCCGGGATATGAGGTGTTCCCGTTTGTGGGCGTGCAGTCGCTGATCATCACACTTGGAATCCTGTCGGTTTATCCGAATTTCAAACTGCTTTTCTGGCCAGGACAGCACTACACAAAACAGCGGCAGAACGCACAGCCCTGACCAATACGCAGTGCAAGCCGCTTGCCACAACAAACCATCAACGTGTTCGCCGAGCTAGCACTGGAGATCAACCAGGGATGTCATGCAGGAGCTTCTGTTGATCGCGCAACTCCTGGCATGGAGTGATTTCGACTTCCAGGACTGGGTGGACAGCAGACCACCGGCTGAACTTTGCCAGGGGTTCAAGGATGGTTTGATTCCCGAAACGATGCTCCCTGGCGGCCGGGCACAGACCCCATGCAGCAGCTTCAATGGAGACGACCCAATGAATTACGTCGTGGAGTGATGCACGCGGTGCATTTGTTGGGCGATGCGGTGCATGTGATGCAACAGCGCTACCAGCCGGGTCGCCATGATCACGTCGCGGTTGTTCAGAGGTGGGCGTTCGCACGTGACGAACCCGACGGCGTATTGCGGAATGCAGCGTCGGGTGAGTCCTCGTTGACGCAGATCCGAGCCGTTTTGCGGAACGTCTGAATGACTTAACGAATCAGCCAGCGCATGTGTTTCGATCTGCAGCCTTATCAGCAGAGCCACCGAATCAATGGCCTGGCCGAGCTGACGGCTCTAGCCGATTACTGCACCCAGCATCAGATTGAGGTGGAACGCATCACGAAAGCAGAGCTGGATGCCTCGATCGATTCAGACACCACAACGGCCCGGTGTGTGCTGGAGTCTGAGGGAGGTGTATGCCTGAAATTCACCGCACACAGCGGAGCCGTGATCACGGTTCGAGCCTCTGAGCATCTGATGGAGCTGTACCGGCAACAGCACACCAGCGATCGCAATGCGCAGGATTTCCCTTCAGCCTTCGAACAGGGCAATTACTGATCCAGCACTCCCGTCGCCAACAGCAGCCAGACCATTCCCGCAAACAACAGATAAGCCACCAGCAGAGGATTGGGACCAATCGTCGCAATCAGCAGACAGGCAATCGCGCCGCTGACGACAAGACCAATCAGCGGATTCCACCTCTGTTCATGCGTCGGCTTCAAGGCTTGTGGGTGATGACCGGACCGGAAACAGGGTCAGTGACTCCAAGCTCTGGTGAGAGCTCCTCAAAGAAGTCGCGTACTGCATTGAGATGGTCAATCATCTGAGGCCGTGCAGCCATAAGTTTCTCCTCGCTCTCCCAGAGGCCGATAAAGCAATAGGAGCGTTCACCTGTCTTGGCCCAGTAGGCATCCAGCATCCCGTCGGGATTGACCCATTGCTTGGTTACGGCAATGAAATTGTCTTCGCAGCCTTCTTTGCAGCGGACACGAACGTTGTTGAGAAACCGGGCTGCCACTTGAACTCTCAGACTTCAGGGAGGCTGCCAGACGATCGAGCGGTTGTCTGTGACCAATGCGCCTGAGTGAAACAGCTGAACTCAGTAGTAACGGCCGGGATATTCACCGGGGTGATCAACGCGTGTGACGCGCACCCCCGCCGTGCTGCGGCCTGACAACATGAGCAGATCGCTGCCGGAAACGGCGTAACCGAGCTCTTGGGCCAGCTGCGCCACTTCATCCGCCGTGACAGCCGCCTGAACCTTCACCTGCAGGACGGGATCACGGCCCAGGTACTCAAGGAACTGCTGCACCGGTGATGCGGTCATCTCTGCTGATGAACTGGTGCAATTGAACACGATCCTCAGCACTTGCTTCAAAGCGGATCATTGTGTGGAGAGATCGCGAGTCTCGAGGCGAGAGCCATGCTGAGTTCCCTGCTCAACATCCTCTGGGTGGTCCTCGGCGGTCTGATGATGGCCATTGGCTGGTGGCTGGCCGGACTGATCTGCGCCATCACGGTGGTGGGGCTGCCCTGGGCTCGCTCCTGTTTTGTGATCGGGCGTTTTTCGCTCTGGCCCTTCGGACAGGAAGCCGTGAACCGCAGGGATCTGCGGGGCCGGGAGGATCTGGGCACAGGATCTCTGGGCTTGATCGGCAACGTGCTCTGGTTTCTGGTGGCGGGATGGTGGCTGGCGATCGGCCATCTGACCTCAGCCCTGGCCTGCTTCGTGACCATCGTGGGCATCCCCTTCGGGATTCAGCACATGAAGCTGGCCCTGATCGCCCTGGCTCCAGTGGGGATGACTGTTGTGCCGGTCCGCAACGTTTGATCGCCGCTGACCAGCAGCCTTCAGAAGGGCAGATAGAGAGCATCAGAACTGCAGTGTTGCAGAGCCTCGCGCACGTCTTCGAGTTCCTGTTGCTCCGCTTCGAAGCTGCGACCTGCCGGCACCACAAGCTCTCCAGCGGCATCGAGATGAATGTTGCCGCTGAACCACGACGCGCCTGAGGGCAGAAACGCCCGACAGCTCAACGAACCATCGGCTCCCTGCTTGCGCTCGATCAACCAGCCATTGACCCGGTCAAGCTCGGTGTAGCTGCCGAGACCCGCAGAGCAAGGATGCGCAAACAGCACCAGCGTGGCGGCGCTTCTACACAGCACCGCCATTGGATCTGATAGGGCACAGCCGAGCCTCAAGAACGTTCCTCCTCAGTGAGGTACTCCTCAACGATGGGAGAGCAATCACCGCGTTCCAGGGCTGCGATCTCACGTTCGATGTTGTCGATAAACAGCTGATTACCGTTGCGCCTGGCCACCTCCAGAACGGTACGCAGACGCTCCAACTGCATCAGGTTCTCGTCGTCCATGGACTGCACATCGCAATCAGGGCAGCCAATCATGGATGGTGCATCATCAGCAAGCCCGCACAAACAGAACGGCCAAACGGTCGGCGTCGCTGCAACAGTGGCAGGTCAAGATCCGTTAAAAGGGATTGACACGAACAGCAAGCATGACTCACGGATACGGAGTAATCGGCAGCGGATACGTCGGTACCGCCGTGGCCATGCGAATGAAAAGGGCCGGCCAGCCTGTGACTGCCACCACTCGCTCAGTGGAGAACGTGCGCGAACTGAGGCGACTGATGGATGACGTCCGCCAGCTCGACATCACTGATCCCGATCCGGACCTTTCCTTCCTTGCCGACCTGCAGGGCCTGCTGATCAGCGTGGCACCCACCAGACAGAACGATGGCTACAGCGATGTTTTCGCCCGCGGCATGCGCAACCTTGCTGGCGCACTGCGGCGCAGAATCAGCACACAACCCCTGCACATCACCTACATCAGCAGCGTCAGCGTCTATGGGGACCGACAGGGAGAGGAGGTGTGGGAGCACTCAGTGGTGGACTCTGGCTCTCCGGTGAACGGCATGCTCGCGGCAGCGGAGGAACTGATGCTCGACATTGATCGCCCCGACACCTCGATCTGTGTGCTGAGGCTGGGCGGGATCTATGGACCCGGCCGCGACATGGTGGGCATGATTCGCGAGGCCGCTGGCCAGCAGGTGCCCAAGAACGGCAATGCCATTAATGCTTGGAGCAGTCTTGTCGACATCGCCAGAGGTGTGCAGTTCGCAAGCGAACAGAAACTGACAGGTATCTACAACCTGGTCGACGACATGCAGCTCAGTCGCCGGGAACTCTCCACTCTGATCTGCGATCAGGATGGCTTGCCTCCCGTGCTCTGGAGCCACTCCAGCGCAGCGAGCGAACGTAGCATGAATGCCCGTGTTTCGAACCAAAAGATCAAGGACGCCGGCTTCAAGCTGATGTCACCATCGATGCTGGAACCAGCCATCGTTTGAATCGCTCAATCAGCGAATGATCAATCGCTGACAACTGGCTGAATGGGTATTCACGCACACATCAGCTCCAACGATTGAGTCGCGATAAAATGCAGAATCAATGCAAATATTATGGCGAATCAACAATCAATTAAAATCATCCGATGTGCTGGTCTAGAGACGGGAGTCGCCTTTTTCAGTGACCCCCTAATGAGTCATGAAACGCTGGTCGCGGACGTGACACTCAACCGGCATGCCGAGCTGTTCTGCCATCGCCACCAAACCGACCAGTTGATGGTTCTGAGTGCAGCATGGATCTGGTGATTCTTCAGAATCGCCAGTTTCAGTTAATTCGATTGAAGCAAAAGGATCGAACCTAGGTCCGCATTCCGCCGAGAATTCCGCATGCTGCCATCGTCCGCAGTGATCAGGCTGCAACCGTCGTGAATGAGGTGTTACGCCATGGACCGGTGACACACGTGACTATCAACCCCGACCCATTCCCCGCGCCTTGATGCCTCAGTGGCAGGCGCTGCAGAACCTGGAGGCTGCTAACCGATCGTGCGCTGGCGCACCAGTGCATCCCACAGCTGGGTGGGGATAAACCGCTGCAGCACCAACGCTTCCGATTCGCTGCCGCAGCGGTAGCGAGGCTTGGGACTGGACGTCTCCAGAGCCGAGACGATGGTGCTGGCCACAAGCTCCGGCGAGGAACCTCTGCGAAAGCCCTCGGCCCAGCTGGCTGCAACACGACGCATCATCGGCCCCCACACCGGATCGGTCGACTGCTGCTGCAACGAGACCTCACTCACCGTTTCGAAGCCGGTGCGGATCAACCCAGGCTCCACCAGCACCACCTGCACCCCGAAGCGATGCAGCTCCAGACGCAGAGCATCACTGATGCCCTCAAGCGCATGCTTACTGGCGCTATACCAGCCGGCTCCGGGAGTGGCAAAACGGCCGGCAATCGATGAAAGATTCACGATGCGGCCGCGACGCCGTTCACGCATGGGCGGCAGCAACATCTGAGTGAGACCGATCAAGCCGAACACATTCACTTCAAACATCGCTCGGGCACGCTCGATGGGCATGGTCTCCACCGGACCCGTCTCGCCATAGCCGGCGTTGTTCACCAGGGCATCCAAGGCACCAACCTTACCGCTGACAACGTCGGCCAGCTGCCGACAAGACGCCTGATCAGCGAGATCAAGCCGCAGCACCTCAGCGCCACGACAGCGTAAGGGCTCCATCGCCTCAAGCCGACGCGCAGCTGCGAAAACTCGCCAACCATGGTCGAGCAACTGGTGGGCTGTCGCCAGACCAATGCCACTGGAAGCTCCAGTGATCAAGACGGAACGGCTGGAGTTGGATCGGGACTCAGTCATCTCACTTGTGGCAAGCCGCGCGGAAACGGTCGGACGAACTGGTGCTGCCGTGCTTGGTACGCCGGCCAGTCACTCGCTTGCGCCAGGCACGAAAAGAGCCTGGCTTGAGCTGGGAGCGCATCAGATCAATAACTTCAGCTTCAGACAGGCCGAACTGGAACTCGATGGCCTCGAACGTGGTGCGATCTTCCCAGGCCATTTCGATCACGCGATCGATGTCCTGAATAGTGAGCTGGTTTGGCACGCCACAGTCCATTGAACGGTCAGATCAGTGATCGGGGTGCTCAAACAGAGCCACTGCACGGTCGGACTCGCTGAGCTCGCGGGCACGGGAGGCCTGCTCAAGCTCAGAAGCTGGTGGCACGGAAGGCAGCGCAAAGGCTTTCTCCAACTCAGTTCTGGCAGCGCCGAAGGGGTAAGTCATGAATGCGGCAATGTGACAAGGGCCAATGACCCCGTCCTTAACATTGCGCAACATTAACCGCAAAAGCCGCCGGGCGAGCAGCTCCGAACGCGCTGGGCACACAAGCGAAACTGATTCTCATCAGCAGATTTACAGCTACTGAATGTGATTCTCAAAAGCATATTTGTGACTACTGAATGTGATTCTCAAAAGCATATTTTGATCCCTTAATGTTCGGTTTTTACCCTTATCTTTCGCTCTTTTGTGATGTAGAACTGATTCATCCCTCCAAGAGGTTCGACATGACAAATTCAGCTACCGCTCAAGCCACCATCACCATTCCCGTCGGTCCTGCAGGCCGGGCCATGGCCGAGCCCATGTCCGGTGAAATGCTTGATCTCATGCAGGCTCACCTCAACCTTGAGCGTCAGTCTGCTGCTGCCTATTTCGCTGCTGCAATCTGGTTTGCTGAGCGCGAGCTGGTCGGCTTTGCCGAGCATCTCCGTGATGAGGCCAAACAGGAAGAGCAACACGCTGCCAAGTTCGCCGATTACCTGATCTCCAGAGGCCAAAGGCCTGTTCTCGACACCGTTGAACCTCCTCGGCAGCAATGGCCTGATGTGGAGCAGGTGATCGCCAATGTCTTCCGCATGGAAGCTGATGTCACCGCTTCCGTTCTGCAGCTCTACGGCACCGCTGAACAGGATCTTGACCGCCGCACCTCGGTGTTCCTTGATCCCATCGTTGATGATCAGCGTCTTTCCGAGCATGAAGCCGCTTATCTGCTCGGCCGCGTCAAGTTCGCTGCAAACAACCCAGCTGCCGTGATGATCATCGACGCCGAGCTCAGAGAAGGTGACGCCAAGCCAGCCAAGCTCGAAAGCTGATCCAACTCACAACAACCCAAAGCCCCGCTGTGAGCGGGGCTTTGGGTTGTTGTGAGTTGGCCAGGGTCGTCAACAAAAAATATCCTGAAATGAGCAACAACTTGCTGTTGATGCTACCTACGATTGCTTAAGCCAGGTTCTAAGGTTTTAGGGGGCATGGGCTCCACCATCACCCGTAATACTCATGCCCAGACCCCGCAGAGAAGGCCCATTCCTAATGAAGGGCACCTACTTCGTCGAGGCCTACGACGGCCCACGAAGACGGTCGCTAAGCCTGCGAACTGACAACTACGAGCTGGCCTGCCAGCGATACAAAGACGGACTGCGGGAGCTACTCAACAAGATCAGACGAGAGCACAACGCAAGCAAGCCAAGGAAGCAATTGGATTGGTTGCCGCAGCAGGTGGAGCAGGCACGGCAGAAATACAACGACAGCAAGGACCATCCGGACTTGCCATGGCCTCAAGAGATTGCGGCAGGCATTACTGGTCAGAAGAAATACAACGAGACCACGGGAGAGCTAGCCGACAAAGAGACAGAGCAGCTTGCTGAGTACATCGGAGGCTTACGCGATGACTTACCTCTCACCTGGCAAAAGCTAGTGGCCAATGCCGAGTCAGTGCGGAAGTTCAAGACACACAGCGGTTACTCCAGCAGTTGGCACAAGAACGTCGACTTAATCCTGGAGCGTGTCAACTTCACACCAGGCCAAGCATCAGCTAAGAGGATCAGAGCGTGGATTGATAAGCAAACAGCTAAGGGTGTTAGCAGCGTCACTATCAAGAACTGGTGCAGCACATTGCAGGGGCTGATCGAGCGAGCAATCACGAGCGATTATGCAACACAGCTCGCGCCGAACAGGTTCAGAGAGATCGACTTCAGCGTTAGTAAGGAGGTAGAGAAAAAGAACCATCACTACTGCCCAACAGTTGATGACTACTCAAAGCTCGTCAACGAGGTGTTACCGGCGCTGCCTGAGAACTATCGAGTCGGCATCGAGCTAATGATGTGGACCGGGTGCAGGGTCAGCGGCACTAAGTATCTGGCGGCATCGACTGAACCTGGATGGCTTGATGTCCCTGATGAAGATGGTGCCAAAGGTGGAGGCAGAGTGCCGGTGCCGATGGAGCTGTGGATCAGAGGCAGAGGCCTAAAGATCATCAGTGGCACCCGAATGAGTGCAGCACTGAAGAAGGTGCACCCGAAGCTGAGCAACCATGGACTCCGCTCTGGGTTCAAGCGAGCCACGAGAGCAGCGGGTATTGACTCGGTGCTTAGCGAGGCATTGATGATGCACGCCTTGAAAGATCTGGAGTCGACCTATGGCGGCGATGGATTCCCTGATGAAGCGCTGAAGGCTGGAGCCGAGAAGACCTGGGAAGTGATAGCAGGCTGGTGCAATCGTTGAGATCAGCAGTCCGGAATCAAATGGATCTTCAGAAGCTGTAGGCCCCTGGTGCGGAGCTGTTTTCAATCCCTGCCACCAATCAACGGCAGAGATTGAACCACCCACAGGCTCAATCAAGAAGCGAACCGTCTCAGCTGGTCACTGACGAACATGAGAGGTCAAATATCCGTCCGCGACACACTTATCAAGCATTTCAATGGCAGCCCTCCGTTGCGCAAGATCTTCAGGTCCGAAGTTGTACCTCGATTCAAAGGTGATCAATACCCCCTCCCTTTTATTAAGGGCTTGGCAGAATCGCGAGTAGTCACCAGTCTTTTGACCATGGGTGAACGCATCTGCTATTTCGCCTACCAGGGCCTCATATTCTTTCCATCGAGGATGATCAATAATCGTCTGTGAACTTACCGACGTGCCAAACAAAGAAGATCCTGCGACAGCAGCAATAGCGATTGCGTTGAAGGGTTTCATTGGCATATAGCTCCCTATAAGCACTGAGGGTACAGATACTTGCCTCAGCAGTCCGGAATCAAATGGGTGACCAGTTCGGCATTGACCCAGCGGATTACACCTGAATCCACGTCGGCTATCTGAAAGAGGTTGTGAATGCTCGGCGTCACCGACTTCCGCCTGGGCTGACCAAAATCACTTTCACGAAACAGCTAATGAGCTACAAAAAGGGTTCGTGCCCGAGATTCTTGGATGACCATCGAAAACGCAAACGCCTTTCTAGATGAGCTGAAAGCCAATGGCCCCAATGCCAAGTTGATGGCCAAAGTTGGCAAGGACTTCCAGCCAGAGCACATGCAAGAAGCTCTTAAAGCGGGGGGAGTCAATCACGAGGAGATTTTGAAAAAAGCATCTGGGGGAGGTAACGCTACTTGGAATGGAGTAGTTGGTGCTGCTGCTGCAATTTATTGAAGCCAGATTTCTCGTATCTTCCGAACGCTTCATTTATCCCCGCCCAGTGCAGGGCTTTTTATTGCCCTGGAGCCTTGACTTGCGCCGGTGATGAACCGCTGCACCAGTTCACACGTTCAGCATGATTCTCCAGTTTGTAAGTTCCATCCCAATCGTCATGTCCATAAATGCAGAACAATTGACTTGTAGAAACAAAG
This sequence comes from Synechococcus sp. AG-673-F03, assembly GCA_003211205.1. Lineage (GTDB taxonomy): Bacteria > Cyanobacteriota > Cyanobacteriia > PCC-6307 > Cyanobiaceae > Synechococcus_C. The sequence goes on from QCTJ01000007.1 coordinate 74,240, forward strand.
CCAGCCGGGATCTGACAAATGGCTATTACAACCGAAGAAATTGCTATGAGCGCCGCTTGCTTTTCACCCACGATTAAATCTAAAAATTGAGACTTAACCATATCAGCTAACACTCGGCAGGATGTGGGTCACCAGATCAGCATTGACCCAGCGGATCACGCCTGAATCCACATCGGCAATCTGGAACAGGTTGTGGACCTTGGGGTCACGGGCAGCACCGCCGCAGTGGGTCACCTCTCCCATCCACCAGTCCTTATCTGCCTTCTCCCCGGTCAGGTAGTCGTGGCGCACGATCACCGTCATACCTGGAACCACGCTCAGGAAGATCGGCTGTTCTGAGGGGTCCTGATGGTTGTAGAGCCCGTGATCGACTGACACGCTCTCAAAGCTAGGACGCCTGTACTAGTCACGCATGGTCCGCTGCTACATCAATCGGCGCCCTAGGCTTCATCATCTTCTCGTCTGCGACAGCACAGCTCTCAAGACAAAGTCTTGACCTTATTCTGATCCTAGGCATTGCAACCGTAGCTGTTCGGCTTGTTCTTGAATCAATCCAATATTCAATGTCCTCAAAGAAAGCATCTCCATTTATTTCTGATTGAAACCCTGAAAACTAGTATCAACTATCGTTGGCTAGCAGAAGTTAATTTCAAGGATCTTCTGGGTTTGACTGAGCAATGAATCAAGCGCGACACTAAAAAACTCTGGTTTCTGCTACGAAGGATTGTTTTTGCGTCCAACTCGTGCAGCACTATCTGATTGTCTGGAACTTCCCAACAGTTGCGGGCTCATGGGAGGCTTGCCCCTCGTTTGCTGAGTACATCAATGCAGGAGGTCCAGGCGACAAATTTGAAGGTTTTGAACTGAGGTATCGCGTGTGTGATCCCATCGCTGGCAGAGGAATGGCCATTGCGGTGGCGAGTGACATCAGCAAAGTCTGGGCCCACCTGGCGCCTTGGATCAAAGGCTTCGGGATCAAATTTGAGGTCACACCAGTTGTCTCCGACTCAGAGTTTGCGGCAATGTGGCCAGGAATCCAAGCATCTGCGAACGCTGAATAAGCGAAGGATGTGATCAAGAGGCTATGCAGAGTTTCTACCTATTGAAAGTTCTGCTAGTTACGTTTCAAAGGGGTCGGGTCAACTTCTATCGATGCCTCTGATGAGTCAACAACAAGAACCAACCTGTCCGATGCCTCAGCCTCAGCCCGTCTGCCCGATGAAAAGCAGAAGTTCACGGGAGTAATCCTTGCCAACAGAGGGGTTAAGGCCGGAGAAATCCGGCCTTTTTTGATTGCGGATATTAAGGCACCCTTGAAAAGGTTTCATCGGTGACGGATTCATTGTGAATCAACTGACATCGTCACCGGGTTCAGGCAAAGCTCCATGGAACCACTTGTCCTGCTTGCATTCTTCTTCGTTACATTTTATTTGTCGAGAAAAAAATTATTAATAAAGTCGCAATATCGCCAAGATCGAATATTTTAGAGTAATGCCCATGTTAGCCTGCACGGAGCTAGCCAATGGCTGAGGCTTTGCCTTGACGACGTCTTTTCAATTTTAACAGTACGCATATTGATCAGACGATGAGTCTGCATGATTAGTTAGCTAAGACCGATTTCTCGCCAGGCAGTGGTCACTGAAGTCCGCGTCTCATGCATCAATAGATCCTTGGCAAGAATTGTGAGCGCAATTCCCATCAAGGCGAGACCAGTTCCACTATCTTTGTCTGCAGCATTCGCTACGATCCTGGACAATTCTAGATGTTTTTGCCAGGAGAGATGCATTGAAATCAGTGGGGATAACCCTTTTTAAGTGATTCAGCAGATCGAATGGCAGTCATTAGCTGATTCAGGCAACGCTTTGTAATCAACACAATGTATTCACTCGAGCATCAATCCCTCGAAATGGTTGCAATGACTACGTTTGAGAGTTGCTGTTCAGAAACATCTGGGGTAACTTCTGCATGCCAAGCCAAAAGCTTTTATGGAACCAATTGCTTTGACTCTGGGCCAAAAATTTGAAATCGAAAAATTCTCCAGAGAGATCGACAACTCCAAAGATGTACAACAGCTTCGTTCGATTGCCAAAGATCTTTTGGTAGCTTGGCAGCAACAGCAAGCAGCAAGTGCATGGGCAATTCGACAATCACAGGGGCTTTAGTAGCGCCAATGAGAGGTAGTCGTCACAGAAGGCTGCCTTTGCAAGTGACTTGCCACGAAGAGTTTGAACGGAAGCTGAAAGAGCGCTGAAGACGGTCTGATCCATCCATCAGCCCTTGCCTTGAGCTCTGTCACTGATTGGATAGCAATTCAGCATAAGCGTTAGAACAGCGGGTAGAAGCATGATCAATTGATCGCTTCAACCGAGCTGGCGTCGTACCAGGCCAGTAATAGCAGGGAGGGTGTTCTCAAAGAATGTGGAGAAGCATCCAGGTGGCAGCCACAGAGTGACCATCTTTTAATGGCCTCTCGCACAGAGCTTGAACTCACTTGATGGACTTGGATCGATGATCCCAACAAGAAGCTGTGAATTTCACCTATTTGCTTCGTTGGCAGCAAAGATGAATTACCTGCCGACGATTCGTGTATACCATCGAGCGATTGAACGACACATCTTCTGAGAGGGAAGTTTGGGTCCCAGAAATTCAATACAAAACAGAATTCAAAGCTTTTGTCAGCGCCCGCACAAAGTGCATGGCCACAGGCAAAACATATCGAGTGTTCAATACACACTCAAAAGATGTTCAATGCGTCATCACTTTACGCGACTGTAGGAAAATGTTTAATCTTTAAAGCGTCTACGCATCAACCCCTAACAAGCAGGTCAATCCTCGATGCTCTGAACATTGTCACAACAGATAATCCCAACCCTCATACTTGCAACCTCGACGTCGAAAGGCCGACTGCTCGGATATCGACGGTTGCTAGAACGAAGGATATCTTCCCGGACTTCATGGAAAAGTCAGAGAAAAGCGCACTGGTCAAAATCGCGTTGCTGGCTTTTGGATGGCCTCTGGCTCTCAATCATTTCTATGAGAGAAACCCTGGATTGGGCTTGACAGCCCTCTTTGGAACCTGGATTGCCTGGGGCACGATTTTCGGAATCGTCGTCTGGATCTTTCCCTACTTCAATGCTCTTTTCAAAGCCTTGCGAGAGTTTGAAGGCAACCCTCAGCAACATGAGGAAAGGCCATCCTTAGATCCAAAACGCCAATGATCTTGTCGCACTGACTCATTGAACTTGAGAGCAGGTTCTGAAATCGAAGTGCAGCGATCGAGCAATCAGGTCCAACGCAGAGGAGCACATGGCAGCCAAGATGTTCCAAGACGAAAGATTGACGATCAACAGCTGATCAACCGGCGAGTTGAACTCACCCGAGGCCTTCCTCGCACACGGATCAAACGGGATGAGCGCCAGACTCCACCGATGCCGAATCGCTACCGCGCCACTCATGAATCCCCACCGAAGCCCGGAGGGGAAGGCTGGCTGGTGAATGGTGATGCGCAGCTGCTGGTGAGGTTCAGCAATGACAACCCCACGGCTCATGGCCAGTGGGTCATCTTGAGCACGTATCGCTGGGTGAGGCCGAATCCTCCGGTTCCGCAGAGCCAGAGGCGCATGCTCCGGCACAACGCCGTGGAGGCCTGGAAAAACATGCAAATGGTGGGTTGGCGCAGGTGCCACCCACCGGTGCGTTGACTGGCTTTACCCAGAGCGATGGCCAGAATTGGCTCAACTGATGCATTCCCATGGCCCGGACTGAACGTCACCCAGACGACATCACCCATCAGCTCTTACGAGCCAGTGGCCTGCTGCTGATACTGAGTGTGGCCGGTGTGTTGGCACTGGGGGTGATCAAACCAGCTTCCTACTGGGAAGGAGTGGCCGGAGGTGCGGAGCGAGCCCCCATGCCTTGCGTGAAAGACACCTCGATGGAGATATGAATCTCCAGCACTTACCTGGATGTCCAGAGCTCGACGATGTCTCTGATCAACAGTGGATCAGATCGGTTGGGGCTTCATCACTAAAGACTGTATAATATGACACACAGATAACTAGTGTCGCTGGAAGAAGTCTGATGGCCGCCGATCCGAAGGAGGAGCTGACCGAAGGCCTGAAGCATTGCCTGTGGTTTAGAAGTCCGGTCCTCATGGATCACCTCATGACCCTGCGGCGTGACGTGAATCAACTCAATGCACCAACCAAACCAGCCACGAACAGAGTCGACGTCGAAGACTCCTCCAATCCTTAAGGCTGAGGCCAGAGCACCAGAGAGGGGACTATGAAATGGACTGATGAATTCATCACTCATGCACAGCATGAGCTGACCGCAATGGTGAACGACTGGAAATACGACTAAGGGGCCGATGACAGAGCCTGTGTCGCGATGCTGCTATGGATAGTTCTCAAACTGAATCCAGAAGCTGATATTGATCCTGAGTGTTTCTGAGATCAACAAGCTGCGGGGATCCACGATTGCATTGCCAAACGGCCATTGCGCTGCCCAACAGCAATGGAACTGACAACATGGCCAGGACACGAGACGAGAAAACCTCAAACTCACGACGTTTTGAACAGAACAACTTCCAGGGTTTCAATACAGCGACTGAGCCTTTGCTTGGGATCGGCCGCTTTGCTGATCACGACAGTGCAGAGCGCGCGGAGCGATGCCATGAACTATCAATGCTTCGACAGGGAGACTCGTCGCCCTGTCGCGGCGAGTTTGATCGACCTCAGTACATCTGAGGTGAGTTGTGAACGCATCACCCCGACAAAACCCAGGAGCACGTCGCCCGATCCGGGCATCAGCAGTGGGCCAAGCCCATACGCTGAAACGTCTACCGATCCAGAAAACGTGAATCGATATATTCGAAACGATCCATTTGCCGCACGACGAGCAATAAATCTTGCAAGAGGTGCTGCGACCAGAAGAAATGGCGGCCTAAGAATTTATCGCTCTGGTATATGCATGTATGAAAGTGCATCGAACAATCCCTGCCTGGTTCACGCTGGGCCTGAAGGATTTGAATTCAAGATTCCTGGCGGCGCTCCTGGTTGGGAACAGTCCTCTGGTTCTCCTGCCGTGATGACAAGAATTCTTGTGGCTGCAGACGGACGTTCAGTTCTGCAGATCGACCAGACGCTGTTGAGCGAGCCTGCAACATCCAACTGAACATCGAACGCGCACAGGAGCTCAGAGACCGGGGCTTTGCCTTATACAAGCAGCGAAGCTCAAACTCACTCAGTCGTCATATAGCCTGCTCCTTCCCCTGAGCGGTTCGCAATCACTGGGAGGCAATTGACGCGCTGAACAAGCTTCTTGCATCACCTCAATGCGCTGTTCCCGGGTTGTAGCACCACGACGATTGAGAAGCTCGTACACGGCCGGACTGATCAGTCGCTCTTGCAAGAGTCGTTCGTTCGTTTGAGCAAACGTATGAAGCCCTTGCAGCGATAAGACGGCTAGGGAGCAGCAGAGTGAAAAAAGATGGAGACGAGTCATTCCTACAAGTTAGAGCTCT
>QCTJ01000008.1 GCA_003211205.1 Synechococcus sp. AG-673-F03
GCCTGACCCTCAGGCTCAACTGGCATCAGCCATCACCCGCCTCACAGAAGTGATGGAAAAGCGCTCATCTTAAGATTGAATTCATCGATGTTTGATCTTCAACATCAAACTCTTCTCAAGGAAAATCTTGATCAGGATATACGGCATGATCGATCATCTCGAGCAAACTCTGCGAAGGGACGTAAGACATCCACGACGTAAAATCTTCAAGCTCGGCGGCTGTTATGCAGCCTTAGGTCGTCGCAGAGACAAGGTTGGAATGGAGTGCTTGAAAGTCTCGACCTTCTCGTCCAACCTCTTCCTGGCTGAGGCCAGCATGGCTTCGCTTACCCAGAAGCTATAAAGCTGGACAGCTGTCACAAAAAGGACTACTCCAACGACAACCAAGACAAGACCGGACAGTTTGCTTAAATCCATTGAGCATCACTTGCATCCCTCTAATCAATAGACATGATCCTTGGGTCTGTCAGCATTCCCGATGGTTCAGTCGCGAATCGTTAATCCCGTCGAGTCCTTGGCATTTCAGGTCAAACTAGTATTAACCTGAAATGTCTTATGCGCTCAAGCCATAGATGCCGTTCATGGCCATTGAAATATCATCATGAATCATGATCTAAATGAAGAGCTAAATTCACGCTCAATTGAATTAGAAGAATTATCGAAAATGTCGCCAGACGATCGAATCGCAAGAATTGTCTGGTCCAGAATCCAAAACGATTTAGAAGAAAAAGATAGTCTTATCTATGGAATACAATTCTGCATATCAAATATTTACCATTTCATCAAGAAGCAGATTCAAGAAAACGCACAGACTCGCTCTACTCTTGTTGGCTGCAGAGAACTGATTGAACATTTGGGATGGAAACCTGAGGATGCATTCGCCCAAGACTGCTCGAAAACTATTTTTATAGACTACATCAAAGAAGTTGTGGCAATGTACACAGACACGCGGCAACATCACTGCGAAGATGCACAGTGCATTCTTGCAATGAATATGATTCACATGGTTTTACAAGACATCGAATACGTCATCAAAAAAAGACCCGCCCAAGAGAAACGACTGCTACCAGCGATGAAAATAGCGGCTAATTTGAGGAATCAAATGCTGGATATATTCGGATACAACCCCACAAAAACAGACACAAATTTTTCATAGTGACGAGAACACTAACAGTATATACCGTCTTCGTTCTCAGCAAAAACTTAAAAGGACTACAAAGAACAAGCCTTTACTGATCGGCTTCAGACCCAGCATTAAGCACTTTGATCTTGAGCCATTCGTCGTACATACGCGACTCAAACCGGCGGACAAGTCGCCCCCTCGCTTTGTGCAGCAAATCTCGATTTGCAGTGACATTAAATTCATACATTTGTTGATCAGCCATAGCTTTAATCACCAAGTCGCTCAATCTGATTAATCCAAGATCAGAATATCACTCGGCGACCAATTCTTGAAAAATTCCACCAGATTGCATTCACCCGCCTTAATGATTTTGACGTCTCCACCAGAGTGCTGCTTTCGGTAGTATTCCCATTCGATTCGATCATCAATTCGATTACTCCAAAGCGCAGATTCGCACGCACTCTTCTACACTTTTTTGCTCGGCATCGCCAATTAATGCTACTTATAACTACTTTATCACAATCAATACTCTCCAAAATTCAAAGAAATTTTCAACCGCAACTCAAACCAACGCATGCAAAACCAAGATCCTCTGGTCCATCGGCAGACACGCTTTCCATGACATGAACAAGCGACGCGATGCAATGCGAGCGATGCATTGCAAGCCTAAAAACGTCCTACGCAGCAATGGCTTGCCTCGCTATAAGATCTAAAACAGTTTGAAGCAAGACTCTGCTGTTGTTATGAACGAGACTTTAAATATCCCAATGAGATCTGACCATCAATGACGATCACAATTTACGGAGGGCCGCAAACGCGCGCTTCAATGCCTCGGTGGTACCTGGAAGAGAAAGGAATTCCCTATGAACTCGTCGACATCGCTCTAGGTTCTGGAAAGAACTTGCAAGCCGACTTTCTTTCGGTAAACCCTTTTGGGAAACTTCCGGCAATGTGCGACCAGTCGGTCACAGATGCAGAAGGAAGGCCAACTACTTTGTTCGAATCAGGTGCGATTCTACTTCACCTTGCCGAACATCACGGTAGAGAAGCGACGAGTGCATCTGAAAAGTCTTTGATCAGCCAGTGGACTCATTTCGCCAATTCGACTTTAGCCTTTGCCATTTTTGTGCCCGACCAGAAAACGAAAATACTTCCGAGGCTTCTCAGGCAACTCAACACGCAGCTATCAGAGGGCTTTCTCGTCGGCAATGCCTGGGGTGCTGCTGACTGTGCAGTGACAGCTTATCTTGCCTACATCAAGCTATTTTTTCCGAATGATGATCTAAGCCTTTATCCGCAGATTAATTTACTAATCGAGGAGACCAGACGGAGACCTGCCTATAAAAAGGCTATGGGAATGAGTTAAGCCATTTCCAAGCTCTTTAAACTTAGAGAAGACAGCATCAAAAGTGAATCAAATCAATCAATATCAGAAATATACGAACCTTGTTACGCGAGAAAGCACCATTTCTCATGCACATCGTTAGCTTTAGCGGCTTCAATACTGGAGAGCCTCACGGTTACATATGGATCAATCATGTCCAAAAACACCTGCAACGTGGGTGCTACCTGTTTCAATCGCCTTCACGGGTCTATGCATCTTCGGAGCAGCCTTGGTGATCCACGAACCTTTGGAAAAAATTGCTACCCGTCAAAGTCACACCATCATCATCAAACAGGCAATGACTGAGCCTCTGGTCATCGAACCCAGCAGACCATGATCAGCGATTGAGTCTCTGTCATCGACAAGGCTGAAACTCAATACGACAGAACGGCCCGTTCCCTGGAGAGCCACTGATCCAGCGCTGTTCGCCGCCTGAGGTTTCGCAGGATACAGTATAAATACTCATTACCATTGATAATTGCTGCCATCCACCGGTTTAACGCACAGACGATCTAACAATGATTGCGTTTCTAGCCTTGTTCTGGGTGTTCCTGCTCGCGGTTTATTTCCGCTTCCGGGATGATGAAATGAATCCAGACAGCTGATGCTGATCGCCGTAGCCCTGCTACTGCTTCTCTCTTTCTGCTTGTCAGACGTTGAGAGATAACGAACGGGTGCACCCCTTGTTCGCAAAACAAGGGCTCCATCACCAAGCCAAGGAGACCCAAAGCATGATGTTTTGGAACCGGGGGAGCTCTAAGGAAACAAAGCTGAAAACAACGAGAACTGCGTGAATCCAACGCAGTCATCAGAATGAACAACAGAGTTTTATCAATTCATGGCGAAGGGCTACTGGCTGGCAACAGGCACCATCAACGATCCCAGAGGCTTCATGGTGTACGCCGCCGCCGCCGAACCCTATCTCCAGAAATGTGGGGCAAAAATGTTTATCCGAGATGCGCACACTGACGTCAGGGAAGGGAACCCTGGCCATCTCACTGTTCTGATTGAATTTCCGAGCGTTGAAGCAGCGAAAGCCGCCTATGAGGCACCTGAATATCAGGACATGATTCTCCTAAGGACGAATAACAGCGAAGCCTGTTTCAGCATTCTTGAGGAAGGCGACAAGCTCGCACATTGAATTTGACTAAGAATCAGAGCCGTGAACGCAAGAAGTCAACCACGAATCCAAGAAGGTCATTTCACCATGCATGATGATACAAGTGATGCAGACTGATCAAGAACTTCATGCCATTTTGTAGACCTAATCGTGGTCTCGACAGGATGCGATTGGTCGTCTACGAAACAGCCGACACTCTGCTCCTCTGCAGTGTCGGACTAGACGGCGAGATTGGATTACGACACTGCGAAGGGACTCATTCAAGCCTCCTAACAACCTTTAGCGCTGATGAATCTTGGTATTCATCCATTCAATAATATCCTGCTCTAACCACACCACTGTCCGTGAACCAATTTGAATCTGCTTTGGAAAACTACCATTTCCCATGTGAGTATAAATAAACGTTTTGCCAACACCGGTCATCTCAATCACCTGAGAAAGCCTAAGGAATCGAGGTGCACCAGCGTCATTGGCCAAGGCGAAGGATATTCGATATGGACATGGAACAACTCAAGAGCTCAGGATTTGATTACATCATGGCTTGAATGAGCATGCCCACCACGTGCAACAGCCCTGCCTTGGCCTTGATGAGAATGCGCAATGCCAAGCTTATGCAGCCTTGAATGCTCTTCAATCTGATCTGTCAGCTGCACAGAGCCCGCACCAAATGCGGTGTAAATCCCATACAAGAGCGTTCCTAAGACCAAAACGGCCAGAGAACCAATCATTAAATATGCGGAAAGATCTTGATTTGCAAGCTCCATGAATTACCTGTCATTCAAACTGAATTTTGCCCGCGCAAAAAACCCGTGCTGTAACGATTGCTTCGCCAAGCATTTACAATTGGCATCAATACAGCCATTAAAGATTAACACTCACTCGTTAATTCCTTATGCCCATGCTGGACGAATGCAACCAACAGCAAGACAACGCGATGCAGATCTACGTGAGCAAATGCGCAATAAAAACATGCAAAAGTATGACTTCGTCACGGCCGCCAGGATTCTCTCTCAAAAAACTAATCAACAGTCGCTCGTGAGGCTTTGGCGGCGAACTTCTGCGAACTACTGCGAACTCCAAAACCGTGACTACAGGCGAAAAGCGTCGAAAAGGCCTTCATGGCAAAGGAGCCGAGTAGTACATAGTCAATTTCTTGGCTTTTGGCCACAGCGGATCAAGCCGTGCAGCGCCGAGATCATGGCCATGAGCTGGCGCGACTCGCCAATCCAGCAGGCCAGGCATGACCCATTCAAAGACGCGACAACGAACGCTTAATGGGCCATTTGGCATCACCCATCGCTCAGCGAAGGAACCAACAGCTGATGGCTTGATCTCTGAATGATCAAACAACACTCCACAAGAGGGCATTCCCACCGTGACTAGCTGTACGATGAAATTGCTTAACCGCGTTTTAACCTTCCAAGCACGATTGAGTGACAAGCCACTGACAGCAGGTAAAATAGATGAACCCAGACAAACAGCACCGCAAACTTGTGAGGCTCAAGCTGAAAGCGGAAGAGTGCTTAACGAGGGAGCAAGCTCAAAAAATCATTCGCAAAGCGGATAAAGCTCATAGAAAGCTCTCTGAGGGCCAGAATAAGGCTGCTTAACGGCATCAAGGGCAACCTCATTTCTGAGACCTTCGAACCGGTAGAGATGCGGGTCGACAGATGGGTTGATTGTGGTGACGATCGGTTGAACTGCCATCGTCTCTGGTCCATGGACGAAACCACACTGGCAATGGAGGAACATTGGCCCGTTGAGGAGCAGCTCAAACGAGTCAATCAAGCCTGTGATCAGATCGAACAGATCCTTGATGACCTTGTTCAGGACACGGCATGTTCCAATCATGCGATTCGCGATCTACTGAGCACACTGTCAGAAGACTGGTCTGACAGCCAGCAACTGGAAGCCTGTTGATCGAGGCCATGTTGCACAAATTCAAGGCTGGTGGCTCAATTCATTGCTGTTCATGCAGCATGTGATGCCGGGAGCTGAGGCCGACTGATGCCAAGTTGTCAATCCAATCGTCGACAGGTTCGATTGGTCGTCTAACTGCGACTCCGATGCTTCCACTCAGTGCAAGCATCGGACTAGGCGAACCGTACACTCGCTGGATCCGTAGCGGAGGCTGGCTTGAAACCCAGTCAAGACAAGACATGGGCAGGTCAGCAGAGGAGTAATACCTAATCCTTGCAAGTGCGTGTGTTTACTCTTTCCTTGGACGTCGAACCAGGGTTAGACCAGAGGAAGAACAAACGTACTTCCATGCCGACTTATCCTCCCTTGGGCCCGCCCAGCTCAAACCTCATTGATGCAGCTTCGTCTTTTCTGTCGATCCGACCTGGTCAGTTTGTCATCGTCAGAGAGCTGACTCCAGCCAGTGAAAGAGTTGATATCGAAAGAAACTGGTGGCTTGGACAGGTTATTTTTTGCGAGGGATGTGAGAAACATTCAAGGCTGAACTCGCTTTTTCAGGTCGCAGACGTTGATGACGGAGCCATTCGCTGGGTTCATCCGACCCAGATGACCCACGTTCTGCACGGACTGGACGGAATTGGGCAGGAAGGCTGGGATGGATTCGAGGATTAATTGATTCTCAGCAGCAGCAGTCAGAAAAAAAGGAGGCCTTCGCGGCCTCCGTCTACCTATCACCAAAGGAGAAGTGCTCGACGCCTCTCCTGCCTTCAGTATGTGTATCGCAAAGAACATTTGCCTGAGATCACATACTCATTGCCGAAGGGCAGCGTGGTCTGGTAATAAGGTAGTACAACCATCATGTCCAGTGGGAGGGGGTACAGCGTCAGCTCGATTGAAGGCTCCTGGACTGATTCGGTTGGAGTCTCAGAGGGGAATGAGCTTGAAGACGATCATGCAAGCCTGAGATGGTGAGATGCTGAAAAGATTGCCAATCTTGGGGTAAAAAAATTTTATCTATCTCAATGAAATCAGTCTTCCATTCTGGCCGGGAGAAACCTGCCCGCTTTGCAGAGATACCAGGCAAGCCAATGGTCAGTCCGCTCATGGAGCAGAATTAAGCAAGCGATAAAAAAATGCCTTTCTTTTAAAAAAGCTTGGACTTTCAATCACCTCTTATTCCTGCACTTTGTGGCTGATCCACAAGAGCTGCAGAGAATTCCTGAAAAGCAGCAGCAGCATCTACCGGGCTTGAATTATATTTTAATTCCCATTGCTCAACCAGAGCACGCATGTCCTGCCACATGTCGACCATGGCGATTGGATTGAATTCGGAGGGCTGAGAAGAAGAATTGGACATAGATGAACAATCGGCACCAGACACCTCCTTCTAATTGATCAGCAGCGACACTGCTGATCCGCGATCGACGGCAGCAAGAATAAGCGATCTCAGATCAAGTCAGCTGCGCGCCACGCAAAGAGGCATGATCAAGAGAAATTCCGCCCTAATTCATGTCGCGAGCAACGCAACTCTTCAAAAAACTCGACAAATTGCTGAGCAAGCACGACACGTTTGGGGACAGCCCGGAAGCATTTGTGGATGAAATGGTTGAGAAGCTTGATGATGAAATCAAGGCGATCCATGACAAAAACAAGCCAGAGCACTGGGCTGCGATCTATGTGGAGCGAGGCCGTGCCCGCATCAAAACAGCTGTGCTCAACAAAGTGATGGACCGCAGCTCGGGGTGAAACCAGACGAGCCAGGTGCTCATCCAACCTCTGCCCTCCTGGCATCGATGATCCGGGCCAGTTCCAGCATGTATCCAGCAGTGCACCAGCGACCATGGCTACGAGCACGGTTTTCGACGTCTGAACGGATTTCTGCGGTTTCTGCCATCAGCAGATCTAATTCACTCTGAGGAAGTTCATAGAGCTCTTGAAGCTCCACCTCACGGCCCAGGAGGTGACTGCGAAACCATTTGCGCACCTGTTCCTGAAGCGGGATCTCCTGTGACATGCAACCGAAGCAGCAACGACCAGTCTGACTGCTGAATCCATATTCAGGACTCAGTTTGCATGCTTCAAAACCTTGCCCATTGAACCAGAGCTCGGTTTATTGAGGCAGATGCGCACATTTGATGACTCGCGTTCTCAAAGACAATTGGCTGTCGCTTGCCATTGCAGCACTGTCACTCAGCGGGCTGCTTTGGCTTGAGCTCATCGCTGTATAGGCCTAGACCACTTCCACTCACCGCTGACATAGGACACAATCGACCATGATTGAGAGGACTGTATGTAGGTCGCATTGCTTCTAGCAGGACCAATCACACCGCCGATGCCAGCATTGGGCAGGCCAAACCCCATACCCAAACAACAACCAAGCCTGCAAGTAGAGACCTTTCAATTAAATATTGATCAACAGAGATTCGATTGCCCAGCCGGGGCCTTAGACACAGGCAATAAAGCTCCTCACGAGTACAGTCCTTCGAACATTCGATTTGAAAGCGAGCTACAAATTCATGGCACACGCTGCAAAACTCGCTTCTAAAAGGGGTGTCTGAATGGCGAAAATCCGCAAAAAGCAATTTACTGAATACAATCAAACTAATACAAAATCAGAGTGGCTCATCCGGCCCTGGTAGAGGTTTTCTGTTTTTCCTTTGAGGCAACAAAGATTTCAAGGAACCAATCATGTCATTGGTCCTAGAAACGAAGATAAAACTGCCTAAAAAGAATACTGTTGTAATCACAAAAACAGTCGTAGTCAGCGCATCAAGTTCAAGATTTCCAATCACCAAACCAATCATGCTTTGCGGGCCGAAACAACTCAATATTGCGGTGCATTAACAGTAGCCTCCGCCGCTGCGTTGAGGCAACAACGCAACAAACACCGCTCCCTGGCTGCGAGCAAAAGCAACAGCGCTGAATGCGATTGCATCAAGAAATTGAAATCAAGCCGAAGAGATCAAAACGGCGAGAGAGCGAGTCGCCGGGCGCGATCGGTGAGTGAGCCCACGCATCAACACGGCTTCTTGTGGGCCAACCAGTGGACCTGCAGGAGAACTGGATGTGGTCGGATGACTAGCCATTACCGAAGACCTGGTTTAAAACACATTTCAAAGAACACCCAAAACTCACGATGCGCCCATCACTCCTGATTCTGCTCGCTCTGCTCATGGCACCAAGTGCTGCACTTGCCCAGAAAAAAATCCCCAAAGCTCAGGGACATAACCGATGCCCCCTGGGTTATGTCAACACGCTTGGTACAACCTGTGTTTCACCGATCTACTATCAGGTTCACCCACGAATGGAGAAGCCTGCAAGGAAGAGTGGATGAACATCGGAGCCGGCTATTGCAGAAAAAAGTGAGCTCCAATTAATCCTCAATTTGAATTTCTAGCCCTTGGCAAGAACAAACCTCCGTTGCTAGACGTCGACTAGTCGGCAACGGAGCTTCTATGAGATTTTTCTTCAGTTCCTCGCTGTTGATCGCGGCAGGAATGGTTGGCATGACAGCAATAGCTGCGCATGCCCAACCCCGCCCAATTACCGAATGTGCGCAAAACTCACCGCACGAGGTTTCAATATAATCGACAAAGATATTGATGATGGCCTCTACGAATTTGAAACCATCAAAAACAACAAAAAGTGGGATATAAAGATAGACCAATAATGCAACGTCTTATTAGAGCGAATCTACAACTAAAATTCGCTCTCAAACCAGATTCATACAAACGCTGATTAGCTTATCAATGCTAATTTTTAGATTAAACCCAAGGAATGAAATAGGCCTCTGCTCACAAATGCAAGGATACAAATCGAAGTGAATACCACGAGATTAATGGCTGCGATGTCGAAGACAATCGGGCTACGCTCCGCTTTCTGAGACGCACCAGAAGAGAACGATTGATTGACATCGTCCCAATAAGCAAGCACAAAACCTTTTTTGGCCGTAAGGCTTCCAGCACCAGTCACGATTTGACTTTGACCCTGACTTGCCAGCTGCTGACGGTCGATCTTCTCAGCCTCACGCCTGAAAGCGTTTTGAAACCAGCTGACGTGACTCAAAAAACCGATTGTGAACCAAAAAATTAGTGAAACACCAACCAAAGCACTAAGCATCACCATGCCTAAACGCCTCTCCTGCAACAACTAACCAAGAATCATCTTCTCGATGCAATCCAAACGAGCGTCTGTTGATATAGACGGCAATCATTTGCAATGATTGGCCATTGAGCGTAAAATTATTTACGGCTATCCGTATCAATCATCTCTTTTGCGAGGTCTCCAAGCCGGCTTCAGTGCGCGGAATGGGAACGATCAGGATTTCCCAGACGGCAGCTGTGCCCGGTAATCGTCGGCAACGACATCCAGAAGCCCTAAGACATAGCGATCGCTCGCTCCGATTTCAGATTGAAGGGTCTGAAGACTCATGCGGATATCTTCTATCGCGCTGTTGATTTGATTTTCAAGCTGTGACTGGCTTGGCTGCCATTCTTCTGTCAATGAAGTCGAGGAAGCAATTTTCAAGTTTGTGGAATCTTGGTGCTTCGGGGGCATGGAACCTCTCCGTGGAGCCTGAGAATTCCGCGCTTGGTAAGCCATGTTGATCCGTTTTAATAAAGCTTTTCATTGAAACCCCAGGAAGACTGTCAAATAGCTAACTATCGAACCGTACATCGACGACGCAGCATTAAAAACAAACCAGCAGAGCCCTAACAGACAAGCGAATTAAAGCGAGCGACTTGGCTGGATGACCTGATTCAGCGGGTCAAGAACCACGCTTGCGCCCAAGCACTTTTCTCGTCACCACACCGTCTTCTTTCTGATAAAGAACAAGGCGGCTCTCCTCCAATGTATTCAAGCTCAGGATGCCTCTAAAACGATATTGACGATTAATTGGAACCACCCATGATGTACCCATGGCCATCACACAGATCAATTCTTGCCGATCAGCACTGATGCAGAAACGCACCTTCGAATCCTTATAAACACCAACATCGCTGACATATTCAGCTTTGGAAAAGTCACAACCCTGAGCACGCTGAAATTCGTCTTTGATATTGGCTTGTGCAGAGCTGTTCAAACTGAGGCCGAGCAGCGCCAAGACCCCAATCCCTGGGATGCACTTCCTAAGCCCTCACGCGTTTCTGAACACAAGCAGCATGACGCGTCATAGCAGCGATGCAAGCCGGTTTGAAGCCAGCAACAAGCAGAATGATCGTCGTCAACAACGCATCGCAGCCAAGGCCAGGGATTTCAATCGCTACTTAAGCGTGATCTGATCAATACATGCTGTTCTGAGCGAGGCAGTAATTTTTCGCCATCACAGAGATCAGTCTTGTCAACACGCGACTTCACAGAATCTGAGGATGCGAAGCCTCGATTCACTGATCCAGTATTTCTCCAACATGCTCAGGCCAGTGTTGGGCCATGGTGGGAGGATCGCATTCGTGCACTAATCAAACAGGATTGCGCTGAAGAAGCCGGTGCTTTGTTCAGGGAGTTCGAAACACCTGAAAAGGGCTTCTAACGTTGTACGAACTGACCCAGCTCAATCGTCCAGCAAAAGCATTGAGCGCTCACAAGCTGCTGAGTCGCTGAATAAGAGGGAGCACTGGGAGCCTGATGACAGGTGATCCTGAACCAGATAGATCGCAAAGACTTGCCATCCCAGCAAGTCATACTCATGATGTTCTCATCTGCAAGGATCATTGATGAGCAACCGTCTCGTTCGTGCTCACAAGAGATTAATCGTCAAAATACAACAGAAGACTGGTCTTTCTGATTATCAAATCTTGTGGTTAGCTTTTGCCAAAGGGATCGTCGCTGGCATTCTGCTCACGCTCATCTTATTTTAAAAATCGACAACAACACTCCTCAATCTTTAATGATGAAGTTCTAAATTTTCAGCTTTTCTTCTCACATGACGCCGAACACAGGAAACGATGCAGTATCTAATACTGAAAACATCGAAATCAACAGAGCTCTGACTTACTCAGAAATGATGAACGAAGGAAGGCAGAATATTAAACATGGGAGTCGAGAACAAGGAGATGGGCTTCAACAACGAGTGGAGGAACTTGAAAGAAAAGTGGAACACCTTCAGAATGTGATCCAACGCCAAATTCGCCTTGGTAGAATGTCCGAATAGCAAGTAAAACGAGTCAAAAATCTATATAAATTGACGGATTGTCTTCAGGCCAATCTTATTTTGCGATGAAAAATTTACCGCACTGTACGGCCCAACAATGAAACAGTTTATAAGATAGAATTTAAGATCTACGACTTTGAAGAACGGATGTTCAGGCTAATGCAATCAAGACTGTCGTAGGTCTCCACACCAGAATCTGGATTGACTCCAGCAGCCCTCGAACACATGTCCTCTCGCTGAGGAGCATCAATAATGGCGCCAGAGAAGTCAGCCCCGTCAATCGTCGTCGCCATAAAAAAGCTCTTGGTCAAAACTGAATCTCGGAAGTTCACGTTTGTGAGATTTGCCCCTTCAAAATGAGTTGCATAGGCGATACTGCCCTCAAGATTTGCACCCTCGAGATCTGCTCTTTGCAGAGTCGCCACACTAAATAAAGCACCTTTCAGATCAAGACCAGACAGGTCATAATTGGCTAAGTCATATTTGACAAACTCCTTGGTGATCGGCTTTCCGTCTTCATCTCGCTCGTAAAAAGGAAATTTTTCCTTGAAGGCCTCTGTCGCCTGATCGGTTCCCTGCAGACTTCGATCAAGCCCGAGATCTGGAAGACCTCCACCGCTTGGATAAATGGCCAATGCCTTTGATGGCAACATCAGCAACATGCCGAACAGAATCGCAACAAAGGATCGAAACAACGGCCTAACAATGCGATTAACTACTTCCATCAGACACTCCTTTTATTGAAAAACTTAAGGCAAGCAAGTGCGTTACTTTGACAACATGACCCGCTGAGGTGAAACAAATCGAGCAGTGACGAGAGAAATATCTCACTACGTTGAATCTCATTAATCGCGTGCACAGGTCCAAGATGAAGTACCAAAAATTATTCGCAACGTAAGACTAAAGAAAAGCTTCTATCAAAATTGGAAGATCAAACTCAAGCACTTCTAGCAGAACTGATTCGACAAGCTCTCATCAGGATTCACAGCGGTGAAGCAGGTGCTGACTCAGCACTTTACAGGGCTATCTACACCCTTCAAGAGCAAAATATCATCGAAAACATAGCTTCGACGTTGCAGTAAAGATCAAATTCACTCAATTATTGAAAAGACCATGGAGGCAAAGGTCAGCAGGACCAAAGTCTCACGACAAAGCCCAGGACAATAAAAATCAACCCACCAAATAAATATAACCAGAGACCAAATTCATAGACAACCAAATCAAAGCCGAGAAATATACCGCGGCAAAGACAAACTCTTCAACAAATTCAAAAGAATTCATGCGTTTAGTAAAGCGTTGCTCTACGGATAAATTGCATTGCAGCAAGCGCACCTAAAAAGAACACTGTTGGAATACCCAATGCATTCACGGCCAAGGTCCTGACGGTAAACACAGGGTAACCTCCATCTTTTCTTTGGAAAGGCGCCAGAGGGCTATCGATCCACTCTTTACGATTCTGAATCGAAGGCACTCCAAAGAACTGTTTCCCCCAGACAAGAATTTCCCACCTGGTCAGCCAAAACGCGGTGCTGATGACCGAGAAAACTATTGGGGAAGCAACCAATAGGATCTTGTAGTTGAACACAACAACAACGTCGTTTCTAAGAGATTAGGAGAGTGCCTTGTTCTCTAGGTATTGATTGATGCACCATTTTGGCCTCAATGCGTCAACCGCATTGACTCATTTTTGTCAATCAAATTGGTGGCAACAAGGTGATATTTTGAAACGCCCAGACGTCATTTGCGCCTCGATAGCGGTTTAAATCAACTAATCCGCCTTGTTTTGCGCCGACAGAGCCAATCCTGATGCGATGACGAGCAACATAAAGATTGATTTTGATTCATAATTTTACTCACTGCCGATACAGATGTTTCAAGCAAAAGCTTCGCGCAATGAAGACATTCGATCATTTTAAAGATACATATTGATTCATTGACAAGGCCGAAAATTAAGTCATTGCTCCTAACCAATTTGCTGATTGAACAAGACACTGCTTGAGCCCAAGTCTGCAAAAGCAGCCCCAAGCCCCCAATCGCCTCTGCACAGGGCTGGCATGACAGCCTTGAGTCAACAAAGACTCACGCCCCGCCTGAGAACCGCATGGACGACACGCTGGTGTGTGGGCCTACGACAGGACCAGCGACAGTGCTGCTGGCCCATGGTGCCGGCGCTGGTATGGAGAGCCCTTTCATGCTGCACATGGCCGAAGGACTTGCGCAGCAGGGGTGGCAGGTGATCCGCTTCGAATTTCCCTATATGGCCCAGCAACGCATCAGTGGTCGCAAAAAACCACCCAACAAAGCCGACATCCTGTTGCGGTGTTATGGCGAGCAAGTGAGCTCTCTGCCCGCCAAGCGACCACTGATCATCGGAGGCAAATCCATGGGTGGGAGGATCGCCAGCCTGCTTGCCGATGAGTTGTGGAGCCAAAACAAGATTTTGGGATGCATCTGTCTGGGCTATCCCTTTCACCCTCTTGGCAAACCAAAGACATTGCGCGTGGAGCATTTGCAGAATCTGCAAACGCCAACTCTGGTGATTCAGGGAGAG
Source organism: Synechococcus sp. AG-673-F03 (assembly GCA_003211205.1). Classification (GTDB taxonomy): domain Bacteria; phylum Cyanobacteriota; class Cyanobacteriia; order PCC-6307; family Cyanobiaceae; genus Synechococcus_C. Next base: position 14,250 of record QCTJ01000008.1, read on the forward strand.
CGGGATGCGATGGGCAACATGGAGGACGTGAACACCTATGCGCTCTCAAAGCAGTTGCAACTCGCCTGGATGCCCGATGGTGATCACAGCTTCAAGCCACGAAAACGATCAGGACGTAGCGAACTTCAGAACTTGAATCTGGCTGTTGAACAAATGCATGACTTCCTCAGCAGAGTGGTCCGACCAGCATGCTGAGGGTGGGCCATCACGTCTGGTTGCCACCCAGCATGTCGTCGTACCCCTCATAGGGGTTGTATTCGGCCCAGCCAGGACTGGCCTGATCCATCAGGCCGAACTCACCGTCAATCATGTCCGCCCGGGTGTTGCCATAAGGAACTGTGTTGCAAGTGATCCCACCACCCGCAGCAGGCTGGCAGTCATCAAAACGCACCTGGCCCCGAACAGGATTGGCCAGACTGCTGCCGATCGTGACCAGAGCGACAACGCTAGTTAGAAACACGCGCACGACGCTTGGTGCATGGCAGCCCATTCTGAATGAGATCGTGAACAGTGGATCAAAGACCTGCACAAAGACGTTCACTGTCCCCCAATGTCTCAAAAGCTTTCTGACCCCGTTGTTCAGCAAGCTGCACCATCACCACTTCCGCCTGCAGACCAAGCAGCAGGGTCTGGCAGGGATAGAACTGGCGATCGGCGGCACGACGTTGCAACGCCTCAATGAGCACCAGAGCTCGATCACAGCTGGCTGCATTGGCGCTTTGAAAACATGCCATAAGAATCGGACGCACTCCCTCCAGAGACGCCGCATGAACCGGCGCTTCAACACTGCCAATCACAAGAGCGACCGTTCCAGACATCCATGCCCTGACCAAATTGTTCAAGAGGTTGTTAACCAAGAGGCGTAAAGAGATCAACGACCTGACGTGCTGCCAAACATTCACAAACCAACTCCTTAACTAGCCGTGAGATCAACCGAAAGAATGAAATCACTCGATCGATGATCGGATGTATACCGACTGGACCGCGGTCGCACTGTTGCTGTTCACGGCAGTACCGCTGTTGGCTGTCGTGGCAACAGCGGCATTTTTTATTTGGCAAAAGCGGAAGTCACCGCTGTCTTGATGACCACCTCCTTGAGCTTTTGAGCTCTCTTCTCAAGGGAGCCAACGACAGAACGTGATGGGAATGTTGATGTTGTGGGAGAGGCGACAGGCTGAAGCACACCTCTGCCCAGACAGTCATGACAGGTCCGGAAGCGCTGCTCGCTGATGCGTTTGATGCCACTGCCTCCGCAGCTGGAGCAGATCGCCATGTCTGAACCCAAAAACGCAACTTCAGTGTGGGAGCTACAAGCGACTGCGATCCCAAAGGCTTTCTTAAGAATCTGGCTCATCCCAACATCCCTGCAGCGGCAGGGGTCGAGCCCGAATCTCTTGCAGCAGCTCGCGAGCCGACAAGGAGCAGTGCTGGTCGACCAAACCCAGCGAAGCGGCCAGCCATCCCACCACCCGCTGCGATGACCACTGCTTCTCCTGGAGAGGTGCCAGCCCTGCGGCCTGTTCACGTTTGGAGAGCTTCTGACCCTCCGAATCGCAGAGAAGCGGTGTGTGTCGATAGCAGGGGGATTGCTCCTCTAGCGATGCGATCACCGCCTGCTGGGCAATACACACTGCAGCCAAATCAGCACCCCGCACCACCTCGGTGATACCCAGTGCCAACTCGTCCACTGCCGTTGAAAGGTGATAAGCAATGAATCCATCCGCTCGGCGCAGAACCAAATCACCGCAGCGGGGTTCATCCACGGCCTTCACTTTCAGCCTCCAGGCCGGCAGACGTCCATCCTGCAGCCCCCAGCCCCTTGCCATCTCCCTGCAGGTTCCTGGATAACGCCGACCGGCACCCAGCTGACGACGACTGCATCGGCAGGGATACAGCAGCTGTTCATGCCGAAGTGCAGAGAGACAGGAGTCATAAAGCCCGAGCCGCTGGCTCTGAATGATCACTGGACCATCCCAGTGCAGTCCAAGCCACTGAAGATCTTCGAGAGCTGAGTCGACCGCGCCAACCCGGATGCGCGGAGTGTCGAGATCATCAATCCGCAGCAACCATTCACCACCCTCAAGACGGGCCTGCAACCAGGAGATCAGGGCCGTGCGCAGGTTGCCCAGATGCAGAGGACCCGAGGGAGTCGGAGCAAAACGACCGCGATAACCCAGGAGACGCTGTTGACGCCCCTGCTCAAAAACGACCCGGAGACAATCAGGAAGGTCCACACAAGAAAGGGTGGCCCCAGAGGACCACACCGATCAAGCGTTCTGGCAGTCAATCAGCCCTGAACACGATCCTTGAACATCTTGCCTGCGGTGAAAGCGGGCACGCGCTTGGCGGGGATCTTGATCTTTTCGCCGGTCTTGGGATTCAGACCCTGACGGGCAGAGCGCTCGCGAGGCTCAAAGGAACCGAAACCGAGAATGGAGACCTTTTTGCCCTCCACAACGGAATCGATGATGGTTTCAATGGCGGCATCCACCACCAGAGAAACATCGGTCTTGGTGAGCTCGGTGCGTGCGGCAACCAGGTTGACGAGATCGGCTTTATTCATTGGGTGGGGGAAAGTGGCAGAAGCGGTTGGATCGACGATGCGGAGGTCGACATCCGCACGGCTTCCCTTGGCGCGCTAATCGTATGGAGACAATCGCTGTGCGGCAACCGAAAAACACCGTGCCGCAATGCTTTCACCGAATCTCATGTGAATCAGACCGTGTCAAATGCTGCATTGGCCTCCTGATTCCAGCTGTTAAAGGGAGCCAGATGGCCACCACGCAGAGCACCTAACCCAGCCCCAGAAGCCAGTGCTGGAGAGGCTTCTGCAGGAATCCACCGACATAATTGATGCAGACTGCGATGCTGCCGAGGCCAGTGAAAGGTGCGCCGGTGCTGCAACGGTGCCAATTGATCCTTGGCCACTGGCACAAGCAAACGTCCGCAGAACAGCACATTCACAGGCAGCGGCGCATGCACAACGGCATGACCAGGAGTAGGGCCTGGCGTCCAGAGCAGTCGCAGGCCTGAACGCGTGACGGTCTCCTCGGAAAACGTTTCGAGCTGCTCAACACCCGGCAACAGATAAGCCTCCTGTTCCTGGACAAGCACGGGCCATTGCATGCGCTGCTGCAGACCCCGCAAGCGTCCATGCCCCTCTCGACTAGTGAGAAGAATGCGGGCGCATCGGCCTTGCGCAAGTTCCCGCAGAGCCTCCAAGCTGGCTTCGGTGAGCGGCGGACAGTCGATCAGGACGGGCTCAGGATCCACGTCGAGCCACCAGGACGAGCCGCCGCGACAGTCGCGGTTAGGCGGAAACAGCCAGAGATCAGGGCGGATTTGCACAGGCGGACGGCCTGACTCCAGCGAGGAGGTCATCACAGACACGATGAATCACCGGAGCTATCACTACTTTGAAGGCATCACCTGCCTCCTGGGAGTGGATCTTTGAGCACGATCCGGCGAGGCAAACCTTGGCCGCTTGGCAGCAGCATCACCGCCGATGGTGTGAATTTCTCGGTGGCAGCGCCAGCTGCCAACCGGGTTGAACTGCTGATTTTCCCCACGGCTGAAGCCAGCAGCCCGGAGCAACTGATCGATCTCAACGACAGCAACCACCGTTCTGGCGATTACTGGCATGTGGAGGTTGAGGGACTGACGGCAGGTTGCTGCTATGGCTATCGAGTGTTCGGGCCGCTCGCACCGGGAGTCCATGGCTTCCGGCCCGCGAAGGTGCTGTTGGATCCGTGTGCGCGCGCCATCACTGGCTGGTCGATTTATCAACGCGAAGCCGCCACCGGTGCTTCACCGAACACCCATTGCTGCCTGAAGGGACTGGTCTGCGAACGGGACCGCTTCGATTTCGATGCGCATCCCAGACCTCGACACAGTTGGCAGCAGACGGTGATCTACGAGCTGCATATTGGAGGCTTCACCCAACGCAGCGACAGCGGCGTAGCTCCTGATCGACAGGGCAGCCTGCTGGGAGTGATCGACAAGATCCCGTATCTCAAGCAGTTGGGCGTCACCACGATCGAACTGCTGCCCGTGCAGGCCTTCGATCCCCAGGATGCGCCTCCTGGGCGAGACAACATCTGGGGCTACAGCCCACTGAGCTGGTTTGCTCCGCATCAAGGCTATGTGGGCGGCGGTGACCCCATGAAGGCCAGAGATCAGATGCGCTATCTGGTGGCGGCCTGTCACGACGCTGACCTGGAGGTGTTGCTTGATGTTGTCTACAACCACACCACCGAAGGCAACGCTGATGGCCCCACCCTGAGCTGGCGTGGCTTCGCCGATCGCACCTATTACCACCAGACCGATAAGGGTGATTACCAAGACGTGAGTGGCTGTGGCAACACCATTGCCGCCCACCATCCGCTCAGCCGTGAACTGATTCTGGAGTCGCTGCGCTGCTGGGCACTGGAACTGGGAGTGGATGGCTTTCGCTTCGATCTCGGGATTGCCCTGAGTCGCGGCGAAGGTCTGAAGCCATTGGACAAACCCGCACTGTTCGAAGCGATGGAGGCTGACCCGCTACTCAGTGAGCTCAAACTTGTGAGCGAGCCCTGGGACTGCGGTGGTCTCTATCGACTGAATGACTTCCCGGCTCGGCGCATCGGGACCTGGAACGGGCGGTTTCGTGATGCCTTGCGCAGCTTCTGGAAAGGCGACGATGACAGCACTTGGGCCATGGCACAGCGCCTGCGCAGCAGCCCTGATCTCTATGACGGCAAACCCGCAGGTTTGGGCAGCTCCGTGAATCTGCTCACGGCCCACGACGGTTTCACACTGATGGATCTAGTGAGCTTCAACAGGAAGCACAACCTCGCCAATGGTGAAGACAACCGCGACGGTGAAAATCACAACAACAGCTGGAATCACGGAGTTGAAGGCCCCAGCAGTGACCCTGCCATCACCGCTCTGCGCAAGCGTCAGCAACGCAACATGCTGAGCACCCTGCTGCTGGCGCGCGGCGTACCGATGCTGTTGATGGGCGACGAGGTTGGCCGCAGCCAGGGAGGCAACAACAACACCTGGTGCCAGGACACACCGCTCAGCTGGATGATCTGGTCCGAGGAGCACTGCGATACAGAGCTGCTCACCTTCGTGCAGCGACTGCTGCGACTGCGCTCAGAGCTCGCCGAGCTGTTGAACCCAGTGATGAGCCACTACGAACCGCAACAGCAGCGCCGCAACAGCGATCCCGATGGTTTGTGGCGCCAGTGGCATGGGGTGGAACTGGGCAAACCCGACTGGGCCAGCTGGTCCCATTGCCTGGCAATGAGCCTGCATCGCGGCAAACGGGGAGCAGTTCTCTGGGCTGGCTTCAACGCTTACTTCAAGGCCATGCACTTTGATCTGCCCCAGCCGGCATCTCCCTGGCATCGCCTGATCGATACGGCCCTTCCTGCAGGCGAGGACCTTCCCCAGACCCTGGAACCTTGGAGTCCGGACGGCGTCCCCCTCGAAGCCCGAAGTCTGGTGGTGATGGTGGCTCGCGAGTACGCCGACAACATCCAGCTCTAAGAAGCAAGCCCAAAGGCCTGGAGCAATGAAACAAAGCGGGCGGCGGGAATCGAACCCGCATCATCAGCTTGGAAGGCTGAGGTTTTACCACTAAACTACGCCCGCATTAGTACAAACGAACTAACCTCCGAGAGGGCGGAGCTGGTGCGTTCATATCCCCAAGCATTATGACGGTCAGCGAGCCCCCTCATTCGGATTGACCACTTCTGCAGCTCGCCCTGAGGGCTCCCGCCGCCGTCTGATGTTTTCGTATGGACTTGGAGACGCAGGGACCGGACTCGCCGCGACAACACTCGGTTTTTACCTGTTTCCCTTTTTTACTTGTGCAGCAGGCCTTCCAGCGTTCATTGCTGGCTCACTGCTCACGGTGATCAAAATCTGGGATGGCGTGAATGATCCGCTGATCGGCTGGATGAGCGATCACACCAAAAGCCGGTGGGGGCCAAGACTTCCCTGGATGTTTGGGGCCGCCCTGCCGTTAGGCATCAGCTTGGCCGCCATGTGGTGGGTTCCAGAGGGAGACATCAGCCAACGCACGCTGTATTACGTGCTGATGGCCATCCTGCTGATGACCGCTTACACAAGCGTGAATCTGCCCTTTGCCGCGCTCTCTACCGAACTCAGCCCAGACACTGCAATCCGAACCCGTCTCAACGCAGCTCGCTTCACCGGTTCCATCATCTCAGGAACGATGGGGCTGCTCGTTGCCTTTTTTGCTTTGCGCGAAGGCGGAGGCGGCTATGTCTTGATGGGACAAATCACTGGCACGATCGCTGCCCTAGCGACCTTGCTCTGCTGCTGGGGTTTGGCCCCCTACGCCAAAAAAGCTCAACAACCAAGTGGCAATAAGGAGCCTCTACGCAAACAACTTCATCGCATCCGCTCCAATTCCCGTTTTCTGATGGTGCTGGGTCTGTATCTGCTGCTGTGGTTTGGCCTCCAGCTCATGCAGGTTGTTGCACTGATCTGGCTTGTTCAAGTCATTCATGTTCCGGCAAGTATCGCCACCTTGCTCCTGCTCGCTTTCAACATTGCGGCCTTGATCGGGCTCCAACTCTGGAGCGTGCTGTCCAACCGCCATGGGCGAATCAAGGCTCTCGGCTGGGGGTCGAGCATCTGGATCACCGCTTGCCTGCTCTCGATGGCCCTATCTCCAATCGCTGAAAACAGTGGCCGCAACGCTTTGATTCCCGTTGGCACACTGATCATGCTGGTTGGGCTGGGCGCATCAACGGCCTACCTGATTCCTTGGTCTTTGCTTCCCGATGCGATCGATGCTGATCCAACACACCCCGCGGGTCTTTACACCGCATGGATGGTGTTCGGTCAAAAACTGATCATCGGGCTGAGCATGAGCGTGTTCGGCACATTGCTTTCTCTTACGGGATACATCTCCACCAAGAGTTGCGACGGAGCCTTAAATTTCGTCGAACAGCCTCAAACAGCTCTGATTGCCATTCGCCTTTGCATGGGCCTCATTCCAGCAGTTTTAGTGGCTCTGGGACTTGTAGTGATGCGACGCTGGCCTGACCGCGGCGCCCATCTGCAACGCGCATGATTTCTTCTCGCCTCCTAGCCCGCATCCAATCGCCCCGCTGGCTAAGGAGGCTGGGCAGCAGCTTGATCATTGGCGGACAGGCCGTGACCGCCACCGCTAGGGGGAGGATTAATACTGTTGACCTGCTGGATCAACTCCAGGAAGCCGGACCTGGAAGCTTCCTCATCGTGATCATCACGGCACTGGCTGCGGGCACGGTGTTCAACATCCAGGTCGCCAAGGAACTCAGCAATATGGGCGCCAACTCCACGGTTGGCGGCGTCCTGGCGATTGGCCTAGCTCGTGAGATTGCCCCTCTGCTGACGGCCACCCTGCTCACAGGCAAGGTGGCGACCGCCTACGCGGCACAGCTGGGGACCATGAAGGTCACCGAACAGGTTGATGCCATCACAATGTTGCGCACCGACCCGGTGGAGTACCTGGTCGTTCCCCGCCTGATCGCCATGGTGGTGATGGCCCCGGTGCAGTGTCTGTTGTTCTTTGCTGTGGCAATCCTTGGAGGCCAGATCAGCAGCACGGAGATTTACCAGATTCCGCCCGCTGTGTTCTGGACCTCAGTGCGCACCTGGCTCGATCCTGACGATTTGCCGTTCATGCTGGTCAAAGCCTTGATTTTCGGCCTTCAAATTGCGGTGTTGTCCTGCGGCTGGGGCATGACCACCCAAGGAGGGCCGAAAGAGGTTGGCACCAGCACCACAGGTGCCGTGGTGATGATCCTGGTCACCGTGGCCCTGATGGACGTCTTCCTAACTCAGATCCTCTTCGGAGGCTGAAGCAACCTCTTAACTCCATGACCACAACACCCTCTGAGCCTGACCAAAACAGCGTGAGCATCAGCTCCAGCCCCCGTCTGGCGCTGCTGATCATCGTCTTCAGCCTCTGCCTGCTGCCACTGCCGTTCAATCCATGGCCGACCGTGGTGGTGGGGCTGTTTGGTGTTTTCCTGTTGGTGCAGACCTACAGCCTGCGGCTGGAATTCACTAACGACACGCTGGTGGTGTGGCGAGGCCTGCAGGAGCTGCGCAGCTTCCCTTACGCCGAATGGCAGAGCTGGCGACTGTTTGCCCCCTGGCTGCCAGGACTGTTTTATTTCCGCGAAATCAAGAGCATCCACTTCCTGCCGATCCTCTTCAACCCTGCCGAGCTGCGGCAGCAGTTGGAACAACGGGTGGGTTCCCTGGAAACCCCGAAGCCCTAAGCGAAACCAACACTTGAACGCAACGAGAACGTTGTGTTTGGGCCATGAGCCCAGCAATCCGCTGAAATGAGTTGAGGAGAAGCCGACCATGCCTGACGACAACGATCTGCCACTCCAGGACACGCCGCAAGCCACAGAGGCGGCCAGCGAGGCATCCAACCCAGCAAGCGGTGACCTGGAGCCTGCGTCTGAAACGCTGATCCAGCTGGCCCTGATCGATCTGCAGTCGCAGCGCGACGGCCTGCAACAGGAGATTGACAGCCTCCGACAGCGCAAGCAGCAACTGGAGAAGGATATGGCCGCCAGCTTTGCTGGCCAATCCGATGCGATCGCCAGACGTGTGAAGGGGTTTCAGGAGTACCTGGGTGGAGCCCTGCAGGGACTGGCCCAGTCGGTGGAGACGCTGGAGCTAGTGGCTCAGCCTGTGGTGGTGAAGCCTTCACCACTGGATGCCCAGGCAGCTGAGGCCGCCGCCGAACAGGCCATGTCGAACAGCGGCGGCGCTCCGGCTCTGGCCGACACCTTCCGCCCTGACGAAGAGCTGATCCGAACCAACCTCAGGCGTTTTCTGGAGCAGCCCGACTTCTATGCCGAACCCTGGAAACTGCGCCGCAGCCTCGACGACAGCGATATCGCTGTACTCGAAGACTGGTTTTTCAATCAGGGCGGCCGGGGTGCTCAAGCCAGCCGCGGAAGTCGACCTCGCAACGTGCTGCTGGGGGCTGCCCTGATCGCCATCATCGGCGAGCTTTACGGCGATCAGTTCCAGACACTGGTTCTGGCGGGACAACCCGAACGCCTCGGTGACTGGCGACGAGGCCTGCAGGATGCGCTTGGCCTTGGGCGGGAAGATTTCGGCCCCAGCAGCGGCATCGTGCTGTTTGAACGTGGAGATGCTCTCGTAGAGCGAGCCGACCGGCTGGAGGAGCGCGGTGAAGTGCCCCTGATCCTGATCGATGCAGCAGAACGGGTGGTGGATGTTCCCGTGCTTCAGTTCCCGCTCTGGCTGGCCTTTGCAGCCGGTCCAGGCGAAACCTACGACTACGAAGACGACCTGCTCTGATGCCCTTCTTCACGCTGCTGCTGGGTTACATGCTCGGCTCCCTACCCAGCGGCTTCCTGGCCGGCAAATGGTGCAAGGGCATCGACCTGCGCAGCATCGGCTCCGGCTCCACCGGCGCCACCAATGTGCTGCGCAACGTGGGCAAAGGCCCTGCTCTGGTGGTGTTCCTGATGGATGCAGCCAAAGGAGCAGCCGCGGTTCTGATCGCTAGCGCCCTCACCCAGAACAATCCACTCAACGACTGGATTCAGGTGCTGGCAGGTCTTGCAGCCCTGGCCGGTCATATCTGGCCGATATGGCTGGGATTCAAGGGCGGCAAGGCCGTGGCCACCGGGCTTGGTTTGTTCCTGGGCCTGGCCTGGCCAGTGGGGCTGGCTTGCTTCGGAATGTTCATGGCCGTGTTCAGCCTCAGCCGGATTATTTCGCTGGCCAGCATGGTTGCAGCGGTGAGCCTGCCACTGCTGATGGCAGCCGGTTCAGGCAGTAACGCCAATCTGGTGGTCGCCCTTGTGGCGATGCTGCTGGTGCTCTGGCGCCACCGCAGCAACATCCAGCGGCTGATCAACGGAACTGAGCCCAGGGTGGGCCAGAAGTCTTGAGTGCAGCTGCTGGGCTGGCGCTGCTGACCCTGATTGCACAGGTGGAGAGTGCCGGCCAAACGCGCGTGCAGATCCTTAACGACTGCCCTGAAGGCATGAAGGGCTTCTACACACCGACCCACAACCGCATTGGCCTCTGCCGCAACAACCACAGCAGCGATCGCGAGTTGATGTACACATTGCTGCATGAGACAACACACCGATTGCAGCACTGCCGGAAACCTGAACTCACGGCCCAACTCGACATGGAGCACAGTGTGAGCTCACTGGAGACCGAAGCCAGAGCAATCGAGCGCTGGAGCAAAGCTGACCCAACGACGGCCTTCAACTGGATGATCCGAGACCTCCAACAACACTGCAGTCACAACAAGTCCTCGGGGTCAGTTCATGGAGGGAATAAGACCTCCACTCCATGAACTAGAGACCTGAGATCCGCAAGGGATCGATCAGAACTGGAAGGTCACACCACCGCTGGCACGCCAGGTTGTGCCGCGATCCGATCCCCAGAATTCCATACCACCACGGCCATAAACCTTGATGGAGACATTGTCGAAATTCTGCACGGTGTAATCCAGGCCAAGCTCAACCAGCGCACCATTCTCGTTGTCCAACTGGGATGGAAGATCAACGGTTTGATTGGTGAAGGTGTAGCCGATGGTTTGCGGATCATTGCCCTGATCCCAATCGCCCAACCAGGCCGCGCGAATGCTCGGCACCCAGAGGGCACGGTCGCCGCTGTTGATCGGCACCGACAGCTTCAGGCCCAACTCAGTTTCCAAGAATGTGGTTGTGCGGCCGTGATACTTCAGGCGCAACTCTTTGCGTGTGCCACGAGTTTCGGAGAAGCCATCTTCCTGGTTTTGGGTGCCAACCAGCTGTGCTTGCGGCTCAAGAACCACCGAGCCCCAGCGGAAGGGAGCACCAAGCCTGACCCCACCCGTGAAGGTGGTGGCTGATTTCGATCCACGAGCCGTATCACCACCCCAGCCATCAATGATCTTGCGAATGCCTCGATCTTGAACACCCTCAAACCAGGTCAACCCCACAACACCTTGGGCGTAGAAATTCGGCGTCCAATATTCAGCGGTGAAGCCACCACCCACACCATCGGGATTCCAACCACCGCCTCCAGTAATGCCATGTTGATCAAGATTGATGCTGCCATAATTCACATAGGCGCCCAGCTGGAAGTCATAACTGAGGCTGACATCAGCACCACCAACAACACCTGCGGCAGTTGCCGAGAAGTCGTTGTAAACAATGCCGCTCCAATCAGCGCGGGTGTTACCACCAAAGCCACGCACCCAAGCACGCCATCCATCGCGCTGGGCCAATTGATTGGCCAGGGAGGGATTCTCGAGATAGGTGGTGTCGTTCCAATCAAGGGTGATTTGCTCATCGCTTGGAACCGATGAAGCCAGCATGAAGTCGTCCTCAGCCTGGGAAATGGCTTGATCGAGCGCACGCTTAGCCAGTTGATCACTCACCAATCCGCTCTTGCTCCAGAGAGCACGGACGGGCACCTGTTCCTGTTCCTGTAACTCAGGCTCAGGAATCACAGGCTCCTCCACCACTGCAACGGGGTCGAATTGGCGTAGCGGCAAGCGCTCAAATAAAGTGTCCTCGCAGGCGATTGCTAAAAGCAGCTATTCCTCTCCCCGAGGCATCAGGGTTGCGCGGCAACAGACCACAGAGGAATAAACATGCAGACTCTTCTTTGGTCAACTCAGGCACCTCTGGAGGCACTGGTGGAGGATTGGTTTTGCAGCTGATGTTGGAGGGGGGTATAAAACCGTCTTCACATGGAAAGATCCCATCTTGGATGCTTCCTATATCGCCATCGCAATCAAGATTAAGAGCGTCCAACAGTGGACCCGCTTTCGCCTGATTCCCGCCCACCAGCTGCTCGCCGATAAAGGCTCCAGGCAACAGCAAGGCATTCAGCAAAACAAGCCTGCTGATCACCAGGGTGCTGGCTCACCCAGTGCAGAGCTTCGGTTAAAGCTGTTGAGGTGGCCCGTGTAGCTACATCACTCTGCATTCCGGCAGCGCACAACTTGCAAAAATATTATTGGATTTTTTCAAAATCAGACCACTTTGTGACCATAGATTTAGCAAGGACTAGCATCGAGAGAACAGTACTGATCAAACTCATCCGAGCAGCACCAATAATGTATACCCAACAGAAATATCCGGTATTGAATGAGGAAAAGGTTTTCCCCACATTGACCCTGCCGTGACAGATCAAAACCTTGGCATCAAAGCTGCAAACTCTTTATTGAGTTCATGCACAAGCGGGCAGGTTCGCTACCAACAGCCAGCATCCCACGGAGTGGTTGATGATTGCTTGATCCTGCGTCTCTGGCAGCCATCCATGAATATTTCCCGGCCCCAGGAATAATGAAGCCTTATCCAGGCCAGAAGAAGGATTTCATCTATCGATTGGTAGCGCCACTGAGAGCCAATGATTTGAGGAAAAGTCACACAGCATCATTCCGGCAACCTGCAGCAGAATTCTGGGACACATTTCAGAACCATCTCAAGAATCCTGCCTTTAGCAGACAACTACTCGACGCCACTATTCCATCAGATTTAGCCAAAGAAAAAGATCGGCACCCATCATTGCATCTCACAAAGGTACTGATTCCTGATAGCGATAGCTACAGAGTTGGTCCTCATACCGACCTACCAAGTAGAGTTTTTACGATCTTGCCCTATCTGCCAGAGCGTCAAAGGCTTAATGAATGCGGCACTCGACTATACGTCCCAAAAAATCCCCAAGGCCAGGATCGATTTCTCAAAAACGGACAACCACAAAGTTGGGCTAATTTTTTTGAAGTCGAGGCGATTGATTTTATTTCCAATCGCGCTTTTATTCTGCCCCGAACTGCTGAGGCCTGGCATGGTGTTTCACCCGTGAAAGATTCACAAAGCCAGCGGCAATTAATCATTATTCGTTGTCAGGATAAGAACTTGATGTATGAAAACCAACAAAGCTGATCCTTTGCTGGCCTCAGAAAAGGCGCGGAATCGCCCCCCGTTCTCGGATTTAGGCCTGGCGCCATTGCTGTTCAGCCAGATCCGAGGGTTCATGGGGTGGCAAAAGAATGCGATGGATTCCAGGGCAAGGCAGACCCTGATCCACAAGTTCCTGCCAGCTGATCACCCAGGTGAGGCCGTCAATGGCGCGGTTCCTACTGCTTGCTCGATCACTTCAATGCCAAGGCCAACCCTTGTGCGCCGAATGCATGGGAGATGTTGAGGGTTGGCGGTGCGGAACGCACAAGTCGCAGCGATCAGCCCACGAGCTCTGCGCAACAGGCGGCAAACGCCGCACTGGGATCTTCAGCTTTGGTGATCGGGCGGCCAATCACCAGCTGACTGGCGCCGGCTGCAATCGCCTCAGCCGGCCCCATCACCCGGGCCTGATCACCCACGGCAGCACCTTTGGGGCGAATGCCTGGCGTCACCAAGGCGAACGACTCGGGGTGACGGGCCCGCAATGCCGCGGCCTCCAAGGGTGAGCACACACAGCCGCCGATGCCGGCAGTCGCCGACAGCTGCGCCAACGCCGGCACCCGTTCGGCGATGTCCTGGGCAATGGCGAGTTCACGTTGCAAACGCTGCTCGTCCCAGCTGGTGAGCACCGTCACCGCCAACAGGGTGGGGGCGGGTTGGCCAGCGCTTTGCGCCCCTTCCATCGCCGCGGCCTGGGCCGCTTGGAGTGCTTCGCTGCCGGCGCAGGCATGCACCGTGATCAGTTCCGCCCCCAGTGCCGCTGCCCGCCGGCAAGCCCCCGCCGTCGTTGCGGGGATGTCGTGGAACTTCAGATCGAGAAACACTCGCAGGTCCTGCTCGCGCAACTGGGCGACCACCTCTGGGCCGGCCTGCACAAACAGCTCCAGGCCAACCTTGACCCAATGCAAGGCCTCCACCTGCGCCGCAAAGGCCAGCGCCTGCTCAGGCGCCATTCCGTCGAGGGCCACGATGATCCGATCGGCGGGGTCAGAAGTGAGCGACGGGGCCAAGGCAAGCGGGTAATCCGTATTCCATCCTGTCGCGCCGGCGTTGAGATGCCTTAGCAGGCAGCCCGGCTAAGTTAGCCCAATGCAGGTCAATCTCCACGACGCCAAGACCCATCTCTCCCGTTACGTGGAGCAGGCCCTCGATGGAGATGACGTGGTGATTGCTCGGGCCGGCAAACCGTTGGTGAAGCTCGTGCCTGTGGACACCACACCGCGTAGGCGAAAGCTGGGGTTCATGCGCAGCCAAGGCATCGCCACCGCTGATGTGAAAGGAGACTTTGCTGCCGACATCAACGCCATGTTCAGCTGATGCCCAGCCGGAAAGCCCCGCCACGGCTGCTCGACACGCAGCTGCTGATCTGGCTGGCCTTCACACCAGATCAACTGCCATCCACGCTGATCCCAGAACTGGAGGACAGGCAACAACGTTTTTTCGTGAGCATGGTCAGCCTCTGGGAAGTTTCGATCAAACGCTCGCTCAACCGGCTGGACTTTCAGTTCGATGCTGCTGAGTTACGCGAGCAGCTCCAACGGGAAGGCTTTGAGGAGTTACCCATTCGAGCCGAGCACTGCCTGGCAGTTCAGACCCTGCCCTGGCACCACAAGGATCCCTTTGATCGTTTGCTGATTGCTCAGGCTCAGCAAGAGCAAATCAAGCTGCTGAGTTGCGATCAGAGCCTGAGCGAATACGGAGCGAGCGTGACCCTGCTCAGGAAGTGAGCCGGCGGAAGGTCTTCTTGCCCAGCTGCAGCACCTTGCCCTCCAACTCCGCCGCTGAGGCGAACTCCTGGTTCGGGTCAGTGATCTTCTCGCCTTCCAGCCGGGCAGCGCCGCCTTTGATCTGACGCCGGGCCTCGCTGCTGCTGGCGCAGATGCCAACAGCACTGAGCAGATAAAACGCCTTGGCCGGGAAGTTCACCTCCGCCAGGGAGGCTTCGGGGACATCCGCTTCGGCATCGCCGCCACTGCTCACCAGGGTGGCCGCATCGCTCTGGGCTTTTCGGGCTGCCTCCATGCCGTGCCGGCTGGCGGTCACCGCCAGAGCCATCGCCTTCTGCTTCTCGCGTGCGTTGTGCGGCAAATCCTGCGGACTCAGATCCGTCAGCAAGGTCACGTAGTCATCAATCGCGGCATCGCCGACCTTCTCGAGCTTGGAATACATCGACAGCGCGTCTTCCTCCAGACCCACCGTGTTGCCAAGGCTTTTGCTCATCTTCTGCACGCCATCGAGGCCGACCAGAATCGGCAGCAGCAACCCGAACTGAGTGCCTTTATTGAAATGGCGCTGCAGGTCGCGGCCCATGGCAACGTTGAACTTCTGATCGGTGCCGCCCAGCTCCACATCGGCATTCACAGCCACGGAGTCATAGCCCTGCAGCAGCGGATAAAGGAATTCATGCAGGGCAATCGGTGCACCGCTGCCGTAACGCTTGGAAAAATCGTCTTTGGCCAGCATCTGACCCACGGTGGCCGTACCCAAGAGGCCAATGACCTGAGGGAGATCCAAACCTGCCAGCCACTCACTGTTACGGCGCACCTCCAGGCGGCCAGGGGTCTCGAAATCAAGCAGTGCCGTCTGCTTTGGTTGGCCCTGGCCGAGCTGAGCCAGATAAGTGGCGGCATTGGCCTCAACCTCTTCAGCGGTGAGCTGCACCCTTGTGGCGCTCTTGCCGGTGGGGTCGCCGATGCGGGCAGTGAAATCGCCGATGATCAACACCGCCGTGTGCCCCGCATCCTGGAAGGCCCGCAGCTTGCGGAACAGGATGCTGTGGCCCAGATGAATGTTGCTGCCGGTGGGGTCGATTCCCAACTTGATGCGCAGGGGCCGGCCCTCTTGCTCTGCCTGCCTCAGCCGCGTCGCCAGCGATTGATCGGCATCATCACCATCACCGGCTGGAAACAGATCAGCCATGCCACGCGACAGCCATGCCGGCAGAGACGGTGTCGAGGCCATGAGCGAGTGGAGCGATTGCGGGCTGAATCGTACGGGCCGCTTCAGCTGGGTGGCTGTTCCAGCTGACTTTTCATCCGCTCCAGGGTGCCTTGCATCTGCTCAAACATCTGCTCCGGGGTGATCCCGAACTGGCCCAACTGGCTGCGCAGCTGCTCCACCGTGAGCTTGGCCTGGAAGTCTTCCGACAGCTCAAAGCGTTTCATGAACACGCGGTAGCGCTCCATGAGCTCTTCCATCGTGTCGATGAACTTCTTTTTGCCTTCACGGTCAAACTTGCCATAATCGGAACCCAGCTGCATCAACTGCTGGTAGTCGCCGAACAGACGCTTGGCCTCCTCCTGCACGATGTCTGAGTCGAAGAACGCCATGGCCCACCGATCAACTGGCGTGATTCTGAACAATTTGAGCTCCCCGTAACAGTGCGGATCCACTCCCCCTGATTCGGGTCAACATGAATTGGTCAGCGGCAACGGCCTCGAGCCTCTCCCTTCCTTGGATCTCAGCGAACGGATCCCGTCTCTGCAGCAACGGTCACGCCAGGGCCACAGCCTGCTCAAGCGCAGTCGCACCGCCATCGCTTCCGCCGACCTTGTGCTGCTCAGCAGCTGGACGGCCTGGTTCGAAGGCCAGGGACCTCTGGTGGCGGCCTGCACCAGCGAGGACGATTGCCTGCTGAGGCTTCAAAGCAGCGCGGCCAACCTGTTGCTGTGTACGGACACCCTCGAGGGCGGCAGTGGCACCAGCCTCGTGCGTCGGGCAAGAGACCAGAACCCCGACATCAAGGCGTTAATACTGCTTCAACGCCCCATCCCGCGCACGATCCTGGGTGCCATCGATGCCCGCTGCCATGGGATCTGCTCAGCGCAGGCCACCGGAACGGGCACGGTGGCGGCAGCGCTCACGGCCATCGACACCGACGGGCAGTATCTCGATCCACTGATTAGTGGCGTGTTGCACCACAGCAGGCTGCGCTGCAGCGGCGATCAAGTGCCATTGCAGGAACTCACCATGCGGGAAGAGGACGTGCTGCGCGGCCTCTGCCGAGGCATGACTAATCAGGAGATCGCCGACGCTTTAGTCGTGTCGATTGACACTGTGAAAACTCATGTCGGCAGCCTGCTACGCAAGTTGCCTGCCCGGGACCGAACCATGGCTGTTGTCACAGCATTTCGTGAGGGGCTGGTGCAGGTTCCCACCAGGCCGCCGCGCTGGACCTAAGGTCCTGGCCAGGATGCAAGGGAGAAACGCGGCGATGGCTCGCCGGCACTGGCTCGATCCACTGGCCCGCAAGGTGCTCCAGGCCATTGGTGATCTACCCAAGGACCCAGTGCGCGTGGACACCAGCCCCTGGCCTGCAGAAGAAACAACGGTCGCTCCGAGTTGGTGCATCGACGTGAACAGGGCTACGGCGGAACAGTGGCGCCAGTTACCTGGCTGCAGCGAAATGATGGTGGATCAGCTACTGCGTTTACAGCAGGGCGGGGTGCAATTCAGCCAGATCGAGGATCTGGCTCAGCTGCTCGACATCTCGGAGAGTCTCTGCGAGCAGTGGAGACCCCATCTAATTTTCCGCTGGCACGGCGATGCCCCGCAGTTACCCGAGCAGTCACAGCTGGATCTGAATGCCGCCAGCCCCACCCTGCTGGCCAAAACCCTCCCGTGGCCCGATGAGCGGCTGGAACGCCTGATCGCCGAAAGACGGCGCGAACCGTTTGAGAACCTCGCGGATCTACAGGAGCGACTCTGCCTGCCCCCGGCGACGGTGGAGGCTTTGATCGGGCGTGTCCGCTTCGGGGCCAGACCAGCCGGCCCGAGCCTGCCGCCGCGAGGTTGACGGCAATGCCTTCCCCTCCTCGCCAGGGCAATCTTTTCGAGCAGCCCGCCCCTGCTTCTCATGAGAACGAACCTGCTGAATGGGCACTGAATGAGCAGCAGCTACAAAGCTGGCAGGAACGCATCCACAGCTTCCAGAGCCCTCTCTTTGAATCCGACAGCCCCAGACAAGAGCAAAGCAGCCTGTTCGGCAGTGAAGAGGCTGAAGCGGCCGGGGTTCAGCCTTTGTCGCTCAAACCTCTGCCGCTGAGTTTCTGGCGCTGGCCGCAAAGCCCCCATCAAGGGGCGGCGTTGTACTGGGTCATGGATCGACCCGCTGGCCTGAAACACCCGATACTGCTTTACATCGGAGAAACCATGGCGGCCGATCGGCGTTGGAAGGGGGAGCACGATTGCAAGGCTTACCTCGCGGCTTATCAGGAAGCCTGCGTGCACTGCGGTCTGAGCTGCAGAACCAGCATTCGTTTCTGGGGCGATGTACCCAGAGCCACCAAGGCGCGGCGGCAGTTGGAACAGACCCTGATCCGTCGCTGGCAGCCGCCGTTCAACAAGGAAACGCGCGATCGCTGGGCCACGCCGTTTCAAGCCGACTGAGCACAGCTCCTAGCATCGGTTCAGGCAACGGCTCAGGCATCAGCTCTCCATGAAAATCTCCCTCTCTCCGGCCACCCCTGAGGCCTGGAGTGGTTCGGTTCTGGCGCTCGGCATACCTCAGGACGATCCCCAAGGCCTGGTGGAGGCGATGGAACAGCGCTTCAACATTCAGCTGAAGGAGTGGCTTAAGCAGAAGCCCTTCACAGGTAAGAGCGGTGACTTAGCCAGCCTTCAATTGCTGCGCGGTGACTGCACCACCCTGGTGCTGCTGGGGCTGGGAGAGGCCGGATCCATCGAACGCGACAACCTGCGCATGGCCGCAGCGGCCGCCGCCCGCGCAGCACAGGGGCAGGGAGGCTCCCTTGGGCTGTTGCTGCCGTGGGGATCCGTAGACCCCATCGCTGATGCCACTGCCGCTGCTGAAGCTGTGCGCCTGGCGCTCTACAGCGACTTGCGCTTTCGCAGCAAGCCCGAACCCAGCCCACGGCCGGAACAGGTGGAGCTGTTGGGCCAATGGCCAGCGGGCCTGACGCAGACGCTGGAAACAGTTCATCCGATCTGCGCCGGCGTTGAGCTGGCCAGGGAACTGGTGGCGGCACCACCCAACAGCGTCACCCCGGAGGAACTGGCCCGCACCGCGGCAGATCTGGCCCATGAGCATGGTCTTGAGCTCACCGTGCTCGAACGCTCCGACTGCGAGGAGCGCGGCATGGGCTCCTACCTGTCGGTCTGCCAGGGCTCGGACATGGCTCCTAAGTTCATCCACCTCACCTATCGGCCCAGCGGAGTCGCCAAGAAACGACTGGTTCTGGTGGGCAAGGGACTCACCTTTGATTCCGGCGGATACAACCTCAAGGTCGGTGCCGCCCAGATCGACATGATGAAGTTCGACATGGGCGGAAGCGCGTCGGTCTTCGGAGCGATGCGCAGCATTGCTGAGCTGCGCCCTGCAGGAGTGGAGGTGCACATGGTGGTGGCCGCCTGCGAAAACATGATCAACGGCTCCGCGGTTCACCCCGGCGACATCGTCACGGCATCCAACGGCACCACAATCGAGATCAACAACACCGATGCGGAGGGACGCCTCACCCTCGCCGATGCCCTGGTGTATGCCTCCAAGCTCAAGCCAGACGCCATCGTTGATCTGGCAACGCTCACCGGTGCTTGCGTGGTCGCCCTCGGTGATGAGATCGCCGGACTCTGGACCCCGGATGATGCGCTCTCGAGTGATCTGGAAACCGCTGCAAGTGATGCCGGAGAAGGACTCTGGCGCATGCCGATGCACAGCTCCTATCGCAAAGGCCTCAAATCCCTGCTGGCCGATATGAAGAACACCGGACCTCGCCCCGGTGGATCGATCACCGCCGCCCTGTTCCTCAAAGAGTTCGTGGATGCCGGCATTCCCTGGGCCCACATCGACATTGCCGGAACGGTCTGGAGTGACAAAGGTCGCGGAATGAATCCCTCCGGCGCCACTGGCTACGGGGTACGCACGCTGGTGAACTGGGTCATGAAACAGGCCTCAACCGCCGAGGCCTAAATTCACCTTTAAGCCGATCAAGCTGCATGGCCTCCAGCCCTCTTCGCTGGTATGTACGCGCCCAGCTGGGTGTTTTGCTGTTGCCGGCAGGTCTCTGCCTGTTCGGGGAGGCTGTCAGTCGCAGAACACTTCAACTGGCGGGACGCGACGGTGGTCCCTGGTGGTGGTACGGCACGCTCAGCTTGATCGCCATTAACGCGGGCGTAGGCCTGATGATCGAATCCGGGCTTCTGCGTGGTTATCCCGGGCGCCAAAAAACAAGGCCAGAAACGCAGGATTGAGAAGCCGAATGATCTGAGTCTTCAGAGCCTGATCTCTCTCAGGACGCAGCAACCATCGTCAGAGAGCGCGGATTTTCGAGCGCATGAATCTGCCAGCGTGCCCTCTCCGAACAACTGGCCATGACGCGCTCTAAGTCGTCGGAAGCCTGTTTCGGGGATGGATACGGACCAACATGACGCGTCACGAGACCGTCTTTGATGGTCAGCAGATACATACAGACCTTTCACAACTCACTGGATAATGGTACGCAGTCCAATCTGTATCGTCGATGGCGTAAAACCCGCACCTTCACTGAGAAGTAACTGAATCGGAGCGCAACGATCGCTACAGAATTTCCTCAGATTCCCGCAATCAAACCATCAGAAGTTGATGCGCCCCGCTGTCGACAACGATCACTTCGTCCAAGCATCTCCGATGCGAGCTTGGTCACCCCAGACCTCATCGAGGCGTTTATCTCGTCCGCAAGCCCAGCGGTAGTACTTGTACTTCACTGAATTCAATTCGGCAAAATTCTGGTGGTAATCCTCAGCAGGCCAGAACTTTTCAAGAGGTTTGATCTCCACCTTGAGAGCGGATTCAGAAACACCGAGCTCGTTGGCAGCTGCTGATTGACTGGCAAGAGCCTCGCTGGTCTGCTGATCATCACCGGTGAAAATCACCGGTCGGTAGGAGTCGCCGCGATCACAGAACTGACCTCCACCGTCGAGGGGATCCACATTGCGCCAATACGACTGGAGAAGCTTCGGATAACTGATCTTTTCGGAGTCAAACAGCACTTCCACCACCTCCTGATGCCCGGTGGTTTCAGCACTCACCTGCTTGTAAGTCGGCTCGGAAACACTGCCGCCGCTGTAGCCGCTTTCCACCGAGATCACTCCTGGAAGTTTCTCCAGATCACTCTCCATGCACCAGAAACAGCCCCCAGCCAGCACGGCGCTCTGCTCCTCAGCAAGCACTGATGCAGGTAAGACCAGGAGCAGAGCTCCCACAACCATCGACAACAGGATCTGAATCACAAGCGAGCTCAAGTAGACAGCTGATCGAGAATGGCGGCAGCAGCGCGATCGGTCACTCCCGGCTCCCCCAGCGTTTGGCGCAATCGTTCATAGCCACTCAGCATCGTTTGGCGCGCTTCAGGGTTCTCCAGCAGCGGAATGGCTTGGGCAAGCAACTGGTCGGCAGCAAAGTCTTCTTGCACAAATTCGGGAACCAGACGCTCATTGAGCAGCAGGTTCACAGGCGAAATGTGATCCACATGGAAGCCCAACACATTTCGCGCCACCCAGGCCGTCAACCGGCTCACCCGGTACCCCACCACCTGGGGTACCCCTTGTAAAGCCAGCTCGATATTCACTGTTCCCGACTTTCCAAGCGCGAGATCCGCCGCGCTGAACAGGGCCGGTTTCAGCGCATCCGCATCAGCGGCTGGAATAACCCGTCCACGCACACCGGCGGCTTCAAGCCCTTCCTGCAGGTCACGCTCGAACCGACTGAGGCCCGCAGGCACCATCACCATCAGCTGGGGATCACGTGCCTGCAAACGTGCAGCCACCTCAACAAGCGCAGGCATCAAATAGCGCAGCTCCTGCGGCCTGGATGCAGGCATCAGCAACAGCAGCCGTCCTTTCGGATCAAGACCGAGCTGTCGACAAGCCTCAGCACGGTCGGGCTTGCCTGCAGCAAGATCAAGCAGAGGATGACCAACCCAGGTGACCTGCGCACCATGGGATGCATAGAAGGATGCTTCCTGGGGGAAGATCGCCAGGATGCGATCGGTAAAAGACAAAAGGCTGCTCGTGCCGTTGTCATTCATGCGCCAAGCCCATTCCTGTGGGGCGATGTAGTAGGTGATCGGCACCTCAGGCAATTTGCGGCGCAGACGCTTGCCCAGACGCACATTGGCGCCCATGTAGTCAATCAGCACCACTGCATCAGGAGGCCTGGCACTGAGCTGCTTATTGACACGCGACTGCAGCTTCAACGTCGGCACGACTTGGGGAAGATGCTCCAGCAGACCGATCGAACCCAATGGAGCCGTATCGGCAAGCAGTTCCGCACCGGCTGCATGCATCCGTGGTCCCCCCAGGGCCAGCACCTCGAGATCGAGGTTCCTTAGGCGAGCTTGGCGATGAAGAGCCTGAACCAGAAGGCTTCCCTGAAGATCACCAGACACCTCACCGGTGCTGATTAGCACACGCACCATCAGCGGCCACCGACAGCAGGCATGGGGCCACGCCGTCCCTGACTGATCGATCCCTCGAGAAAGGAGCAGAGATGATCGGCCAGAGGCATCAGGGGCTGCACACGGGCCAGCCGCAGACCCTCAGCGATGACGTGATCTGAGCGATAGAGCAGTGCCCAAACATCCTGAAGCTGCTTGATTTCCTGACCCTGATCCTTGCGATCCAGTCCGCGCCTGCGCAGACCCACGCGGTTGAGGCCGCGCACCCTTCCAGGATGACCCTCAACAAGGCAATAGGGAGGCACATCCCTGTCCACCCTTGTCATGCCTCCAACCATGGCCATCCCGCCGATCTGCACGAACTGGTGGATTCCCAAGCATCCACCGATCACAGCCTTGTCCTCTATCAGAACATGACCGGCAACTTGAATGCCGTTGGACATCACGATGCCGTTGCCCAGAAGGCAGTTGTGTCCCAGATGGCAATAGGCCATCAACAGGTTGTGGTCGCCGATGCGGGTCTGCTCACCCTCGTCCGTCGCCCGATTGATCGTGACGCATTCACGAATGGTGTTGTGATGTCCGATCACCACCTCTGTCGGAGCTCCCTTGTACTTGAGATCCTGAGGCTCCAGCCCGAGGCAAGCACCGGGGAAGATCTTGTTGTGGTCACCGATCACAAGTCGACCATCAAGCACCGCGTGAGGCCCGACCCAGGTGTTTGAGCCGATGCGAACATCAGGACCCACAACGGCACCAGGACCGATCACGACACCGGCGGCGAGCTCGGCACGGGAATCGACCACCGCAAGCGGATGAATCTGGGGAGGACGGTCCTCAGCAGTCACGGCGGGGGATCGCTGTTCACTCATCATGCTCAGTCAACCAGCGAGAACATGAGCTCGCCTGAGCAGACCAGCTGACCATCCACCGTGGCCTCCGCCTTCACCTTTCCAAAACGCTTGCGTTTGAGACTCAGCAGCTCACAGGTGATCAGCAACTGATCACCGGGAATCACCGGACGGCGGAAGCGAACGCCATCGATACCAGCAAACACAAACAGACCTTTGGGCAGATCGGGCATCTGGGTGACGATCAGGCCGCCCACCTGGGCCATGGCCTCAACAATCAACACCCCGGGCATTAACGGGCGCCCGGGGAAATGGCCCTGGAACTGAGGCTCATTGAGCGTGACGTTCTTGATGGCCACTGCTTTTTCTCCTGGCACGTGCTCCAGGACGCGATCCACCAGAGCGAAGGGATAGCGATGGGGGAGCAGTCCCATAATCTGCTCCGCTGTGAGCAGAGGCTGGGCTGCGGCGGTAGCGGAAGAGGAAGTCAAATCGTTTCAGCGCTGAGCATCGGATCGATCGGCCAGGACCGCTGCCAGGTCGGTGTGCAGACCATGGGAGCCGCGGTAGACCAGCACCTGCGCCCGCGGAAAACCCACAAGCGCCAGATCACCGATCAGGTCCAGAAGCTTATGGCGCACCGGTTCATCGGGATAGCGCAGAGGTGGATTTAGCCATTGGTCGCCATCACAGACCAGGGCATTATCGAGGGCTCCACCTTGAATCAGCCCCGCTGCACGCAGTTGATCCACCTGCTCACGGAAGCCGAAGGTGCGGGCTGGAGCGATCTCTGCCACGAAGCTTTCTGGCGTCAGCTCCAGGGCACATTGCTGACGACCGATGGCCGGCTGGGGAAAATCAATCACACCCACCAGCATGAACTGTTCAGCAGGAGTAGCGGTGATCACACTGCTGCCTCGATGCAGAGCGATCGGTTGCTGCAGTTGCGGCCGAGCGGGAGCAGGTGTTGATGCCGGGGCAAGACCAGCCTCAGCGATGGCTTCCACCCATCCCTGAGAGGAGCCGTCCAAGAGGGGGATCTCGCTGCCTTCAACTTCGAGATGCACGTGCGTGAGACCACACCCGGCGATGGCTGCGAGCAGATGTTCCACCGTGGCGAGCTTGCGATCACCCAGCTCAAGGGTGGTGCAGAGCGGACTGTCTCGCACCTGAGAAGGCTTGAGCTTGAGCGGCTCACCGCCGTTTGCTGGCCAGCTCACCCAGACGCCCGGCTGAGGCGAAGGCTGAAGGGTGACGGAGACCTGATCACCGCTATGCAAGCCGATGCCGCTGCGGCTGGCTGGTCCATCCAGGGTCCAGGCTCCGTCGTAATCCTGAGGCCAAAAGCCCATCAAAATTTCCAGCCGACGCCCAAATTGAAGCGGTAATCTCCAGTGAAGTTTTGGCTGGCCACTTCCAGACGCAGTGGCCCCACGGGCGTTGTGACGATCACACCAACACCTGGAGAAACTCCCGAGCCGGGTTTATCCAGCAGCTCGCCAGGCTTACCGGGAACATTGGATTGAGATCCGAAATCGGTACCTGCATCGATAAACACTTCGCCGGCGAAAATACTGAAGATGGGGAAGCGGTATTCGATGGTTGCTTCTCCGAAACTACGACCGACAGCCAAATCACAATCGAACCAGCCACGAACTGAATTGGATCCACCCAGGCAGAAGGCTTCATAGGGAGGTAAATCACCTATCACGGTGCCCGCCTTGACTTGAAAAGCCAATGCCTGAGGGCAGTTCTCTGGTTCACCCTCCTTAGGACGACAGCCTTTGGAAAGCTTCAACCATTTAACTGGAATGAAATGGGTGTAGCTGGTGCGAACGCGGTTAAAGGTTGGCGAGTTCTCTCCAATCGAAACGTATTGCTCAGTGCCAAAACTGAAAAAATTACCCGAAGTCGGGTTTCTACCGTCATTCAATGTGTTGTAAGTGGTTGCAAGTCGAACACTCGCAAGAGTATTTCGATCGGCACAATTAAACGAGGTACAAATGACCTCGTCATTGTCTATTCGATCATTTTTAATCTTATCGCTGGGTATTCCATAGGGCCTGGTATCACCTGCATAATTAATCGGACGAACAGCCTGAAGATTTAGCCCAGCCAAAATCTGCCAGGGGACCTTCTTAAAAGGATCTCCACCATTGAGCGGACGGGAAAAAATTACGTTGCCACCAACACGCTCTAACGCGATTGAATCACCCTCGTAGTCAAACCAGCTGGTGCTGCCAAATTGCTCACTGGCATCAGTAACATTATCAAATTTACTGTTAGCCGGATTGTTAGTAGAATCAATCGAATAGGAATACTCAGAATTGTTGTTCTGATAATCGCGAAGACTGACAATATCTCCATTGTTCTGGCTCTGGAAGACCTGAGGAACTTCCCGGCTCAGGAACACGGAAGTCCGGAAAGAGGTGCGATGGCTGTCTCCTTTGATCCAAGGGTCGGAGAAGGTGAGGTTAGCCAGCCCGCCGAACTGTCCGTAAGTGACATTGAGTGCCAGGTCCCAGGCACGCCCAAACAGATTGCTATCGGAAAGCTGAACCTGACCAAAGACGCCCTGACTTTGGCTATAGCCAAGACCACCTGAAAGGGAGCCAGTGGACTGCTCGACGATGCCGAGAACGATGGTGACGAAACCTGGCTCACCAGTCACAGGTCTCAAGGTCACCTTCACATCACTGAACAGCGAGGTGCCGTACAAACGCCGGATGTCGCTCTCGAGCTGATTGCGATTGAATGGTTCGCCTGGCTTGATGGAGATCTCCCTACTCACAACCCAAGGCTTGGTCTTGCCGTTGATCGGCTCTCCTTTCTCGTTGGTGTCTTCCCCTTCCTTGTTGATGAATTTCACCTCGATACCCGCCACGCTGCCGATCAGCACTTTCAGCTGCACGACGCCATCAGGACTGACCCTGGTGGGCCCACTCACACGGGCGAGTGAATAACCCTGATCGGCGTACCACTTCTGCAGCTGCTTCATGCGCAGCTGCAACTCATTGAGGTTGAGCGTGCGGCCGTAATCGGAACTGAAGGTGTCCTCAATAACCTGGGGCTCAATCTTGTTGTCCTCAGGTTCGAGAACAACCTCAGTCATCACAGGATTGGGCACCACCTGAACAGCAAGCTGAACACCCAGGGGACCGTTGACCGGCTCAATGCGTACGTCTGAAAACCATCCGGTGGCGTAAATGTCATCGAGATCAAGCTTCAGCTCCTCCCTCGTCACCCTGCTACCAGGGCGCACACGCATGGCGTCGTAAGCAGCGAGCTCGAGACGCTCCTGTTCGGGGTGTCCATCGATGCCCTCAATGATCACCTCGGTAATCAGCACCCTGGGCTGTTCAGGTCCTTCATCAATCGGCTCGGCAACAGGTGTTGCTGCAGGGACAGGGTTGACCTCAATCTGCTCGACCTCGATCTGCTCTTCCGTTATCTCTGCCTCTACACCCTGTGGATCAACCGCTACCTCCTCAGCAGCAACCTGAATATCTTCAGCCTGGGCTTGAAGGGGCAGGCCACTAATCAAAGGCAGAGCGAGGGCAAACCCCACTGCGCCTCGCCGAACGGCGTTCTTGGTTCGGCTGGAGGAGAAAGCGACCATTGGGAGATGGAAGTCGGCCGGGCCGGCCACAAACGTCGCTGAACTTAACTGCAGTTGTGGGGTGTCGGGCAGGCCCCTTGTACCCGTTTGCAGACCTCCCCGTAGGCCTCGATCACTCCACCTAGGTCCTTACGGAATCGGTCCTTGTCGAGAATGCGCTCCTCCGCATCCATGCAGGACAGGTCCCAGAGCCGACAGGTATCAGGGCTGATCTCATCAGCCACAAGCAGCTCACCGGCCGCATTCAGTCCAAGCTCAAGCTTGAAATCCACCAGCTGCAAGCCGATTTCCTTGAAAAAAGGCATCAGCACCGCATTGACTTTTCTGGCGAGCACCTCGATTCGTCCACACATCTCAGTGGAAACCAAACCAAGCAGCTCTAGACGAGCATCCGTCAGCAACGGATCTCCGAGACCATCATCCTTGTAATACAGATCGAGCAAAGCCGGCTCAAGGACTGTTCCCTGGACAATCGGCGTTTCGCGACAAAGCGAGCCGGTCGCGATGTTGCGCAGCACCACCTCAATTGGAATCACCTCGACGCGCTGGACAACCATCCAAGTCTCCTCAGCGATTCCGCAGTAATGGGTAGGAATTCCCGCCCGCTCCAGCACTTCGAACAAACAGGCTGAAATCCTGCAGTTGAGACGCCCCTTGTCTGCCAGCTGAGCCTTTTTCTGAGCATTAAAAGCAGTGGCATCATTTTTAAACTCCACCAGAACTTGCTGGTCGCTTGAACCGGCATATATGCGCTTGGCTTTGCCCTCGTAAAGAAGGTCGCCGTGGAGAATGATCATGGCTGCTCGTTGACGCCGGTCGCGCCAGCTTCAGGTGATGGTGATTCTCCCAGCGCGGCGTGGCCACCCGGCGCCCGTGGAGAACGCAATTCCTGCTGCAGCTGCTGGTGTTTCTCAAGAGACACTCCTCGCAGATCCTGATCAAGATCCAGCAAGGTGAAGCGATCATCCACCCTGGTTGCCAGCCGCCGCAGACGTTTCCGGGGACGATCACCGCTGCCGCCACTGGCAAGCTCAAGCCGCAGCTGTAACCGCAGCAAGTCCTCCGCCTGGTTCCAGGCCTGCACAGCCGCCGCCTGATCGAGAGCCGCCTCGATCAACGATGCGCTGCGTTCGGGCTCCATCACACCCAGCAGTTCAGCCGCCAGACCCAGACGACGTGCCGCAATGACCCCTGTCGTCCGCCCGGCAAGCAAGGTGATCACAGCCTGATCAGGCCGCCCGGAGGCTATCTGCGCTTCGGTCAGAAGATCAAGAGCTGATCGCGTGGTGGGCAGTCCTTGCTCATCTAGACCCACAACAAGCTGCTCAGCATCGAGCCTGGTGAGATCTCCTTCTGCCAAACGCAACAGAGCCAGGACAATGCGCTCCTGATCCAATGCCGCACTGGCAGCCTGCCAGGACAACAGCAACCATTCCCGACGGCGAGAGCCTGGACCGGGTCCGTAGCGACTGAGGACCACCTGTGCGCTATCTGGCGCCTTGCAGGACATCAGAGCCCTTGCATTGGCCATCACCACATCAAACGTCTGCGGGGCTGGCGCAACCAGCATCAGTCGATCACGCAGCAGCTGGAGACGTTCATTGACTCCAAAGCTGGCCGAGTCCTCGCAGGCCAGTTTCAGATCAGAAAGGCCTCCTTCGATCAGCACAATCTCGAAGGCCTCCTGGGGCATTGGCGCTGCGGATTGGAGCGACACCGAGGAGCCAGGCCCTGCAGAGCCTGGCACCGCCGCCAAGAGAAGTGAAAGAGGCAGAGGGAGCAAACCCATGGGCCGGAAGGCGTTCAACAAAGATGGAACGATCTCTCCGCCATCAACAACAGCGGAGCGACGTTCAAACCTAAGGGCCTCCGCCCGAAACGCTTGCCTCCATGGCCCATTCCAGCTCCCGTCCTCAGACCCTGCCTCCACTCCGTCATCTGCTCGTGGTGGGTGGTGGTGGCCGTGAACAGGCTTTGGCCTGGGCCTTGCGCCGCTGCCCAGGAGTTGAGGCTGTGTGGGTGACTCCTGGAAACGGAGGAACCGAAGACCTCGACGACTGCAAATCGCTAGCTGTTGGGGAACAGGATGCCGCGGGCCTGATCAAAGCCTGCAAGGAGCAGGCGATCGATCTGGTAGTAATCGGACCGGAAGCACCCCTGGCCGCCGGGGTGGCCGATCGTTTACGAGATGCAGGACTGGCGGTGTTTGGCCCCAGCGCCGAAGGAGCCAAACTGGAAGCAAGCAAGGCCTGGGCGAAGGCTTTGATGCACGAAGCCAAAATTCCCACCGCGGGGCACTGGACTGTCGCGAGCGCCAGTGAGGGGCTGGAGCTGCTGGAAGAGCTGCAACGACCACTGGTAGTGAAAGCCGATGGCTTGGCAGCCGGCAAGGGAGTGACTGTCGCCGAAACCCTCGAAGAAACTGCCGCAGCGATCCGTGAGGCCTTTGCTGGACGCTTCGGCTCCGCAGGCGAGCGGCTGGTTCTGGAAGAGCGCCTTCAAGGTCCTGAGGTGTCCGTTTTCGCTTTATGCGATGGCGAGCGCATGGTGCTGTTACCGCCGGCTCAAGACCACAAGCGGCTGCTCGAGGGCGATCGGGGACCGAACACCGGAGGCATGGGCGCCTACGCACCCGCTCCATTGCTTGATCAGTCTGGGCTCGATCAGGTGCAGCAGCTTG
Source organism: Synechococcus sp. AG-673-F03 (assembly GCA_003211205.1). Classification (GTDB taxonomy): domain Bacteria; phylum Cyanobacteriota; class Cyanobacteriia; order PCC-6307; family Cyanobiaceae; genus Synechococcus_C. The sequence continues at coordinate 43,760 of QCTJ01000008.1, forward strand.
TGCTCAAACCCACTCTGCAAGCCCTGAGAAAACGGGGAATCCAATACAGAGGAGTGATCTATGCCGGACTGATGCTGACCCAGCAGGGGCCCCAGGTGATCGAATTCAACTGTCGCTTCGGTGATCCTGAATGCCAGACCCTGATGCCCCTGATGGGTCCTGAACTCGCAAAGGTTCTGCACGCCTGCGCCCTCGGCTGTCTGGATCAGGCACCCGAACTCTCGGTTACCAAAACATGCAGCGCTTGTGTTGTCGCAGCCGCTGAGGGCTATCCCGAGACTCCACGCAAAGGAGATCTCATTCAGCTGCAGCCTGATCCCGACCAACAGCGGCAACTGTTTCATGCCGGGACACATCGTCAGGACGATGGCCAGGTGATGACTGCCGGAGGACGGGTACTAACGCAGGTCGCCCAGGCAGCGGACTTTGATCAAGCCTTCGCCAGCGCCTACGCAGGACTCGCATTGGTGCGGTTCAACGGGATGCAGTTCCGTCGCGACATCGGTCACCAGGTGCGCCGGTCCTAGGGTAGGTCGATGTGATTCGGCGGAATGGCCAGCGATCCAGCCACGGCTCAGAACGAGGCCCCTGCGGAATGGGCAACTCCAATCGCCGGAGCTGAGCAAACAACCACTAGGGGGTTTTGGCCGCAGGCCCGCTCCTGGTGGGCCGAATTCAGCCTTCAGACCAAACTGCTAGCTGTGGCCACCCTGGTGGTGAGCCTGATGATGACGGGCATCACCTTCTTTGCGCTGAATGGGATTCAGCGCGACACGGCGATGAACGACACCCGTTACGCGAGGGATCTAGGTCTGCTACTGGCGGGCAATGTCAGCGAGCTGGTGGCTGAAGGTCGTGATCGCGAACTCGCCAATGTCACGGAAACCTTCTGGCGCTCGAGCAGAAGCCTCCGCTACATCTTTTTCGCCGACCCTGACGGCATTGTCTATTTGGGTATTCCCGTCAGCGGTAGTGATGATGCAAGCAATGCAGATCTGCGCCTGAGCCGGCGTCTGGAACTGCCTGATGAACTGCGCAACCGAACTCAGAATCCGCTGGTCCGCCAGCACATGACGCCCCAGGGGCAAGTCACGGATGTGTTCGTGCCGCTGGTTGAGAACAACAATTACCTCGGAGTGCTGGCTCTTGGAGTGAACCCCAACGAGACCGCTCTCGCCAGTGCCGCCCTCACCCGTGAGGTCACGGTGGCTGTGTTCATATCAATCTGGGTTCTGGTGATTCTGGGCGCTGTTTTTAACGCGCTGACTATCACGCGTCCGGTCAAGGAGCTGTTGAGAGGCGTCCGATCTATTGGTGATGGTGACTTCCGCGCTCGCATAGGCCTGCCGATGGGTGGCGAATTGGGAGAACTGTTGGATGGCTTCAACGCCATGGCCTCACAGCTGCAGGACTATGACGCCGCGAACATCGAAGAACTACAGGCAGCTCAGGTCAAGCAGGCGTCGCTGATCGCCACCATGGCCGACGGCGCGGTTCTGCTCGACGGTGATGGTCGCATCGTGCTCGTCAACCCGACGGCGCGACGTTTGTTTCGATGGGAAGGTCGCAATCTCGAAGGCCAAGACTTTCTCAATGAGCTGCCGGAACTGCTGTCCGTTGAACTGCATGATCCGCTCGATGCCGTGTTCTCCAAGCAAACGGACACCAATGAGCTGCGCAGCAGTATTGGCGATCCACCGAGGACCCTGCGTTTCGTGATCCAGGCGGTGCGCGAACCAAGCGGCGACACCCTCAAGGGCATCGCCGTCACCATCCAGGACCTCACACGGGAAGTGGAGCTGAATGCCGCTCAGAGCCGTTTCATCAGCAACGTCTCCCACGAACTACGCACACCGTTGTTCAACATCAAGAGTTACGTGGAGACTCTCCACGACATGGGAGACCAGCTCAGCGAAGAGGATCGAAAAGAATTTCTTGGCGTTGCCAATTCGGAGACAGATCGCCTCACCCGACTCGTGAACGACGTTCTCGATCTGTCCAGGCTGGAATCCAATCGCGTTGTGCAGTTTTCTCCAGTCGATCTCCGTCCTGGCCTGGAGCAAGCCCTGCGCAGCTATCAACTCAACGCGAGCGACAAGCAGGTTGAGCTGAGCCTGGAAGCTGACCGCGACCTCCCCGATGTTCTGGGTAACTGGGACCTGATCCTGCAGGTTCTCGACAATCTGATCGGCAATGCTCTGAAGTTCAGTCGCAGCGGCGGGCGACTAACGGTCAGGGCTTACACCTGGCCAGACAGCTGTCAGATGACACCTTCGGAAGCAGAGATCCACAGCAACGATGGGCCCACCTGCACCCTGAGTTCACCATTACCGAAGATCCGGGTTGAAGTCTGTGACACCGGCTATGGCATCAGTGAAGAAAGCCAGCAACGCATCTTTGAGCGCTTTTACCGGGTTGAGAATGCTGTTCACACCGAGGTGGGCACTGGCCTTGGACTGTCGATCGTTCGAGGCATCCTCGAAAAACATGACACCATGATCTCAATGGCCAGTGAGCCTGACGTTGGCACCACATTTTGGTTTGAGCTGCCGCTAGCTCAGGAAGACCCCGAGGAGTTGAGGTGGAAAGCTGAACGCCAAAGTGACGGCGAACGCCTGGCTTTGACACAGAACATAGAAAGCTGATCAGGCGTCGGGAGCGACGCCGCGGGCGATGCGCGCGAGCTCACTGCGCTCATCACTGCTGACCCGATTCGGCACCCCAGAAATGATCCGTTCAAAGTTGGAGAAGGAATCCTTGATCTGCGGACCGTTACCGGTGATCACGAACTCACGGATGCCCTTGTCATGCCAGGAACCACGCATCTTGAACACGTTGACGGCACGGGCCATTTCTCCACGGATCTCCACGTACTGCAACAGCAAAATCGTGTCGGTAATGGTGGAGATGTGGGAGTCAGTGATCGAATGGCTGCCCATGAACTCCTCGGAGGTGTTCGTGAAGAAGCCAGCGATTTCTTCCTGTTTCGCGTATCCGGTCACGCCGATGACGAATTGACGGAAGGCGTTATGGCTGACGCCGCGAGCGAGGGCAGACAAGGAGTCAATCGCCATCCGTGAAGGCTTGAACTGACTGATCTCCGTCTTGATGATCTGCAGGTGATCCTCGAGGCCCGTCGATTCCGGATAAGCGCAGATGATCTTGAGCAGGCCGTCCTGCTCCATCTGTTCAAAATCAATGCCCCAGCTGGTGCCGTTACGTAGCAGCTGGGCACGCGACTCCTCATAAGCGAACAAGATGGCGCGTTCTTTATTGCTGCACGCATCCTCGATGAAATTCGAGACCAGCAGGGTCTTGCCAGTACCCGTGGCTCCGGTGGCGAGAATGATCGAGTCTTTGAAGAACCCCCCGCCGCACATCTCATCGAGACGGGGAACTCCCGAACTGATCCGCACATTGGAGGAGCGCTGAGTGAGTTGCATGGCACCAAGCGGAAAGATGCTGATCCCATGCGCACCCATCGTGAATGGGAACTCTCCCTTCATGTGCGTGGTGCCGCGCAGCTTGAGAATCTCCACGGTGCGCCGCCGGCGTTCTCCTTCAAGCACATTGCGCAGAATCACCACGTTGTCGGAGACGAACTCTTCAACCCCATAGCGAGCAATCGGCCCATATTCGTCGATGCGCTCTGTGGTCATCACGGTGGTGACCCCGATTTCCTTGAGACGAGCAATCAGACGGAATATCTCGCGACGGACAACGAACACAGCGTCGTATTGCTGAAACACCGCGGTGATCGAATCGATCGCCACCCGTTTCGCCTTGTATTTGCGAATGGCGTAGTTGATCCGCTCGATCAGACCGGACAGGTCGAAACTTCCGGCCACATCCTGACCATCGGGATCGGGAGAAGCATCAAGGATAAACAGCTTGTCCTGTTCAACCATCTCCTGCAGATTCCAACCGAAGCTGGCGGCATTGCGGAGGATGTCGAGCGGCGACTCTTCGAAGGTGACAAAGATCCCTGGTTCGTCGAAGTGGGCGACTCCGTTGTGCAGAAAATGAAGAGAGAAAACCGTTTTGCCAGTACCGGAGGTACCGCTGATCAGCGTGCTGCGACCGATAGGAAGGCCGCCATGACACACATCATCAAAACCTTCGATCCCTGTCGGAAGCTTCTGAACCTGCATCTGTGGAGAACCACTGGAGCTGGAGATCTGCATAACGACGCTCTTATGGCTGCAAGGTAAGGAAAAAACGAGTCATCACCTGCGAGTGCACGGGCAGGCTTAAGAATCTGATTCGCCTATCTCCGCCTCTTCCAACGCATCCATCAACGATGAGGTGAGGTTGTTATCGGTGAGTTCGTCGTATAGAAGGTCCAAACCGATCAGCACCCGCTCGCGATCGGACAAATCGCCGATGATCCGACGCACCGGCGGCGGGAGGATCTTGGACAGAGTCGGTGTCGCGAGGATTTTGTCCTCCTCCGCCAACTGCGGATTTTTGAGCACATCAATCACTTTCAGGGCATAGACGCCTTTGAACTCCGTCTCGAGGATGTTGCGCAGAGTCTTGAGCGCCCTCATGGAGTTCGGCGTGTTGCCGGCCACGTAGAGCTTGAGGATGTAAGTCTTGCGTGGGCTCATGGGGCCACCTCCGGATCGGTGAGAACGCGACGTTCCCCGGCCGCGGGTGTCAGGGAGACCTCAGGAGGGATCGAACGTCGATACATCTCGCAGAGGTGAGCCATGACATCGAGCAGAGCGAGGCGATAGTCCTGAAGAAAATCGTTTTTATGCCCTTCTAGTCTGAGCTGCTTCCAGAAGTCGTCAATGAGATTCATGTGGATCTCCACAGCTCGGGTGATGGGCAGATCACCGAAAAAGGCTGTGTTCACGAAACTCTCCAGTGCCTGGTTGGCCGCAGCCGGATCCCTGAAGTAGCTGATCAACAGGTCCCGGTAAGTGCGCTGCAGCGACTGAACAAGGTCCCGCTGCTCATCAGGAGGCAGATTGGCAAGAAAGCGCGAGGGGTCTCGCTTGTAGAAGACGCCCAGATAGCCGAGGCGCTCCTGCAGACGACTGGACAGCTTCCAGGCACTGCCTTCCATCGCAGGCATGGCGTTCTGTTCAGCACCGTCTTCGGGCCTGGCATCCTTCTGGCCCTGGCGCAGGAAGCGTGAAATGGAGGCATCAACGTTGTACCCAAGCTGCTCCAGCTGATCTCCAGGCAGATGGAGCTCTTCAGGGTGGTAATCCACGCGACCCATCAACTCACCCACCACCACGGCGGGGAATAACAAACCCTCGCTGCTGAGGGCTTCACGGGTCTTGTCGTCCAGCAGGCACTGCTCAATGACAACGGCATCCACCGCTTCGCGCTGGCGGGAAAGCAGTTCCACAACACCCTGACCAGACTCGACGGCACCGAGATCCACGGGTGAGTAGCGATTCACCGGCAGCCATTGGCAACAGACCTCAACGAGATCTCTCGTTTGAAGCAGCAAAGCGATCGTGAGTGCCGGACGAGCCATCCACCGCGACAAGGTCTTGAGCTGAATCTTGACGAAAGGGACTAAGAAGACCGAGGATCTTTGTTTGTCTTTCGATTGCGGTTCAGGCCAAATCGGCTTGTCCGAGCCTGACCGCGTCTCTCAGCACATGGCCGAAACCAGCTCCACAACCTCTGCAGCTCCCGAAACAGGGTCCTACGCGATCGTCGAAGCCTCCGGTCAGCAGTTCTGGCTGCAGGCCAATCGTTACTACGATCTCGACCGGCTCAATGCTGAGGTCGACGCAACCGTCACCCTCGACAACGTTCTTTTAGTGAAGGATTCCAAGGGCACAACGCTTGGCAAGCCTTATGTCAAGGACGCCAGTGTTGAGCTGAAGGTGATGGCGCACCGCCGCGGCCCCAAGGTGATCGTTTACAAAATGCGCCCCAAAAAGAAGACCCGTCGCAAGAATGGTCATCGTCAGGAGCTGACCAGAGTCATGGTTCAGTCGATTTCCGTAAGTGGCAAAGCCATTAGCTGATCATCCAGATCCACCTCAACGAACGTTTTCCTCTTCAAAATCCCCCCATGGCTCATAAGAAAGGCACAGGTTCAACACGTAACGGCCGCGATTCCAATTCCAAGCGTCTCGGCGTGAAGGCTTACGGCGGAGAATCCGTCACCGCCGGCTCCATCCTGATCCGTCAGCGCGGCACCTCAGTGCTGCCTGGAGTCAATGTGGGTCACGGCAAAGATGACACTCTCTTTGCTCTGACCGATGGCGTCGTGAAGTTCGAGACGATCAAGCGCGGTCTGCGCAATCGCAAGCGCATCAACATCACAGCTGCGGTCTGACCAGAACGACCTCTCCCGTCACGAGCTCCGCTCCGAGCTCAGCGCAAGACGGGTTGTCAACACAAGACCAATCACAGTGAGCCCCAAAACAACCCATGTTCTGGGGCTTTGTTCATGCAGGGCATCCGCAAGTTCCAGAGGCAGAGCGAGACCGAGCACCCCGACAAGCAACCACTCGCCCCAGCGGCGTCCAACCCAGGTGGCACAGGCCGCTACAAGGATCAAAGCGGCATAGAGCCCCGAGACCAAGGCCAGACGCATCAGACGCGTTGGGCCCAGCAGGGTTCCCTTCGCTGCCAGCGAAGAAAGAAATTGACGGTCCGCATTCCCCCAGGTTTCGGCGAAATGAGAGAGTTCGGCGTAATGAACATCCCCAAACATTGCGGCCAGGCTGATCGCGAACAGCGCCCCAGCGAGCAGCAGCTTCTTGATCAGAATTAAGCGAACCAGCAAGCGCCCTTGTCCGGCGATCTGTGCCATCGATCGTTTCGGCTAGACGTTCTCAAGCGGACGGTAGACCCTTGTTGTGATCAGCAAGGGATGAAACAGCTCCAGGAAGCGACTCTGAAGGCAGTGAAAAAAGTCCTCCACCAACTGCGGGTCATCGAAGTGAAAGGGGTACTCACCGTCATGCCCTTTGAAAAAATACCAGTTGAGTAGTGCCCGACCTCCGGGAGTGAGGCGGCGTTGAAACTCCATCAGCTGCGCCGAGGGGTCGGGGAGGTGTTCCAACACATCAAGGCACACCACCGTGTCGAAACGCCGCCCCGGAAGGCTGTCGAGATCGCGGTGGACACTCACACGCTCCTGAAGTCCCAGACGGACCGCACGATCCTTCACGAATGCACGGTTCTGGGGATTGAGATCCACAAACCAGACATGCCGAACGCTCTCCAGCCCCGCGGCAGCGAGAGCATGCGTTCCGATCCCGCCTCCGAAATCAAGCACGTCACCATGGGCAAACTGCTGCTGCAGCCGCAGGGTGTCGGCGATGTAGTCGGCACTGCTGAGATGCCAGGCTGCCAATTCGAACAAATGGCCCGTGCCAACGGTGTCCTCATAGAAATCAGCAGCTCGCTCGGGGTCGAAAGCTCCCGGATGCATCGCCGCCAGATCCTCCGTGCTCTGGGGCAATCGCTCGGAAACGTCCGCCGCTGAAAGCGACAGGTAAGACGCCAGATGCTCCTTCACAGAGAAGCCGTTATCGAGAAACTCCTGAATGTCCACACCAGCGGAGGCATTGAGTGGCTGCATGGAGCTTCAGGACGCGACCGGGCAAACCTACTTGCGAGCCCACTGGTGCCTCAGGCAAGGTGCCACAGTCGACAGCTGGACATGGCTTGCACCTTGACTGCGCCTATCGGCTTCGCCGTCATTGACAAGCCGGCTGGGCTCACCTCCCATACCTGTGTCGCACGCATCAGACGGGTGCTGGGCATCCGCAGGGTTGGTCATGGCGGCACTCTGGATCCAGCGGTGACAGGCGTGCTGCCGATCGCCGTGGGACAGGCGACACGACTGTTGCCGTACCTACCAGGCGAGAAAACCTATCGAGGCGTGATCCAGCTAGGGATCAGCACCAACACCGACGACCTTCAAGGTGAGGAACTGTCCAGACAATCCGTCCCCGATCTGGGCTCAGAATTACTGGATCAGGCACTCAGTCCGTTCCGCGGCACCATTCGCCAACAGCCCCCTCAAGTTTCAGCGGTCCACGTGGATGGTGAGCGTGCTTATGCCAGGGCCCGTCGCGGCGAGCAGATGGAGCTTGCAGCACGGCCTGTGACCATTCATCAACTGCATGTCTTGGGATGGGATGCTGCTCAAGCCCAGTTGAGCGTGGAGGTGCACTGCTCAGCAGGCACCTACATCCGTTCACTGGCAAGAGATCTGGGCGCAGCACTCGGATGCGGAGGTTGTCTGGCCAGACTCAGGCGGACCCAGGCCCTCGGCTTCCATGACCACCAGGCGGTACCTCTGCCAAATGCTCCCGACGTGGTCGGCCAAGGCGAAATCAGCTTGCTACGACCCGAGCTGGCCTTGCCTCATCTGCCTCAGCGCCTGATCACTGCCAGCGAACAGCTGGACTGGAACTGTGGGCGCAGGATCAATCTTGGAATCAGCGGCATGGCTGATGCTGTGGTCGTTCTCAGTGAGGGTGGGCGCATGCTCGGACTCGGTGTGCCCGATGCAGAAGATGGTCTGAAACCGAAGGTGGTGTTTGAAGCTCGGGGCTGATGCTGCAAGCTCGGTAATTTGCTTTGAAGCAGACGGGCTCCGAAGCATCCGATGGCAGGCCACAGCAAATGGTCCCAGATCAAACGCACCAAAGCGGTGGTGGATGCAAAGCGTGGTGCTGTGTTCACCCGGATCGGACGCGAAATCACGGTGGCTGCACGCCAGGGCATTGACCCGGATGGCAATTTCCAGCTGCGCACTGCGATCGTCAAGGCCAAGGCCGCTGGCGTGCCAGCGAGCAATATTGAACGTGCCATCGCCAAAGGCTCTGGCAAGGCTGGTGACACGGAACAGCTTGAATCAATCCGCTACGAGGGTTACGGCCCCGGCGGAGTGGCTGTGTTGGTGGAGGCACTGAGCGACAACCGCAACCGCACAGCAGCGGCTGTGCGGTTGGCCTTCAGCAAACACGGCGGCCACCTCGGTGAAAGTGGATGCGTGAGTTATCTCTTCCAGCAACGAAGTGAAGTGAGCCTCCAGGCCGCGGCAATGAATGAGGAGGCATTACTGGAATGCCTGCTCAATTTGGAGGCCGATGGTTATGAACTCAAAAGCGGCGAAGAGGCCTTGGTGCATGGTCCTTTTGCAGCACTCGAATCCCTCCAGAACGGACTCCGCGATCAAGGCTGGGAAGTCTCGGAATGGTCGCACTGCTGGCACCCTGTCACCCAGGTGAGACCGGACAACGAAAACAACATCCAACAGTGCCTGAAGTTGCTGGATGCCCTGGAGGAACTCGATGACATCTGCAATGTCAGCGCGAACCTCGAACTGAAGAACGAACTAAGGGATGAGCTGAGCGTTTGATGGGGTCAAAACCACCACCACCGGGAGTGGCGATCAGCAATCGATCCCCTGCTTTGACCTGAAGCTGCACGCATCCATCCAGCACCTGCACAGTTCCATCAGCACGGGTTAACAGAGCCGTTCCTGTTTTACCCGGTTCTCCACCGGTCAGACCAAAAGGGGCAACGGTCCTGGAACCAGACAACAACGCTGCAGTCATCGGTTCCAGAAAACGGAACTCCCTCACCAGGCCGTCTCCTCCTCGCCAGCGGCCAGCTCCACCGCTGCCTCGGCGGAAGCCGAAACGTTCAAGCCTCACTGGAAATCTCTGCTCGAGAATCTCCGGGTCCGTGAGCCTGGAGTTGGTCATGTGCGTCTGCACACCGCTTGATCCAGAGAAACCCTTGCCTGCTCCTCCGCCTCCGGCGATGGTCTCGTAATACTGCCGACGCCCATCACCGAAGGTGAGGTTGTTCATCGTGCCCTGGCCCGCGGCCATCACCCCGAGTGATGCAAACAGCAGATTGCAGAGAGCCTGCGAGGTTTCCACATTGCCGCCGACCACTGCAGCCGGTGCGCTGGGGTTGAGCAGGGAATCCTCCGGGACGATCAGAGTTAATGGCCGGAAACATCCTGCATTCAGGGGGATCGGCTCCTGAACCAGACAACGGATCACATACAGAACTGCAGCCTTGGTCACCGCCAGTGGAGCATGGAAATTGTGCGTGCCCTGGGGACTTGTCCCACCGAAATCGAGCAAAGCTTGTTGCCGTTTCCGATCGACCGTCAAGGCCAGCTTGAGCTTTGCACCGTTGTCGAGCTCAACCTCGAACGTCCTGTCCTCAAAGCAGCCGATCAGCCTCTGAACGGTTTGCGCCGCATGGTCCTGAACGTGCTGCAGATAGCGCTGAACACGCTGGCGGCCCTCAAGCTGCAGAAGCTGATCGAACAGTTCAGCGCCCAGATGATTGGCGGCTGCCTGTGCCTGGAGATCTGCCCAGAGCAGTTCTGGGTCTCTGGGAGGTGAGCTGAGCCCCTGCAGACACTGATTCCAGGCCGAACGATCCGGCGTTCCCCGTGAGGTCAAGAAGTGATTGCGCACCAGCAGACCTTCCTCCTCAATGCTGGAGCTGAACGGAGGCATCGAACCTGGTGTCAGCCCTCCTACATCCGCGTGGTGCCCGCGACAGGCCACAAAGGCGAAGGGATCGGGGTCTCCCTCCACGAAGCAGGGTGTGATCGCGGTGATGTCGGGCAAATGAGTGCCACCGTGAAATGGATCGTTGCTGATCACGGTGTCTCCGGCCGACAACGCAGGCCTCTCCCCTTGGCGGATCTGACCGAGAAGATCCTCAACCGCATCACCCATCGAACCCAGGTGCACGGGAATATGAGGAGCGTTGGCGACAAGCGCCCCCTGTGCATCGAACAGCGCACAGGAGAAATCCATCCGCTCCCGCATATTCACGGAACGACTGGACTGACGCAGCCGCTCTCCCATGCGCTCAGCAATTTGCATAAAACGGTGATGGAAGAGGCTGAGATCAACAGGATCCGGGTCCGAGTGCTGGCCGGAACTCACTCCACTGGCATCCGCCCCGGCAGAGGACCGTTCAGCGGCAGGCCTCGATGAAGCCTCGAGCAGCACACTGCCGTCAACCAGCAGCCGGGCCGTCCAACCTGGCTCCAGGACGATGGCCGCCGTGGGGTCCAGGATGAGCGCGGGCCCCGACAGAGGCTGATCGCGCTTCAATTGCAAGCGCTCCAGCACAGGCACCTCACACCAGCCCTGCTCTCTGCAATGAACGCGAGCACGCTGATCCATGGTTGATCGAGTGACCGATGCAGTGGCTGCGGTTCCATAACCTTCAAAGTTTGATGGCGAGGAGCTCTCCGCGATCGCATCCAGCACCTCCACCTCGAGGCGTTCGGCGATCAGGGGAGCCGTGCGAGGCGGCGCATAGCCAAAACGACGTTGATGCGCCTGGTCAAACAAGCTTTCCAGCTGATCCTGATCCAGCTCTTCCACAGCTGATACCAGGGAGAGCATCAGCCCTTGTTCCGAAGAGGTATCGCGCAGCTCAAGCCTGATCTGACGCTCTGGTGTTGTTGTAGAAGCTGCCGTGAGCTTCTGCAGCTCCAGGAACGCCGTGTTCAGATCCGACCTGACCATGGCGGGCAGCTGAGCGAGCAGAGCAGCATCCAGAGGACGGCGGATCGACCGCTGATGCAGCTGACGCTGACGGGCCTGCCCAAGGCCATAGGCCGAGAGCACACCCGCCAGAGGATGCAACAGCACCTGACCCAGCCCCAGAGATTCGGCCAAGCGACAAGCCAGCTGCCCTGCGGCACCGCCGTAGGCAATCAGTGCACCTCCACGGATGTCATGCCCACGGAACAGCGACACGTGGCGGATCGCTCCCGCCATCGCCTCGACAGCGAGGTCAAGAGCACCTTCGGCCAGCTGCTCGGGAGCCTGACCCAGTTGCGATGAAAGCGCCTGGAACTGATCCCGGGTCGCCTGAAGATCAGGAGTCTGATCGCGATCCGGTCCGAACACCGCCGGGAAGGCAGTCACCTGCAGTCGGCCCAGCAGCAAATGACAATCCGTGATGGCCAGAGGTCCACCTCGGCGGTAGCAGGCTGGGCCTGGGTCAGCACCTGCCGAGCGTGGACCCACTGTGAGGCGACCGCCATCGCCACTGACAATCGATCCCCCTCCTGCCGCCACGGTGTGGATCGGCAGCCGCGACGCTGTCAGCTGAAATCCGGCAATATCCGTTTCAGCACTGCGTTCCCACTCCCGGTCGGCAGCGCCCGCCGGCAGACAAAACACATCCGTGCTCGTGCCCCCCATATCCACACCCACCAGGGCGGAAGCACCAAGGCCAGCTTGTTGAGCGGCAGCAACAGCTCCGACCATGCCGCCGGCCGGACCCGACAGGATCGTGTCTTTGGCAAGCAGCGAACTTGGGTGCTGCAAAGCCCCACTGGATGTCATGACCCGCAATCGGGTCTGATCCCCCAAAGCGGCTTGGAGCTGTGCCAGGTAGGCGGAGAGCAAAGGCCTGACGGCAGCCTCCACCAGCGTGGTTTGTCCTCTGGGAACCAGGCGCGGCAGTGGGCTGGCCTCATGGGAACAGACCACCGTTTTGAAGCCCGCGGTTCGCACTAGCTTCGCCAGAGCCTTTTCATGCACAGGATCACGCCAGGCATGCATCAGAGCGATAGCACAAGAGCGGATGCCGGCCTTGTGATGACGCACAAGCCTCTGCATGAACCCATCGTCGAGCCGCAGTGCTTCTAACTCCCTCCCTTCCGCATCCAGACGACAGGGGACCTCTTCAACGGCGGCCAGCAGCGAAGGTGGCTCGGGAATTGCCAACGCAAAAAGATGCTGACGGTGCTGGTCACCGATCAGCAACAGGTCCTCCAGACCGCGATTGGTCACAAGCAACACAGGCTCACCAGCTGCCTCAAGCAGTGCATTGGTGGCCACGGTGGTGCCCAACCGCAGTTCCTCGATCAATCCACGATCAATCCGCTGCTCCGGAGTGAGCCCCATCAACTCGCGCATGGCCGCAACAGCCGGATCTCCGGGAACATCCGGCTGCTCCGACAGCACCTTGCGCACCAACAGCTGGCCAGAAGGATGACGTGCCACCAGATCGGTGAACGTGCCACCTCGGTCAATCCAGAACTGCCAGCGGTTCAAGACAACAGCGGAAGGTGGGCACAGGCCGCATCATCCACCCAGAGATGCACGCTTGAGTGACTTTGCAGCCAGCTGGCGGGCACTTCGGGACTACAAGGGTCAAGCAACGCTGTGCGCAGAATCTCCGCCTTGGCCGCTCCGGTCACGATCAGATGAATCTCGTCGGCAGCAAGAATCTCATCCAGACCAAGGGTGATGGCCTGCTCAGGCACCGCTTCGGAGTTTCCGCCGAAAGCACTGGCATTCTGAATCCGCGTGGCTTGCTGCAACGTCACCACGCGGCAGCGACTGCCGGCTGGAGACGGCGGCTCATTGAAACCCACGTGACCGTTACCACCTAGGCCCAGCAGCTGAAGGCCGATCCCCCCTGCCTGATGCAGCGCAGAGCCATAGCGTCTCGCCTCCTCGGCAGGATCCTTGGCCATTCCATCCGGCAGCTGCAGCTGGCAGGGAGAAAGGTCGAGATAACAACCCAACTGGGCATGCATGTAAGCGGCGAAGCTGCGGCTATCGCCAGGCGACAGACCCACGTATTCATCAAGGTTGAAACTCAGCCAGCAGCGCTTCAACTGTTCAAGCTGCGGCGCCGGCCATGTCATCAGACGCTGAATCAGAGCCGCGTAGAACGGTTCCATGGTCCTTCCGGTCGCCATTCCCAGCGGCTTGAAGCGCTCATGGTCAAGGGCCGTGGCGAGATAGGCAGCCACATGATCCACAATCGCCTCCATCAATGCGCGCGGATCCGGGCGGTGCTGCACTGCACATCTGGACAGAAACTGGGGCACGCAACGATCGCTGCAGGTCAACCCATCAAGGCTGGCTCCGAACCGGCCCTGAATGCCACTGATGGGTCATCAGCCGGTCGGTATGGCCTGATCGTTGCCCCGCGGTAGTAGTGATGGAGAATTTCACGGAAATCAGCGCCCTGACTCGCCAGACCATGAGCTCCCCACTGGCTCATGCCCACACCGTGGCCATAACCCTGGCCTTCTGCTTCCAGCACAATCGTGCCGCGAGAAGTTTCTGGAGTTCTTCCAGCGGGGATCAATGAGGCTTGGCGCGAGCTCAGTGGAGGAGGGGGCAAGGGAGGTGCTGCAATGACGCGACCGGCTGGTCCCTGATCAGCCGGTCCGCTGAAACCACTGGCGGAATCCCGCCAGAGTCCGATCAGCTGAGACGGCGCTTGCGAAGCCTGATCCACAGGATCCAACTGCTCGACTGCAGTTCCAGCATCACCCTGCAGCAGGGAAAAGCTCACCATCGTGCTCTTCAAGCCCAGCCGCTGTCGCAGTTGGCGGCCCGTGAGCACCAATGATCCAAGCGGGCCTTGAATCCGCGCTGAACGCACCCTGCCGGTGGGGCTGGTGCTGAGCACACGCAATCGCTCCAGTCCGCCAGTTTCCTCAAAGCGGCGGCGTAAATCTCCGGCCTCGAAACGCTGGTTCCAGCGATGCACAGGACTGTGCTGGTCATGATCTTGAACGCTGACGAGGTAGGGAAGCTGGTTTTGCCAAACCTCACCACTGGGCTCAGTGGCCCCCCCCGAACTGCTGTGAAAAACAGCATTGATCAAACGGCCGCCATGCACCAGAACCAGCGAGCGCGTTGTGGCAACCGCTTCTCTGGTTCTTGGAGTTTCAGAATCGATTCCCTTGTAGACCTGGCTGCTCACCGTGGCCTTCACATCGAAATCCGTTTTGCGTCCCCGTTGGCGGAGGGCGTAGGTCCGAGCGGCGACCGCCTGAGCTTGCAGAGCTGCCAGCGGCCACTTTGCTGGCATCTCACTCCCCACAACACTGGGAAGGTAGGTCTCGATACCCAGCTGATTAATGGCCCGGATCCTGCCGCTGCGGACCACCAACAGAAGCTCACCGCGATAACGGCGGCGCCCGAGCCAGATACCGCGCGGGTCAGTCGTGCTGATGCGAAGCGAGGCCTGGCCACCGGCGCGGCCATCCGCGATCGTCAGTCGACCATCCCGCAAGCGAACCTGCAGACGCTGGAGGCGACGTTCGTTGTTGGCGAGGCCGTGCACCAGCAGGGGCTGATCGCCATCGGAGCGCAGGATCAACTCCGAACCTTCGGCCACCAAAACACGCATCTGCGGCTCCTGAGCGGTCACCGCAGTCCTGGCTTCAGCAACCAGAGCAACCACCGCAACCGGCAGCATCAGAGCCACTCCAGCAGCAGCCCGACCGATGGAGATGTGCAGAACCACTCAGGAGGCCAATGGCTACTCAGTGTGCCCCGCCTAGCGGACTGCAGCCAGGCCTTCATGGCAGATTGACCATTGAGCCCACCATGCCGTGCAGGTCACCTTTCTCGGCACCAGTTCTGGAGTCCCAACCCGAGCGCGCAACGTCTCAGCGGTGGCCGTGCGACTGGCTCAGCGCTCGGAACTGTGGTTGTTCGACTGTGGTGAAGGAACTCAGCATCAGTTCCTGCGCAGTGATCTGAGGCTGTCGCAGCTCCGCAGGATCTTCATCACGCACATGCACGGTGACCACGTTTTTGGTCTTCCAGGCCTGCTGGCCAGTCTTGGCCTGAGCGGCAGCAGTGGTGGGGTGGATCTATACGGACCCGATCCTCTCGAGAGCTATCTGGAGGGAGTGTTGCGAACCAGCTCAACCAGGATCGGGTATCCCCTCGAGGTGCACCAGGTCCGCAGTGCCGCTGAAGCGAATCGAATCGTTTTTGAGGACGCAGATCTCACCGTGCGGGCGACACCGCTGCACCATCGCGTTCCTGCCTATGCCTATCGCGTTGAGGAAAAACCGAAGCCCGGTCGCTTTGACATCCAAAAAGCTCAAGAGTTGGCGATCCCCCCCGGACCGGTTTATGCCTCCCTCAAGCGGGGGGAAACCGTCGCTATGGAGGATGGACGTCAGATCGACGGCAGAACCCTGTGCGGGCCCGAAAAAGCCGGAGCAAGTCTTGTGTACTGCACGGACACCGTGTTCTGCGAAGCAGCCGTCACCCTGGCGAAGGGCGCAGACCTGCTCATTCACGAATCCACCTTTTCCCATGCGGAGGCTGACATGGCCTTCCAGCGTCAGCACTCCACCAGCACGATGGCGGCCCAGACCGCGGCTGAAGCGGGTGTCGGCCAACTTGTGCTCACCCATCTCAGCCCCCGCTATGCGCCTGGGAACGCAGTGACAGCAGACGATCTACTGGCAGAAGCCAGAGCCATTTTCCCGAACACGGTCCTGGCGAAAGACTTTCTCTGCCTCGATGTGACCGCTTCATCACGGACTACATGCTGCAACAGTTCGTGATCGGTGGAGCCTGAACAGCGTCAGTTTGATACTTCAGCGTGATACAAGAGCTTGGTGCGCTGTATCCATCTGTCTCGGGCATCCTTCATGGTTCCTTTTCTCTCCAACCTGCGACAGTCGCTGAGCCGACTGCTGATCGCCCTGCCGGTGCTGGCTGTCTTGTGGATCAGCTCCCCCGCTCAGGCCGCCGCGTGGGATGCCGAGATACTGACCGTTCCTTCCGACCCTGAAGGCACCGCGGTGACCTTCAGCGAACAACAGGTCAAGGCGGGACGCAAAGTGTTCAACACCAGCTGCGGCACATGCCATGCCGGCGGCATCACTAAGACCAACCAAAACGTTGGCCTCGATCCTGAGACCCTGGCACTGGCCACACCATCGCGCGACAACATCGCCTCGCTGGTGGACTACATGCAGGATCCCACCTCCTACGACGGCGAGTACAGCATTGCTGATCTTCACCCCAGCATGCGCAGCCGTGACCTATATCCGGCAATGCGTGATCTCACCGACGAAGATCTAGAGCTGATGTCGGCCTACATCCTCGTGGCGCCGAAGGTGCTTGGCCAGGAATGGGGCGGCGGCAAGATTTACTTCTGATTCACATGGATCGATCCGGTCAACGCCGGATCGATCAGCTGAACTGATTGGACAACATGTGGGCCTTCAGGGCGCAAGATTGCCCGGATCCATGGATCGAGGACGACGGCTGTACCACCACTCCTGCATCTCAGCCGTGAAGCGCATGGGGAAAAGAGTGAGCACAGTGACCGTTGGTCGCGATCCAGGCTGAAGCAGTTCAACGGAATAAGACGGGCAACGACGCGAACCGAGATCAGCAACAAAGCGACGGCCCACCCGGCGCCAGCTGGGCTCCTTGCTGCGCCATGCCAGCCGACAACAGGGCCAGGGGAGTTCTTCGCGGTCGTAGAGGCGGCAGCAGGGCCCAATCACTCGAAAGCTGTACTGGCCTCCAGGGCTGGTGTGCACCGATCCATGATCAAGCAACCGTTCCACCTCAGGTCTCAACGGTGCGGCGGGAACGGCGGTCATCGGCAAGAGAGCCACGTGGCACCACACTGACAGCAAAAAGCCACCCCCACGGGGAGGTGGCAAAGAACCCTTTCGTCAGTGCTTGGGATCAAAAGGCCTGGAGCTCAGTAGAGCTCTTCCTCAGCATGGGTCTTGATGGTGCAGTCGGAGGTGGGATATGCCACGCAAGTCAGCACGAATCCGGCTTCGATCTGATCGTCATCAAGGAAGCTCTGGTCAGACTGATCAACAGTGCCCGAGGTGATCTTGCCGGCACAGGTGGAACAGGCACCCGCACGGCATGAATAAGGCAGATCAATGCCTTGCTCTTCAGCGGCATCGAGGATGTACTGATCGTCGGGAACCTCAATGGTCTTGTTGAGACCCTCGCTTTCGGCGACCAGGGTGACCTTAAAAGAAGCCATGGATGGAGTGAATTTGCAGAGGCTCGTAACAAACGAGCCTGCCGGACTGATCATTTCTACATCGTCCAGGCGTCAAGGCACACGCTTCGATGCCTGTTTCGGTGTAAACCCAATCAAAACCGAAGAATTTATAAGGCTCGCTTATCAAGAGTAGCGCCGAATCTCGAGCAAGCCCCATCGACCTTGCTCAGCAAGTGGCTCAACCGACCAGCCCAGGCTCCCCAGCACTTCTATGAGCCTCGGTGCTTGTTCCACCAGCAGGCCACTCAGCAGCCCCCGCCCCCCAGGGCGGAGCACAGATTGAAAGTGAGGTGCAAGGGCCTCAATCACCGGAGCAAGGATGTTGCAGAGGAGCAGATCTGCAGGCTGACCCTCAAGCAGCCTCGCCAGCACCTCTACCGACCCCTGGCTCACCCTGAGCACATCAACAGAACGGTCATTCAGAACCGCGTTGTCGGTCGTTGCTCTGACAGCCAGGGAATCGGTGTCGACAGACAGCACTTGACGAGCCCCAAGCCCGAGTGCCGCAAGTCCGAGCACTCCACTTCCGCAACCCAGATCCGCAACCCTCAAGCCCGAGGGGGGCTGTTGCTCAAGTGCTTCAAGACAGAGGCGGGTGGTGGGATGACTGCCGGTTCCAAAGGCACTGCCTGGATCCATCTTCAAAACAAGCCTTTGAGCATGCTCGTCAGGCACATCAAGCCAGGCCGGCAGGATCAGCAGCCTCTCACCCACAGGGTCTGGCTGCCAGTGCTTTTTCCAGCTGAGGCTCCAGTCTTCATCAGCTAATTCATCCCAAACCGGCTGAGCCAGAGCGAGGCCGAAGGTTTCAGCCAGAGGTATAAGGCTGCTGATCAGCTCAGATCGCTGGTCCTCAGGCCACTCATGGGCCGGCAACCAGGCCAGAAGAGTGCGTTGATCAGGCGTCTCAGGTGCATGTTGTATGGCCACCCGGTGCAGACCGAGAACGTTCAGCTTCCAGAGAAGCGACTCCTCCAGCTCAGTCTGAACCGGCAGAGACAAACGCCACCACATCACAGCGTGACGGGATGGGCTTCCTGAATCCCGTTAATGCCGTTGATGGTGGCCAGAAGCGCAGGCGGAATCGGGTCATCAATACTGAGCACCATCACGGCATCTCCCCTCACAATCCTGCGCCCCACCTGCATTGAGGCGATGTTGACGTTGTGTTCACCCAACAGCGAGCCGAGATGGCCAATGATTCCAGGCATATCCCGATGGCGGGTGAACAACATGTGTCGGCTCGGCGGCACATTCACCGGGAATTCATCAATGGTGGTGACTCGCAATTCACCATCCGCGAACACCGCACCCGTCACACTGTGACCACCATGTCCACCGCGGGTCGTGAGCTGCAGGGACCCCCCCGCAAAATCGCGGCTGGCATCGTCTTTAACCTCCAGCACGTGGATCCCGCGCCCCTTGGCCTCGAGAGAGGCATTGACGTAGTTGATGCGTTCTCCGAGAGCGCTGGTGAGCAGCCCCTTGAGTGCTGCCACTACAAGGGGCTGGGAGGGATGGTTAGCGAACTCACCCTGAAGACGCACCTCCAGTTCCTGGACCTGGCCACCGCTCAGCTGACTCACGAGTAGGCCGAGGGTTTCGGCGAGCTGCAAGTGGGGTTTCAGACGCTCCATGATCTCGGCGCTGAGACCTGGAATATTCACGGCACTGCGAGCTGGGAGTCCAAGCAGCACATCGCGGATCTGCTCAGCCACATCGGTGGCCACATTTTCCTGAGCTTCCTCGGTGGAAGCCCCGAGGTGAGGCGTCAATACCAGCCCGCGCTCGACTGCACGTAGTGGAGAGTCCTGGTCCAGAGGTTCAGAGGCGAAGACATCCAAACCGGCTCCGGCAATCACACCCTGATTAATGGCTTCGGCGATGGCAGCCTCATCAACGATGCCCCCCCGAGCACAGTTCACGATCCTGGCCGTCGATTTCATTGAGCGGAGAAGTTCCGCATTCACGAGATTTTCGGTATCGGGCGTTCTGGGTATATGCAGAGTGATGTAGTCGGCCTGACGGAACAGATCCTCCAGGGTCGTGAGTCGGACCTGCATCTGCTGAGCACGGTCAGCGGAGATGAAGGGATCGAATGCGATCACCTCCATCCCCATCGCTTTGGCAACCTTGGCAACGTGTGATCCGATTTTGCCCAGACCCACAACCCCAAGAACCTTTTTGTAGAGCTCATTGCCCACATATTTCTTGCGGTCCCAGGCACCGGCTCGCATGGAGGCATGCGCCTGAGGCACGTGGCGAGACAGAGACAACAACAAGGCCAGGGCATGCTCCGCAGCCGCGATCGTGTTGCCCTCGGGTGAATTCACGACCAGCACACCTCTCTGGGTGGCGGCAGGAACATCAACATTGTCGACCCCCACGCCGGCCCGACCGATAATGCGCAGACGGTCCGCCACCTCGATCACATCGGCGGTGACCTGAGTGCCCGAGCGGATCATCAGAGCGTCATAGTCACCGATGATTGCCTTGAGCTCGTCCCGAGACAGGCCTGTCCGCTGGTCCACCTGGGCAACCTGCCCGAGGATGTCGATCCCAGCCTGATCAATGGGGTCTGAAACAAGAACTTTGGTCATCCAGCGGCGGAGAGAAAGCCATTCAGAAGTTTAGAGATCGGTCCGAACATCACTGTTGAGAAGGGAGATTGACTCACTCCGAACCCAAGCCCCCCGCTGAAGTCCTGGACTTCCGTGGAGAATGGAAGTCCGCACCGCTCCGCTTATGCCCGTCTGCGTCCTGGTGCTCAAAGAGCGCGCCGCCGCCGAGACTCTTGTCCAGGACCTTCAGGAGTCCGGTAAACCGCTCATCCGAGTCGTGCTGGTCGCGCCTGAACAGGCTGAAGGCAATGAAGCGGGCAGCCTCAAGCCGGAGCAGATTGACCAGGTCGATCTGCTGAACCCGAGCATGGCCCGCAGCCGCCGCCAGCGTTCCATGTCTCGCTGGCTGATGCCCTTCGGCTTCATGGCTGGGCTGACCTTCACCCAGATCACCACGCTCGATACCTTTGCGCGCTTCGGTGCTGTCGGAGAAGCACTGATCGGCGGCCTGCTTGGAATGGGCTCAGGATTGATGGGGAGCTACGCCGCGGCAGCAAGTGTTCCCTCCGACAACGAGGACGGAGTCCGTATCCTGCGTAACCGCCATAACGAGCAGTTTTGGTTGCTGCTGCTCGAAACCCCAGCAGGCCTTGAAGTGCCCTGGCAACTCGTTCAGAAAGTTCGTCCTCAGCAGGTGGTCCGCCTGAGTGAGCTGTGAGTCTTCCTCGTGAGACGTTGATCGAAGGGCTCGCTGAGCCAGAGGCCATGCATTGCCTGATCGAACAGGCGGAAGAAGTGCTGCGCACCTGGCAACCGAGCTGGAGCGACTTTTTAAGCGGCCCTGAACTGGAGGACTCGCGCCGCCTCGAGTCGCTCACTGAACTGCGAGTGGTCCGCGACGGTGGAAGACCAGACACCGAACGCTGTCGTCTCCAGCTCAGTCGCAGCGATCAGGAACTGCCACCGGAACCGACTCCAATCTCTGGATTGAGGCTTGAGGGCAATTTCCTGTTTGATCGGGCTGAACCGCAAGACATGCGCCAGGCCCTGATTGATCTTGGTGCAAAAGCTGATGGCCTCGGCGATCTTTGGCTTCGGGGAGATCGTGGCGCCCAGGCCGTCTGCACACCAGAGGCCGCACTTCATCTCAACGGCCTGACCGGACAAGTGCGCGACGTCACGCTGACCGTCGAGGCGGTCAGCATCGACGACTTGCAGTGGCCTGCCCAAAGGCTGCCAAAGCGATTGACCAGCGTGGAGGCATCCTGCCGCCTGGATGCCATCGCCTCAGCGGGTTTCGGACTGTCACGCTCCAAGGTGATTCGTCAGATCAAGGATGAAAAGCTGCGGCTCAACTGGCATCCCGTTCGGCAGGCGAGTCGTGAGCTGAAAGTCGGCGACCGACTCCAGCTTCAGGACCGGGGAAGCGTGGAAGTCTTAAATCTCGAAATCACGAAACGCGATCGCTGGCGAGTGGAGATCCTGCGCCGGTGAGCTGCTAACTTCAGTCCCATCCGGTTGGCAAGCGCTCAACCGTCACCGCAGATCCTCTGAAGGGTGAAAATGCGGGCGATTAGCTCAGAGGTAGAGCACTACCTTGACACGGTAGGAGTCACTGGTTCGATTCCAGTATCGCCCACTTCCCTAGTGAGCAGAGAACGAAAAGCATGACCTTGAGTGTCGTGGTCGGACTCGGACGCTCTGGAATCGGGGCAGCCCGTCTGCTCAAGGCCCAGGGATCTGAGGTGTTGGTTCTCGAGAAGGCTGAGAACGTCGCTTGCAGGCGAAAGTCCGCGGACCTAAGACAGCAGGGCATTGATGTCCAGGTCGGACAACCTCTGGAGATCTCCAGTTTCGAGCCCTGGCTGAATGAGATCGATCAGGTGGTGATCAGTCCTGGCATCGCCTGGACACATCCAACTCTTGAGACCTTACGAACCCAGGGAGTTCCGGTGAAGGGAGAAATGGCTCTGGCCTGGGAGACCCTCAAGAAACATCCCTGGATTGGCATCACCGGGACCAATGGGAAGACCACCGTGACCCATCTCCTCCACCACGTGCTCAACCATGGGGGGTTAAAGGCTCCTATGGCCGGGAATGTGGGGTATTCCGCCGCAGAACTGGCTCTGGGTTGTCTTGAAGGCTCCAGCCCTCTGCCCGACTGGGTGGTCATGGAGATGAGCAGTTATCAGATTGAAGCGGCCAACGAAGTCGCTCCGCGCATCGGGATCTGGACGACGCTGACCCCTGACCACCTGGAGCGACATGGATCGCTAGACGCCTATCGAGCGATCAAGCGCGGACTGCTGGAACGGTCCCAGCTGGCGATTCTCAATGGCGATGACCCTGAGATCAGCCGAACTCGCGGCGGCTGGGGAGACACCCAGGTGAGCTGGGTCAGAACCGGCCAGACGTGCTCAGACAGCGCAAGCGATCGGTTGAGCTTGAGTGACGACGGCTGGGTCTGCGAAGGAGAGCGAAGGCTCTTCTGCGCCGATGCTCTCTCCATGCCTGGAGAGCACAACCGTCAGAACATGCTTCTTGTTACTGCAGCGGCTCTCGAAGCTGGATTAGCTCCGGAAACCATTGAATCAGCGTTGCGCTGCTTCGATGGGGTTCCCCATCGACTCGAATCGCTCGGAACCGTTCAAGGCGTTGCTGTGTTCAACGACAGCAAGGCAACCAATTACGACGCAGCTGCCGTGGGTTTGCAGTCCGTACCCAATCCGGTGGTGCTGCTTGCAGGAGGTCAGACCAAACAAGGCGACGCTCAGCATTGGCTGCAACTTCTGAAAGAGCGCAGCAAGGCTGTTGTGCTATTCGGCGCCGGAGCAGACGAACTGCGTGGCCTGATCGAAGCATCTGCCTTCCCCGGCGCTGTCACCACGCATCGAGGCCTGGATGAGGCTGTTCCGCACGCTCTGGAACTGGCCCGACAACATCAGGCTGCAAGCCTTTTGTTGTCGCCTGCATGTGCAAGCTTTGATCAGTACTCCGATTTTGAAGCTCGTGGCAATCACTTCCGGAAGCTGATCGAAACCAGTCGATCAACCTAGTCTGGGGAAAATTTTTTAGACCGCGTGGCCTACTGGTTGATGAAAAGTGAACCCGATGTTTACGGGATTCATCATCTTGAGCAGGAGCAGACAACTCTCTGGGACGGGATTCGCAATTACCAGGCGCGTAATTTCATGCGCTCGATGGCTGTTGGTGATCAGGCCTTCTTCTATCACTCCAATTGCAAGCCCCCTGGGATCATCGGCCTGATGGAGGTCACGGAAACAGGACTGGTGGATCCCACTCAATTCGATCCATCATCGAAATATCACGACCCTGCATCGAAACCCGAGGCACCACGCTGGGACTGCGTGCGTCTGGCCTATCGAGGCAGATTTCAAGACATCTTGAGCCTTGAGGACTTGCGTCAGTCCTATCAACCGGAAGAACTAGCCGTCGTTCGACGAGGCAATCGGCTGTCGATTCTTCCTGTGGATGAACGAATCGCCCAGGACCTCCTCAAGCGACTTGGCTCAATTCAATAAACCAAGGGAACGTCGCCTGACAGAGCGCATTCCTCTCACAACCATCATTCCCAGAGCCTGGATCGGTTTCAGCCAGGCTCCCTGGCGCTTTGTGGGCCTCACAGCTCTGATGCTGATCACTGTCACAGGGCTGAGTTTGATCTCAAAGGATCTTCAGCAGGGGGAAGGATGCTGGCAGTCAACCATCAGCGATGTTCTCTTTGTTACAACCATTCCCTCGACGCTTCTACCAGTCGTGGCCTTGCTGCGTCTGGCCGACCAACTCCTTCCTTCGATCCAGGCGACACAACAGGACGAGCCGGCCCAAGAGCGTCAACGACTGCGATGGATCTTCCGACAAACAGCTGCCCTAGTGCTGCTGGAAGGGGTGATCTTGATCGGAGGCCTGAACACGATCAGGATCATCGGTGCACTAATTGCCAGGCAGAGCGGCGTGCTCTCTGCTCTGATTCTGATCACTGGAGCACTTGCCCTGAGCCTCTGGGCCCTGAGCCAGATCCTGGCCCTTCCGCTTCTGATCCATCACGGTCACCGTCCACTGGCAGCGATGGAACACAGTCGCAGGCTGGTTCAGACCAATCGGGTGAAAGCTCTGGCTCTGCTTGGTCTGCTGATCGGCGTCAACCTGATTGGCCTGATGGGGGCCTTCCTCGGCCTGCTGCTGAGTCTTCCCTTCAGCGCCTTACTGCTGATGGCAAGTTGCCGGACTCAGACGCCCTGGGTCAGGGATTCTCGGCGGAACATGTTGCCCACATAAAGGCGCGTGATTTCTCTTGACTCAACTCCATGCTGAATCAGGAATCCGGCCAGAGCAGCCTGAACAAGGCGGTATTGATCCCAGTTCGGGCAGCGCTCAATGAACGCAACCATGGCTTGTTGCAGAGGCTGAGGAAGCTCGGACCGAAAGCTCACTGCTGACTGCTCAGAAGCAGTGGCCGCCTCGACAACCTGGTCTGGTGCTGATACTTGAGCCTGCTGTAACTGATCGGCCAACTGCATGCAAACGCTTCGAATGCCAACTAGTTCTCCACAGATGCCCGCCCGAGTCAAGAAGTAGCTCAGGAGCCATTCCCACGGGCTCTCCTAGTGAGACTTCAGCCACCAGAACCGTTTCAAGCAAATGATCTCCTCACAAAGTCGCAAAAGAGCCCTCGGCGTGATTCGTCAACCAAAACCGACCCCCTGAATGAGGTTTTCCACAGACGTCGGCCATACCAACTCAAACGCTCTGAAGTCTGTGGAAAACGCCCATGCAAGCGTGGGAAATGCCGGGGAAAATCAATGAAGAGCCATTGATTAGCTGCTCTAATCTTTACTGCTGTCCCACACCGTTCTCATCACCTCGGCAATGGCCTGCGCAGCAGGGTCAGGCCAGCAGACCTCCAGACCACGAGCCTGGACACCATCACCGCTGCAGACGCCTCGAATCGACCAGCGCGAACGATCACCTTCAAGGCAAGCCCACCAACTGCCACGCTCCAGTTCGACAGTGATTGATTCCTCAGCCATGAGCTGATCGCAAATAGAGCGATGTTGATCTGTCAGATCAGCAATCAGTGAAGCCAGCTCGCAGGCCTCACTCTCCTTGAGTTCGAGAGCCCAGTGTTCGCCTCCAATTAGAACAGAAAACACTGAGCGGGACGGGTCCCTGGACAATCTCCAGCCGGGGCCCTCCTGTTGAATCATCCAGGAAGGAGATCAGGCTGATCCTGTTCGTCACTCAGTTCAACGATGGCGCGCTGCACAGGCTTCACGCTGGACTCTTCAAGCAGACCATCGAAGTCGTCGAAGCGACGCTGCTTGGCACGGAAAGCAATCCGAACAGTGGTCAGATAACGATTGCTGGACTGACGGATCAGGCTTTCACCGCGCTTGGCGAGATCCTGATGATCGACTCCGGCAGAGAGCATGCCAACAACGCAATAGTCCTGAATTCTAAGTGAGCAGATCGCTGTGGAAAGGAACATGCATTGGATAGCTGCGTTGCGGACGCCCTGGAACCCTCAGAACGATCTGGCGACCCAGCCCCATCGCTGCCAGCGGTCGACGTAAGTAACTGAGTAGTGCACTGACCTCCTCGAGGTGCTGCGCATCCACGCACTCGATGCGGATGCTGCCCCAGCTGCGTGACATCCTGCAATCTCGAAGCGGTTCGAGCTCAGCCTCGATCTGCGGTTCCTCCCGATAAAAGGAAAACACCAGCGTTCTTAAGCGATCCATCGTTGCTCCCCGTAGCCTCGACCTGACTCCAACCTGCCCATAGCGGTGGTTCAGCCCCTCGCTGCCGAACAAAACCTTCAGGTTTCCGACGTGTCTTACAACGTCGGCACCCTTGCGATTGACCTGGGAAGCACCACCACGGTGGTGGCGTTTCAGTCTGCTGAGCGATCTGAAGTGGATCTGCTCGATCTACCTGCCATTACCCGTGAGACAGGAGCGATCCCATCGCTGATCTGGGCGGAGGATGCGGTCTCAGGTCCTGCGCTGGTCGGGCTTGAGGTGCTGGAAAACGGGCTGCATGAACACGATGCCCCTCAGCTCCATCGCGACTTCAAGCGTTGGATCGGGATGGCATCAGATCCTCAGAGTGCCGAGAGACGACTCAGCCCGGAACAAGCTGGTGCGCGGCTGCTGACTGAAATCTGGAAGCGGATGCCACCTGAACTCAGCATCGAGCGCCTGGTGCTGACAGCCCCCGTAGATCAGGGCTCCGGCTATCGCGACTGGCTTCTCAAAGCCTGCGAACCGATGCAGGTTGCAGAGATCGCCATGGTGGACGAGCCAACGGCAGCTGCACTCGGGGCTGGCCTAGAAGCTGGATCCAAGCTTTTAGTGGTCGATCTCGGCGGAGGAACTCTGGATCTGTCCCTGGTCGCTCTCGAAGGAGGTGAAGGTCGAGCTGCTCCAGTGGCTCAGCTGCTTCGCTTCCGCGGCCAGGACCTCACCAATAGCCGTCAGACACTGCGTCAGGCCAAAGTGCTCGGCAAAGCCGGCATCAACCTGGGTGGCAGGGATCTTGATCGCTGGATTCTCGACGAACTCTGTCCAGAGGGCCTCCCGGAAGAAGGCAATGGTCTGATGGCACTGCTGAATGCGGCGGAACGCCTCAAATGTCGCCTTAGCGATCCCGATATCCCCAATCGGGAGAGCCTCACGGAAACAGCCAATGGCCAGGATCTTGTCGCGCCGGGCAAGCTCTCTATGGATCGACACAAGTTCAGTCGACTGCTCCAGGATCGAGGGCTTTTTGATGCCCTTGAAGGACTGCTCAGCAAGACCCTGCGTGATGCGGAACTCAACGGCTGTCCTGCCGAAAATCTCGACGCTATGGTGGTGGTCGGGGGTGGCGCCCATCTACCCCAGCTGCGCGATTGGCTCACCGAGAAGCTTTCGCCAACACCACTGCTGACACCGCCGCCGATGGAGGCGGTGGCCTTCGGTGCCCTGAGCCTCACTCCAGGAGTTCGCATGCAGGACCTGCTGCAGCGCGGAATCTCACTGCGCTGCTGGAACCAACGCAGCAACACCCATCACTGGCATCCCCTGTTTCTACCGGGTCAGCCCTGGCCCTCCAGCAAGCCGTTGGAATTGATCTTGAGCGCCAGTGGTCCAGACCAGCAGTCAGTTGAGCTGGTGCTTGGAGAGTCCAGGGGGGAGACGAGACATGAAGTAGTGATGGTCA
This sequence comes from Synechococcus sp. AG-673-F03, assembly GCA_003211205.1. GTDB lineage: Bacteria > Cyanobacteriota > Cyanobacteriia > PCC-6307 > Cyanobiaceae > Synechococcus_C. Next base: position 71,353 of record QCTJ01000008.1, read on the forward strand.
ACGGACTGCCCAAGGTCATTGAAAAAACCGATGGTTGGGATGACGTCAAAAGGCGGCCGGACACCGCTTGTGAGCTCCCCCTGGACCCTCCTGGACAACCTGGAGAAGACTGCTTAAAACTGCGTTTCCATCTCAATGATCAGGCGGAACTGATCCTGGAGGGAGAGGATCTGCGGACCGGAGAAAGCCTGGACCCGAGACCACTCGGGACCGTGCGGTGATCGCGCCGTCCACAAAGACGTGTGTGTTCGCGACGACATCCATAGAAAGGTGTCTGTCGTTCCCAGACCACCCTTGGCGCTGCGTCGCCATCTCCCAAGGTTTTGGCTGATCGCCACACTGGGTGGTGTCGCAGCCCTTTGTGGTTATGCGTACTGGTGGGAACAGCAGTTACCGGGTCGCCTGCGTGAAGCAGCTTCAAGGGGAGACCTTGAGGCCTGCCTGCGCTATGGCGAACAGCTGGCAGCACTGCGATGGCTGGACCGGGAAGCACCCAGTGAGCAGGCGGTCTGCCGTCGACGTCAAGCTGAACTTGCCTGGGAAGGAGGCGACAGCAACCAAGCACTCAACCTGCAGTCACAGCTTGTTAATTCGAATGTGGGCACTGAAGAGCAGCGAAAGAGAGATCGATCCAGATTGCGCCAGTGGCGTCAGACCCTGCGCGAGCGGGTACTGGATCAGTTCCGAGCGGGAGATCTCGAACAGGCCCTGATCACTCTCAGGCCTCTGGAACAAAAGGGTCAGAGGCCGGGAACACAGCTGAGCGACAGCCTGCGCGAGACCTGGAACCGCAACAAAGTCGATCACGAGCGACTGAGGGACAAAGTGCAACGACAGCAGTGGTGGGAAGCACTGAGCGTGCTGAATCAACTGGACCACCCGTGGTGGCAGACCCATGCCCTACCTCTTCGCAGACAGGTGGAGGAAGCCATCCAGAATCTGCGCGATCGGCAGGAACATCACAGCCATGGGGCTCTACCCGCTCACACGGTGGATCCTGAACGCCTGAATACAGCTGTCGAAGAGAGGCTGTCCAGCGGCATGGATCCGTGGAGTGCCTTCGTTGCCGGGTGTGCTGATCTGGGCGGCGTTCTGGTTGAGGAAGGACCGGAGAGCCTCTGCAAGGCGAAGAGACGATGAAGACCCTGAGCGGGGAGCAGATTCAGTTCTCCGCCTGAACACTCCTGAGGAAAACGCCTTCTTCTCCATCAATATCCAAGAGCCTGAGCTCGATGGTTTCGCTCCGCCGCGTGGGAACGGATCGACCGCAGAAGTCAGGCTGAATCGGCAGCTCCCGATGGCCGCGGTCCACCATCACCAGCAGCATTACCCTGCGGGGCCGTCCCCAGGCCTGGATCGCTTCCAGCGCAGCACGCACGGTACGGCCGGTGAAAATCACGTCATCGACCAACAGCACATCACGTCCTTCGACACTCACTGGCAGCTCTGTTGCCAGCACAGGCCTCATAGCCACTCGCTCGAGATCATCGCGATGGAAGGTCGGATCGAGGGTGCCCTTGGCAATCGCCTGACCGCTCTGCTCTTGAAGGAATCGCGCCAGCACTGATGACAATTGAACGCCACGGGTAGGAATTCCCAGCAGCAGCAACTGCTCGACCTCTCCCACGCATTCAAGAACCTGTGAAGCCAGGCGCGAAAGTGTTCTGCCGACGTCCTCGGCTGAAAGGATCTCGATCCGCTCACTGTTCCCAGACGTCACTATGACCGATGAAGTGAGATAGATGACTGTATGTCGGATATCACCTGCCAGATCCGCAAAAGCTGACCATCGTCAGCAAAGGAGTTCACCAGGGGCGGGATCCGGGGGTAACTTGTGAATCTAGAGAAGACCTTAAGAACGGATAGAGCTGAGTGAACGTTGCCGATCGCCATACAGGACGACCAAGCAGGGAGCGATCGATTGCTCCCGTTGTTCTGGCGATCCTGGACGGGTGGGGCGAGCGCAGCGATGCCAATCACAACGCCATCCGAGCCGCCAGTACTCCCGTCATCGATGCGCTGCGTCACGCCTACCCCCAGACGCTGATTGAGGCAAGCGGCGCCTATGTGGGATTGCCCGATGGACAAATGGGCAATTCCGAGGTCGGGCATCTCACCATCGGCGCGGGCAGGATCATCCGCCAGGAACTCGTGCGGATTGGCGACACGGTGCGCGACAACCAATTGCGTGCCGTTCCGAAACTGCATGAACTGGGCGAACGTCTGCGTGCAAGCAACGGCACGCTTCACCTACTAGGCCTCTGCTCGGACGGTGGCGTGCACAGCCACGTGGATCACCTGTGCGGACTGCTGCGGTGGGCAGCCGACGAAGACCTGAAACACGTTGCGATCCATGCGATCACCGATGGACGGGACACCCCCACGCAGAGTGCTCCGATCTACTTGAAGCAGGTTGAGGACACCATCCAGTCCTGTGGAGTGGGTGAAATCGCCAGCATCTGTGGCCGTTACTGGGCGATGGACCGAGACCGGCGCTGGGAGCGCACAGCCCGCGCCCATGAACTGCTCACCTCCCCTGAGGTTCCGGTGAGCGAGCTATCGGCGGCTGAAGTGCTGCAAGCCAGCTACGACGGCGGCACCACCGATGAATTCGTGGAACCGACGCGTCTACAAGCAACCCATCTGAACGATGGCGATGCCCTGCTGATGTTCAATTTCAGACCCGACAGGGCCCGCCAAATCATTCAGTGCCTGGCGAGGAACGACTTCGCCGATTTCGAACTCCCCAATCAGCCTCAGCTGGACGTGGTCACGTTCACGCAGTACGAAGCCGGTCTGCCTGTGGAAGTGGTCTTTCCACCCGAGTCCCTTGATGACCTGCTGGGTCAGGTTGTGGCATCAAGCGGACTGCGCCAGTACCGAACGGCGGAGACAGAGAAATACCCCCATGTCACCTATTTCATGAATGGTGGCGTTGAGCAGCCTCTG
>QCTJ01000009.1 GCA_003211205.1 Synechococcus sp. AG-673-F03
CTGGAACGATGCGGTCAGCGAGCAACTGATGCAATTCAGCAGCCGCTACAGCAGCAAGGACCAGCAAAAACTGATGCGGTTAGCGGGCCTTCCCATCGACACCCAGACGACGCATCCCGGAGGAGTTCTTTCAACACTGGGAGCGCTTCTGGAAATCCAGGATTCCGAAGTTCGTCTTGATGACATTCCCGAACTCCGACCACACTTCGAGGATGCGCTGAACAACGCGACATCACTGGGGCAACTCCAGCAAAACCTCCGTGACCTTCCCCACCAGGACTGGACTCTTGATCTAATCAGTTCAGAAGGAACGCCTCACCTTGACGCACAAGAAGGCGTTGCCGAAATGTTGGCAAGTCATCTCAGCCCCCTGCTTCAGGAGGAAGGGTTAACAAGAGCCCTATCAGCCTCAGCACAGCCAGATGTTCTACGACAGCAATGGCAGGAGCAGGGCAGAGTCCTGGCTCCAGAAGCATTCGCGCAGCTGCTGAGTCACGGAATAGCTGCTACTGAAAACACACTCAGCCTGGCCCAGTTCGAACAGTTGACGAACGGCATCAACGGTTTCTCCGCATGGATGGATGAACTGTCTCCCCATGCAATCGAACGGCTGAAGCAACTACCGACAGAGGCTTTCAGCACACTGGAAACATTGTCGATGAGTGGCTGGCAACAGCTGGTCAAACTCAGCAGCAGTGAATGGGCCGCGATGGAACGCCTGCCCTTCCAGCACTATGGAGCCGAGGTGCTGGAAGCGATAGCGAACGCAGATGAAGAGGCCCTCACCCGAATACTGCGATGGGATCTGGCCACCGTGGAACAGCTGGTTCAGGGCGTGTGCGAACTCAGTGATCAGGTGGCAGGACTGCTGGGCCAGACCCTTTCATCATCAGGTTCATTAGCACTGGCCCTCTCACCGGATGAAAGAACAGCAGCTGCCAATCGGTTGCAATCCACGTTCAAACGTCTGCAGAAGAACCTTCACGGTGGGCTGATGGATGGCAGTCTTCAAATGTTGCCTTCCGATCTGATCAATGCGCTCAACGAACAACTAAGACAGAGCGGACTGCAGCTCAAGGTCTCCGATGATCTCGATGATCTGCTCAGTCACAGCACTGAACCTGTATGGCTGGATCTTCAGCTCACCGATACCAAGCATGAACTGCAGTTTGATCTGAATCTGGCTGCTCTTGTGAACCAGGCCACAGGATTGGCCTTCGCCGCTGAGGATCTCCCAACTCTGCAAGCGAATTTGAACATTGGATTAGCAGGAGGGGTTCGACTTGGAATCGATCTGAGCCAGAGCGACCCCGGCCATCGCATCAAGATCGACACAGCTGTTGATCAGGATCTGGAATCTGCCTATGAAGCAGCGGTGGAAGAGGGGTACGGGGATGTACTGACATCACTGGATCTTCAGTCACCAGACTGGTCGGCAACGGAACTACTGGCCACAGTCAGCGCCAACCTGACGCTCTCAACGGAAGAGGCAAACAAGCTGCCTCTGCCGGAAGAAGTGGAACTGACCTCGCTGCTGGAAATTAAGGGTGCTGCAGCCTTGGATCTGCGCAGCGACCATCCTGCCCCCGCTGAAGCTGAAGGCATTGTTTCTCTGGTCGATCTTGATTCACAGCTGAACGTTGAATCTGACAGCGCGCTGCAGCTGTCATTTGATTTCAATGGTGATTCTCTTTTGAATGCACTTCAGCAGCGTTTGAACCAGCTGCTGCAAGAACTGGATCCAGGAGAGATCGGCAACTGTCCAGAGGCCTGGCTGAAGTTCATCAACCGCTTCATCGCAACTCTCGACCGCCTCGCACACGCCATGCCGGCGTCATCGGTGTTACCAGGCTGGATCCCGCAGACGATTGGAAGTGAATATGAGGACTTCAACAATGGACTGCAGAAGGTCGCCAATCAACTGCGACGCCTCAACCGCACGATTCTCACAGCAGATGGTTTCACTGCATTCGTCAACCGGGAATTCGACGAAGCAGGTGTACCTCTGCGACTACGGCTCTTGTCCAGACCAGAAGAGAATGGGGAGCCCCTCGAATGCTGTGATGATGACGCCGGCGAGGAGGTGAGTCCACCGCAATTGCTGAGCAGCGATGATCTGCACCATGACTCGGCAATCGGAGCCGACGGCACATTGAGCCTGGAGCTTGACGAAGCAGAGATTCCGGAACAGATCAACCTGAATCAAATCGGTGGACAGGTCTTCATCAAGGCTGATGGCACAGCACAAGAGCCCTTCATTGATCGCACTGAAGGAATCAGTAGAAGCGGTCTGCGTGAAGTGCGGCTGAACATTGAAGGATTACAACCCGGAAGACTGCCTGATCCGCAAACACTGGTGCTCCGCGCAGAGCATCAACTCTTGCAACCGACAAGGATTCAGCTGAGTGAACACGAAGAATCGGCACTCTTGCTGGAATTTGAAGATGCACTTCCCGAGAGTGAAGTCCTGGAGCTCAGCTACATCCCAAATGAAGGGAGCCTGGAATACCGTCTCGACAATGCTCCGGAAGGCGATTGGCAGGCCTTCGGTGCAGCCCAGATCTTCCGGCTAAACGGAGATCAGACAGACAACCTGCAACTACAGCGAATAGATGCGGAAGGTCAGATCCGCAACGTTGAGCTGCGTCAACCGCAAATCTCTTTGAGGAGTATGCGAGAGAAGAGGTTCAGCTCAGGCGCATTCAGCATCGGCGATGACTTCAAGCAGGAAATCGCGGCAACAGCGGGGATTTTGCAGACAGCAAAGCAACCGATCAAGGTCACTGTCGTGGCCTCAACTGATGATGAAGGTGTCTCAAATGCTCTGGAAGAAAGATTGGATAGGGAGCTGTCGCGTCAGCGCAACTCGAGTTCCGAACTGGATCGCATCAAGGCTCGAATTGTTGATCGAGCTTTAATTGAGTGGGCCATGGTCACACCTTTGGAAGGTGAAGCTGAACTGGGAGAGGAAGGGCTGGGTGATCAGGCCAATCAGCAATTGGCCCAGGCCCGGGCACTGGCAGCACTCGATGAACTGACCCAGAATCAATTGCTGGGGTTAGAGCAACTTCGAGATATTGAACGAAGCTGGATCGACGACGCAGAAGCAAGCGATCAGGTGATCCTTGGTCGAAACAACAATAACCAACCTCTGACACTCCGATTACTACCAGAAAACGACGCCGTAAATAATGGAAGCGCCAATGTCGACCACCGCTTTGTGCACGTGGATCTCGACCTTGTGCGGCAACCGAAAACTGAGCTTCTGGTGCAATTACCACCGAATGAAGATGAATGTGAACCGAAGGTCTATATCTATGAACTGAGCGCGAAAGCCAGTGACAAGATCAGCCAAAAGGGCTCGCTCAGCCTGGAACAACTCATGTCAATCCTTCAACTGGAGGGTGGTGATTCAGGCATGGCGCAACTTCAACAGGGCATCGAGTCTCTCGGATTGGAGCTGGAAGCAGAAACCAATTTCGACTGGACAATAGATGGGCGCATGGTCTTTGGCTTCGATAGCACCGCAACCGGAGACAATGCCTTCGTATTCATCGACCCTGTAGGTCTTGACAGCAATCCACAGCAACCGTGGCCAAATCAGGCAGACGATCACAGTGTGTATCTCGAATTCGGCGATTCAGCAGCGCTCGACAGCAGTGAGAGCGAACTCCGTATCAACACCAAGCTTCAACTCAGCCATCTGGAGCTCAATCACGCACTGATCGAAGGAGGTAATCCATCAGAGGGAAATGAACTTGAGGAGCCATCCAAGACACTGAAAATCCAGCTGACAGCGGCAACTGATCTTCGTCATGCGAATGGCAACAACGGTCTGCAACCGCTCGATTCGTCCGTTGAAATGCAGTCTGGTCTGCGAATGGCCGCAGACTTACAGCCAGGCAATCTTGTTGATCTCTTGGGAGAGACCGCACTATCTCTCGATCTGGATTTACCAACAGTGGATCTGCCCAGCAATGAAGAACTGAACTGTTGGCGGACAACACTGCCAGCAATTGCTGAGCTGGCGAAATCAGTAGCCTCGAACTTCACACAGACATCGGAACGACTTGACCAATTACCCATCAGTCTTGCAGATCATACAGTACTTCTACAAGAACTGGAAGACATCGGGTTAGGCCTCCATGAAATTGGTGACGAAATCATGGAATTTCACGATACATATATGGAACCGTTGCTCTTGAAACAGAGCGTTAATCGGCTGCTCGATGCTTACGCGATACCATTAAATTTCGAGATAAGCGAAAACGACGACACAACCACCTTTACTCTTGAAGCCACTAACGCGCTGAACCAAAGCCGGAACTTCGCGCTGAATTCCGATTCTCTGTTTGAGCTGCTTGAACAACGGGGAAGTCAAAGCGTTCAAATCCTCAGCGAAGTTGTTGATCTGGCTGTCGGAGACCTCAGTGCAGACTTCTCGATTGACCTCAACTTTGGGGGCAGTATTCAGTTGCAGGAGGAATGCGGTGAACCACTGCTTCTGATCAACACGCACCAGGATCTCGCGAACACGCACATGGGGCAGTTCGCTGAAGAGCTGGGAGCTGATCAACTTCAACGTCTTGAGATGGCAGCTCTGGCATCCATTCAGTTGGACGAGCTCCATTTCAGCAGTCCATTACTACAGGACCAGAACGGACCAACTGATTACCTGCTGAGCAGCTTTGCTGAACCAGATGAAGGAGGACGTCCCACCCCACAACAAAGCTTTCATGCTGCGATTGGAATGGGCCTCGATGCAACGCCAGAGGATGTTGCATCGATCGAACTGTCGCTGGATGATCTTGAGCTGACAAGTGATCTGACCATCAACCTTGATGAACGTTCGCTGCTTGCGATGGCAGAGCAGATCAGTGCTGATGCAATTGCGACAGGCCAGGCGTGGGCAGATGATTTCACATCAGTGTTTGATGATCTCAATGATCTCGAGCTTCCAGACTGCCCGGCAGACTGGAGTGGATTCGTGCAGCAGCTCACTGCCACTTTTGCAGGGATCACTGGAGAGCTGACTTCAAGCAGTGAAAGCCTGGCCTCTGCTGCCAATACACTTCCGGATTGGTTTCCATCAGAGGCATTCAATTCCACCGCTGAATTCATCGGACAACTCAATTCAATCACCCAAGATCTCAATGATTTAAGTCATGAGTGGCTAACAGTGGATTCGCTTGTTGACGCAGTTAATGCTACATTCAACGAGAGAGGAATTGATCTTAAACTACGACTAATCAGCACACCGCCAGAGACGATAAAAGAAGATGCATATAACAATAATCAAACGAACGCAATGTCCATAGAGGCTACAAATAAAAGCAGCAACGAAACGATCAACCCAATTATATTCAGAGACAACAAGGGAGACTTTGAGACAAGTGAGGGAGACAGATTCTCAATAGATGTCGAGTCGATTGGAACAGCCGCTCCACCAAGTTCCAAGAGAGGTATTAGCCTTTCTAAACTTGACACAAAAACGAAAGAATACTTTCGCCAAAACCCAACCGGCTTAATACAGATCGGCCAGCTAGGAGAGAAAAGCGAGCAAATAAATCAAACATTTTATTTGACTGAGTATGAGATTCAAGTTCCTAGCCATGAAAAACTGACGAGCAGAGTAGAAAGCTTTTTTGATATCAATGAAGTATCAGTAGTCCCCGAAATCATCATCAGAGAACCCCACATAGACATAAAAAAAAATAGGCAACAACTCTTTACGCTTCCAATTGCAATTCCAGCCAGCGATTTAACACCAATAAGTGTTTACATTCAGGCAGACACAACAGCAACCCCCATACCGGACTCATCTGGATTACTTCAAGATGATGGGGTAGATCTAAGAAATAGAAATACCCAACTTCAAATCAGAATCGAATCAGGAAAGGGCAATACCGACTGGATAGCCATCTCAACTCCAGGAGGGTTAAACTTAAGACCGGAGAGTTATATCGTAGCACAATTAGGACAACAGCCATTTGCAATATCCGACATTACGGATATTAAGATGAGACTATTTAACGAAGCAGATCCAAGCAAAGCATACACGCTAGATACAATGGAATTAAGCGCATTAGTAATCTCTGGGCTCAAAAAAGATAGAAGCGGTTTAGAATATTTAGCCGTCAATATACCATCCGATGATATTGAAATTGACTATCAAGATGGCTTATTAAGCATGCCTGAGTCCTATCTCCTAAGGAATGGCAAAAGAGATGAAAACTGGGATATAAAAGGAAATACAGAAGACAACACAATTATTTCAAGGATGAACATTGCAAGGGACCAATATTTGGAAAGTAGAGATGGGAATCATGAAAATGGCCTGTTTAATCCTAATGACGTTATAGGAGGCGTCTGGTTCCACGGTCTAAGGCCATACTCCGAAATAAATAATATCGACCTAAAAACTTCAACAATGAAAATCGAAGAAGGGCATTACGGAATAGGTAAAAAATATTTAGATCCAAGTGATCCAACTATTTTTATTATTCATGATATTGATGAGGGATATGGCTCCAATTGGTTAACTCAAAATCGAGCGATGACAGTAGAAAGAGATAGTAAATTTGGCCCTAATCTACTTGGCAAGGAAAACGAAGGTAGTCTAGTGGATTGGCAAGTCGACATTGGCGACCTCTACGCCAAAGAATATTCCAACAACGCAAATGTAATTATCGTCGACTGGGGAGATCATAATTTTGCCTATTCTCAACCAGAAAGCACAGCGGCTCTTGGTCCAATTATTTGGGACATGACATTTGAGGTAATTGATAATCTAAAAAAGCTGCACCCAGCACTACTTATTGCTGGTGAACTATATAAATTTATGTCGATAACTAACTTTCATAATAACCCCCCAAAGAGCATGGAGGATTTCTCAAAGAGATCAGCAAGTGCACTTATAGGCATGTCAACATCATATATTCCAAGTGGAAAAGTTCAAGAAATAGCAAAAACTCTGGGATATATATTTCATTCAGCAAATATAGCCGCTCATACTAATACCTATTCTGAATCAGCAATGAGTGGGCGCATAGTTGCAGAACAAGTTGCTGAGTACATCGCAAAATATGCATTAGATCCAAGCGACGTAACATTGATAGGACATGGAATTGGTGCGCATATTGCCGGAATGGTATCCAATCACATCAATTCTTATGATTCAAATATGAAAGTGGAAAATATAATTGGTCTTGATCCTGCTGGTCCTGATTTTGCTGGAGGGTTTGCTGCAGGAATGGCACCATCATTAGATGGGGTTTTAGATAGTGAAATCGAACAAGAAATCGTTGGATTTTTAGATTCGGTTGTGCAAAGTACGTTTGGAGGTTATGCAGGATGGAAAGGAGATGCCTCCTCACTTTACACTACGCCATTAGATCAGCCTGTAGACGAAAAACATCGCCTCGATTCGGACGATGCAGAAAATGTAATTGCGATTCATACATCCTGGGGCTTAGGATACAATTCAACGGAAATTGCAGACCAAAACTTATATATAAATGCATTGCCACATATTTATAACTTCAACTTACCAAAACCTGTTAGAGATTTATTGTCAAAGCAAGACCCAGAAGCAAGCGAATACGTAATTTTAGAAAGCTCTGCAGCAAACAATCCAGTAGCCATGAGCTACAAACATCCTGCAGGCCAAGATGACTCGCTTTCACAAATATTTTTAGACATGCGATATGAGAATTACGAGCAACTCGGACATATTAGTAACGCAATGGAGATAAATCAACATAAGCATTCAATAGATATTTTCAAGGACATACTCACAGAGTCATTGCAAGGAGATGGAATCACATTAGACCACAAAGGATTGTATGCACCTTATATTTTCACAGATTATAATCCAAAAAAACCTCAACAAGAAAACTATTCTGAGGGTGGTAGTTTATTTATAAATGAGCTATTTCCTGATGGAAGCACTCACGGTTTACCAACAGATAACGAAATGAGATTTCATCATATTTCAACAGAGTTTCTTTTTCATTCAAGTCAAATACATGAAAAACATATTAAAACTGGGAGGAAGACAAATATAACTATTAGCGGCGATTTGATGGATAACTACAGTCAAATAAGAAGCTTTAAAGGAAGGCAACCTGAAGCCGAGTTTTCAATAGTAAGCAAATCACCAGACCCAGATAACAGGATTATTAAAAACATTGAGAATAGTCTCCTAGCCGGATGGAATAGAATACCAAATATCCCTAAAAGAGTCAGCAGTAGCAGTGAAAATACAATGACAGCCAACGGCATGTATGGCTCGTTAGAAGTAAATAAAAATGGCACGTATAATTATACAACATATAACTTAGACGATCCTATACGATTGACACAACATCAAGAAGATGGATCAAAAAATTATCTAGCTTTTTCTGATACCGGTGCAACTACAATCATCAAATCACCTGGCGATTATAATCAAGAGATAAAACTTGAGAGAGATTTAAATCAACGATTTGTAGACTCTTTTGGAATTCAAGTTGACTACGAATCCCAATCTGGAAAATGGTCTAAGCCAGAATCACTTGATATATACATAGATTTGATTAATTCAAGTCATGAAGATGCAAAAATAGCTACCTATGATATATCATCTAAAACCCTTGGACAATGGGACCCAGGCTTACAAGCAGAAGACAAACTTATTGTAAGACTGGTGGAAAATAAGGACACCTTTGATAGCAATAATCAAGGAATAGAAGGCTCAATCTCTGCATCATGGCTCATTGACGATTCAAATGATCATAGTATGCAATTTATTAGCCCATCAAGTCAACAAAAAATTGTAGAGCCGATTGATGGAAGATATTTTTATCGAGTTATCAATAATAGGATTAAGCTGTACGAAAATGAAGAAAACTTCAACGCATCAAACCCAAATCAAATACTGGGCGACTATGAATTTAGCTCCACTGCATTTGTTACTCCCGATTCGTTCATCAATGACGACTATCAGGTGGTGATTGATGATGTCGATAATCATGAAACAACAACTACATCTAGTTTTATCATACCATTTCGAGATCGCATAGATGCAACCTTTTTGGATAATGAGTTATTGAGCGAGCTAAATCTTTTAAAATTAAAAGCTGAGACTTATAACCCCAGTGACGGGATTATAGGCATAGAAATAGTAAGTGCGGCGCCTGCCGATGCAGATGAAGAGGATGTTCAAGATCTCATCAAGTATCACAAAGAGAACTACAAAGGTGATGAATCTATTTACTCGAAAGCTGCAGCAGTTGCAGGTAAATTTTTACAAATTCAGACAAATCTAGATGATAACGAAAAGGAAAAGCTTACCCAACCAAATTCAGATCCTTTCTCAATATTGATTGCATCAGACAACGGTAGTGAACAAAGCTATATCAATCCACACGCGACAAAGATATCAGAGCTTTATGCAATCGAATCACTGCTAAATCTTTTAGACACTGGAGTAATTAGCACCAAAGACATTGCCATCAAGGACGAATCTTTGTCACTGCTAATAGATAGCAGTGCAAACTCAAAAGCTGGGTCTGTTAATTTGAATAGTGATGGCATTGTTGACATCGACATAAAGATTCTTGGAGGCGATAGCGTTCTCGCGGGAAACAAAGTCTTGATAACGGAGGACTTTCAAGATGGATATTTAGCATTGCGAATTCACGAATTCAGCAAGTCTGACTCTGGTCTCGTCTTGATGCCTATTAGTACTAATAATCAAGATTGCCCACCTCAACCGTATGTCTTTGACCTTTCTTTTGAAAACGCCTTCTCTGCAGCTGATCAAACAGAATTAACCGGCAATCAATTGGCAGCGTTAGCAGGCTCAGTCATCCCGGGTGGCAATGTCATGGTTGACATACTCGACGAGGTTGCCGCCGATTACAGCGCTGGCTTTGCCTACAACGTGATGTTGGATGGCGGTGTCACCTTTGCCGTTGACCTCAACAGCCCAGATCTTGTGATGGTGGATCCGAGAGGACCTGGGGTTGTAGGCACTTGGCCTGAGCAAGGAGGTAATCCAACTTTCGACTTCAACACAGCCGACACAGGCTTCACAACTGAGGATGCAGAAGCATTGCTCACGGTGCAGGCTGGTCTCACCAGACTGCAAAGACCCGACAGATTTGTATTAAAGCAGTCTGAGTTAGGCCAATCCATGCCGTTTAGATCGTCCGAGGACGGTAGCACTCTTATCCTTACCAACCCTCAGCAAATCGGACTCAATCTTGCCAACGCAGATACGGTATTCAGCCTGAAGCTGGATGCAATTGAATCTGAACAGAATCACCATTTACTTATAAATGGAGGAGAAGCCTATAAGGAAGCCATCACCTTGCGCTTCCAGCACTCACCAACTGAGGATGATCCTCAACGCTTTAGCGCAGTCTTAGAGGAAGGTCTTTCGCTGCGGCCATCGGAGCAATGGGATCAAGTCAATATCCGAGCCACAGCACTGGTCAATCTTGCTAATCCACATGCACATCTGGGCCTCACAGGTGGGCTTGCTCTCGATCTCAGAGCTGCCGATGCGAACGAAGAAAATTCGATGCTCTCTCTGGCTGAGACGGAGATCACCAGTGAAGCTGCCCTCAGACTGAATCTCGATCTAGCTGGGTTAGGAGACTTTCTCACCAATGGCAACCCCATTGGCTCGATTGGTGATGATCTTGAAAATGCATTGGAAGCTGTCGAGACTTTTGCTGATGAAGCACTCTGCGGTTTGGATGATGGTGCATTTACACCTGCAAACTGGCTGGGGATGATCACAGGATTGGCTCAAAGAGTCCGCGATCTTTCTGATGGCCTCGAGAGTTCAGTAGGAAGCAACCCACTGATTACAGGTGCCCTGGGATCCCTCGACCTGAACTTCAAAGGTGTCAGCAATGCCTTGGATGATGTGGCTGACGTGATCGAAAGTTTCAGCGATCAGATCCTCACACCGGTGGATTGGGCTGAAGCATTCAACCGCAGCATGGATGAGGCCGACATGGCTGACATCACTCTCACGCTCGTTGAACAAGCAACACCAGATGCTTTCGCAGGCGAATGCCCGGAACATAACCCTGAACAACGCAATCCTCTGCTGTACCTCTTCGATCTCGACTTTGGCGATGCACTTGACATAAGCCCAGCGTCAGCGAACAACAACAACAACACTCTGACGAATTTTCTGGGTGATGCCTTTGATGTTGATCTGAGTGATCTTGCCGGTGATCTCGATCTTTCCGCAGACATCGATTATGGAGTCGAAGTCGAAGCTCGGATGGGCTTTGGCTTTGACCTGGATGCTCGCTCAGCCGGCGAGTTCTTTGTTTTGGAGACACAACCAGGCAACCAGACCATCACCCTGCCGCAAGCTCTGGACCCAGCCGCTTTCGCTGAATTGAATCTGGATGGCACAGAACTGTTTGCCAAGGCCTGGGTGGATATCGACAATGTGGCACTGGAATTCGCAGGGCTGGAAGCACGCTCGGAACCGGGGGAAGTGCTGTTGAGCGCAGGCATGGCCACAGGAGCGGATCTACAGATTCCGTTCGGTAACGGCACTGATTATCTACCGGAAACACTGGTGGATATTGGCCAAGCAGGCCAAGCTCTGGATCTATTGGTTGGGTTCGATCTCAATGCGGAACTGAATCCACAGCTTTTGCTCGATTTGGCGGAAGAACTTGGCGGAAATGTTCTCAACACGTTCACACCACTGGAACAAGCTGCTGACCAGGTCATGCAGAGCATTGATTCTGTTGGAGATGCGCTTGGGTGCAATGGCTTTGGACTTCAGGAAATACTTCTGATTCTCAGCGAACTCGAACGCACGATTGATGGCCTGCAATACGGAATTGAGAAGGGAATTGCTGATAATCCCTTGATGACAACCTTCGCTCCTGAATTCGGGACTGAGATCAAGTCATTCACAGATGGATTTGATGATGTGGAAAATGTCTTGGCGACTGTTCGCGAAACAGGGGAAGTCTTACTTCCCTGGAATCTCATTCCTGCACTGGATGAGCAGCTTTCAGACGAATTTGAACTGCGCTTGCAACCGAGACCAAGCTTTGAGGTTGATTTCTGCGTTCAGGCGTTGCCTGACGACCAAATCAAGCAAGTGGATCTCAGCCGGAGCGCCAGATATTTCAATGCCATGCCCGGTAATACACAGATTCAATATCAGCTTCCCAACCTCAACGATGCTGGATTAAGTCCAGGTGTGGTATTTACACAAATCACATTAGAAGGGAATGACAACATCACACTGCCAACCGGGTACAAGAAACTTCCAAATATCAACATACAACAACACGAGAATGACACAAATGATCAGTTCCACGCTTATCAACGTTTAGATGTCAACAGCGGAGTCGACCATCTTTTGTTATTGCATAGAGAAGTCAACAACGGCAATAATGGGAATCAAAACGAACAGGGACTAGATTTCGTCAAAAGTGAAAATGGTGAGCCGTATAACGCAGAACAGCTGGATTCCTTCATTTATCCAGTCCTTGGTGATGATCCACTGGAATCGATTGAAAATTATCTAAACGACTGGTGTGGTGCAGATCGCAAACTGATCAATGCTCCCGATTTCTACCGCTTTGATTTGAAACTTGATGGTTTACAAAACTCATTTCCCTTGGATTTCGAGCAAGAGTTTCTTGATGGAATCATCGAACTGGAAGGAGGATTTAATCTCGAGCTTTTTGCCAAAGGTGGGCTCTCATTTGTAATTGATGCCAATGCTCCGGATATGGCGTCCACTCTGCTGCTCGATACAGAATCCTCCAGTGCCACTGGCATAGATCGCCTGATGCCAGGTGACATGGCGTCGTTACTCAGCTCAAGCACTGAATCGGAGCTGGTGATTGGTGCGGTTCTACAAAGTGACGAACCTCTTCGAGGCAAACTTGGATTTCTTGAGTTAACAGCCTCATCCTCGCCAGCAAATGTTCTGGGAATCGGTGCAACACCCGATGGTTCTAATCAGGCGTTTGAAGGCGTAACACTAAGTACAGATGATGGTTTCGGATTTCTTGAAGCGGAACGAGATCCATTCCTGAGTGGAGCTGCAATTGCTGCACTTGATATATCATCAGACAAATCTCTTGTTCCACTCAGTGAGCTATCAGATCTCGGTTTTGAGTTCCAAGTAGAAGCTGGTTTTGAACTGGATCCACACATCACAGCCTCACTGGGAAATGTAATTGAAGTAGAGGGCGACCTCCATCTAGGCGGTTACTTTGGCAGCAATGTCGAGACGATTGACTTTGGCCTCACCCCCCTGATTTTCAGACCTGACGACATCAGTGTGAATCTTGGTGGCGAGCTCGCGTCAATGAGCGGCCCACTGGTCAAAACAGCGGACTTCCTCACGAATTATTACCTGGATCCACTGGAGCCCGTGGTTGAAATCCTCGAGACAGAGTTTTCAATCGCCGGAGTGAGTCTTCTTGGCAGTGGCAGATTGCATAATATTATTGATCTCAAGCTCGAGAATAAAGCTGAAGGAGATCTTACAAAATGGGTTGAGCTATATCGAAATATCGATGATGTTGTCGATGCTGTTGGTCAATTAGCGAATGCAGATGGTCTTTCACTGGATCCCGCTCTTTACCTTGAACAAAGTCAATATATTATTTCTACAGATGATGGCTACACACCTGACCCAGTCTCGGCTGAGGATCAGGGAGATCAGGGTATATCCAAATCGGCTCTATTTCAATCACATTTAGCTATTAAAGACAGGTGGAAAGAGGCTATTCGCGATCAAGATGAAAATAAAGTCGATCTTCTGAAAAAGCTCGACGAGGATTTGCGCGACACGCTGAACTCAGTGCTTGCACCTCAGCCAGAGAATCAATATCTCAACCCTCCCCTGGGCGAAACAAAGCTCACCTTCCCCTTCATGGAGGACTGGGACAAAACATCAAGCAAATTGTTTGATCTGATTCTTTCTGACGACGATTCCAGTCGCTTTGAACTGGATCTGATACGTCTTCAACTCGCCGGATTCTCAAAAAACTTCAGCGAAAGTCTGTCTTTTCCGGTCTGGCCAGCTCCTCCGATCTCCATCGAGGTTGGCGCGGGCATCACACCCTATCTGCGCCCAACCGTTCTGGGCTACGACCTCACCGGACTGGCTGGTTTCGTTGAAACGGATGAATTATCTTCACTGGCCGACGGCTTTTACGTGCTGGGAGATGAACCCGGCAGCATGATCGGTGACCAGCCTTATCACGGCGCTGGTGCAGAAATCCGGCTTGAGGTGAATGCGGGCCCGCAGATTGGCTTACCTGGAGCTTCGGTCTCAGGACTGCTGGCCATCCGCGGCAATGTAAACCTCGAACTGAATGATCCTAATGCTGATGGTCGTGTTCGCTTTGATGAGCTGCTCCACAACGCAACCTATGCAGTCGATGGCGAAGAGCCGAATGCACTGAAAATATTTGACACTGCATTGAGAGTGACAGGACTGGCGCGAGTGAATGCCAATGTGCCCATTGTTGGTTCAATCAACATCTATGAAACTCCGGAATATGAACTTTTCAGCCTTGATATCGAAGGTGGCGCCCCTCCAAAGCCTTATTACGCAACTGCCCCGGACGAAGCGAGATCGCTTCTTCTGAATATCGGCAATCGATCTGATCTTCGTAACATCAACCCTGGGCAAAGTGATGAGAATTTTGTTCTCTCATCCCAAGAACACAACAGCCTGGAGATCAGCGTTCCGGGAGATCAGGCAGAGCGTTTCTCCAATCTAGAAACGGTGATTGGTGATGCAGGTTCTGGCAATGACACCATCAATGCCAGCGCAGTTTCAATCACAGTTGATCTTGCTGGTGGTACTGGGGCCGACTCTCTTCAGGGGGGATCAGCCGCTGATCAGCTCAGTGGTGGTGCAGACCACGACACGCTGCATGGCGGAGCTGGTACTGATCAACTCCGTGGTGACGCTGGCAATGATGTTCTTGACGGTGGAGATGGTGATGATGAGATCCACGGTGGCCAGGGAGATGACAATGCTCTTGGCGGGAAAGGCGCTGACCGGCTGTTTGGTGGAAGCGGATCAGACACTCTCGATGGCGGAGAGGGCAGAGACATCATTGCCGGCGGGCTTGACGATGATCTGATCAGCGGCGGCGGAGGCAATGATCAGCTGCGCGGTGATCAAGGTGATGATCATCTTGACGGTGGTGGTGGTGATGACTTGATCTACGGTGGCAGTGGTGTTGACGATCTTGCAGGCGGAGAGGGCGATGACACCATTATTGGCGAAGCTGGTGAAGATCATCTTCTTGGTGGTGATGGTGATGATCTACTGATCGCCGGAACCGTCATTAACGACGAGACCCAGATTCAGGCTTATCGCCAGGGAATCGCGCTGGGCATCACCGGCTTGGAAGCCGACCATCTGGAGGGAGGCGAAGGCAATGACCTGCTGGTTGGCAATGCAGGCAACAACAAATTGGAGGGTGGTTCAGGAAGTGATGTCATCGCCGCCGGCTCCGGAGATGACACCGTCTCAGGAGGCCGTGGTGTGGACAGATTGTTCGGGGGTGGTGGTGACGACAGGATCTCAGGAGAAGAAGGCGCCGATGAGATCCACGGCGGTGCTGGTGTTGATTTGCTGCTGGGTGATGCCGGTGCGGACCTGATTCACGGTGATCAAGGTGATGACGACATCAAGGGAGGAGCCGATTCAGATGTGTTGTTCGGCGATGACGGCAGAGACCACATCCAGGGTCAGAAAGGAGCCGACATGATCCACGGCGGGGCCGGTCAGGATTATCTCGATGGTGGAGCGGATAACGATCAGCTGTTTGGTGGCGATGGGCGTGATTCCCTGCATGGAGGCAGTGGAGCTGATCAGCTGCATGGCGATGCCGGCAATGACACTCTCGCTGGCGATGGTGCAGCCGATCAGCTGTATGGCGGCAGCGGTCACGATGACCTCTCAGGGGGGGCAGGAAATGACATCCTGCACGGAGAGAGTGGTGACGACTCACTCTCAGGTGGCAGCGGCACCGATCAGCTTCATGGAGATGATGGTGCTGACATCCTTGCTGGAGGCAGTGGTGATGATGAGATCCGCGGTGGTCGCGGCGATGACACCGCTCTCGGAGGAGCAGGGGCCGACCGCGTGTTTGGCGATTCCGGTGAAGACATCCTTCTGGGTGGCTTCGGTGGAGATCTGATCGTCGGCGGCCTTGGTGCCGATGTCTTGGCCGGAGAGGAGGGTGCCGACCAGCTGCGTGGTGATCTCGGTGATGATCACCTCTATGGTCAGACAGCTTCGGACCAGTTGCTGGGTGGGGCCGGTAACGACGAGCTCGACGGCGGCGGCGACGATGATGAACTGCTCGGAGGCACAGGTGATGACCTCCTGAGCGGCTCACAGGGGGTCGATATTGTCGATGGTGGCGATGGTGATGACATCATTGCCGGCGGCTCTGGCAAGGACCAGTTGCTTGGTGGCGATGGCCATGACTGGTTGTTAGGTGACCACTACGAACTCGATGCTGAGCTCAGCACCGCTGAGTTGCTGAGTGCGGCTCAGGAGGTCGAGAGGAGCACCGATCTCAATCGTTGGATCGACGAAAAAAGTGCGTTCGATGATGTTGGACTCAGGATCGCCGATCGAAAGCCGGACTGGGCTCGCGGCCTCAACGCGGATGCCTGGTCTGCCGTGCTGAATCTCGACTCTGTTGCTCTGACTGGAGCCGACGAAGACCGCTTGCAGGGTGGATCCGGTCATGACGTTCTCTTGGGTGGAGCGGGACCCGACCTTCTTGAGGGAGGGATCCACTCCGACCTGCTTGTTGGAGGCAGCGGAAACGACATCCTCAAGGGATATCAGCTGACGCTCAATCTCACAGACCAATTTGAGGACGGTGATGATGCTTTACACGGTGGTGCCGGGAATGACGAGCTATGGGGAGGCATCGGCGACGACTGGCTGGCTGGAGGTGCCAACGACGACAAGTTGGTTGGCGATGATAGCGACGATCCAATGCTGCTCAGCCTTGCGGCAGATCTTCCCTATGCCGGTGCTGATCTGCTCTCCGGCGGCACAGGCAACGACACGCTGTTCGGTGCACTCGGCACAGATGTACTCTTCGCGGGGGATGGACCAGAGGCTGGTCTCGACGCAGATGTAAGCCTCCTCTTCGACCCAGAAGCAGAAGAGATGAATGCTGAGGCATTCTTCCGTCAGCTGAGTAATACTCCCACAGACACTCGCTCCCTAGGTTTTGACCGATTGGTGGGTGGCATCAATGCTGATGTCTTGGTGGGTCATCGACTTCGCAGCAAAGAACAACGAAACAACGACGAAGTCAAAAAAAGCTTGAGGAGTTGGCTGGGAACGATTGTCGGAGATGCGACATCGGCAGAACTCGGTTTACCCGCGGATCAACCGGTTCAGGTCAGCTTCACCGTTGAGGACCAGGGCTACACGATTGAACAAGACAATGTCGATCAGCTGCATTCGGATCAGGGATTACCTCTTGACAATGCACTGACAGCGTTGATGGGTGGTAATCAGCACTTCGCTCTCAATCGACGTGCAGAGGATGGCGTGGTCTTTGAGCTGGCACCGGGGACCGGAACTGACATCGTCTGGAATTTCCATGCAGGTGACCACGATGCCAACCCGCTCCGCACCCTGGGGCTGAATCTGGCCATACCCGAAGAGGAAGGCGACGCCTGGTCCCTCAATCTCGAGGTTGAGGATGTCGAAACCGACATCATTCACCTCACAGCTGGGCTCAGCTTCGGTTCGATCGATCTGGCGTGGCGTAACTGGTCCGCTTCTGAGCTGACGGCGCAGCTCAGAAGCGATCTCGGCGATGAGCTGTTGCTCAACCTCTACAAGCAAAACACAGGATCAAACGAAAGCAGCCTGAATGAGATCGATACCTGGGAGCTCTGGAATTCACTCAACGACCTGTTCACCGGTGATTCAGATCTGCACTGGAATGACAATGGCGATAACTCTCCTGCCTCCAGCCCATCTTTAGGTGTGATGTCGCTGGTTGATCGCGATACCGACCAAGTCCTCGCCCGATTCATTGATGTTGCTGAACACGCCATCGGCCGTCACAACATTGACGAACAGAATGTGCCACCGGATGTGCTGATGGCGAAAGCCAGCAAAGCTGCATACTCACCGAGCGAGCGGTTTGCACTCAGCGCGGGGTTGGTGCGTGATGCCAACGGAGCCAGTGACATCAGTCGCATCAATGTCGACCTGAGAGAGATTACAGCGATTGATTTCTCAACTGCTACGGCTGACGGTGAATGGCAGAGCTGGCGTGATCTAGGCCTTCAGGGCAACAAGTTCGGCAGCAGCAATTGGTTTGATCTCAACGGAAACCCTGCCGATGGTCTGGAGATTTTGGTGAGTGGAGGCAGCACCATCGCTGAGGAAATCGACCCCACACTGAAACTCTGGGTGGCTGATCTGGATCCTGAAAACTCTGATGTGAGCGAGGTCAGTGCATCTGCCGTACCGGTCAATTCCGGAACGGCTCTTGAGGGATATCAGCATGCGATCGTTCTGCTGGATCGACAGCCTTCTCCCTTCATCCGACTCAGTGAGGATGGCCTGACCAGTTCTGTCGAGTGGTCGAACAGCTTGCACTGGATTGATGGCAACAACAATGGCCGTCTTGATCTCGAGGCCACATCAGACGGTGTTGACACGTTCCATCACGTCGCGGAGGGCAACAGCATTCATCTCTCGACCGTCGCCGATGTGCTCCGCTACGACGGCTGGGACTTACTTGAAGAGCTCTTCTACAGCGGAGAACCCCGTAATGAGGCCTCAACCGAGAAAGTGATCGTGGGGCTGAATCGACCTGTTCAGGGCGCTGAACTGCAACTTGATGACCCCCGCACCGGATTGGTTCCTCTGACCGCGCTGCCACCCTTGGAGCAGTCAGTGTTCAGTCTTCTACCGTCACCGTCCAGTGCAGCGAGCCACCAGCTGCTTCAGGCTGGCTGGCTGGCGCCTACCGCAGCTGGCGAGAGCGAAGCCGCTCCAGCGCACGTCCTCCAGCTATTGATGACCCCCATCGACAGTCGTCTCAACACAGATGGTGAACTCCAGCTCATCAACGTGGGGGATTCGCAGGCGATTCCACTCAGCCTTGAGGGGCTGGATGGCCTGAGCCTTGACGGCAGCGTGATGCCGCAGCTGATCCAACGTCCAGACCAAGCAGGCAGCAGCATTCCCACCATTGATCTGGTGGTGGATCGCTTCATCTGGTGCGATGTGCTGCAAAGCAGCGATACACCCATCACGGCGCAACCACTCCTGCTGACCGCAACTCCAGCGGAACAGGTGCAGCTGGATGTCGCTAACGCAATCGCTGAAGGCACCAACATCGATTTAGCCCGTAACAGCGATCAGGCATCAGCTCTATGGCTGTCCCTACAGGACCATGGTGCGCTTCTGCCCAGCCTCACCCTCGGCGATGAAACTCCTGAGCAGGGACGACAGCGCACGCTTGAGCTACTCAACAGTTGGACCCCAGATCTGAGTGGAGATGCTGTTGGCCTCAGCATCAGCGACATCGTTCCTCTCAGCGATGACGCGGCCAGGATTACCGGCTCCTTGCAGACCTATGCACTAGACAGCAATCCAACAGCAGCCAAACCAAGGGCACTGCTGGATCTCAACGGTGCGCAACTGGAGCTGCTGCAGTCCACTGAGGGGACTTACAGCCTGGATCTGCGCGGATCAGGCGGCGACGTACGGGTCAGCAAAACCCTTGATGCCATCCCGGCCGAAGCCAACTTCCTCAGTCTTACTTCAACTGGAGCGGTCTTCCAGTTGCCTGTCGGAGATCTGATTCTTCAGCCCTTCGGGGCTACGTGGAGAAAGGCCGAGTGGTCCATTGCCCTGGACCAGCCCCGCACACTGCTCGATGCCGACGGACTGCTCAACGACACTCTCCCCAGCCTGATCACAACAGGAGATGGTGATCTGCTGCTGCAGTTGCCGATCAACACCAGCTCTTGGATGCTCGAGGGCGATGCAGCATCACTGGAGGAGGTCTCCTCCTTCCCAGGGCAGGCCCGCTTCCAGCTCGCACGCGAAGTGATGGGGGACGGTCTCTCGCCCTCTAGCCAGGCGGCGATTGAAAGCCCTGATGGCCGCTTCCGCTATGCCCTGGCCGGGGATAGCAGGGCGATGCAGCATGCCAAAGGACTGCTGGCATTTGATGCCGCCTCGGGCGCTGTGACGGACCTCACTGATGCCCTTCAACTGAGGTCGAAGGAGGTGCTGCTGAATTCCAGTCTGATCAGCACGAACAATGGCTCCTATGCCGTAGCCGTTCTCTATGGCGATGATCCAAACAGCTGGCCTGCGCCGCCTGTCATCGGAACACGACTGTTGCGCCTCGACGGCGACAGCGTCAAATCCACAGACCTTGGTGAACTCAGCATCGGATCTCTACCAAGTTCCCCCTATTCCAGTGAAACAACTCCTCCCTGGATTCAGAGCAGTCTTGGCACAGATTTCATTCTGCTTGAACAAGCAAATGTCAAGGCAACATTGGCGGCCCTCCATGCTGATTCCGCTGAGGTTCAGTTCACTGATCTTTTGGTCTCAGTGGGATCTGAGCTGTTGATCAGTGGAGATGAGTTGTTGATCAGCCAGCCCAATGATAATGGGGCAAAGGAGCTTTCCCTGTTCCACTCCGCGAATGGAGATGTAGCCGAGATTGCAGGTGTGCCGCTGCCGGAGTTAAACGCTGGAGTGAACTTTGCCAATCAAACCGTTGCGCTGGATGAGAAAGGTTTCCTGATCAAACTCGCTGATGGCAGCGAGCGCTTGCTCGCGCTGGCACCCGGTGGCGTGCTGAATGATCTAGGAGAACTCAGTCAACCCTTGAATAGCGATGGTTACGGCGAGCCCAGCCTCACAACCGGCAGTTATCGGATTGTGCTCGACACGACGGGGGATCAGCCTCAACTCGAGATCCTGAGCAACCAAGACCGTCAGCAGGTTGCACTGCCAGAAGGTTTCGCCCTTGAGGCTCTTGAGCCAATGGAAGCAGGCGTGGCGGCCTGGTTGACCGACACCAGCGCTGGAGAAGCGGCACTGTTGCTGCTGAACACCTCGGATAACAAGCTGAGCACCCGTCAACTTGACCTGCCGCTACCCGCAGATCCTGCAGAGGAGGGGAATGTTGGCTTCTCCCTGTTCACGAGCGAAGGCCACTTGATGGTTCAACGCAGATCCAACAACTGGAGCAACGCAGAACATCAACACTCTCTGTTTGCTCTTCCTCGGACTGCATCAGTGACGGACAGCAGCACCTGGATCGAACTCAGTGCCGACCTGTCTCATTTCGGTTCAGGCCCGCAGATGCATGCGCTGGCTGACACCAACAACGGCATCGCAGCCGTGATTGGTGGGTACGCAGCCAACACTGGTCAAGCATTACAGCTGCTGCAGTGGAATGAGCTAACTCCTGGAACCCTTCCTCAGGCGGTGGATCTCGAGATCTGGGACAGCCACGAGGGATCAGCGCTGCTCGATCTTTCCGATCGACTTTTGGTTCAGAGCGGCGGCTTCGAGCAGCCAACGAGCTGGCTGCAATTACAGCCAGCGACGGGAGGCAGCACGCCTCCCGAGTGGCTGGAGGCAACCGGTCTGCCCACCGATAACACCGCATTCCTCGAGATAAACGAACTGCAGCTGCGCATGCCTGCTGCGGGAGGCATCCAGGTGCTGCAACAGCTGTCGGATCGACTGCAAAGCAGCGATTGGCTCACAGCTGAAGGCAAGCGGCCCCAGCTGCTGATCCAGAAGGGGGATCAGGTGCTGCGCCTTGAAGACAGTGGCACTGGCCCACTGGCCGAAATACGGCTGCCGGCACTGCCATCCACCGCTGATAACGCCGTGCTGCTGGATGCCACTCGCTACGAGAGCGGACTCTTTGTCTTGATGGATCAGAACAACAAGGAAGGAATCAACCCTGTTCTGCATCACCTCGCCGAAGGAAACACTCGCTGGGAGTCCGAGATGCTCCCCATGCTCCCAGCGGACAGCACATTCGTGCATCTCGACATGGCCCAGGATCAGCCTGTGGTGATTGCTCGACCTTCGCAGTCATCGCTGGCGCTGTGGCGCCCGGGCCTGGAAACATTCCGATTACAGCCTTTGCCGGATGGGGCCGAACAGGTGGCAGTCGCGGCTGATCCACAGGGGCAGCTGCTTGTGAGCGGGCTAAGCAGTGACGGCACGGTTTTTCGCTTCTGGGAAGGAAGCCAAGGCACACCGGTCACCGCCCATGTCCATGGACTGGATGCGGCGCAGGGCCCTCTGCAGCTGCTGCCACTGCCGAACGGCCTGGATGTTCAGCAGGCCGCGGCCTCGATTGCCGTCTCTGCTGATGATGTCCTCGGGATCTTCAGCAATGAAGCGGGAGATGAAACAGCCGGACTGTGGAGGAGGTCGTCGGGTCTGGACAGCTGGCAATCACTGATGATCGACTTTGACGTGCCTGTTGCTGCAGCTGGTCAGGATGTCGTGATGCTGTGGCCTGAGTCTGCCCAGCAGTTCTGGAAACAATCCTCTCTCGATGAAACAACGCCGACTGCGACAAAGTTCCTGCCCGTTGCTGAGTACGGACTGATTCAGCAGATGAACAGCAATGGTGAGTTCCTCAGCCTTGCTGATCCCAACGACGCCAACAGCATTGAGTTGCTGCGTCTCGACGGCGACGATGGTGCGCTGATGCAGCGGCATCGACTCACCACACTGCTACCGCCTGAAGCAGAGCTTCTTCACAGCGATCTACGCAGTGATCATCTCGATCTGCTGTACCGCATTGGTGAGAAAGTGCAGCTCTCCAGCCTGAATCTCAGTGAGCCCTATGTCTGGCCCTCCACTGAGACGACGTCATTGCTGAATCTTGAATTGGAGGCAATGTCCAGTGATGGCAATGCCATTCTGTTCAGCCGCGGCGACGGAAACCTGATCCTGCGCGAAGGGAATGATGATGGCAATCTGCTTCTAGCCAAACCCAACGAAGCATCCGATGCAAGCGAACCTCCTCAGGACGAGAACTCTTCGCGGTATCGCGAATTTGACCTTGACCTGAGTCTGCTGGCAGACCTGCCGGAGCTGGCTGGTGTGAGTGCTGACTTCATGCATGATCAGCAGGGCCAGCTCACCCTGCTGATCAGTGGCAGCACCGGAGATCCCACCAATCCCAAAAAGGCTGAACCGCAGCTGTGGTCACTGAGCCGCGGGGAGGATGGTTGGCAGGCCAGCAGGCCGTTGATCTGGAGTGATGCCGACGGCAACGGCGAGATCAATGACGGTGAGCTTGCACCGACCGGCATCTATCGAGGTGATCTGAGCATCGCTCAGATTGATGGCACAGGCCCCCTGGATCTCGCCCTGATGGGCTTTGGCGATGCCAGCCGGCGAGCGGCTGATGGTGCGACTCTGGCCATCCCCCAGACCATGGTTCTGCTGGGTGAGGGTCAGCTTGGTGATCTCGCTCCCGATTTGGTCGACGGCCAAACCAAACAGGTTGACACCTTGGTCTATCGAGATCCCGGGCTAAGTCTCTACGGGCTCGCCAATGGCACGATCCGGGCTGCAGATTTTGATGGTGATCATGATGTTGACCTGTTACTGAACGGCGAAGACTTCTTTGCCCTGCCAGCCAGCGAGAACAATCTCAATGATGCCGCCCAAGCCGGTGGCAATCCGGTCACATTGCTGCTGGAAAATACTCAGATTGATGCTGATGGCAGCAGCACAGACGAGCTGAACTTCAGGAATCTGCATTTCCAGGCCAATGCTGCAGATCCGCGCTGGGCAAGCTTCGACTACCGCTTTGATCTCAGGACCCTGCCTGCTGATGCGGCCATCATCCCTCCAGGGCTTTCATTTGATGCATCAGGCCATCAAGACCTGATGGTGGCTTTCGACAACACTGACGTTGTCTCCGTTCCGTTCTACGAACAGTTCTTAGGAGGAGCGGCTTCACGCTACCCCGCCCATCAGAAGCTGGGCCCGCTACCGGCACAGGAAAGCCGTGTGATCGCGGAGCTGGATCAGTTGCCGCATCAGTGGACAGGCTTCGCCAGGGTTTGGAAAGGCAACACCCTCCAGCTGGCCCCTACCTCAAGCTCAGTGAGTGGCATGTCTCTCGACGGCAACCATGCTGTGACGTTGAACACCACTCCCAAAACCAACACTCAGCATGAGCTGGTCTTGAGTTGGGTCGGTGCACCAGCTGAACTCACCGATGCGGGGGTGAGTTCGCCAAAAAACGGAACCGACCAACGCTTCTTCGCCGTCGAGCCTGATGCATCCTTCCTAGTCCTGCATCTGCGCGGCAGTCAGCAGCCCATCGGCGTGTTCACAGCAGAGGCGCTTCCGGGTCAGAAAGAACCCACACTGCAGCTTTCAACACATCACAAGAGCATCGCTGACCACTCTGATGATCGCTATGCGGTCGCGGGTCGTCTGAGGTACCGCGGAACAACCCTCCCAGACAACCTTTCGCTTCCCGGAGCTTTACAGAAAGAAGAAGAAGCCAGCCTCAGGGCTCTGAGCGACGGCCTCAGTGATGCTCTTCAACAGGACCTCGCCGCCACCAGCACTCTGCTCAGCTTCACCACCGGTGACACCCTGGGCAGCCGGGTCTCACTGCCGCTGAATGATCTCCGATCCAAGCTGATCCCTGCAGGTGGCTCCGCATTCGAGCTGGGTAGCCTGATCCTCACGCCGGTTGAAGGTCGATCAGACGACGCCGACAGATCCGGACTTTATGAGCTCGAACTCGCGGCACTCGACCACCGGAGTGCTGGCGTCAGCCTGCAGCCTTCGGTGTCTGAACAAGACCGTGAGCCTGATGTTTTACCGACCGGCTTCAATCCTGCATTCACCCAGCAACTCGGGCAGGGAATCGGCGAGGTGGTCAGCAACCTGACCAGCAATGACCAGAGGGAGTTCACACAGATCACGAATAACGCCGACCTGTTGTTCGGCGACCCCACACTGCTGCCGACCAACCAGCTTCAGAAGATTGGTTCCTATGACCTGATGGAGGTGTTGGCAGCAGATCCAACCCAGGATCTGTTCAGACTCGGTAACAGCAGAGAATCGTTTTTCGCCGAACCAGTGAATGACGTCGACGGCAGTGTGGTGCTGATCACGGATTTCAATCCCTTCCTCGATCAAGTGCAGCTGCATCTGCAACCTGATGCCAGCTTCGTCTGGGATCAGGTTGTGAGCCTCAAGGAGACTGACGGCGGTGGCAACGAACTGTCAGCTGAACGTTTCCGCAGTCAGCCGCTGCTGGATAGCTACGGACAGGAGGTGAACCACAGCTATGTCATTCAAGAATTCCGTGATCAGGCCGGCCTGCATGGTTCGGTGCTGCGCATCAACAGCGTGGTGGATGGCCAGGCAGCTCCCGAGACGCTGGTGTTCTTTGAGGGCGTCGATCAGGACCAGTTGCACTTCCAGACAAGCTTCAACGAAGGTCAGATCCGCTTTGCCAATCCGGATGGCGAGGCCCGCGAACAGCTCCGCTTTGTAGTGTCAGATCACGGCAGTCGTACGAACGACCAGCTCAGCAGTGCTGATGCCTATCGCCTGCCCTTCAATCGGTCAATCCTTGGAGACGACTTCGTCGAACACTTTTCCGGGCTGCCTGACTACTTCGGCATCCTCACCGGCGGTGAGGGAGATGACGTTCTGCTAGGCAGTACGTCTACCGAGCCGCTGCCAGTGGTCTTCCTCGATGGCGGTGAAGGGGATGACACCCTGTACGGAAGCGATGTGAATGGGTACGTCGACCGGCTTTACGGCCAGGAGGGCAATGATCACCTTGTCGGCATGCGTGGGGTGAACCTGCTGCACGGAGGCAGTGGCGCTGACACCCTGCAGGGGGGCTTCAACAATGACCTGCTGGATGGTGGAGAGGGAGCCGACCGCCTCATCGGCGGCGAAGGCCACGACACAGCCAGCTTCAGTTCGGACTCTGCAGGAGTTCAGGTCAACCTGAGTGCCAGACAGACAGACCTGCTGCTATTGCCTGATGGTCTGGGTGAACCAATATCTGTCAGGGGCACAGAAGCCCTCGAGTCATTGCCTACAGAACTGCTGCAGCTATTGAAGGCGATGGCGGCCAGTGGCTTCCGCCGCTTCGATCCTCTGAGCTCGATCAGCGAGCTCGCTGATGTGCTTGAGAAAGATCTTCTGCCTCAGCTGTTCGACACAACCATCCGTAATCCGATCATCTGGCTGAAGCACACGGAGACTGCGTCCCAGGCCGCCCAACCTGTGGCTCTGGAGCGCGATCAACTCGTCAGCGAACTTGATGACGACGTGCGTGAAGTCGTTGAAGGAACGTTGTTACGCGCTGGTGTCAGTCCCCGACCGACAATCAGCCTGGCCGAAGCGTTGCAGCTGGCCCCCAGCGATCAGCTCATCGACCCAGGACATCTCAAGCTGCTGCGCAACGCAGCAAAAGCCTTCTCCGCTGTCGATGGCGGTGGCAGCCAGGACACAATCGCCACCAGCCTCGTCCACCTGCCAGGAAGCCGAGTTGCAGAGGCCAGCCTGGAACGTGATGTGGCGCGCGTGCTGGAGATTCAGCCATCAAACATTGGCGCTGTCGCCTCCGACCTGGCGGCCGAGGAACAGGCGCGTCTTCAGGCTGTAGCCGCCGGTGAATCACCAAAGACAGACTTACGCGATGCCGTGCGCAACACACTTGCGCGCAGCTTCCGATCGGAAGAGCTTTTAAACGGCCTGATCAGCAGCGGCATCACGGGCGATACAGAGCAGTGGCTGGAAGTCTTCGCGCGGGCTTTCAGCGAGGAAACACCCTCCGGGCTGAGCAGTCGTGCCCTGGCGGAGAGTCTGAGCGGAGTGGGCAGCCAGATCGAAGCCGTGGAGGGCAGCAACTACAACGACCTGGTCATTGGCGACCATCAGAACAACACTCTCAGTGGCGGCAGTGGTGCTGATGTGCTCAGCGGTGGCGCCGGCCGTGATGTGCTCGAGGGTGGTGCCGGCGCTGATCGTCTGTACGGCGGCGCCGGTGCCGATCGGCTTGAGGGTGGCGGAGGTCGCGATTTACTCGTTGGAGGTGCAGGAGACGATCACTACAGCCTGCTCACCCCGCAGATGACTCTCCGTGATGCATTCCGAGCACTCGGAGGAGACCCCGATGCTCTGACACCGATACGGATCGGGAACGAGTCGATCAGCTGGGAAAAATTCCGCCGCTGGGCAGATCCCACGCGCTGGCAGGGCCAGGTGCAGTGGCAGCAGTATGAACGCCTTGGTTTCCAGCCCGACAGGCTTCTGTACCAGAGAGCTGCGGCTGATGACAGCATCGGCTGGCTGCTGCATTCCGCGGCGGGCAGTGTGATCCGCGATGCCGGTGGTGTTCAGGGTGCTGAGGATGAACTGATTCTGCAGCTCCCTGCTGAGCTCAGTCTTGACGGAGCCCAGCAGGGTTTCATCGGATTTGGTCGAGGGAACGGTGATGGTCGCAGCGGCAACAGCGATCTCCTCATCGACATCGATGCCGATGGGGTGCTTGACCCGTTGGCAGATCTCACGATTGAGGACTACTTCGCTGGTGACGGCAGCGGCAGCGGAGCAATTTCCGCTATCCGTCAGTACGGGTTGCAAGCGGTGTATTACCGCGGAGCCAGCTTCGAAGAACCGCTGCTCAAACGCGTGGATGCTGGAGTTGACTTCAACTGGGGCTATCGGCAACCCGACGGATCCCTCGATCCAGCCAATGGACCACTGTCAGCCCGATGGAGTGGTGAGTTGCTTGCGGATGGAGAAGGTCTCTACAGCTTCCGGGTGATCACAGACGCGAATGCAAGTTGGGAGCTGTTTGTCGACGGTGAACAAATCAAGAACAGCGATGGCGTGCTCGATCAGCTCGAACTGCGAGCTGACCGTGCGATTGATCTGGATCTGCGCTGGAGCGATCCTGCCTCTGAGTCCGATGGTGGTTCTGGTCACCATGCGGTGCGTCTGGAATGGAGTCGCAATGGCTCCGACTTCACGCCGATCCCCGTGGAGCAGCTACGCACCGGCAAGACCGTCACCAGTCTGGATGTATTGGGCAGTGCTGATCTGTTGGTGCCACAACTGGACAGGGCACTGTTCCGGGGCACAACCAGCGGCTGGGAGGGCGGTAATCGCTGGGGCGACATTGACAACGACGGGGACCTTGACCTCGTGACCTGGGGCTTTGATCAGGCCGGCAACGCTGAGGCACAGGTGCTGATCAATGCACTCAATGCCGACGGAACTCGCCACTTCAGCACAGGATTTGACTTACCCAGTCTGGATCGCATTCACAGCGCTGATTGGGGTGACTGGGACCGTGATGGCGATCTCGATCTGCTGGTGACGGGGCTGCAGACCGACATCAGCACATTCGATCGCAAGGAAACGGTGGGGATCCTGCTAAATCAGCAAGGAAACAGCTTTACCTGGCATCAGCCTGCCGGCTGGCAGGAGCAGATTGGGCTCTGGCAAAACGGTGACGATCAGATCCTGCGCGCAGCATGGGCGGATCACAACAGTGACGGTCAGCTGGAAGTTGCCGTTTCCAGCGAAGGAAACTCCGAAGTGCTGTTCCTACTCGAAACCGACAAAGAAATAGGAGATGTCTCCGATTTGGAGATATCCGCACTCCCGGACGGGATGACGGGTTCTCGGCTGAGCTTCGGCTTCCACGCTAGTTCCTCGGCCTTGGCCACTGGCGCAGACCTGGAGGCGCATCGCAGCTGGAACAGCGAGCTGGAGGCCAGCAGCAGTGGCTCTGAGCGAATTATGTTCTGGGACTCCGACAGCACCCTGTTTGACGTCAGTCGCGATCTTGTCAACCTGGATGAGCTCCTCAGCAGGCTGGAGAAGGATCTTCCGGGTTTTGATTCCTTAACGGAGGATCTGCAAAACAACAACATGCTGGATCTCACCACAGTGGTGAGCCTCGAGATTGGCCGTGGTGACTTTGATCCCAGTTACAGCCTCTATCGCGTGAACCGCGATCGCTACAACGACGCAGTCAATGGCCTGGGCGACACATTTGATGATCAGATCGCGGACATCCGCCGAGACAGCCCAACTGAGGCTCTCGCATTCAGAGCCTTCGGTGCGAGTGATCGCGAAGACCTAGCGCTTCTGCAGATCGAACAGGACTGGCAACATCTCGGCAATGGTGCCTTCAACATCGCACCGCTCACCTTCCGTTATGAAGCGGGTGTCAATAGTGGAGCACCGGATTACCTCTATTTTCTGGCGTTCGATGACGCTCTTGTGGAGAATCCCACCGCAGCCTCTCCCGCCTCAACGGAGGTGAACCCTGAGTTCCTGCTCTCAGAGCTGGTTGGAGACGAAAGCGCACCACGGGTTTGGGGAACAGATTTCAACGACTTGCCTGATGAGACGCAGACCATTCTGGCTGAGCTCCTAGTGCGTGATTCCGGGTTTGCTGGATCAGGAGAGCCGACCGACGGACATCTCGATGCCTTCAGTTCGCTTGCATATCTGAGGGAAGTCCTCGAAGATCAAAATCTAGCAATAGACAACATCAGATTAAAAAGTGCCAACAGTGAAGAGAATGTTCAAATAAAAATCACAAAATCAGAGCCCCAGCTTTTAAACGCCACCCAGGCATCATCTGCGGTTATCAAAAATATAAGCACATTAGACGTTGAGCTGCCGACACAATTGGTCACTGCTCATTTTGGCATTCAATCCAACGATCAACCTTTCGGCGAAAGCGTTCACATTCAACGAATACCTCTTGATCAAGAAGGCAATATTGGCTTGGCAATTTATCGCGACCTTCCAACTGGCGTCACAGGGCTGATATTCGAGGGCGGCAATGGCGAAGAGCAAATAGCAGACAATACCTTTAGCTTTTTCACGGATGATATAAGCCACATTTACAGCTATCTTCCAACAGGCATCACAGAACTAATTCTCGAAGGTGGCAACAGCGAAGAGCAAACATCCGAGAGAACCAAGAACTTTTTCACACATGATGCAGGGCACATTTCCAGCAAATATGGACGCATTGACTTTTCAAATTCAGACTTCAGCGCTCCAGAAGAGGAGAACAGAAAACATGGCGCTGTTGGATATCACTCTCAGGCCTACCAAAGCATTGAAGGCACATCTTCACCGAATCAACTGCTGAATACAGCTGATGAGTGGGATGGATACAGTCACGCCATATGGATTAGCGGCGTTGGAGATCTTCGCTCATTCACCGCTGAAGGCGAAATCAATGCAATCGGAAGGGCAGGAAAGCCAAGTGCCGCCAATCATCAAATCATTTCAGTGGAAGGCCAGGACCCTCTGCAAAGCCTAATCTCTGTATTGATAAATCCATCAATAGCCGAATCTTGGCCCACCCAAGACTTTACTGTCCTAGACAGATCAACACTCAGTGTTGATGCCGCGAAAATTCAAGACCTGGCATCACCTAGCCCAGAATCAAATTCATTCATTTCCGCCATTAAATTTGACCCTTCAAAAACTTACCAACAGCTCGACCCAAAACGTACCAATGCTCATATCGACAAATTATCTCTATATATTGATGACGTTGAATTTGCAATTTCTGATACATTAACACGTGTTCAGTTCGAATCACGATTAAGTGATTCTCAAGGCCTGTTGATCTCAGGGTTGCGGAGTGAATCTGAATTTGACAAAGAATTGAGAATCAATTCCGAAGGTTATACCTTCCCTGGCGATATTGACGGATATCAAGCAATTGAATCATATGGCGACATCTCACTGTTGCTCGAAACAAGTTCACAAACCCTCCACGCCGGCTTCGCGAACGGTGTGATTCTTCGCCTGGAGCGTGAATCGGTTGGTCAAGGAAGCTACGGCACTGATAACGACGGAGTTCCGTGGGGTGAATCTCGCTCAAGTTCTTTCGAAATCACCTCTCTATCTTTATCAGAGTCCGGAGAAATTCTCGCGCTGGACTGGAATGAGTCAACTGGTACGGCATATGTTGGTCGTTACGATTCAGAAACTGGCCAGTACCTTGCTGACATAGAAGATTTCGCAGACCCAAATAATTCAACCAAAACCCAGCTCACAAGCGCAGCAGAGATTCATCGAATTGAGTCAGTATTCACTGTGGATCTTGATGGTGATGGTGGCATCGGCGAACATGATTTCTCTGTTGTATCTGCACATCCTCAATACACTCTCCTGGCTGCAGCTGACAGACAAATCTGGGTGAAAGCTCCGGTCCCTCAACCATACCCTCAGGAGCCACAAGGGCACGATTTCCGCGACCCAATTGCCAGCGGTGTCTTCATGCGCCAGGGTGCCCTGGCTGATCTGCGCTCTGATCAAGATGGTCTTGTGGCCTCCGCATCTCTTGATTCAAGTGTCGATGTTGCGGGCATAGACAGCCTTCTGGATTTACAGCTCTCGACCGGCGACAGTTTCTCAATCGCAGATCTTGATTTTGACCAACTAATTGGCAAATTTGCAGTCAAAATTCTTTCAGTGAGCGGAGAACAGAGCACTCGCGAATTTGATCTTTCCAGTGATGATCAGGCTTCGGATGTATCGATATATCTTGAGCAAATCGAAATCCCCTCACTTGCGATTTCGTTTGTTCCATTAGAGCCCACTGCGACATCCGGACACATCATTGAAATTGCATCCCTTGACCTGCAGCTCCATTCAGGGGACCTGACTCTGGATATTCCGCTTGCTGTGGTCGGGTCAGCAATTCACGCCCAGGCAATACCGTCTGATGCCTTGATTCACCCCAGCTCAGCCGTTCTGCTTGGTGTTCAACCGAACGATATTCGTATTCTTGAATCCGTTAAACAACCATTCAATTCAATTCTGACTAACCAGGCAGAAATCCGCTTGCTCGATTCATCAGGAAATCCCTACATCCTCTCGAGCAATCTGGAACCAGTTTCACTGTTCAACGGTCTCAACGCCTCAAACAATCTGCTCAGGAGCACCAGCTCTGAGGCACATGGAGCCTCGCAACTCGCGGCAACTGCCTATCTGACTCTTGAGCCAGAGGACCTGAAGCTCGACCTGCTGCAGTTGGCCTCAGTGCCAGACCTTGTGGGAATCGGTCGAAAGCAATGGCTTACCGAGTTCCGGCAGGATGCATTAATGAACCCTGCATCACTACGTCAACAGTTGCGTAGTGAATTGGTCGTCGAGCCCGCAGACATCCGACTGAAGGATGTGGTTCGTCAGACGGATGGTGATGTGCAGATCACGCTCACGGCATTGGAGTCTCCTCTGGAGGTTCTGCGCAACGAGGCCGCACGCACCCCAGGCACTCACACCTTCACTCTGGCCAATGGTCCAACCATCGCGGATGCAGCCCTGGCCGCCTTCGGTGATGTTGACCTTAGAGGCTCCTTTGATGATCTCTATCTCAGTGGTGCTGCAGGTTCAGGACTGAACCAGAGCCACCTGTTCCCGTTCCAGGCCGGTGAGTACAACGATGAACCATTCCAGTGGGCCAACCTCTCGCAGGTGGTGCTGCACAGCAGTACCGAGCAATTGCTCGAGCCAGGCCATCTGCAGATAGCAAGCTATGCGGATCGCATCAGCCAGCTGCCTGGTCCAACTGATCAGCACGGTGACCCCCTGAATCAGGGGGCAGTGGTTGTGTTCCGCGACTATCCCCTCGCCGAACTGCTGCCGAACCCACAATTCGGCAGCACTTACAGCATCAGCGCCCTGAGTGAGTTCGGCAGTGCGAGTGTGCCCATCGGCCTCAGGCTCCAGCTGGTGGATGCTGAAGGTGCTCTGATCCAGAGCCTCCAGGATGGTGATTCACGTCTGAGGCCTGGCAGCAGACTTGACCAGGATCAGCTGACCTACACCTGGACAGGTGCAGGTCAGCTGGCAGCACCGGGTGCACGCCTGCGCGTACTGCCAGCAATCAACCTGGCTGATGGTGTTGATCTTGATGGTGCTGCAGCGCTCCTGGAGCAAAGTGAGTTCCAGCTCACTGTGGGGCAGCTCGATCTGCCTCTATTCCATGAAGGCTCCGCCACCTGGGCTGATGTCGACAATGACGGTGACCAGGACCTACTCATCAGTGGAGTCGGTCATGAGGGACAACTCAGCTCTCAGCTACTGCGCAATCCCCTGATAGGCAGCAACGACAATTTCGAACGCATGTCAGTGGCGCTTCCTGGTCTGCAACGGGGCCATACCAGCTGGGCCGACTTTGACCTTGATGGCGATCTGGATCTGGCGATCAGTGGCGCCCAGGGATCGGCTGAACTCCCTTATCTGCAGATCTTCAAGAACACCACCAGCGAGCGTGCAGATGCAGAACAGGCGGAATCAGCACCGTTCATCGGTATCGCCAACCGCCAACCGGATCAACCAGAAGATTTACAGCACGCTGTCTGGAACAGCAATCAATCAGCCGTTGAGTTCCGTTGGTCCATGAGTCATCCCTTCTCAGAGGATGCGCCCTACACCTACAACCTTGGGGTCGGCACCGCTCCACGTCTGGGTGATGATCCCGTGCCCCATGGAGACGCCGATCATGCATTCAACGTGATCGCACCAATGGCCGATGCATCCACTGGATCGCGTCTGATTGCTGCTCCAGGCAACCTTGGCCATCACAGTGCAGGCTTGCTTCGCGATGTGCAGCCAGGTGAAACCTACTTCTGGTCGGTTCAGGCCATTGACGCCGGCATGCGCAGCTCGACGTGGGCCGACGGCAGCAGCTTCACACAGCAGCCGCTGAGGATTGATCTGGACGGCACTGTCATCGATCCTATCTTCTCCATTGCTTCAGCTCTGCAGCCGCAAAACCATGCCTTGTCGATCGATCTCGACAATGACGGTCAACGCGATCGGATCAGCCTGGAGGAGAACGGCTTGCTCACCATTCAGCAAGGTTGGGGAAAAGAGCTCCGTTCTTTTGTCGGTCCCTCTCAGGACGCAGAGGGCATGCTTTTTACAGCCGGCAAATCAACAACTCCAACGCATCTCTCAAGCGTTGACCGCAGCACGCAAACAGACAGTTCGCGCGCACTGTGGACATTTGCTGTCGGCACTTCACCGAACAATCTCGAAGAGATTCTGAGCTTCCGCTCGACAGAAGAGGCAGCAGCCACTGCACTCACCACAAGCCTCGAGCTTCGACAGCTGTATCGCCTCAGCAGAATCGGAAATGCTGGTCTCGAGAATGTTGAGCTTGAACTCGATGGTGAGACGCTGCTTCCGGATGGCGACATCTCCAGCCGCAGCTTCACTCTGGAGGACGTGCGCAAGGGAAGACTGCGCTTTGCCTTCTCCGGGGAAGCACTCAACAGAAGTGAACAACCCTCTCTCACATTGTCTCTGGAGCCAGTGGCTGAGGCAGTGAATAACCTCAGCAACTTCCAGCTCACCCTCAACGACGAAGGAGATGGTCGTACCGATCTGCTGCTGGGTTGGAGCGGTGCAGAGGGATACTCCGCTCAATTGATCGTCAATGATGCAATTCATGCCAACCAGTTTCCTGCAGCTCCATTACTGCAGGAATTGCTCTGGCGGCCATCAGATCAAGAGGGTGTCAACGGTGAACTGCAGATCACCGCTCTGCTCGGACAGGACAGCGAAACAGCAGCAGCTGACCTGCAGCACACCTGGCGCGTGCGTCAGGCCGACGGCGAATGGTCAGCTTGGCTGGCTGTGCCCGCAGCAGAGGCTGTTTCAGCTTTCTCCCTATCGACACAGCAACTGGAGCAGGCACTTGAGCTTGATGGTGCTCTAACGACCTCAGAGGAGCTCGAGCTCCAGTTACAGGTCACCGATGCCGCTGATGCCAGCAGCAGCAGCGAAGTGCTCAGCGTTAAACTGCCAAAACCTCCGCAACCCAAGCGCAGCAATAGCTTCCTCCTGCCGCAGAATCTGGAGGTCAGCGAAGGCCAGCTGCTTCAGCATCGCGTTGTAGGCAGTATTCCCCTATTGCTGCGCGACCGACTGCCTGGGATTGAAGAGATGGCGGCTGGGTTGGGGGACACTGCTGAGCTCGCCTCCGTGGTCTATCGCCTCACGGTGCCCAGCTGGCTGATGGACGTCGGCACATTCGGCGTATTGAACGCTGATCCAGTGGAGGCCGAGGGATCGAACACATCCGAGTTCAACCTCACAGCGGAGGAGCTGAAGCAGTTCAGTTACAACCCGGGGCAATGGGCCGCTGGTGATGCCTCACTGGAGTTCACGATTGAAGCAAGCTTCCGCGACAACGAAGGGGAAATACCTCAAAAGCTGCGTCTCAGCCAACCTCTTGAGCTGCGACTGCGAACGGCTGCTGATCCGATTCCCTCCTCGTACGAAGTGCTGCGCTCGCTGCAGTCGCCGGGCGACGGCGATGTCAATCGCTGGCAACTCACCCTTACGAAGGAGTGGTCCAACCTCGATCTTCGACTGATTGGCAGCGATAGCCTCGAAATCGCAATACCGACATCAGAGAACCTTGAGCCGAACTCAGAGCAATGGCTGATCAACACAGGCGATGAAACCTTGAATGTCAAGGCCGTCTGGACGGGTGAACAATGGTTGCTGCAGGCCAATGGATCTGGCTCTCGTTCATGGTTGGACAAGCTGAGGGTGCTGACTCCTCAAGGCTTCGAAGGTTCCAACGTCTTCACTCTGCAGGTGGGGAGTGCGAATGATGAAACCACCTGGATGGGTCCAGCAACCGAAGGCCAGCTGTTGCATGCCCAACGCAGCATTGATGCTGGTTTCTTACCGGTAACACAACATAAACATGACACGGCTGTTGATGAATTTGAGAGTTTTGAAGTCGAACCGCTGCTGTTCAGGGTGGATGGTGATGCCGATTTCCCCCTTAGCTTTGGCTCTCAGTTTCAGAACGTTTCTTCTGTCAGCCTGTTGCGTCGAGGAGAGGAAGCACCAGTAGGAGATGATCATCACCTGCAGCTGATAGGCGATGGCAGTGATGAAAACCCACTAGTACTGAGAACTCGGTTCAACAGCACAGAACTGCCATCTGAAAGCAACGGCTACCTCCTGAAGATCACTCATTCTGGAGACGACGGAAGAACAGAAATCACCTGGTGCTCATTCGAACTCGGGATACAAAAGCCGCAAGCAGTGATTGCACATCTGAACAACAGCACTGGCTTTGCTGAAGATCACCAGCTCAGGATTCCGGTGGGCCTCAAGAACCTTGATGCCGAAGGGGTTGTTAAAGCCCGGGCGCAACTGCGGTTAAGCGAAACCGAGGAAAAACTGCTCAAAGCAAAACCTGGGCTCGATCTCGGTCAGGGTCCCGAGGAATCGGAACTGGTTTGGCAAGCGAACGAACGTTGGAAGAGTCTCACGATTCCTCTGAAGGCCGATGCAATTGCTTCCGGAGATTTCCCGCTGGAAGATCCCCGCTCAGATGCAGGAAGTGAAACAGTACAGCTCAGGTTCGAAGCAGTGAGTGATTGGGAAGTGAACGGTAATGCGAGCGTCAACATTCAATTAATAGATGATGACCGCCACCCAACCATCACTCTGGACAATGTGGAATTTGATCCAGCCACGCGGAGGATGGTGGAGGGCACTCTTGAAGTATCAGTACCGGAGACGGACCTACCACTGCTGAGCAGCGACCTCGATGAGCTGCGCTTGCGACTGCATCGTGCCGGAAGCGGTCTGCCAGATCTCACACTTGGCACGATGCCGGTGACACTAGACGGTCTAAGCAGTCAAATCAGGATCGATCTTGCCTCAGATCAGTGGGGTCTTGTACTGCCACGGGGTCTGAAACGGGGCACATTCTCATTGGTGGCCGAAATTGGCCGCAACACAACGCCTGCCCACCAAGTTGTGAACTGGGAACCTGCTTTAGCGCAAGCATCAACGATGCCAACCGCAGGACAACTGGGCGCATCTCTACAACTTGATGCTGACAAGCTTATGCTCGAGATTGAGGAAGACGCGGTCTCATTCTTCCAGGCAGATCCGGGAACAAACGGCAGTGAAGTGGCACTGATTCTGTCTGCGGATGCTGTAATGGCACAGAATGATCTGCTGTTCAGCTACGACCCAGAAAACAGGAACCTATCAACGGCTCAGGGGCCTGTCATTGAAGAACTCGACAAACGAATCCGGGAGGATCGCTGGCTTGTAGCTCAACACCAAGAGGAAGAGACAAACCACGCCTATTACAGGCCGGTGCTTCCTTCAGGTGAAACAGCGGAAATCAGAGGTTTGGATCTACCGGAGTCAGTCAGTGAAGTGATAAAGACGAAGCTTCGGGATCAACGGGGAGAGCCAATGGAGCGTTACCTGCAACTGAGCATCAACTCAGAGACACTGGACGTCGGTAACAACTACGTTTTCAAAGCCAGTGAAAACGGAGCGAGGGACATTGCAGATCAACTTAGGGAACTACGAATTGAAGTACCAGAAGGCATCTTCGACGATCTACAAGTAGAGATTAGCGTAAGTGAAATAACAGAAGACAATTTCGACTCAATCGGTGTCGATCAGAACACGGAACAGGGCGGAAACGAGAATCAAACAATAGCTCTGATAGAACTATTCAAACAAACCCTCCATTTCAGAACAAGCGATAACGTCACAACAGATTCAGAACTAGAAGTAAGGGATGAAACAGGTATAGCAATCGCACGCAAGGAGGAGCAGGGCCTGCTGATCGTGGACAGTCACTCGATAGACGAATTACAGGAACTACTGAGAATAGATAATATCGATATAAATGACACAACAGAAAACGAGCGACTGGCAATGCTGAATAACCAGTTGGCACTGGTTCATTTGCAGCAACTGGGTTACGAGAAAGATGAATACTTGAGTGCAGTGGAGTCACTCGTAGGAAGAGATTTATTACCGGAAAACGATGAAAATGCAGAGGGAACACAGTGGCGACTCGAGTCCATCGCGATTGAAGACAACCAATTGGAACGAGTAAAGCTTTCAATCAGCAAAGTCAACGAAGATGATAAGTTAATAAAGGAAGAGATCACAGGGTGGCAAGTACATGTGCGACCGGATCATTTCAGCGAAGAAGAAATCTTGCAACTGACATACAGCAATGGGATTGCAGTGGAAACACGTTCTGGAAGCATCAGTATTTCTGGCATCAATGACGATCCACAGATCAAACCAAATATAAAGCCAGGAGAAATGGCCGAGATACTTCGTAAACGCATACAGAGCGGTAAGAACCAGGAATCAATAAATCTGAGCGACTGGATTTTCGATCCAGATATCGACAACGGGGATGGCGAGGCAAGTCTGCACTTCGTGGTCATCGACGGAGAACTGCCCGAAGGTGTGAACCTCAACTCAGATGGAGAGCTTCTGATTGGCAGCCTGCCAAGAGAGAGTCTTGGCAACCATCATTTCAGCCTAGGAGTTAGCGATCTAAACGATGACAACGGAGCGTTCTGGATGGAAAGCGATCTAAAGCTAGATTTTGAATGGGTGGTCGAGGAACGCAACGGTGGACCAATATGGCGTATGCCAAAAGTTGTTCGGGTTGATGCGGGTGAAAGAATCAATATGGATCTAGAGAAAAAAAATTGGCTATTGGATCCCAATGGTGATTCATTGAGTATCGAACTGGACAATGCACCAAGCTGGATAAGCTACTCAGGGAGTGAATTGGAAATACAGGCTAATGCAAAACCTGGCAATTACCGACTTCCAATAGTGGCAAGTGATGGAAGATTGGAAGAACAGTCAATACTGGAGCTGGAAATAAGGAAACCGAGCATTCAGAGTTCACCAAGAATTAAGGCAGGTGGAAGAATGCGGAACAAAGAAGGTTCCTTACTGTCAATAGAGTTGAGCACCAATATTCCAGTAAGTGAAGAAACACAAGTGGCATGGACGCTGAATCCACAAATGGGAAGCGACACAAAAATCCTCCCACTCACGTCTGGAGTAATGAGGTTTGCGAAGGGAGAAACAAGTACGCAACTGAGGATTGAAAGTATCGACGACAGGATTAACGCCGGTGATCAGCGCTATGAGTTGAATTTAAATGTGCTGCAAGGAGAGCTGGAGATACCCGAAGAGAAAATGATAGTGACAATAGAAGAGAATGATGCAACTGCACTACCACTGACAAGTCGTTGGATCTCAAACCATGAATTACAACTG
Organism: Synechococcus sp. AG-673-F03; assembly: GCA_003211205.1. Classification (GTDB taxonomy): domain Bacteria; phylum Cyanobacteriota; class Cyanobacteriia; order PCC-6307; family Cyanobiaceae; genus Synechococcus_C. The sequence continues at coordinate 39,206 of QCTJ01000009.1, forward strand.
GTGTATGAGCCAGGATCAGAAGGACGGTATACAACAGGATTGAAACTGAGACTCGAAGGTGCTGCTGAAGCGACCCTGAATCATGTGCATGCAAAAGGATTCAGGGGAAGTCATGTAGAGAATCAGGCACTTCAGTTGCAATGGGATGACAACCTTGCTTCGGCGTGGCCTGGAAGTGGAAAAGTAATTCTAGGAATATTGACATTTCCAGACGATACAGAAAAACAAGAAGTTCACATCAGTGGTGCAATCAACGAAAGATACACGTTGCGTTGGATCAATGAAGCTTATAAACATGGAACAGAAAAACAACTGAAAAAAGTACTCGGTGACAACTCAAGTCGCCTAGACATGGAACCGGAAGTAAGCATGAGAAGAGTAATCAGCATCACCGAGAATGGTGAACTGTCCGTCGAAAATCCTGCTGAACTTCTTGAACGCATGTTCAGCGACCAGCCATTGATTAATTTTGAGGGTGAAGGGGAAACTCAGATCATTGATCTGAAAAACCTGCTGCAGGAAGAAGATGCAAGCGTTCGTATTGATGAAAAAACATGGGGATTGATGCCACCATTACCAACAGGTGAGGCGAGGAAAGGATTGAAAGCGGAACAAGTGATTATTCTCGAAAGCGGGGATGGTGTACTGACAGGTGTCGCATTATCACCAACAACAGACAATAACGTTGAAGACCTGAATCTTGGACTGCAAATACTCGGAGAAAGCAGTAACAAACTTCAGCCATTATACGGTGTAATTGAATTCACATTGGCAGACATTGAAGTTGGAAGTCTGCAGAAGGTTGATATGGAACTTCCATATAAGGCAGTAGTAGACGGAATCCTCTCAAAACCTGATGAACAAAGTCGGTGGAATCCATTTGTCTATGACGAACTGGACAGGACAGGAGCACTCTTTTATGACGACAACCAGGACGGTTTTGATGATCGAGTGGAAATATGGCTCAGGGATGGTGGACGAGGTGATGCGGATGGCATCGTAAATGGCATCATTGTGGATCCCGCAATAGCGAGTAGTAGCGATACAAGTAATCAAGCGAATATGCCTACAACCGTGGAGTTGGTAATGGGGCATCTCGAAATTCCAGGGACACTTGACGCAAAGAACGACCCAATGGATGCAATGATATTTGAAATTAGCGAAGGAATGGAATTATGGACGCTGCAACTGGACGAATTAGAAAGCAGTGGGGGCACTGTCGAAGCATGGATTGTGCCGGAAGACCAGAAACATCAAATAGATGTACTGGAGCCTAAGTTACTGACAACAACAGAAGCGGAACTGCTGGATAAGCCGATCGGAGAGGGAGAATACGCATTGATCCTTAGACAACTCGGTGGACAGAGTAATTACATCGTCAGAGGTGCATCAAGGGTAGCTACGAATAATCCTGTGGAAACGATCAACAATAGTAATTCAAGTGTAAATGAAGGTGGAAGCGTGACAACAAGAATTAAAGTGAGAAATGGAGCCGCCACAGAACATCTGTACTGGAAGACAATTCCTACACGCAATAGCAGTTTTGATATTAACGACTTGGACAGCCCCGAATCTGGACGCATAAATATAGATTCCGAGGGCAATGCAAAAATAACAACAAGCATTAAGCGTGATGCGCTAACAGAAGGAATAGAAGCATTCAAGATAACAATCTACGCTGATGAAAGACATGAAACGGAGATAACATACAGCGAAGAAATTGAGGTATTTGATACATCAACAGATGAATCTAAGCAATATTTATCAACAATCGCAAGCAAAGTCACGTTTGAACCTGGAGAAACAATTGATATTCCTCTAAACTATGATTCAGGCGATGGAAGCATCCACAGTAGATCACTAGAAATAAATCTGTATTACAATTCCGCGTATCTAGCACCGGAAAACATAGAGGAAATCAAAAATAACTTTAGCAGCGTAAAGATCAGAAGAGATGACAACAACAATGATAACAATATGAAAACAGATAAATATCTTGAAATGGTCATGGAAGATTTGAGTATAAATATTGGGGGTAATCTGCCTTCTCAGATAGCAAATATCAAGTTAAAAACAAATGACGATCGAATCGATCCGATCACGGGTCTTCAAATAATAGAACGGATAAATCTACTCGTTGCAGCAACGGATAATGAAATAGAATGGCTGAATGGGGTCAACTATGTAGACATTGAAACAGAGCCGGAAAGATTCAACCTAGATGTAGATAAAAATGGTCAGGTTACAGCCTTAGGGGATGGTTTGATGATACTGAGACGTTTATTTGGTGACATCTATCAAGGACAAGCACTGACCAGCAAAGCGATCAGCCCTGAATCAACATTACTGACTGTGGAAGGATTGAATCAGGAAGAAGCAGCAGAAAGAATAAGTGAAAACATTCAGAAAGGTATTGACTCGAAAGCACTGGACGTAGACAAGGATGGAGAAATCAAAGCACTGGGCGATGGATTAATGATCATTAGGAGTCTATTTAACGGATTCGAGGGCGAAGACCTCATCAACAAAGCATTAAGCGGAGAATCAATATTGATTCCAAACAATCAAGAAATACACTCATTAACAACAGGAGAAAAAGAACAAATTGCAGATCTGATAACTAATTACATAGATACACTGATGCCGACAGACTATTTATAAGATGGAAAGAGGATTAATGCCAAATAGCAAAGAATATGCAAATAGCTTATCCCCCGCCAATGCATCAATGCATCAATGCATCAATATTGAACGCAACCATTTCAGCAAGAGCATGGGAAGGAGCAGAATTTGAAAGATCTTGCAAAGAGTCGATGAAAGATGAGTCAGGGCTAATTGCTTTACTGATAAGGGAATCACCAGAGAATGATGATCCAAGTAAGTAACGAACAATCATAAGGCCATCACCAAAAGGTGTAACAACGCCATCACGGTCAACATCTAGGGCTAGTGAGTCGATGCCGGTCTGAATATGATGACGAATATGTGCTGCCGCATCTATAAACGAAAGACCTTGTTCGACGAGTAGTGGAGATGTCGGGTTGATAGCCTTAGAAATTAAATCCTCACCAATAAAACTGTTACCAAACATATGGCGAATAATCATCAACCCGTCTCCAAAAGCCGTGTAATGACCATCACTGTCAACATCTAATGAGAAAAAAGGACGTGCAGGAAATAAATCGAGTCTTAATGGTTCAAGAGAATAATGACCGGTCAGAGAATCGAACGATAGATTTAACGGTGTTGTAAGTAGCCCGCTAAAATCCGATTGTTCAAATCTGATGATCGGAAGACTTTGAGGAGAACTGGGAACTACAAAACTACGAATATCTACAAATTGATTGGTTAAGGGATCATTATCGAGGTCATCCACATCAAAAGTAGGAACAGAAAACAAAGATGAAAGGGCTTGGTTGTAAGGGAGTTGAAAATCAAGGCTTGGAACAATATGTGTGGAGTTGTAGAACAACCTGGATGCGCTGTAGGTGTATCCACTAGGGGGAGTTAATAGGTCCAAGGGAATCTCCCAAATTCCATATGGGGAAGCGCAAAGTGAAACAAGATCAAGGGAGAGGGAAGGCCTGTCAAGACCTAAAAACAATTCACCAGGTCGATTTGAGGCAAGCCTGAGATTTGCATCGAACGTGGACAGACTTGATTGAGTCCCATCAGAATTAGCAAAAAGCCAGCGACCGGAATGATCGCTTTCAAGGCCCCATATAGAAGCCAATGCAGCATGGTCAAGATACGAATATGCCGTCGGCCATCCATCCAGTGGTTCCGTATAAGACATAACAGTGATCGAACCATCAGGATCAGCAAAAATATTGCCAATACCGTCAGAGTCGGAATAATCGAATGGATGCTCTAAACCGAGTGAGTGACCAAACTCATGCAGAATTGCGTACTTGAGGAATGAAATGTCTGAGAACTGAGGGGTGTTGAGAATGATCTCCCACGAATAGCTGCCTAAATGAAAGTGCGAAGAAGTATGATTGGGTATCGCAAGACCTAGCGTAAGTCCGGAGCCACCGATATTAATCTCAGTATCAAGAAAGATGGAAATAATCGAGTCTGAACGATGTTGAGTGAAAACAAAGTCTAATTCGAGAAATAAGTCTAAGTTATGAAGAGTTTGCTCAAACCAATCATAAAGCGTTGGATCAAAAACCTGCGTAGTAATTAATTGTGAGCCATAGGAGCCGCCATTAACCTCGACAACACTGGCGGGACGATGAACATAAACAGGGACAATAGAATGCGAGGAAGCAAAAGCTTTCTCGGAAAAAACAACTAGATCATCTCCAATCAAATGAGAAGGGGTGACAAGCAATATAAAAAACTAAAAGAATGAAGTACTAAATGCTAAAGGTAAAAAAGTAGATGGCTAGGAAATCACAAGGAGGAGATTGATTGGTCTAGCAGTGAAACCTGAGAAACAATATCAGGTGTCACACCAGGCAAACTTTCGTTGAAGACAATCTGATCAGGATTAATCTGCGAGGATAAAATACCCTGAAGAATAACAAGGTCACCATGACCAGTCAGCGAAACTTTAGCACCAGCAGCAGTATCGGTAATTAACATCTTCGCGTCAAGGTTAGTTCCATTGAAGTCGATATCTTGATGGCCAAGAGATGAAATATTATTGACCGCAATCAGATCATCTGATTTGAAGTCGAGAATACGGTTAGTCCCGGTTCCCGACTCGTTCGAAAATTCAAACTGAGAAGTATGGATGTGGAAAATATCCGAGCCTGAACCACCAAAGAGACGATTGCCCGAACCACGAACAATCAAAGTGTCATCACCTGAACCAGCAACAAGTGAGTCATTGGAACCACCAATTAACATGTCCTCACCTGCGCCACCAATGAGCTGAGATGTTCCAAGACCGCGTTGGGCAATAAGAAGGTCACGACCAACACCACCAACTGAACGACTGCCATCGGAAGAAACAATAGAGTCGTTGCCAGCAAATCCATAAACAACAGGGGTATCCGAAGCAGCTGCAGGGCTATCTAATGCATTCCTTAGCAATGAAACCGAGTCGTTGAGATTCGATGCGAGGATCGAATCTGCTTGGTTATGAGACAGATCAATATTGAGTGATTGAGTTGAGGTGACTGGTGATGCATCAGAAATTATCAGAGAATGATATTGAGAAGAGAGAAGAGAAGAAAGGGTAACAGGTGCTTGAACCGCCGTAGTTGCTGAATCAGCGTAGGAATGCCACTGAAAACTGACATCAAATGACTGTTCCACATCAGAAAGCACGGTTAGAGACGAAAGAAGCTGACGTAGATCTGAGATATCAGGAATGGACTGATTAAGAGGGGTGGTTCCTACATATCCAATACGTGCTTGAGATGGATCATTATCATCAATAGAAAGACGCCAATCACCTAGGTCGATGTCAGATGATAAGTCTAAAGCAGAATTGATAAGAGAAAAGCCAGCGTTTGAAGATGCATTAGAAGGCACAAGCGAAAGCTTAAGAAATCTTCCTAGATCACCTGGTTCGATGACTAACGATGAATTTATAATAGGACTGACACCACTAATAAAAGTCTTGGTGGACAAAAGATTAGGAGCGCTGGGAACACCAAGTGAAGGAGATGAAATAGACTGGATAAAGCTAGAATTCTGAAGTTTTAAACCTGCAGACGAAAGAAGCTGATGAATATTAGAAGTGAAAAAATCAGAACGATGGAGTAGTTCAAAGGAATCCTCTGATATGGAATTAGAGACTTTATCGAAACCCAATTCAAAATCAGAAATTGTCAACTCATGCTGCGGAGACTGATTAGTAAAAACACTAATAGTGTCACGACCAACGCCTAAACTACCAGTTAAGGGTTGTGAAAGTAGCGATGTCAAAGAAAGCAAATCATCGCCAGCATTTAGGGTAAAACTCTGAAGATCGTCAAAAACAATCAGCTCGTCATCAAAGCCTGTCGCAGATACGTTACGAACAACGAATGATGATTCGTCGTAGGGCATGGGAAAATCTGACTGGCTAATAATTTCAGCTTTTTTGTCCTGTGGATTAACTCCGCCTTTGATACGAAGAGGGGCAGAGAAAGCAGACAAGTCAAGATGACCTGTTTCATCAATAAAGGAATCTGCTTTTGAGGAGATAACGTAAGAACTAGAAGAAACCTGAGAGACAAGCCGTGGATCAAAGTCTTGAGCTAAATGAAGATTGAAGGGACCGGTGGCATCAGGATTAACTGCAGTGAATGCAAGTGTTCCTGGATTTCCTACAAGGCTAGAAGAATCTTCAGAAGAAAGGAGAACAGTGCCGAGAGAAGAATCAAAGGAAGTGAAATCAGTGAGCTCAGAGAGTTCGGGTTTGAACTCAAGCTCTTGAGGGTCGTAAGATAAAGTGGATGAATAAGTGGAGGGAAGTGATAAATCCTGAGTAAAAGAAAGATCAACATTAAGAATATTGCCGGAACCAGGGATATGAACAGGTGTATTGAGAGTTAAATCCTGGGATTCAAAAACATTAACAATATCAACCACAAGGGATCTTGAATCTGAGTAAGGAGTATGTTGATCGGAGACTTGTTGATCGGACAGAATTACATCAACAGAGTAACTTGCCTTTTGCTCAAAATCTGCTGTAGATTCAAGGGAAAGAAGACCATTAGAAGTAATACTGAAGTATGGTGCATCAGGACCTGCGATTAACCATTCTAGAGAATCTTGATCAAACTGACCACCAGAATATTCTAATGAAAATGGAGTATTTTCATTGAGCTGAATAGAGGTATTCGGAGTATCGATGAAAGGTGAATCATCGACAGGGGCAACAAGTATTGAGATATTGGAAGAATCTAGAGAAATTGCACCCTGATCACGAGCTGATACGGAGAAAGCATCAACTAAACCATTAGTATTACTATTGGCAGACCACTCTACAAGATCAGTATGATAAACAACATCGCCTACAGAAAGATTGTTGATAGAACCATCAATTTGCGACTGAGAAATAATGGAATAGGTATCAAGACCAATAGAGTCAATTACGAATTCACGCTGATGTGGAGCGGAGTCAACATCATCTAGGCCGATGGAAGATGCAATATCATAGAAGTTAAGCAAGAAAGGAGTGTCTTCAGAAGCTGTATGTAGATCAGCTTGATTACCAAACGTATGAGCCTGCTTTAAAATAGTAGGGGCATCGTTAACTCCTTCCACATCGAATTTAAATAAGTAGGGATCAGAAATTGCACCAAAGGAATCACTTGACGTAATGTTGATACTATATGATGAAACAACACCATCACTTAATGACTGGAATAGCTCATGCGAAGTGTCAATAGATAAAAATCCAGTTGATGATATTGATGCAAATTGCTGGCTAGCAGGATCTAATTGAATGGTTAGTTGGTCATTAGGGTGATCAACATCAGAAAAGTCAATTTGGAAGGAATTGACAGAGTCTTCAAGAACTATAGGAAGTAAACCGGTAAAAGTAACCTCGGGAGAATCATTAAGAGATGCAATATTGGCAAGCAACGGACGTGTTGCAACTGAAACATCATTGCCATCAAATGCAGTTACAGATAGAACATGGAAATCATTACCATTAAAGTTATAGGGAGGTGTAAATGAAACAATGTCATTGGAATCGGAAGTTAAATCTAAAGTTGCTTGAGTGTCGACAAGATTCTCAGAGTTGAGAACAAAAATACTGTCGGGATCGTAATTAGAGAGTCTAAACTGAATAGCATCATTGTCGATATCATTGGTCTCAAAGATAGACGATAAAAGTTGATAATTAATATCAAACTCGAGATCTTCAGTAAGAGTTAAATTACTAGAGCGTGTTCCAAGTTCAGGGGCATCGTTGACAGGAGAAACAGTTAGAGGGATTGAAAAGGACTTAGACCCCGAAGCATCGGAAGGAGACGCAATAAGGTCTAAAAAGATTTGACCGTTGAAGTCAAGAGGAAGATTTCCTTGAATGGAATAGGGAACTGCTGAGTCGTTAGAGGCAATAAGTTGAAGACTCCCTGGCAGTGGGGATGTATGAGACCAATCAAGCCGCTGTGATAGCTCTCCACTGGTTGCGAAGGGAAGATCAATAACAACAGCTGAATCCTCACTGAAAGCAAAATCAGTGGGGATAGTCACGTCGAAATCGAACTTGGGGGCTAAGCTAAACTTATAACCTCGTTGGATATATTGCTCAAGAGAATCGTCTATTGAGAAATTACCGAATCCAGTATGGTTGATTTCAACAAAATAACTTCCAGGAGCCAAAGAGGAGTCTGCTAAAAGATTCTGACCTGGTAATAGTGTTGTGAGAGAGTCAGAATTTCCAAATTCAGCAGAGATAACGGGGCCAAACTCAGGGGATGAAATGGTAACAGTGCCAGATTCTTGAGCTGGAGCTATGTATTCATCTAAAACAAAGGTATCAATTTCAACACCTTCAGGTACTTCAAAATAAACATAATCAACATCATTACTGTCAATACCGTTAATGATGGAACCTAACCCAGACTCAGTAAGTGAAAGAAGAGAGGGGTAGCTGGAGCTGTCAGAATATTCCAGAAGTGCAACATAGCCAGATTGGAGTTGGGAGGGAACTAAAGCAATCGGACCTTGATGGAAAGATCCTTCCACCTCAGGTCGGAAGTCAAGAATTGGAACGTTAACAGGTAAATCGTTAGATGGGAAATTACCCCCAAGGGATGTATAAATAACAGAACGACCTAGACCAGAATCAGTTAAAATGGAACTTGAAAGTTCTTCTGAAATATCGTATTCATTTGAATAAAATTCATTGGCATCATCACTATAATTGTGAAAAGAACCGAAATTCGGAATTGTGGTCTCATCACGCAAAAAACCCTCAAGGCTTGGACTACCAAAATCTACCTGTAGACCTTCAAAAGGTAAGTTACGGATAGAAAAACCAGCACCAACTAAACCGTAATCCGCAATGCCATTAAGACTTTCAGGGGTATTGGTAAAACTACTATATAAAACGCTAAATACGTCGATTGTTGGTGTTAAATCGGTAGCTTGAGGAACAAACTCAGCTTGCGTTAAAGCTTGAGTAATAGATCGACGGACAACCTCAAAAGTTTGATTCTGCGTATCAGCACTCACATAGTCTAATAGATTAGAAATAGGAGTTGCAGACATGGGGAAACTCAATCTAGAGGTACCCTAGCAAAAGAAAACCATATCAGCCACAATTAAAGTATGAACAGGTGGCGAAAATGCAGAATTTGCATGAAGCAGGTTCTTAGGGTTGGCTAAGAAAGTGGTAAAAGGGTATCAATATGAGAGGAAATAGATTGTGAAGCTTGATGTATGTTGAGATCTAGGTCAGTAAATAGTGGTGATTCAGGGTTAATCGCCTTACTGACAAGTGATTCACCGACAAAACTGCCTAACAAGTGACGCAAAACCATGAGCCCATCACCTAGCGGAGTGACCTGTCCGTCACCATCAAGATCCAACAAACCGGAATCAATACCATACTGAATATTTTGAGAGACATTGGAAGCTGCAAACACACGCGAAGTAGAAAGATAGGGTGAATCTGGATTAATAGCCTTTGAAATCAAAGCATCAGAACTAAAAGAACCAAACAAGTAACGAATAAGCATCAAACCATCACCGAATGCAGTAGCGACTCCATCACGATCAAAATCAAGCGACCAATCATCTTTTATGAGAGTCAGATCAGAGGAAAGGTTAAAAAGGTCAACAGAAGGGGATATTAAAGTATTGCCAAAAGAATCAACAAAGGAGTCAAAAGATGACAGGCGAAGAGGACGAAGATCATCTACATTATCAGTCAAAAGGCCTGTTAATAAATCAAACTGAAAAACATCAGAAAATTGAGGTTGGTTCTGAGTGATGGAGAGTAGTGCCTTAGAACCATTAGAAAGTACTAATGAAGGTGGTGGTGTAAATGAGTCATATAAGACAGGTTCTGAAAACTGTAAATAGAAGGATAAAATTGAATTGGAACCGAAAGAACCAGTAGGTGAGCGCAAATCGACTAAGAATGGGGCCTGATCATCAGAAAAAGGCAAATTGAATTGAGGATGACTGAAAACGGCATTACGTTCGGATGCGTTACCGAGAAGGGAAGTGAGATTGGGAGTAGAAATAGTTGCTAGAGACAAAGATGCTAATTCCATGAGTATTGCGGAGTCGATCTCGACATCATCAATAACAATATCTTGATTATTAAGCGAAACAATCTGATTAGAATTAAACAGGCTAAGAATATCGTCAGAAAAGCCAGACAACTTGACCACATTAGAAAGGTCGACATGTAGCTCGCCAAGACCTGACAAAAGAGATAAAAGCTCAAAACTATCAAGTTGCTGGTCATTTAGAATAACAAAATCATCTTCTAAAACATTGATGACACTATCATCCGAAATGCTCAAAAAATCACTAATCGATCCTTCTGAGGAAAGAGAATAGAGCTCAACTCCATGGGAGTAGACAATTTGCTGAGTTAATAGAGCAGCAGTGTCATCAGAATTTTTGCGATAACGAATTAGCTCATACCAAGGTACATCGTTATATTGACCGTCAGACCCTAACTGCCAATCACCAACAGGAAGAGTGACTGTGTCTGAACCAGGACCACCACTAATCCAAGTAAGCAACGAATTGGTTTCAAATAAATCATCACCTTCACCACCATCAAGAAAAGCGTAATGAACAGATTCTGATTGAAGTGTATCGTTACCCCATTCACCAAATAAGATTGATGATTGGTTGAAAGATGATAAAAGGTCGTTGCCATCACCGGCTAGTGCCAGTTTAGGAAATGATATAGAGCCTTCACTCAAGAGAAGATTCAAACCTAGATCAGGTTGATCAGGAACAATATCTATGATATCAACAGCGGAAGAACCATCGCCAGGACCATAATACTGAGCAAGACTCAAAACATCTCGGTCTGGGGGCAGAACATCATTCAGTTCATTGTAATTAAAAGGAAGGTCTAAGATCTTATTAGGAACAACCTGAGAAAGAAATAGATGTGGTAATGTGAGATCAGCACGAAGGTCAATATCAAATACTAAATCAGAATCAGGAGGTATCAGTGAACCACTACCGAAAGTCCCATAAGCAAGTGCAGAGGGAATTAATATTTCAACTGAAGAACCAATAGGAAAGTCCTGAAGACCATATTTCCAACCATCAATGACAGGGCTGGACCCAAGAACAAGATCAAAAGGACTGGCACCAGGATTAAGAGAACTATCGAAGACAGTGCCATCAAGTAATTGTCCTGTGTAATCTACAAGAAGCCTTTGTTGCTGGTAAGTATTAGAACCACTACCAAGTCGATTGATTTGACGTTGGAGGTACAAAGGGCTGCTTGGTCCATCAGGGCCATCGGGATCTATGGGGAATAATTGAGGGAGATCACCAGGAAGACCAGTACCAGTCAGAAGAGCAGCTTCTACATGGGTATCGGAGTAAAGTCCATTTGGACTGGATGCTTGCAGAAAAAGGAAAGAGGGGCCAAGAGAGTCAACATCGAAGTGGTCAATCGGTAGTGAAAAAGACCAATTATTTTGTGATGGATCGGTTATGAATTGTGAGTTAGCAATCTCAGAACCTAAAGAAGAAGCCAAACTTAAGGTGATAGATGAATCAGAATCAGATGTACCCTCAACATCAACATAATAACCATCAGTAGAATTAGATTTAACAACCACTAAAGATGGCATGGGAAAAGGATCAGATGTATCGCTCTGATTGAAAAGGAAGGTAGGCCGAGAGGGTGGTAAATTAGAAGAATAAAAAGAGTTTAAGTCATCTAAATCTATTAATTGAAGCCAAGCACGGCGGTAACTATCGTCAACAAAACCAACAGCAGTTATAGTAGAAGAAATGGAGGATAAATCGGATTGATCAATAGGGAGATCATGAATATCAAAGGAGACCAAAACATCATCGAAAACAGAGCCAAATTGATGAGTCCATAAACGATTGCCATTATTGTCATATCTAGTTATAAAAGAATCAACATCAGTACCGTCTCCGGCAACATCTTGGCCATAAGCACCCTCTGAAGACCCGGATGTCAGACCAAGCAGCAAAACGGAACCATCATCAAGAGCAAATAAATCAGTGAGAACTTGATTACCAGGTAGTGCTAAAACACGCTGCCATCTTTGCGATCCATTTGAAGAGTAACTAGCTAACGCAATATCATCGCCACCACCCGGAAGATTGAGACCAATGGAACCCTGCAAGGTGCCGCCTATGAAGACAGAATCGAGATTGGGTTTAGCTGCAATACGTGGGTTTTTTTCAGAGGATGCATTCCCTAATGATGACTCCCAAAGGAAAGAACCATCATGAGAAAAAGCGCTCAAAAGAATATCAACATCTCCACGTGGAGTCAAGCCACTAGATGATGTGCCAGAAAAGGTAGAGGCTATAAAGTGTATAGGATCTGAAGAGGAGGAAGGATTAATGAAAGTAGCGTCAAAGGCATCTCCTAGGCCAATAATCGGGTCAGACGACCAGTGAGATGATTGAGGTATTGTAGATAAAGAATTTGTAGAATAAGCAGAAAGGATTGGTGATTGCTGGAGAGAATCTTCAATAGCAAAGAAAAGACCAGAGTCAGAATCAGTAGAATATATGTGGTTAATATCTTGATCTAACGAATATATGGCATTGATTTCAAATGAATCATTTGATCCAGATAGATTAACAAGGTGGGATGCTGATGATTGGTGAATAGCGTCTGAGAACAGAGAGATCCACAAAGACAAACCACCTTCGGAATCAGAGGATTCATCAACCAATAAAAAACCCGGAAGAGATAAAGATAAATCATTACCGAAAAACTCTTCGTCAGTAGAAAGTGAGAATGAAGAATTATCGCTGTGAGTAAGTAAACTTGACCAATCTGAAACACGGTGAACGAGAATATCGTTGGCTAAAGAAAGACTGCTGTCCGCAGGAGTAGATGATGAAGCACCTAAGACAAAACCATCAATAACATGGGAAAACCAAGACGAAGAAGTATTAGATTCATCAAATGGAAATATACTGAGTTGGCGCAGATCGGATGAAGCCATCAGAAGACGTATTGGAAGTTAAGAGAAGAAATTAAGTAAGAAATCATTTAAACAATATAGCTCAACCGGCGAGAAATCACAACAGAAAAACAACAGAAGTCCATTGTTGCATTGACATCAAAAAAAAAGAGTCGTTAAAGTGGAAAGGATCAGCAGCTAAAAAGATAGAAACAAGGGCGAAAGGATTATTGACACAAGAACAGCAATAATCACTCAGGAGAAAGTGCTTCAATACGATCTAGAAGAATTTGAGATATGGATTCAGAACTATGAAAAGGGGAATCTAATAAACCAAACAGTGGAGAAGCCTCAGAGATAGCTCCTTTTGTAAGGTCAGAACCAGTCATCCCCACCAAACCTCTCATAAGCAAAAGACCATCGGTAAAAGCTAAAGATTGACCGTCACCATCAAAATCAAGCCAACCGGAATCGAAGCCGGAATCAAGCCAACCTGTAATGTTATCAGGATTAGAACGTAATCCAGAAGAATTGATTGCCTTGCGTAAAAGTGAAGGGCCTGTAAAACCAAAAAGATAGCGCATAACAAGAAGCCCATCAGTAAAGGGTCGAACAGAGCCATCACCATCTACATCAAGGGACCAATCAACAATTTGAATGGGAATAAAATGCTGATCAACGACGACATCAGTTGCAGGATCACGAATTGATAATTCAAGACCAGTTATAGAATCAATAGAAGAAGGAGTTAATGGAAGTAAACTCAGACTGCCGAGATCAGTGTTAGTACTAGTAAAAGGGTGATCAAGATCTGAAAAATCTAGTCGGAAATTACGAACGTTGCGTCCAAAAGAATCAATTGAATGGCGATAAGACAAGTTGGACGTAATAGAGCTAGTGCTAGGTAAATATGATATTGCTGAAAAATCGTAAGGAACATCAAGAGTCAAACTTAAACCATCACGCCAAATATAATTTGAATCATTAGACAAATGGGAAGAAGACAGATTAAAGTTGAGCGGTAGTTGCGGAGGTTTATGAGTAGAGAACCAGATGGGTAAAGGAGATGGACTGTACTGTTGAATAACGGTCGAAAAGGTATAATCTTGAGGAACTAACTGAATAGGAATTGAATCGTTACTCCAAAAAGCCTGATTAAAAGTGTCAATAGGCTGATTTAAAGGTAAATCAGCAAATTTAACTGAACAAAGGTCTAGAAAACTGATGTCAAAGTTTTGCCATTCAGAGCTCCATTGAAAAGGCAACTCAAGTTCTGTAATATGACTGCCAGATGGGACAGATACTGACCATGTCAGAGGGGAATTATCAATGGGTAGGAATTTTCTAGGATAAGAATAGCCAGAGTCAGATAAAAGCTCAGATTGATTGGACAAGTGAAATGAAAGCATTAAGTCGCCAGATAGATCTCCCTCGCGCTTAACCCTAAGAGAAATAGATTCAGATATATGATCAGGGTTCAAAACATCATAAGAAATAAAAGTGGCAAGACGATCAAACAACTGATCAGGTGACCAAGTGCCATTATCGAAACGAAGCAACTCGATACCAGTAATACGGTCAATATCAGCAAAGCCATTTTTATTAGTAATAGATTCAATGCCTAAAGGAGTGAACTGATAATTAAAAACATCTCCTTGAAAAACAACGACATCATTACTGCCATTGCCAATTAAATGATCACTTCCAAGGCCACCGACAAAGATGGTTGATTCGAAAGAACCCTCAATGTGATCATTTGCAGAACCACCATATACAATCTCAAATTCAGAGAAAGAGCCAGGTGAAGAAGTTGACAACGATAAAGGATTTAAACTGATAACAACAGGATCTGTCCAGTTAGAAAAATCTAAAACATCAATACCTGAACCACCGCTGGCGATGCCTTGCCAAGAATTCCCCGGAGTAAGTTGAAGACTGTCATCTCCATCAGATAAACTAAAATAATCAAGATAGTTGAACGTAAACCCGTCTACAATTGCAGATGAATCAAGATCGATAACCACTTGGTTGGATAAGAGAAAAGGGTCATGTAGTTCAGTAGAGTGTTGATCATAGGAATGATGGTGTGCTTGATCAAGGACTAAGGTCGAAAGGTGAGATCCAAGTTCTAAGCCATCTAAGTTACCGTCAGTAAAATGAATTCCACCATAGAGACGTGATAGCCCTGCATCATTCGATGCTGATGTTAACGTTGGCCAAGAGAGAATGGTATCGACAGCAGGTGTTATGGATGGCTCAAACCGCGAACTACCAGCTGGGAAAAGTAAAGAAAGTTCTAATTGATCAGATCCAAAGTATGAACGAAGAACACCAGCAGCAGCAGAGCTAAAGGTTGAATGACCAGAAACGTATTCAGGGAAAGGAGGTGAAGGATCAGAGCCGGGTAGTTGATAAGGAACCCATGCTTCGAGATTGGATCCATCAAGTAAATGTAATGATGAAAGATCCCTAATCGCACGAACTGGACGGGCATAATCAAAGAAAGTTTTAGAATCCCAGGCAGCGATTCCTGCGTCACCGAGTGCTTGAGCGACAGCAAAATAAAGTTGAATCTGGTCGGTAAGGTTTAAGTCATACTTGGAAGACATATAGGATGTAATCGCCATCCAAGTGCCAGGAGGGAACGAGGTGCCGGAACCGTCTTCCCAAAATTCTGCACTAAGTTTTTGTCGATCAGTAAGCGATTCCTGAATATCGACAACGTATTGAGCTTGCGAGATGAATTCAGGATTAATAAGGAGACCCGTGAAAAAATCATGAGTAGTTGGGTCTTGAAAAGAATAATCTCCAGCAGGAATTTTTATATGATCTGGCGATACATCAACGTTATAAACGGACTCGGAAAGAGAAAATATAGCAGAGCTAAGATCGATTGTATAATCAAGATTAGAATGTAGTAGAAATGGTTCGGGTCCACCTGGACGCAAAAGTGCAACGTCAGCAAAAGAAAAACCAGGTATTGAACCCCAATACGGAGTTAATTCTGACTGGAGTGGAGCTGATTTATCATCAACGGGAACATGCTCGGGTCTCCAACGATCAAGACGGGGTATTTGTAGCAAACTATCATCAATCCGTTCAACTGAAGAACTGAAAGGTTCAGAAGGCTGGGAAGATAGAGGATCAAGAGGGGGTATTTGTTTTAATTGCTCAATTAACTCAATATCACCTGAGGACAATGAATAATCGGGATTTAAGGGCTCTGAAAACCAGCTTGAAAGAAGCCAATTGGCAGATTTAGATAACAAGGAGTCTAAAGAGGTGCTGGGTGAAGATGAAAAGTCAGGGTCAAAATAGACAGGATTTCCTTGACCAGTAACAATAACAAGTAGATCATGGAAAATAGTGTTTAAAAGGGCATATGCACGAGATGATCTTGTTGGACCAATGGTGTGCTCTGCAATTAAATCAGAGAGTTTAGAATTCCAAAAGTCAACAGGGGAAGTATCAAGACCTTGAAAATTTATCGAGAAATTTAAAGGATCTAAATAGATATCAGAAGGAAACGATTGAGAAGATGCAGCATCAATATCGACTGGATTATCCACATATAAAAGACGAGCAAAATCAATTATTGGCTGATATGACATAAAAAAGATAAGGCTTAAGGATCATGCGCCGAAATACATTTTTAATACGAACCAATTATAGTATTAACATTATAGTTGAGAGTGAGAGCTCAGAAGACAAGTAAACATTACAAATGCAATAATCGCATCATTACCAAAACACGTTCAGTCAGGCTCAAAACAAAGCCATATTCATCACAAAAACTCTAAGAAACCCTTCTAACAAGACAAAGAATAGAACTAGAAAGCTGGTAAAACGTATTAGAGATACACGGTTACGTTGACTGAGTGGCAGATGTATGGAATAACCAAGGTATTTCTCTAATGCACGGAACCTCCGCATCGATATTTCAGTACGAATTAAATTGACCGATGCAATAACAACAGCGAAAAGAGTAATAATAATACGCAGCCAATAGCTCATGCCTATAAACTTCCAAAGAGGAGATATCGAGGCAAAAAGTGCAGCTAAACCTAAAAGGGATGCACCAGGTGCAGCAACAACCATTACAGCACATGGGATCGATAATATCGCCAAAATCAGGCCACTAAATTGAGAGAAAAAAGATCTATTCCAAGATTCATATAAGGAAAAAGACTTCTGAGGTAACGAAGAATTATATGAGCGATCATAAATGACAAGATTGGTTTGATCAGGGGAAGCAAATCCAAGCTCACAAGCAACGTTTGGTTCAGCGATGAGTTGATTCTCTTTTGCAAAGCGAAGTAACTCAGGCGCCCGGAAAGAAACCTGTCCGATAGGACAAACGGGGGAGGTTCCAAGCTGTCCAAAGATCTCTACGTATCCATTAGCAATCGATGACTTAAAGGGAAAAGAGAGACCTGTAGCTGACTCCTCATCCTGAACCCAGGCAAAAACAGCCATAACAGAATCGAATGCGACCTGAGAAGGATTATTAATACGAACGGGTGCATTAAAACAAACTTGAAGAACACCGGGAGGAGAAGATGCCTCAGGCATAACAAGACCGCCTCTCTGCTCAAATAATTCTACAAATCGTGTACGGATGGCCGGTAGCTCCCTGGCAGACAGTCGGTCTAAAGAAACACGACCAAACCCCAAAGAGTTGGGGAACGAAAGAGAAACGATAGTGACTGGATGTATTTGTCCAACAGTCAAATGCGATTCGCAACGATTACACAGATTAGGGTTATCTAGACTTCGTTTAACACCACGCAGTCGTGATAAGGATCCTAAAAATCCACGAAAAGGAACAGAACAAGCTAGACAATAGGAAGAAAGAGGGAGTCTTCTTAACATCGTTTTGAGGAGTTTTATTAAGTGTAGCTAGGTTCAAGTGAACGATACGAATCTCTCAATGCTTTCATAAGTTCCTTAAATAGAGGTTCACGAACTAAAGATGGTGATGCAATAGCAACCATCGACGACCTAGAATCAAATTCGGTGGGTAGTCGATGAAGATTTGGGGAGAATTCATCGAAGGATAGAGACTGATAAAAACTATCTGGAAATACAGTTAATGAAGCATGATTGGTTTCAAATACTTTATCTAGGTAACAAGAAAATTCGAGGTGAGTATCACTCGGAAGGTCATCAACTGCGATAGAGCAATGAGTGGATAAAACAGACTGGACAAGAGTTCTCTGCCAGGATGAACAGTTGGAGGCAGTAAAAAGTGTGAAAACCTGTCCAAACAAGTCATTAAGCTGAAGAGTTCGTTGAAGCTTTGCCAGATGATGATGAGGTGAAACAAGAAAAACAAAAGGCTCAGTACCAATCAAAGTAGCAACGGAACCATGGCATGGAGTGAATAGATCTTGTCGAGAAGTTGGTGGGGACCAAGGAAAAGAACATGAAAATTCAATATTAGATACTATTAACAAGTCAATGACACCACTATGGATCATATTCATCCGCTCTTGAAGAGAAACATCAACAGGCGGTAAATCCATTAATAATGGAAGTGACTTGTTGGGGAGACGAATAGAAAGAGGAAAACTAGATAAAACACGTAACTGACCTGATTCGCGGGAACGTAATCTCTGATTGACACGACGAAGGTCACGCTGAACATCATGATTCTTCTGAATATTATACAAGCCTGATTTCTTATCCTTTACTAAATCAAGGCTTAAAAGCTTGGCACAAGCAGTTGCTCCACGAAAAACATTGCTTTGAGCTACACCACAAATTTCAGCAACAGAATAAGTACTGCCATAAAGCTCTAGCAGATCTAAATACAACAAACCTTCGGAGAAAATATCACGCATTATTTATTCCGGTAAACAAAGTTGAACCGAAGGCGAGAAAAACTTAAGTATATTAAAATATCCAAACAAGGACACTGGCAATAGAAGTGCTAAGTTAACAAAATAACTACCGAAGGGTAGCTTAAGGTGCTTAAGCATTTCAATGAACATAAACAAGCTCACATTTGATATTAGCGAAATAGAGCACGTCTGCCCATTCTATTGCCTAACAAACTCTACAGGAATTATACTGAAAACAGGCACGTCCCTCAAAAAGATTTTACATGAGAAAACTACAGAACAAATAAAAGGACATATAAGTGATTGGCTGGAGTACGCTGGAGAGGAGTGTGATGCGCAGGACTGGAGACTTGAAAACATAGAGGCAATGCAGCACAGACCATTCAGAGTGAAATGTAAGAATGCAGATATTGAACTTGCATGCGAAGCAATTGAGGTAAGCACAAATAAATGGATGGTCATAAAAGAAAAGTACTGGATAGTACTTATGAGACCACTATTGCGTAACAGCGAGGACTTGGAAAAATGGGGGCTAACGCTTCAAGACTTTAGCCTAATAGACCCAGCAAGAACAGAACTAGTGAACATGCTCATGGAGGAATCACTAAGGAATGAACTAATTAGAGCGGTGAAAATGGAAGAATTTAATACAGAAGAATAAAACTAAAGTTTTTCCATTGAATCCCAGAAGGGTAAAACACGTCCAGTAAAAATTGCTATAACGGGTCTTTGTCTTAAAATAATATTTGCGGAGACAGACATTCCGGAAAGAAGCTGAAGCTTACGACCTCGATAATTCAGATGATCGGAAGCTAAGCTCACAGTAACTGGAAAACGAAAATAGTTATATGTTTGGTCGGGGGAGAGTACATCGGAACCAATAGATTTAACCTTGCCATCAATATCACCAAACTCATTATAAGGAAAAGCATCAACACGAACATGAACCTTTTGTCCCTTATCAATAAAACCAATATCTTTATTGGTGAGGAAAATCCTAGCGACAAGTTGATCAGCTGGTACTATTTTTAAAACAGCTTCGGGTACGTTACCACTAATTACATAACCTGGAGAAGTCGGTTGAAGATCGAAAACCACACCCTGGACGGGTGCTTTTATTTTTTGATACTTTAAAGTAAGTTTAGTTTCACTGATTTGATTATCAAGTTCAGCAAGCTGCTTAAGGCCTTCTTCAACCTTCGTAGAAAAATCAATACGAGTTAAAGCTTGTGTATTAGTAAGCTTCTGCTGAGCTTCTGATAAAGCAGCATTCGCACGAGCCACTGAAGACTTAAGAGAAGCAACCTCACCTCGCAAAAGCAAAAGATCCTGAAGCTCCTTTAAATAGGTCGATCGTGCAAGCGCACCAACCTTCTCTAAGGGTGAAATATCTTGGACAACTTGTTCGCGAATAATCAACGCTTCTTTCTTAGCTGATAGTTGTTCTTGGGAAGACAATAGATTTTGCTCTGCCTGCAATACACCAAATCGAGCTGCTTTGACTCTAGATTCAAATTCAGCACGAAGTGCAGAAAGCTTGCCAGCCTGGTTGGTGTTTAATTGTTCTAAGTCAGCGTCTTCACCAAGTTGAGCTTTACTAAGTTGTAAATCTGCAGCTACTCTGGAGCGAACCTCTTGAAGGGCTTTAAGTTTGGCAGCTGCAGCCTCTGTATCAATAATCAATAATATCTGATCCTTATCAACAAACTCTCCCTCCTTAACAAGAATGTCACGGATAACACCACCAAGAGGGGCTTTAACTTCCTTCGTTGCACCACTCGGTTCTAATTTACCGACAGCTTGAACGGTCTCATCAATACGCGCAAAACAAGACCATAGGATTCCAAAACCGGCTACTCCTAGAAGGCTATAAAGAATTAAAACGCTCCAACGCCTACTGGGTTGGAGTGCAGTCCAATGCTGTCGAGAACGATCACGTACTAAGAGATTTACAGCCTTCTCTGATTGTGTTTGTAAACGTGGAAGCGCTCGATGTTGAAGCCAATATAAGGGCTTAATTGGTTTTGACATAAAAACTCATCGAAGAAGAGCATCAAAGCGCTCAGAAGTAATCACTTTCCAGAGTCGTTGGGGTCGACCTCCGTGAACAGAGACCTGTTCACCAAAATAAATGGCAACCAAATTCGATAAGGAACGCTTAGTGATACCAACTTGAAAATTATGCCTCGAGGCAAAATTAAGTAGACTGGCAGGGGATCGATAGCCTAAAAGACCAGCAGCGCGTGAAGTAGGTATCGGAGTGTCATTAGATAATTGACTCAACAAGTCCGAGGATAGAATTGGAACGCTATCATTTAATCGAGAAGGCGTAGAACCAACAGATTCTTGGGCATATCGATTATGTGTAGTACTGAACAATGAGAATTGTTGAGTTAAGTTAGCGACAAGTGCTTCCAAGCGTTCAAGACGTATATCAGCAGCGTTCGATGAATTAGTAGGAATTGAAGAATCAACGGAGTCATTAGGTGATTGATCGCTTGCGTCACTAGGAACAAGAAGTGGACGCTTGAAAATCATAGTTGTCATAGAACCAACCGGAAAAATACCTATGAACTCCCAACCATCTGCACCGAATTGGTTGAAAACGTTTTGAAGCTGCAATGCAGGGTGGACAGGTTTTTGAGAAGCCTGTCCAGAAGAAGGATCTTTATGGGATTGAGCGTAATGATCTGGGAACTCACTCTTTAAATATTGCTCTGAAAATACAGGATCAACCGATGGACGGGGTGATGTATCGGAATCAGGCTGCTGCTGAGCGGGAGTATTATTGATATTGACATTTAAGTGTATAACACGTGTTTCCCAACGAGGAATGCCTGAGGGATGCTCCATGTAAAGGGAGAGGAATTACTTGTAGAATACTCTAAAAAGCATAAGGCAAATAAAAAGAGTTTGAAGAAGTGGAAACGTTAATGCTTATGATGACTCACCGGCAGCTTCCTGCTGACGATATAAAGCGTAGTAGCGCCCTCTCAACTCAATAAGTTCATCATGGGAGCCGTCCTCAGAAAGAGAGCCTTCATGCATCAAAAGAATTCGATCAGCGGAACGGATAGTGTTTAATCGATGAGTGATGAAAAGGACAGTTCGACCACGTAGTGCTTCCATCAAATTCAAACAGACACGACGTTCGGTAGCTACATCAAGGGCACTAGTCGCTTCATCCATGATAAGAATGCGTGGATTCTGGAGAACAGTCCTAGCAATCGCAATCCTTTGTCGCTGGCCACCAGAGAGTGTGCCACCACGTTCACCTACAGGTGTATTGTATCCCATCGGTAACTGCATGATGAAGTCATGGGCGCAGGCTATGCGTGCAGCAGAGATGATCTCATCGCTAGAGGCCTCTGGATTGGTAAGTGAAATATTATCCTGGACAGTGCCTTCAAACAGTAATGACTCCTGAGGCACAATACCAATTTGCCTTCGAAGTGAGTAAAGTTCAACCTTAGCAATATCATAACCATCAATAAAAATGCGGCCTGACAATGGAGGATAAAGACGTGGTAATAATTTAGTGAGGGTGCTTTTTCCAGATCCAGATTGACCGACAATACCAACAAACTGTCCAGGGTTAATGACGACAGAGACATTCGAAAGCTGAAGGGGACCTTCTTTGCCAAAACGGAATGAGAGATCTTCATAAATAATTTTGCCCTCAATCTGAGGCATAGGTATATTAGTACGATCAACAAGTTCAGACTCTTGTGGTGTGTCAACAATGTCCGCAAGTCGTTCCATCGAAAGGGCGGTTTGCTGAAATGTTTGCCAAAGTTGAACTAAACGCAAAAGTGGACTTGTAACATATCCACCAATAATGCGAAAAGCTATAAGACCTCCTAATGTTAGTTGACCCTGGAGAACAAGCCAAGCACCTACACAAAGAACAAGAAGACCAGATAATTGATTTAGAAAATTAGTGAGAGAATTAGCAGTCGTTGAAGTCATTGCATTACGGAATCCCTCAGCAACAAAACGGGAATAATTTTCTTTCCATCTCCACCTTGCTTTAAGTTCAAAATTCTGAGCTTTAACAGTCTGAATTCCGCTCAAGACTTCAACAAGATGACTCTGTGTACGAGCATTAAGCTCTGCTTTACTACGCAATTGCCCGCGAACGACAGGGGATATACCAATCGTGATAAGAGCTAGTAGAGGAACAACAACTAAGGCGACTATGGTAAGAATCCAGCTATACATGAGCATGACAGCGATATAAATCAAAGAAAAGACAGAATCAAGAACTACAGTTAAAGCAGTTCCGGTCAAGAAAGATCGAATATTTTCCATCTCGCCTAAACGCTGAGAAAGCTCACCGACTGCACGTCGATCAAAATAAGAAAGAGGAAGCTTAAGCAGATGATCTATAATGACTTCACCTAGCGACAAATCAATTCTATTAGTTGTTTCTACAAATAAATTTGTACGAAGGGTTGTAAGTACGTTTTCAAAGATAGAGAAGGTAACTAGGAGTACACCTAATACTGGCAAAGTACTCATTCCATTCTGCCCAATAACCTTGTCAATAATCTGCTGGATAAGCAAAGGATTCATTAACTGGAACAACTGAACAAACAAGGATGCGACAAGGACCTCAATAAGAGAACGTCGATTCTTGCGAATTGAGGGTATGAACCACTTCAACCCGAATCGAGCCTTAGGAGTAGTCGGTAAAGTTCGTAACAATAAGACTGGCAGGTCTTTAGTATCTTCAGGAAAAAGGGCAAGGATAGAAGATACAGAACGAGTTACTAGACCTTCACGAGGTGAGCCAAGCAAGACTTCACCGGGGCGTACAGCATATAAAACACAAAGCTCATCCCCGAGTAAAATCATTGAGGGTGTTGTAACACGCTCAATAAGATCCTCAGGAACAGATGCTAGTTGGGTTTGTAGTCCGAGATATTCAGCGATAGCAGCACAAAGCTGCAAAGACAGACCACCACTGCGTTGAATATTTTCATCGAGTAATCTTGATAGAACATCCGGCTTCAGTGGAAAATCAAGACAACGACCCAGCATTCTGAAACATGCAACAACCTCAGGGATTTGTCCTTCAGCCCGGATCAGAGGAAAGGAATCTTTTGTAGCTTCAGGTATAAGAGAGGGCTCAGACTCTACTTCATTATTAGAATTGGAAGACTGATGCTGGGATTCGTCAGTTAAATGACTACTAGCTGTAGTCAAGGATTTATCTCCTGAATCCCAAGGATCGTTTAAGACAATATCGGATGAATTACTTAGGCTCTGACTAGATATCTGCTGAGTATCAACCTGAGAAGCTCCAATTAACGAAGGGGCTAATTTAACAAGTTTGAATGTAAGACGAGAGTCAACTTTAACAAGTGGCAAAAATTCCGAAAGGGGTTTGCCAATAAAAGGATCAATTATATGAGTATCGTTGTGCGAAGAAGATCTCAAACAAAAAATAAAAGGGGCATCACGAAGATCCGAAAGATCGGATGCTACACAATCAAAAACATGTGCAGATGAATGAAGAGAAGCAAACCATTTACGAAAGGATTTTGTATCAGTAGGAATATGTTCGTTAGATATGTAGGGTAAAACAGGACCTAGTTGCGGAAATTCAAGACGTTGGTCAAGAGCTTGAAGTAACTCAGTACTCTGAAGTACGAATTTATGAAAGACATCATAATCAAGACTGAATATCTTGCCAGGACTAGAGATTGTATAACGATAGGTCGACTCATCCGGCAACAGTTGGGGCTGGATTAATTGCGAACTTGAAATGAGTGCGTAAGATATCTGAGAACCGGTCTTAGTATCATGAACTGCAGGACCCGACAATCTAATTGTAGAATCGATATTGATATAAACGACAGGATTGGAATCGATAGTAGGGCTCAAAGAAGAGCCCAAAGGGAAATCTCGTAAAACAAAAAAAGAGATTAACTGTTCAAGTTTTTCAGGTGATAAAAGATCAAAAGGAACTATGTCTTTAAGAACAGTCAACATTATGAAAGATTAAAAGCCAAAGAAAAATTGCTAACTAAGGCTTTTATTGCTGATCCTGCTGTTGATCTGATTTGAACTGATCGGGGTTCTCAATAGCAACGCGTAGCTGAGCAGCTAATGCCCGACGACCCACATCCATCAGGCCAAGTTGATTACGAGTATTGAGAATTTGTTGCTCAGAGTTTTGTAGTGCACGCATGAGCTGCTGAGCAGGTTCAGATAAGTCACCAAAACGGTACTCATTATCATTGAACTTGATTACGCTGTCATCATTTAAACGTGATGAAACCTGCGCCTGTGGTTGTGATGTAGAAGTTGCTTCTTCGGGCATGATTGAAAATGAAGGGTTAAAGGGGCCAACAAATGATTATAAGCATCGAAGGTTGGATGAACAATCAGTTGTTCATATAATTATCGATCGTGGTAATGGTTTCACTAGCCTTAACTGAACTAGCAGACTCAAGCTGAGATTTGGTGACCGAACTCAGGAACACTAAGTCGTTTGAGCCGATACCAACGGTCGCACCACCGTAAACGTCTTGAATGACTAATGGTGATGTATCACTGGGCTGAATACCTTCAACAACCAGTTCATCTTGGCCAGCAACAAAATCTGTAATTCGTGTAAGTGAATTAGAAGATTCGGACTGAATGATGAACCTATCATTTCCAGAGCCACCTGAAACAGTCGAGTTAACAGACATCAATATGGTGTCATTTCCACTACCACCGATAAGTACATCACCAGCGCGACCTGAGAGTAGGTCATCACCAGAACCACCAATTAAAGTAGATGCGGACACTGACGAGTGGTCTTCGTTGATAAGTTGATCATTGCCACTTCCACCAATAAGAGTATCACCAGATCCTCCAAAAATAATGTCATTACCAGCTAAACCCTCAAGTCGATTAATCTGATTGTTGCCGGTAATTGTATTATCAAGATGATTACCTCTTGCATTGAGAGCATCACCGAGCAATTGAATATTATTGGCACCGCTTCTAAGGACTTGGCTGACTGTAGACTTAACGGTATCTATACCGCCAGAGGTGGCACTGATACCATCAGAACTGACTGACTCGACGATGCGATCATCACGACTGTCAACTACATATGTATCATTGCCTGTACCACCAGACATTGTGTCACCACCATCAAAACCATCAAGTTGGTCATTACCGGCAGCACCATATAATTCATCCGAAGCAGATGTACCCTGGAGAAGATTATTACCATCGTTGCCGTAACGAACTTTACTACTTCCAATAACGCCAGGATCACTAACAATACCTAAAGCAGAGTTCTCATCACCGCGTCCATTGTCCTTGACATAGACAGCAAGGGCATCAAAGGAACCATCATTGTCCAAATCTTCCAACTTGGTACCAGTACCTGATTCGAGATCGAAGATGAATTCACGATATCCACCTAAACCTTGATTGGCGGAAGAATCCCACTTGAGAATTGTGTTGGGGATGGTGGCATCATCAGCATTGGCTGATTTAGGAAGTGAGAATAAGAATCGAACAACTCCAAGGTCCTCACCAGTAAGCTGATCATTGATATCAACTGCTTTTGCAGTGAAGCTCAATTTACTAGAGGCAAGAGATAAGGTGTTTGCCTGAAGTAAATCAGACATTGAGGAAAGATCAGAATCAATAAAATCAGACTGCGAGTCTAGAGTAAAATTAATTTCACTGGTAATAGAAGCATTAACGTCGGCAATAGCCATTAATGTTTCACCACGACCGTCAATTCCAGAACCAATGGCGATAGGTACTGCGGCAAGATTAACAGCAAGTTCTGCAAGTGGACCTGAGGCTACTAACAACTCTCCATCGGTAGAATCAGTCGTAGTATTTGAGTTATCGTCTGTAGCTGAAAGGGCAATATCATAGACGCCAGGAGTTAGAGATTGAGTTGACAGGGACCAAGTATTTTCATTAACTGACAATGTGAGGGCAGCATTATCATAATCGGTGTTAGCGAGCGTAAGATTAACCTGCTCAAGATCAGTCTGCGATACGCCACCTGACAACTCGATAGTTTGAGTACCAGGGAGCAAGACAACACGATTGACTGAGGTACTTGGTGCATCAGCATCAAACTCTAATGAGGTAGTAGAGGTGATTTGGTTAGAGTTTCCAGCAGCATCAGTAAGTGTAATCTGAACAGGAGAGACACCTTCCACAGATACATTTTGAAGAGTTAAACTAGCGGTATAAGCATTAGTTGATTGGTCGTATTGTAGTGCTAGAGCATTAGAACCACCGAATGGGCTCATATCAGCAGAAATTGAACCTCCATTAACAACATCAGCAGGGAGCTGCTCATGAGAGATCTGTACAGTAATAATATCGCCTATGTTGGTGACATTATCGAGGGAATCGGTACTCGATGAGACATTGATAGATGAAGGAGCAATCGTTGGAACTACACCATCAATACTCACAGGTAATGAACGAATAGTTGCGTTGCCCGCATCATCAATGGCAGTGACATCAAGATTTACGAGATCTTGAACAAGTGCAGTATCAGGAACAATAACGCTAGCAGAATAAGTTCCAGTGTTTTCTGGATCAAGCAAGGAAATCGATGATGATGAACCGAAACCAAGAGCTGAAAGATCTGCTGTAACTTGAGAAATATCGGAATCAAGTATATCAACTTCAATCATAATATCGTCACCGGGACGAATGAATTGCTGACCTGAAAGTGGATCAAGGTTACCTGATGCTCCTGTAATAGTAATAGATTCAGAAGCAAATGAAGGCTCTGTGCGATCTAAAATAAGACTTAGCTTTGCAGGTTCAGAGATATTATTAACAGCGTCAACCTGACTAACACGAAGCTGCATAGCACCTTCCTGAAGAGATCGAACATCGACGATTGAACTAAACGAACCATCTTGCTGAACAACAAGAGCGAGAGGCTCACCTGTTTCAATGTCAATTGGCTTAACAGTATTCTTACGTGCATCTACGACCTCAATAAGTATAGTATTGCCAGGATCGGCGGTACCAGAAACTACAACAGAAGAAGCATCCGTTGCATTGATCTTATTGTCTCCAGAAATAGTAGGAGGAAGTAACGGCGAAGCAATGGTACGGTCGTAAACAAAGGTACGAGATATTGATGCGGTGTTTCCTGCTTCATCAGTAGCGAGTATGTCTAAAGTTAAATCACCTTCTGATAAAGTCTGGAGATCTGAAGAACTGATCGTAAAGGTATTACCATCATTCACACCGATTGAATCAACATACGAAGTGAGGTTTACGTCAGTAAGAGCCAGCTCCAATGAAACGATATCATCGTCGACGCCATCAACCGAGAAACTGATATCGCTGTCATCCATAAAAGCGTTAATAAAGAAACTAGTACTGTCGATTTCTGGAATGGAAAGGTAACCATCATCATCAAAATCGGCAGATGTATCTAATTCAAAGTCATAACTGACGAACTTTTGATTACCAGCTTGATCCTCAGCTTTTATCTCAAACTCATAATCACCATCGTCAAGACTTGAGAGTGTAGAGACCAGATCAATTGAGAAAAGCCCATCAAGTGCTGTAGTAGCACTTAAAGAAGTAGAAGACGAACCATCATCATCATGATGAGACTCATCCATAGCAAAATAGGAAGGATCTAAGGCATCACCGTAGAAACCATCGCCCAATGAATGATGTGGGTCTGAATGGGAGGTAGATTCATTTACAGTGACCTCAATATCAACATTAGAGTCAGTACTACCAGAAGCACTAAATAAAGTCGTTTCCTGGAAATTCAAGAAACCATCGTCTGTTGCTAACTCGAATGCATCTGACATCGATGGATCAGTCAGACTGATGTCGTATAAGACATCTTGAGAGTCAGAGAAGGCAATATTACCTGCTGGATCAGTATATTTAACCCGAACTGAGAGATTACCTTCAGTAAAACCACTATTGGTAAGGTCACTCAACTGACCAGAACCAGAATACGTTCTATCGTAATTCCAAACCTCGATTGCTTCACTTAAGAAGGGAGTGATATTGCTTTGAGTAACTTCAACTTGAATAGAACCACCACGCTCTGGTGCAACGCCCTCCAGATACAAACCTCCTTCGGTTTGATACTGAGGGTTACCATCAGAATCATTACCGACCCAAATTTCATAGGTCGAATATGCATTAATGTCATTTAGAGGCTTAAGCGTTGGATCACCAACAGTTCGGTCGACTCTTAAATCAATGGTTTCGTTATGAGACGACTGATTAGAATCTGATGAATTACCTGCTTTATCAATTTGATTCAAAACCAAAGCGTAATCGTCTTCAGCCAAACTGCTGAGATCGATATTCAGACCTGCCCAATTACCAGAGGTAAGAGCCCCATAAGAACGAGATGAAGAAAGAACGGGATCAAGACTCAAACCACCATCCAAGTCATAGACATAAACATCTGCCTGAACCGTCGAGTTATCCTCAGCATTTTGACCACTTACGGTAAACGAACTATCGTTAGTATTGCCAGCAATTAAGCCATTGAAATCGGATGATGAGGATGAACTAGGAATATAGACCTTATCGTCATGATTAATAAATAGGCTGTGTGGTGCCTGCGTGTCTAACTGGTAATTGATAACAGCAGGATCACTTGGATTACCAGCAGCATCAGTCGCCGTAATATTGATTTGAATTTGATTCAAATCAGAATGCTGATATCCAACATTACGAAGATCGATTGCGAAAGCTCCAGAGACATCCGCCTGAACATCTCCAAGATACTGATCATATCCTTGTTCATCATTCCATGTTACGCGTACCTCACTTGAGGCTTCCACAATACCTGTCAATCTAAAGTCTCGAAGATTAGTTAATTGATCAGAATCACTTGAGAGTAAGTCTTCTTGAACACCAGGTAATACATTGCCGTTGAGATCAAGTGATTGAGCCTCGAACGAAGAAAGAATGGGAAGAGAAGGTGCAGTCAGGTCAACGTCTAAGACAAATGTAGGGCTGACAGAAATATTACCAACAGAATCTGTAGCAACAAGTCGAAGTTGATTTTGTTGCTCAGATAATGGTGATCCAATATCAAAGGAATAGTGGTTTTCATGTGACCCAGATTCATTTGATGAGACAGTTTGCCAAGAACCATTTACATCTAATTGAAGCTCGAAAGAACCATTGCCGCTGCCGAAAGAATCACCAAAATTAGATGATGCTGAAACGCTTGGAGTAGAATCATTTAAAACATAAACCCCTGCATTATCAGGATTTATATTTCTATCATCTGAATATGAACCACCATAACCATCATCAGTGACCACAGTTGAGCGAACGTCAAGAACAGATGGGGTCGATGGAGCTTCAAGGTCGAAAACAAACTCCTTGTCAGGGCCATGGTTACCATGTTCATCAGAACGATTACCAGCAAAATCAATTGCAAAAGCACGAACACGAAGACGTTTCTCTAAGTCTTGGAAACCAGGATCTCCAGTTGCTGATGAAAGAGCTTCAATGTCAACTGGAGTGAGAGAATAAGTCCAAACATCGGTAGATTGATCTACTGAGAGGTTGTTAACAGAAAGAAGGACGTCATCGTTGTGATTGAGGATCTGGAAACCAACTTTATCATTGACATCGCTATGAGTACCACTAATCGTAATTGGAGTTGTACCAATAGAGTAAACATCACTAATGTTGATTTGCCCACCACTTACCGAATTAATATCAGGACGGGAAGGAAGTTCACCGTCATAAACGAATCGACGAGGGACGGCAAAATTACCTGCAGAATCCTGAAGTGTGATCAGGAACTCTTCGGTTTCCTCATAGAAGTTGAAGTTTGAAAGATTAGTAGTATCAATAACATAGTTATTATTGTGTGAGCTATCGGTAAAGACAAGGCCTTCCCAGCTATCATAACCGGAGAGGAAAATTGGCGTTAGATCTCGCTCGGATGAACCAAGTGTTATGAGAAGATCAGTTTCATTAGTGAGTAAATCTCCAGAATCCGTACCCGTATCAGGGGAAACAGTCAAAGAGGAAATTACAGGAGCTACTTTATCAACAGTAAATTGATCTGTACCGCTAATAGTCCTGGAATTGCCATCATTATCAGTAATGACTAATGAAGAATCTAATGCACCGTCAGCGAATGCAAAGCTCGAGAGCGATTCAGTGTTGAACTGAATGTGCTGACCAGAATCAAAATTGCCAGACTTAACAAAATTGGGACCGGTTCCGTCTCGATCAGTCAAAGTAAATTTGTAGGAAACGGCATCACTGTCTTGAACGTGGAATTCAACAAATAAACCGCCTTGCAGTTCAGTAGCAGATAACTCAAAATCACTGGGATTATTGAGATACTCAGGACCAAATTCACCGCCGGGGAAAGAATATCCAATAGAGCCACCAATGTTAGGGACAACGTTATCAATGACTACTGTAAAACCTTTACTATTTATATTGCCCGCGGCATCAGTAACGTCAACGAAGAGCTGTTGCTCGCCCTCAAAATGACCAGTGAAATCGCCAGAATTAAAGGATATCTGATTGGAGGAAACAGAAACAGAGTTCTTATTATTAAGGCTGGCTTGTGTAATGGAGCCACCATCTAAATCCAGAGAATTAAGTTTAATCGTAAAAGTATTAGCAGCTTCAAGTTCCGCTCTGTTGATCGTATTTGAGGGATTACCAGGACCACCAGTATCGGGGAGATCTAAAGTGACCCCTGAGAAACCAGGGGCTTGTCTGTCTAACTTGACAGTGGAATCAATCTTCTTGTTGTTGCCAGCAGAATCAGTGACAGAGATCGAGAGTTCGACAGCCGAGCTATCTGAAAGATTTTGAATATCGGAGGAATCAAAACGAACAACAGCACGGTTTGGTGATTGCAATAACTCAGTGTGCTGCTGATGAATTACAGTTGAACCAGTCTTAAGAGTGGCAGTAATAGAACCACCATTAACAACGTCATCCGGAAGATCAGTAAGGTTAAACCTCACATCGTGAACTTCATTCTGATTAATAACGTCGGAGGCTCCCTTATCAAGATTACTGGAATCAACGTCAAGTGTTTTGTCGTACTTGATGCCGGTGTTCTGGACTGGCCTGCTGTTACCAGCAGCATCTGTCACCACTGCATTCAGTGTCAGATCGCCTTCTGGAAGACTCTTGACATCAGATGAACTGAACGTGAGGGTTCCGGCTCCCTTATCAACAGTTGCGTTGATCGTTGTTCCTCCGCCAACCAGTGTGGCTGTCACCGTGCCACCACTCACAACATCACTATCAATGCCATTAAGCGTGTAAACGACATTACCGTTGTCTTCTGTGTCATTGATGACGGCATTTGCACCAAGATCGAAAGCCAGAGCTGAACCATCATCAATTGTCCTGTCGTACTTAATGCTGGTGTTCTGGACTGACTTGTTATTACCAGCAGCATCTGTCACCACCGCATTCAGTGTCAGGTCGCCTTCAGGAAGACTCTTGACATCAGATGAACTGAACGTGAGAGTTCCGGCTCCCTTATCAACAGTTGCATTGATCGTTGTTCCTCCTCCAGCCAGTGTGGCTGTCACCGTGCCACCACTTACAACATCACTATCGATGCCGGTGAGGGTGTAAACGACATTACTGTTGTCTTCGGTGTCATTGATAACTGCGTTGGCTCCAAGGCTGATAGCAAGGGCTGGATCAGCATCAATTGTCTTGTCGTACTTGATGCTGGTGTTCTGGACTGGCCTGCTGTTACCAGCAGCATCTGTCACCACTGCATTCAGTGTCAGATCGCCTTCTGGAAGACTCTTGACATCAGATGAACTGAACGTGAGGGTTCCGGCTCCCTTATCAACAGTTGCGTTGATCGTTGTTCCTCCGCCAACCAGTGTGGCTGTCACCGTGCCAGCACTCACAACATCACTATCAATGCCATTAAGCGTGTAAACGACATTACCGTTGTCTTCTGTGTCATTGATGACGGCATTTGCACCAAGATCGAAAGCAAGATCTGAA
Organism: Synechococcus sp. AG-673-F03; assembly: GCA_003211205.1. GTDB lineage: Bacteria > Cyanobacteriota > Cyanobacteriia > PCC-6307 > Cyanobiaceae > Synechococcus_C. The sequence continues at coordinate 72,108 of QCTJ01000009.1, forward strand.
CCAGCATCGATTGTCTGATCTAAAAGAATCTGCTTGGAGGCTTCTACTGCTGCGTTACCAGTAGCATCAGAAACATTGGCGGTAATCGTTAACTGACCTTCATCAAGACTGGAGACATCAACAGTCTTCGTCCACGCGCCACCGGAAGCAACGGTGACTGTGGAATTGACATTGCCCGATGCGACATCAGAAACTTGAATTGAAACTGTACGGCCTACAGCATCCGTGGATGTGCCTGAAATAACTACAGTGTCGTCCTCTGCGGCATTAACCCGATTATCTCCTTCAAGTGTGGATGCAATCGAAATCGTTGGCTTAACATTATCGACCTTGATATTCGAAGCAGTATTTGTGGTAGTGCTGTTACCAGCATCGTCAGTCATGACAACTGATACTTGCTTGTTCGTAGCGTCAATACTTCCCGCAGTGACTTCATAAGTAGCCACCCAATTGCTACCCGACTTGGCTGCTGCAACACTCGAACCACCACCAAAACCTGAGAAATCAACATTGACAGTTGATACGTCACTATTAGTATCAGCAATCGTTGCAGTAACAGTATCACCAATTTTGAAAGTGGTCGAAGTACCTGTCGAGCCGGAGATTGAGATGTTGCCAGTTGTAAGTGAAGGAGCCTGGGTGTCAATCGTGACGTTTGCACCATCAACAACCCATGATGATGCATTACCAGCCTCATCAATTGCACGGACACGAACATTGGCATCAGTGATGTCAATGTCGCCATCTGTCAGTGTATAAGTAGCGGTCCATTTATCAGTCGTTGCATTGTAAGTAGCTTCAACAATACCTGAAGTATTGTTTGTGTCCTTAGCAACTAAGTTTGCAGTACCTCCTGCGGAAGCGGCAATGTAGAAAGCATCGTTACCTGTTGCGCCAAATTCGGAGAAATCAACTTGGACTACATCACCTGAATTCAAGAATTGTGCGCCAGAATCAGGATCGCCACCAGAACCGAGATCTGCAGCATCAGTGATTTGCTTGGGATCGAATGTGACAGTGACAGTATCGCCGACTTTATAGGTGCTTGATGTGCCAGTGGCTCCTTGGTTTAAGAGGAAAACATCACGATCAAGAAGATCAGCAGGAGCTGTTTCATCTCTTTGGTCAGTGGTACCAGCCTTAAGATCAGTTGTTCCATTAGTGGCATAAACAACTTTGTAAGTATTAGAGGCTTCAGTAGCACCATGTTCCTTACCAAGTTGATCGATATCAGCTGTAGTTAAATTACCACTTGATACAGTGATTTTTGTAGCCTTATCGAGAATGTCGTCAATACCATCAGATCCAGCATCATATTCAGGAGTGTCAAGAACTTTCTTGTAACGTGAAGCAGTATCAACAAGTTCAAAGGTGAAACCACTCAGGACATCAGTGTTAGCAGCTCTAATTGCCTTGGCTTGGTCATAAGTAAGAGGAGTGGCTGCAGCGTTAATAGAATCTACAATCGCAATAGTTGCAGCAGCATCAGACCTTAATGTAGAAGACGTTGCACTCTCGAAGATTGAAGCAAGGGAACCTGAAGCAAATGCAAGATTGAAAGTTCCATTGCTTCCTCCATCGACGTTATCAATATCTTGAAGGCTCTGACCAGAGTAATCAGTAACATTCAGAGTCTTCGAATTAGCGACACTAAAGCGATCAGAAGTTAGGCTATCAAGATGAGCAGCTGTCATCGTGATATTGCCTTCTAGAGAGATAGTCTCAATATCCGATGCTTGACCTACTTGAGTGAAATCTGAGGCTAAGAGGGTATGTGTGCCGGTAATTTTAAGAGTATCGCCATCTGCTCCACCAACAATC
>QCTJ01000010.1 GCA_003211205.1 Synechococcus sp. AG-673-F03
CCCACCGGCACCACCGTGATCATGGTTTCCAGGGATCGCGACCACAGGTAATGGGATCGATCCCACCGCTTCCAGCACCTCCATGACCATGGCAGCAGCCACCGTGCTCGAGTCGAACAGGTCACCGGCAACCAGCACAACGTCGATCTCTTCCTGGCTTGCCACTTCAGCAATCCTCAGAACGGCATCAACGCGCTCCTGCTGCAAACGAGCCTGTTTCTGAGAATTTTCAATCCATCGATAGGGCTTGCCGATCTGCCAGTCAGCGGTGTGAAGAATTCGTGGCACCCGTTCCGCTCAGACAACGATCACCATGCTGCCGCCTTCCCGCATGATTTTCCGCACACTGATTGCTGGCAAAGGGCAACAAAGACGGCATGTTTCGTGATGAGACCCATGCGATTCGCCGTGACCTCCCCGTTCTCCAGCTCCAATTCGATCCTGGAGACCATTGCAGGCCTGTTCCATCCACCGGAACAGATCGATGGGATCAGCCAGCTCGGGTCTGGAAATGTCAACGACACATTTCTGGTGACACTCAATCGCAGCGCATCACGATCAGCCTTCGTCATGCAGCGCCTGAACACTGAGGTGTTCGAACAACCTGAATTGGTGATGCGCAATCTGCTGAAACTGGGCAGCCACGTTGAGCAGCGTCTTGCACAACAACCGCCAGAACTGTTGGGTCGTCGCTGGGAGGTTCCCAAAGTCCTGCCAACCCTGGATGCCGATGGCCACTGGGTGGAACATCAAGGTGAGTTCTGGAGATCTATCACCCACATCGGTGCAGCCACCACAACGGATGTCATCCAAGACGACCTTCATGCCCGTGAGCTGGGCTACGGACTGGGGATGTTTCACCACCTGATCAGTGATCTGGCCACTGACGAACTGGCAGACACGCTCGAGAATTTCCACATTGCGCCGACTTACCTGGCTGAATTCGACCTGGTGTTCTCCAGATCAAATGATCAGATCAGCCATCGCACCACTCAGGCCGTCTCCTTCATCGAGGAGCGAAGACAAGGGATCGATGTTCTTGAGCAGGCCTGCGCACGAGGTGAACTGAAACGACGACCGATCCACGGAGATCCCAAGATCAATAACGTAATGATCGATAACGCCTCCGGACAGGCCGTGGGTCTGATCGACCTTGACACGGTGAAACCTGGACTGGTTCATTACGACATCGGCGACTGTCTGCGTTCCTGCTGCAACAGATTGGGCGAGGAGACTCTCGATGCAGGAAAGGTCAGCTTTGATCTCAACCTTTGCCGCGCGATCCTTGAGGGATATCTGTCGATCGGTCGATCATTCCTCACGCCAGAGGATTTCCGCTACCTACCTGATTGCATTCGCCTGATTCCACTTGAGCTGGGAATCCGATTTCTCACAGATCATCTGTCGGGAGACCACTACTTCCGAACATCAAGGCCTCAGCACAATCTCGACCGTGCTGAGGTTCAGTTTGCTCTGACACGATCGATCGAGAATCAATGGAAAGATCTCAACAACCTGATCGAAGATTTATCGCAAGAACGCTAAGCCTTAGCTACGCAGGCGGAGTGTACCGAAGAGAATGAAACAAACATCTTGACCAAAGGATATAACGACAAGGAAAAAACCAAAGCTCTTGTAGCTGCTCCTTTGCGACATCCCCCGACAAACAAGATTTGTTCTGCCAAAAAGCAATAAGCTCACCACCAATCACCTGCGAATCAGGTCAAGGCAATGGGCTACTGAGGATTCCATCAAGAATCAACATGATGGAAACAGTCAACCCCACTCTCATGTGGCGCAAAACGCCTGCCTACTGATCAGCCAAAGCCAGCGCCATATTTTTCAGCCATATTGACAACCAAAATACTCAGATCTTCGCTGATCAACAATGCATTGGATCAGCCTGCAAAAAATCAAGCCCCTCTCAAGAAGTTAGTAGGATCTGGCTTCCTACTTTAAAATAGTGATGTTGTATTCCTTGGAGATCAAGATAGAGATCGTCGCGATTGCTTGCTGAACAATAAGATCAGCATATTGATTGGCCTCTTCATTGAAATCAGGAATCAGAACATCACAGCTCTGAAGGTCTGGGGATACATTCAGCCTCAGCCGCGCACGATCCTCCTCTGAACAATGATCAAGCACAGTCTCTAGAGCTGCTGAAATCAACCACTCCCTGGCTTGCCTATAACCAGGGGAGCGACCATTCTTTCCAGTTTCCTTTGACATCTTCTGCTGCTTGTTTGGTGTCAAACCAGGATGACTCAGCTCAGCGTGAAGCGGTGTCGCTGTTGCCAATCCCTGCCCTCAGACTGCAAAGAACCTGCACAGCTGTTCCATCTCAGTCCTTGATTGAGTGTTGAGTCTGTCGATCAATCTTGTTGGTTTGGATCTTGTTCAGCGTTTGGCTCTTGTTCAGAGTCTTCATCCTGAGGGTTGGCCAGTTCCAATTGATGGCGCGTGAGTTCCACGGAACAGGATTCGATCAGATCTGCTGCAAGGTCTTGCTCTTCCCCTTCAAGCCGAAGGTCCTGAGAAATCGGTGCTTCTGGACAGCTGATAGCAGCAACCTGCTGCAGCGCGTTGGTGATGGCAGACAGCTCGTTTTGCCAGGTGACGGCCAACCCCTCGATTTCAGCAAGCACTTCAGGACTGGCAGCTTTGATCCCAGAGGCAGCATTCACGCGAGCAGCAATTCGGCGCTCATCCCAGACCGAGGCACCCACTAAATGGGCTGCATGAAGCGTGGCCAGGGAGCTGATGGCTTCGGCCTTGAGGGTTTTAACCGAACGGCTGATGACACGTTGATCCAACGAGAGTGGTTCCACGGAAGGCAGATCAGCAGCATCCGCCGAAGCTGGAATCGTGAGAGGGTCAGCATCCTCCAAGGGTTCCAACAGCTGTGGCAAGTCTTCGAATTCGTCGGAACTTACAGGTGGGGCGATGCGGCAGGCAGCGCGAATCAACAGATCAGCGAAGTGTTCTCTCAGGCTCATGTTTTGTCAGCTGCCCCTGGTTCCATTCTGACTCTGCTCCTAATCTGCGAATCTCAACAGGCCGGACTTCACCACTCAACAGTGACGACAAGGCACGCAATAAGGCATCGAGCTCAAACCGGCACAGCTTGGACGAGGACCTAAGGGATGGGACGACACCCAGTGATGGTGAGGCAGGTCTGCCCACTGATTCCATTCGACCATGCTCAATGCCCGGCGGTTTTCGCTACCGCGGAGTTTGTCTGGACCGAAGACGCTGCTCTTGAACTGAGCTTCAGCCTTGGCCCGAAGCTGGCCGAAAGCTGCGTCGATGGCCTCTTGTTCAACAGCACTAAGGAAGAGAACACGTCACAGAGGCAAGACAACCTCTGGAAGCACACCTGTTTCGAAGCCTTTCTTGCTCGTCCGGGTGCCGAAGGGTACTGGGAGGTGAATATTGCGCCGAACGGAGACTGGAACCTTTATCAATTCAGCAGTTACCGCACGGGTGGCATGGCAGAGCCACTGGCGGAACCCCCTGAAGTGCATTTCAGCATTGAACGTGTTGGTTGCCGCTGCACCATTCAGATTCCACTCCAGCCCTGGTGGCCTCACGCAGAGATTCCTGAAATTGCCCTGAGCATGGTTCTGGAAGACCGAAGTAAATGTCTTAGTTATTGGGCTCTGTCCCATCCAGCAGACAAGCCAGACTTCCATGACCGGAGGGGTTTTCTGCGTTGGTGAACAGTCATCTGCCTGACACCAGGGTCTGGGTGCGTTGTCTGATGAGCATTGCTGTTCTGCTCAGTCCGATCACCGTGGCCTGCAAGACGGTTGAAACCATCGAGACGGCTATCGATGCAACGCCAAGCAGCGCAACAATCCCGAACCTGCCAAAGCAGACAGGCCTGTCCGTTGCTCCGAATGGTCGGAACTATCCCTTGGTGCCGAAAGAACCAAGTGACATCGCCGCGCTGATTACCGATATCGAGGCTGCTTTAATCACCCCGCAGCTGGCTCAACAAGACCTCGCCGCTCTGGCCCACCAGCAACAGGTGATTTACAGAGTTCTCTCCAAGCGCCCGCAGCTGAGTGAGAACGTCCGCTCCCGTATTGATCCACGCTGGAGCTGGGTCTTTGACCAGCACATCGCTGCCCGCAGAGAATTCCTAGCAATGCACCGTGGACCTGCATCGTCCACGGTGCCGACCTGGAGAATCCAGTCACCTGCGTCTGCCGATCAATTACTCAAGGCCTACCGCAGTGCATCTGCGGCCACAGGGATCGACTGGACAGTTCTGGCTGCAGTGAATCTGGTGGAAACCGGAATGGGAAGGATCGATGGCGTTTCCGTTGCCAATGCCCAGGGTCCGATGCAGTTTTTACCAACCACCTGGGCAGAACCAGGCATCGGCAATGGTGGCAATATCCATGACCCATGGGATGCCATTCATGCAGCAGCTCGCTATCTCGTGAGACGCGGTGGGTTGAAGGACATCCGCAGCGGCCTTTGGGGTTACAACAACAGCGACCACTACGGCCGAGCAGTACTCCTTTACGCAGCACTGCTCAAGGAAGAGCCACTGACCTATCGGAGTCTTCACCAATGGCAGATCCATTACGCCTCCTCAGCCGGTGACCTTTGGCTGCATGAGGGTTATGAGCAACAACAACCGATTGGGGTGATCGACTATCTGCGACAAAACCGCCACAGTGCAGCGCTGAAGGAAGAGCTCCAGCCCTGAAGCAAGACGCAGACATGGGTTGAAGATGCTGCAGCAGTGGCCATCCCCCCTGGCCTTTCATCGTCTGGCATCTACGCTTCGGAGATCAGGACTCAACAAGCTGCGTGGCAAAAGAACTCACCCATCGCGCCGACGAACTGGCCGGTCTCGGCTGGTCTGCTGACGATGTCAGTCGCTATGCCGAACTCTGGGAGTATCGGCAGCGCTGGGGGGCTATGAACCTGGAACGGGAAGATCGTCTTTTTCTGCGCAAAGCCGAAGCAGCTCTGCCCGTTCTTGCAACCGGCAAAGCCACTATCAAAAAGAACACGCAAGACAAGTCTTACTACCGCTGGCTGCGTTTCCACCTGGATGCCATGAGTGCGGCACAGTCCCAGATGCAGCTCACTGAAGGATCACAGGGAGCGTGGCCGATTCTTCTGGAGGAAGAGCTGCGTCTTCTAGACCATTACCAGCCTGTCCTTGGTCTTCCGGACACGATCAAAGCTAAGAGCTTTGATGCCTTCCGGGAGCAGATGGCTGAACAGGCATCTGCGCTGGTCGGCGAGGAAATGCAATTACGCAGCCATGACTTTCAGGCCGCGCTGGCGGAACTGAAAGAAAAGGAGAACAGCAAATGGCGTCATTTACGCGAACTCACTGGAGAACAGCCCTATCCGGTGTTGCTGGGCGGAACGGTCGACAGCTTTCGCAGCGAAGTGCGCAGCAAGTTGACTCCGCTGCTACGTCAGACCCTTCCCTCACTGGCAGAAACCGACAAACCTGATCCAGACGCCGGCTGAGGTCGCTCGATCGCTGCACCGCTAGAAATGGATTGACTTCTTTGCGATCGCCGTGACGGATCAGCACTTTGAGACCCTGCAACTGCACGCGGGACAGGTCCCTGATCCCACAACCAATTCAAGAGCTGTACCGATTTATCAGACCAGTTCCTACGTCTTCAATGACGCAGAACACGGCGCCAATCTGTTTGGACTGAAGGAATTTGGGAACATCTATACCCGACTGATGAATCCGACGACGGATGTCTTCGAAAAGCGGGTGGCTGCTCTGGAAGGAGGTGTCGCAGCGCTTGCCACCGCATCGGGACAGTCAGCCCAGTTCCTGGCCATCACCAACTGCATGCAGGCTGGGGATAATTTCGTCTCCACGTCATTCCTCTATGGCGGGACTTACAACCAGTTCAAGGTTCAATTCCCCCGCCTAGGCATCAACGTCAAGTTCGCCGAGGGAGACGATGTTGCCAGCTTTGCCGCGCAGATCGACGACAACACCAAAGCGATCTATGTGGAAGCGATGGGCAACCCCCGCTTCAACATCCCTGATTTTGAAGGGCTATCAGCTCTCGCCAAAGAACGAGGCATTCCCCTGATCGTGGACAACACCCTCGGGGCCTGCGGTGCTTTGCTTCGCCCGATCGAGCATGGTGCTGATGTGGTGGTGGAAAGCGCTACCAAATGGATTGGTGGCCATGGCACCAGTCTCGGCGGAGTGATTGTGGATGCCGGCACCTTCAATTGGGGCAATGGCAAATTCCCGCTGATGAGCCAGCCCAGCGCTGCGTATCACGGTCTTGTGCACTGGGATGCGTTTGGCTTCGGCAGTGACATCTGCAAGATGCTGGGACTTCCAGACAATCGAAACATTGCTTTTGCCCTGAGAGCCCGAGTCGAAGGACTGCGCGACTGGGGCCCGGCAGTGAGTCCTTTCAACAGCTTTTTACTGCTGCAAGGCCTTGAAACGCTGAGCCTGCGTGTCGAACGCCATTCGCAAAACACCATGGAGCTGGCGCAATGGCTCCAACAACACCCGAAGGTCACAAGCGTTAGTTACCCCGGCCTGAGCGGCGATCCATACCATTCAGCAGCCAAGAAATATCTGACAGGCCGAGGAATGGGCTGCATGTTGATGTTCTCGCTCAACGGCGGTTATGACGATGCAGTGCGATTCATCAACAGCCTGAAACTGGCAAGCCATCTGGCCAACGTGGGGGATGCCAAGACATTGGTGATCCATCCGGCATCCACCACACACCAGCAGCTAAGCGAAAGTGAGCAAGCTTCCGCCGGCGTGACGCCAACAATGGTGAGGGTGTCGGTGGGTCTTGAACATATTGATGACATCAAGGCTGACTTCGATCAGGCCCTGGCATCGGGCGCCTGATCGGAGATGTTGTGACATGGCTCTGATCCTCCCAGCTAACTATCACAAGATCACCGCCGTTGAACGCAATCGCATTTCCTGGATCAAACCAGAGCAGGCTGAACGTCAGGACATCCGGCCCTTGAGGATCGGAATTCTGAACATCATGCCCTTGGGGAAACAGTACGAATTCAACCTGCTGCATCCACTGGGACTTTCAGTGCTGCAGATCGAACCAATCTGGATTCGTTTGCAGACCCATGCGTACAAGAGCTGGGACCAATCTCACCTTGACGGCCTATACAAAAGCTGGGACGAGGCCAATGCCAAGGGACCTCTTGATGGATTAATCATCACCGGCGCACCTGTTGAACATCTCGATTTTGAAGAGGTGACCTATTGGAGAGAATTCATAAAACTGGTTGATGAAGCACGCATCAGCTGCGCCAGCACTCTTGGTTTGTGTTGGGCCGGATTTGCACTGGCGTATCTGGCTGGGGTTCGCAAAGTGCCACTTCAGCAGAAACTCTTTGGGGTGTTTCCGATGCGCAGCCTTGTGCCAGGCCATTCGCTGATGGGAACACAAAACGATCAATTTCTATGTCCGCAAAGTCGCTACGCGACGCTTCCAGATACCGCGATGGAGGCAGCCCAACGACAGGGGCGTCTGCGACTACTGGCACATGGAGAGTCGGTCGGCTACACGATCTTTGAAACACCAGATCAACGACAACTGATGCATCTTGGGCATCCCGAATACAACGTCGACAGAATTCTGGCGGAAATGGAACGAGACATAGCCCGGGGCGATGTACCGCCACCACAGAACTTTGATTCCGACCATCCTCAGACTCTTTGGAGATCACACCGAAATCTTCTCTTTCAGCAATGGCTGTGGTTCTGTTATCAACGCGTGAGTTTTCAAGCGTAATCGAAACGGAAAACATCGACTCCATAGAAAACATCTATGCATCCTCTTGAAACATTTAGCCAATGGCGCCGCCGCTGGTTTGGATGGCTGCCGATCAATCAACAATGGGAGCGATCAGCCGAGGAAGTAGCACCAGAACAACATGATGATTGGTTACTGGATCCCATCAATCAACAAGAAGCATCAGCACTATTTCCACATCTCAGCAAAGAGAGAGCATTCCTTCAATACCAAAAAATACGGCTCCAGATGCGTGAACAAGAACAACGCGGATACTAAGAAAATTTGAGCCAATACAGCAACATGATCAGAATCAATTTCTGGACTTCCTAATAACATTTAGAGAACAAATCAGAGCAAGCCAAACGAAAGCGAATGAATGCCCGCAATCAATTCTTTGCAATCCCTGAGCAATTAAACAATCAAAGAACATCACAGAATCGAAAGCAGCGCGGGTGTCACAAAGCCAACCTGGATGATGACTTTGATACATCATTGACTTCAAGATCAAACACAAGGAAAAATTTGCACAGGCATCAGGCACCGTCTGGATCAGGATCAAGCTTGTTGATCTCCCACACCTTTCCAACTCACATCAACTGGGTTGAATTCGCCATAATCACACCATGAAAAATCTTCTAGTAAAATTCCTCGGCCCCTTGCTGGCGATCGCAGGCGTCCTTGGGCTTACTGGTTCATCGATTCTCTGGAATTTTCAGGGTCGCACTCTGGGACTCCCTGCAACGATCTTGTCATTGTTAGTGCTTGCTATCGGAATTGTTCTGCTACGTCCCCTGCAACCATCAGCATCAGCAGAGATCAGTGAAATTGTCGAAGATCAAAGAACAGAAGTCACCACAATTGCCTCTTCGGACGAAATTTCGGAAGTTCAGAGCGGTCAAAATAGCGAAACAACTGATTTTGGGCAAAATGCAACTGACTCAAACCTAGTTGATACGTCCAACGAGAAAAAGCCATCGTTAACGACAGCCGAAGCGATCGCTGCTCAACTTGCAGCAGCAGAAGCGGATCAGCCTGAGCGCGTTCTAGTGAACTTTGCTCCGAATGCCTTTCGCCCTGGAAATTCAATTCGGCCTAACAAGAGGACTCCAGGAGAAAATTTGTCGGGTTTCCGGGATATGGCTTCTGATTTATTCAAAACTAACTGATGAACTCTCAAGGACGATAAAAAATTATTTTTCAGCGTTCAACATAGGCATCAAAAAGTTTAATTTATTCCTTTATCAGTATTGTTCAAACTCTTTTAGCGAATCAAGTATACTACAAACATATTTAAGTTAATATCATAACTTCTAGTTTCTGCAGTACTTTCTGATAAAAACAATAGATCGAGAATCACCAAGCCGTTCAGCTTGGGCCCAATCCGAACATGCTCGTTCAAGATCATTTGATATTTCCATTGCCATTCCATGATTGAAGTGAGCCGCGCCATCGTTAGGACTCATTTGAATCGCAACATCGAAATCAAGAACGGCACCAGATAGATCACCAGATCGTGCCCTCGCAATACCTCGACTGCCATACGTTTCGCTACTTGTTGAGTCAAGCTCTATTGACCTGCTGTAATCAATAATTGAACCCTCAAAATCACCATATCTAGCTTTAGCAACACCACGATATTGGTACGCAGCTGCATTCACTGGATCAACCTCAATGGCCCTATTGAATTCAATCAAAGCTCCATGAAAATCGCCGGATTGTAATTTTTCAGCACCATCCTTGAGATAAGAATCAAAATTGGAAGCCAGTCCTGGAGGGACAAACGTTAAAAGACAAACCATCAACGAAGCTATAATGGTTCGTAAAGACATTGGCTGAAATGACTAGCTAAAACCAGTTTAGTCAACAGGCTGAGCTCAGCATCTTGATATGAAATCTCAGTGTATTAATCTCAAGAATAAGAGTCATTAGCCATCAAGCTTGCGTGATCGGCTCCTGATCAATCAAAACTAACTTCCAATTATTCGGATCATACTCACCATCACCAAACATAATATTAGAAGCTTCATCCAAGCATGATGCTTCGACTTCCACCGTTTTTTCAATTTTCTGGTTCCAGAAAGAATAGATATGACCTTCCTCGTAATAAGCAAACGGCTTTGATGGCATCTGTGAATCTGGGAGCCAATCATCAAGAGCAATAATGTTATTCGTAATCTCTACAATCATTTTCAACGTATCAATATCACCGTCTTCGAAGTAGCCTTGCCAATTCATCTCAGCCCATTTCCCATTGTCCTCCATATACAAAACATAAGCCTCATCTTGAACCGTCTCACGCATCAAGCAAAAATTTTCGCCAGAAAACTCATATTCAGCGGATTGTAGCTTGTTACTGTCAGACATCATGAGAAATCATCTTGATCTTGTACGAATCAAAAACACGAATTAACATTCATTTTATAGGAATTCAAAAATCTAGCATCTCAAATGGGCTATTGAGTTTAGAGCACTAGGCGTGACGATGGTATCCAACACATGTCATGCACGCCTGACAGAACGGATTTGTTAAGGCGGGTGGGAGGGGAGGAGTGCGTGACATGAACAACCAGCTAATAAACGGTTTTCAATTCGACAGATCTCGAAAGGACTGGATCACGATATGAAACCAAGCTGAATCTTAATACCAGCAGTTCACCAGGCATTCATGGAAAATAGAAACGACATAAGACATGTAAACTTGTAGAATCAAAATATCATTTTGGGGTTCCAAGACCTCAATTTCCAGGCAACCATGGCAAATTCAAGATTGAAAGCAGCCTGTTACGTTGTGCACCTAAATGACGGTAATCTCTTAATTGAAGTCGATTGCTTTGAAACCTATGCAGAAGCATTGCAACAGTTTAACCTAACTATTGAACTAGGGTCATTTGGCCGTTGGAAAGAAGTGTATTTAGAGGGAAAAGATAGAGCAGGTCAATTCGTTGATATTTATCATGTTCATGATTTTAGCAAGAACAGGTCAGACTGAACCGAACTCCCTCAGAATCGAATAAGCCTACATGCAAGGTTCTCCAAACACATACCAAGTCATACAGTCAATTTCGTAGACCGATTTGTGCATGATCAACAGTCATCAGTTCAATAGCCCGTTAGAGCCAATCATTCAGTGTCATTGGTCTATTTTTGGTACGAATGGGGGAAGACAGCTTCAGCCGCAGAACTGATACTGAGATCAACACGAAGTGGAGCAGTGCTCATCGACTGGCATTGGTACAAAGATCTATCCGATGAGCAGAGGGGTCTCTACGATGAGCTGATTCAGATCGAGACAGAATTTTATTTGAGTCCAAGAGACTGAAAGCAACTCGTGAAGGGTCTTACACGGATAGGAATCAAGACACCAATGCAACTCAGAGAATGGTTTACCGACTTGGCTGAAGCAGAATATGATTAGCGGAGCAAGGCGTAGCTTCTCATACATTCAAAGAGATAACCAGCATTTCAATTAATCATTAGTTCTATTATGAGAAATTTAATTAACAACCAATGATGTCGTTTGCAAAGGCGTTAGATCTATACGGGCATCGAACAGAAAAAAGCACGATGATTCGCTGTTGATCCTCCATCACAATGACGAGGGATCAACTTCTTGACAGGTGCCTATTGCATTGATTTCCATAGTAATATTCCTTTGTTGAATCCTCTGCTCATAGGTGTACTCACTTATAGGATCAAGACTTATTCGGAATGTTACTTCACTTGTACTGAAACCTTGTCCAGACCTGCCTGTACTAGACAGTACACCGTCAATCATCTCAGCATTCAACCATTGCCCGCCCTTGAACATCACCATTCTTCTCTGAGGATCAATGATGAATGTCTTGCTTTGCTTACCTTTGTTTTGCTGAATGGTTTCAGAAATATTTGTATTGGCAACTTTTGAGGTGAGATCGCCTTTGCAATGGAGATAAATCAGCTCTTCAGCAATCGCAGAATTGCCAGAGATCACCAGAGCAGCAAACAGAGTGGGGAGAATCATTTCTGTCAGAAACATAGATTATTTCAAACTTTTTGCTACTTGACACCAAATGAATAATGAGGACATCTTTGATCAACCCCAGGGTAGAATTTGCAATTGATTTGTTGCTCGCTCATTGAGGCAAGTTGGTCAATCTTTTCTGGGTATTGATCCATAACCAATCCTATAGCCATTCCTTCATTCATACCTCGATCATATGAGTTCATAACGCCTACATTTTCTCCTTTCATGATTGAGCAATAAGCATCAACCATTTGATTGATCATAAATTCAGAACTCATTACAGGCGCTCCAATGACACATGCTGCTGTGACACCTGAGAGAGCAAGTGAGGAGTTGCGCTTCATGAGTGATTGACTTTTACCATTAATAGCACTACCTGAAAAACCTGCCATCGTTTGCCATAAGCATAAGGCTTGAAGACTCCAATTCCTGAGCTGCTAAAAAATAGCCTTAGAGAATTTTATCTCCTTCATACTCTGTTGGCCTGAGAATGCTTGATTAGCAGACAAAACGCGGAAGAATCTGATCGCAACTTAAACCGAACGGAAAGCGTAAACCGATCAACTCCTTACTTTGATTCAGGTGGCTTCTTAGGGGACATCAATCAACTGATCAACACGACATGAAATCAGCAGAACCTTTTTGATTGGTGCTTACTCAAAAAACCAACCATAGCTGTGCAATCCGATGCCAAGAAGATTGACTCCGATATAACACACAACAATCACCACCAAACCGGAAGCGGCGACAAGCGCCGGACGCCGACCTTGCCAGCCACGGCTCAGACGTGTGTGGAGATAGGCGGCGTAGACCAGCCAGCAAATCAACGCCCAAGTTTCTTTGGGATCCCAACTCCACCAACTTCCCCAGGCCTCATTCGCCCAAACGGCCCCACTAATGATGCCGACGGTGAGCAACAGAAATCCCACGGTGATCGTGCGATAGCTCAAACTGTCGAGCTGCTCGGTGCGACTGAAGTGAATGGATGAAAGCTGAACTTCCGGCGGGTTCCATACCGCAACACCACCTTCTACGGAGGGAACTTTCGGTCGTCGATAAGCACCTGTTCCGATGGAGCTACTCCGCAGTTCCAGCTCTTCACCACGGTCCGTCAGCAGCACGGCAACCGACAGCAGTGACCCCACCATCAGAGCCGCATAGCTGACCATGATCACACTCACATGCATCACCAACCAGCTACTCCGCAGGGCCGGCACGAGTGGTGATGCTTGCTGCAGCTGGTCGGGCAGCGCAAAGCTGGCAAAGGCAATGCAGCCAAGACCCATCGGTGTGGCGGCAGCTGCCACCAGAGGCGACGACCAGTTGCGTTCAACCAGAAGCTGGGTGAGTGTGCAGGCCCAGGCCAGAAAACAGAGCGATTCGTAGAGGTTACTGATCGGGAAGTGTCCGGATTGCCACCAGCGCAGCACAAGCTGAGAGGTGAGCAAGAAGTTGGAAAGGGCGATCAGTGAGCGCACACCGCTGGAGCTCCGACCCTTGGAGAGTGCCCAAAAACTCCAGGGCAACGCAATCAACAAAAAGCCAAAGGCCATCAGACCCAGAAGCAGAACAGGTTCCGAAACGATCGCTTCCAGACCGGAAAACCCCATCAACCACCTCAAGCAGAGGGCGTACTGATATTTATTCTGACGGTCTGACTCATCGACTGGCCTGCCTTAGTAAGAATCCGCCACCAGCTAGGGAGATCAACACAGGACTCCAAGCCGCAAGCAGCGGCGGAAGCGTGCCTTTGACACCAAGGGAACTGAAACTGAAACTCAGCACGTAGTAAACCAAGATCAGCACGACGCTGATGCCGAAACCCTGGCTGCGACTGGTTCGGCTGTTGGGTTTAGCACCAAGACTCGCACCAATCAAACCAAAGACAAGACATGCCATCGGCAGAGTGAATTTCTCCTGAATCCTGACCTGAAGTCGACGAGCCTCTTTAGTATCACCAGCATTCAGAAGAAGTTGTTCGGCCTGCAGCGCTTCAGCCACCGTCATGTTGTTGGCATCCTTAGGAAGCTTGGCAATACGAATTGGAGCAGCACTAAGCGGATAGAGGTACCTGACAAAATCTGCCGAAGTGGTGCTGCCAGAGGGGGTGAGAGTCAGGATCTGCCCGTTTAAAAACTCCCATTTGGCTTCTCTCTCGTTCCAATTAGCGCTTTCGGCTACCAACATTTGTGTGAACCCCCTCCGGGAAAAATCGAGCACTGTTACGCCTGTCATGGTGCCGTCACGAAATTTGCTGGCATAGAACAGCTGAACCAACCCCTTCCCGGTGGAACCGTCAGGTTGCTGGATAGATCCGAACCGTGAATAAACAATGTTGTCGCCTTTCTCAGTGGCGATCGACTTCCCGAGTGCTCTGCGCAAAGTGATCTCAGCAGAACGATTGCTTCGGGGCACCACTACGTCATTGAAAACAAATGTCAGACTCGACATAACAAGAGCCAAAGCAAGCGCTGGCAGGATCATTCGGGTGGCCGTGACGCCCACGCTGCGTAGAGCAGTGAGTTCGCTGTTTGCAGATAAACGGCTATAGGCAAGAAGGGTGGCCATCAGGGTGGCCATCGGGAAGGAAATCACCAGAAAACTGGGCAGACGCTGCAACAGCACCTGGACAGCAATCAGAACGGGAAGACCAGATTCAACGATTTTTCTCACAAGTTCAAACATCACCCCAACCGACAGCGACACAACCGTGAAGGCGGCGACTGCAAACAACAGTGGGCTGATCAGCTCGACGATGAGCCAACGATCGAGAAGCGGAATGCGCCGAAGAAGAGTGCGGACCCTCTGATTAATTGATTGCATCACAGCTGGAATCCCTCGCCGAGGTAGTGACGGCGAACCAATGGGTCAGATGCCACCTGGTCGGAAAGCCCTGAGGCAAGAACGCTGCCATCCGTGAGGATGTAAGCCCGATCTGTGATCGCCAGAGTTTCCCTCACGTTGTGATCGGTGATCAGAATCCCCATCCCGCGTTGACGCAACGCCTGAATCAGTTGCTGCAGGTCAGCCACAGCCAGTGGATCCACCCCAGCGAAAGGCTCATCAAGGAGCAGATAACGCGGTCCTTCAAGCCCGACCGCCAGAGCACGGGCCACTTCGCAACGGCGACGTTCGCCGCCAGAAAGCTGGAAACCCATGCGATTTAGAAAGGGTTGCAGATGAAAATCATCAATCAGCTGATGCAGGCGCTCGCGGGCCTGTGGCTTCGCAAGACCGGTCTGGGCAAGAACGAGCTCCAGATTCTCCCGGACAGTTAATTGCCTAAAAACACTGGGTTCTTGAGGCAGGTAACCGATCCCGAGCCGTGCCCTCTGAGGCATGGAAAGACTGGCAATAGGATGTCCATCCATCAAAATCTCGCCTTGATCGGGCTTAAGCAGGCCGATGACGAGATTGAAGCTTGTGGTTTTACCGGCACCATTTGGCCCCAGAAGACCGATCACTTCACCCGGTTCCAGCGTCAGCGTGAGGTCTTTGACCAGAGGTCGACCTCCTAGGGCGAGAGAGACCCGATTGAGGCTGAGACTCATTGCGTCAACTGGGTCTGCGCTGGCTGGTCCGGGCGCAGGATCATGGTTGAGCGCACCTGTCCGCCACTCGATGGCACTGCGACAGCCCGCTCATCCTCAAGGTTGTAGGTCACACGTTCAGCCCTGAGTGTGCTGCCATCTTCCTGCACCACGTCGACATCACCACTCAACACCAAGCGTCCCTCGCGACTGAAGTACTGAGCCTGACGTGAGGTCGCCACCATTCCTCGGGAAGGGTAAACGATGCGGACATTGCCGATAGCAGTGACCACTCCCGTGACGTTGTCGGCTGTCTGACTGTCGGATTCGATCGTGATCAAGTCGACGTCAGATGAGGGACCCTCAAGAGGGGCAACAACCTCTTGCGCGAGAGAAGGTCCGGTCAAGGCCAGTAGCAGACCCCCGCACCAGATCATGGAAGCGCGGAGCACAGTCATCGATCGCTGAAACGGTGGGAACACGATCGGTTCAGGAGCTGAAAAAGGAATGAATTATGGTCCCACGAATCACTCGGCCGCAAGCAGTCGGGGTGGCGGTAGGACCTCCGGGTCTTCGCCGCGCTGAAGGGCCTTCAGTCGGTCAGCGACAGCCGTATGCAACGCGTCAAGGTCAAGTCCCAGCGCGCTAGGCAATGAGGGCCTGAGACGTCCGATGCCTTCACCGAGAAGGATGGTTGCACCGCGTGTGTTTCCCCGTTCGAGGTGAACATGGGCGACAGCGATCTGAACGATCGCCTGAATCAACTTGCGGTCGGGATTGATCTGTTCATGCCAGATCTCCTCAAAGGCATCGTGGGCCTCGTACCAGGCTCCGGAATTGAATAGTTCCAGAGCCTGCGGGAAACGGGGATCGTCAGCCGGACTCAACGCTTGGCCATCCTCTTGGCAGGAAGTTTGCGCAGACGAATCGATTCCGGAGTGACCTCAAGCATTTCGCCGGGGCCGATGTATTCGAGTGCCCGCTCCAGCGTCATCTGCACAGGCGACTGAAGGGTGTCGAGTTCTTCAGCACCCGCGGAACGCATGTTGGTGAGCTGCTTCGACTTGCAGACATTGATCTCGAGATCCTGAGGACGATTGTTCTCACCGATGATCATGCCCTTGTAGACCTTGGTTCCTGGGGCAATGAAGTACTGACCGCGGTCTTCGGCGTTCTTGAGGGCATAGAAGGTGGCCGTTCCCTCTTCAAATGCGATCAATACACCGTTGCGGCGGGTGTCGAAATCACCCGTCATCGGACGGTATTCGAAGAAGGAATGGCTCATGATCCCTTCACCACGGGTGGCGCGGATGAATTCACCACGGAAACCAATCAGGCCACGGGAAGGAACGACAAATTCCAACTGTGTGCGGCCATCAGCACTGGTTTCCATGTTCTGCATCTCAGCCTTGCGTGATCCCAGCTTTTCGATGCAGCTGCCAACAGCGGCTTCGGGGACGTCCATGACAAGGGTCTCAACGGGCTCGCAGGGTGTGCCGTCGATGGTCCTGAAAATCACCTGTGGCTGGGACACCTGAAATTCATAACCCTCCCGTCGCATGGTTTCAATGAGGATGCCGAGGTGCAATTCACCTCGACCACTCACTGCAAAACGATCAGGTGAGTCCGTGTCTTCAACGCGCAGAGCAACGTTGGTAAGCAGCTCACGCTGAAGACGGTCGCGCAGCTGACGGCTGGTCACAAACTTGCCTTCTTTGCCTGCAAATGGTGAGTCGTTGACCACAAAGGTCATCTGCAGGGTTGGCTCATCCACCTTGATGAGTGGAAGTGCCTTGGGTTCATCCGGACAGGCGATCGTCTCGCCGATATTGACTTCATCGAAACCGGCAACAGCCACCAGATCGCCAGCACTGGCTTCAGCGATGTCCACGCGCTGCAGACCCTCAAAGCCCAGCAGTTTGCTGATCCGGCCTTTCTTGAGGTTGCCATCATCTTTAATCAGAACTGCATTCTGACCCTGCTTGATGACGCCGTTGTGCACCCGGCCAATGATGATCCGACCGAGAAAATCGGAGTAATCAAGTGTGGTGATCTGAAGCTGCAGAGGCTTGGTGGAATCGCCAACCGGAGGCGGAACATGGCGGAGGATTGCATCGAAGAGCGGACGCATGGTGTCGCTCTCTGTTTTCATATCGGGCTTGGCGAATCCACCCAGGCCGCTTCCAAATAAATAAGGGAAATCACACTGGTCGTCGTCAGCTCCGAGCTCAAGGAACAGATCCAGCACCTTGTCGACAGCAGTTTCAGGATCAACCCGAGCACGATCAATCTTGTTAACGAAAACGATGGGACGCAGACCCTGCTCGAGCGCTTTTTTCAGCACAAAACGGGTCTGAGGCATCGGTCCTTCATTGGCATCAACGATCAACAGGCAACCGTCCACCATGCCGAGCACACGCTCCACCTCACCGCCGAAATCAGCGTGTCCAGGGGTGTCAACAATATTGATGCGGGTGTCGTTGTAAGTGACAGCCGTGTTCTTGGAAAGAATGGTGATTCCGCGCTCACGCTCCAGATCGTTGGAATCCATGACGCAAGTAGGGACTGCTTCGTTGTCACGGAAAATGCCTGACTGGGCCAGCAGTGAGTCGACCAGGGTCGTCTTTCCATGGTCAACGTGGGCGATGATCGCGATATTGCGAATCGCCTTTTGCTGGGCGCTCATAGGAGTCTGTAGGTGGCGGAATGTCTCTTGGCGCCGGGGGGCGCAGTCGACGCACCTTATCTCAACGTGAGATCGTTTCGGGTCGATGTGGACGGTCTGGCTGAAGGTTGCTCCAGATCAACGCCCGAGAGCAGCGCAAATGATCAGTCGCGCAGAACGACTGCCAATCAGATCGAGTTTCAACCATCAACCTCCATTGGCCAGGCGACGTGCGGGCTCAAACCTTCGCAATGCATCCGCTGAACCTTCAAATCGCCAGTGCCAAGGCTCGTAGCTGACACCCTGCGAATTCACTGCAGGGAATGAAAGCGTGAAGTGATAGCTGGCTGCATGATCCTGAAGCCAACTGAAGGCGTCGGTCTGTTCAAAGGAGGCGGAAAGATTCGTTGCTGGATCGGCCCCATCACCGAGGTCGACGGCATAGCCAGTGCTGTGTTCGGAATAACCGGGTGGCGCGGAGACCTTGGCCCGCTCTGCGGCCGTTTGATTTCGCTCTGATTTGACGTCGAAGAAAATACTTTTTTGGAGCTCCTGGGAGCGATAACCGCTCAGCAATCTCAGATCAACACCGTCAGCTGCAGCCGCACGACGCATGGCATCAAGAGAGATAGCGGCGTCTCGATGCAATTCAATGCCCGCCTCCACTGGCACCAGTTGATCCACGACAGCTTCCGCGTAGGGGAAATGCCCCAACAGGCGACCATCACGTCCTGGTTGTTCATCAATGCCCTCCACCACTTGGGTTTTGGAACCGAAGGGCAGCAGTTCCGGCAGAAACATCACTGTGGACAGCGACAGTGAGAAAACAACCCCACAGGTGAGAAGAAGACCTAAACCACTCCCCCGCTTCGGTTGAGAGGAACGTCTGCGGCGTGCGATGGGGATGTCATCGCGGCTGCTGTCACGCTTCCTGCTGCGGGTGGCGACAGCCCGAGACAAAAGAGCACTTCAATGATGTTTCGATCGTAAGGGGGTGCGCCAGTCCCGGCGGCGAAACAACGGATTGAGGTGTAGCTTCAATTTAGAGTCCAGCGGAGTGTGCTGAGGTGCTGAGAGTTGCTGTCATCGGCGGAGGTCCGAGTGGATCCTGCGCGGCCGAAGTGCTTGCAAAAGCTGGTATCAGTACCTGGATTTTCGAGCGCAAACTCGACAATGCAAAACCCTGCGGAGGAGCGATCCCTCTCTGCATGGTTGAGGAATTCGAACTTCCCGAATCGATCCTCGATCGAAAAGTCCGCAACATGAAGATGATTTCCCCCTCCAACAAGGAGGTGGACATCCGGCTGGATCCGCTGGGTTACGACAACGATGCGTACATCGGCATGTGTCGTCGCGAAGTTTTTGACTCCTTCCTGCGCAACCGTTCCGCCGAGCTCGGGGCGACCCTCGTGAATGCGCTGGTTCAGAAGATTGATACCGGAACCAATCGCCAAGGGCCCTACACCCTGCATTACGCCGACTACAGCAACGGTGGCCCCACCGGTGAGATGAAGACTCTCGAGGTGGATCTGATCATTGGCGCCGACGGCGCCAATTCCCGCGTTGCCAAGGCCATGGATGCCGGTGATTACAACGTGGCCATCGCATTCCAGGAACGCATCAAGCTGCCTGCTGAGGAGATGACCTACTACGAGGATCTCGCCGAGATGTACGTCGGCACCGATGTCTCCCCTGACTTCTATGCCTGGGTATTCCCCAAGTTCGACCACGTGGCTGTGGGAACAGGAACCATGCAGCAGAACCAGTCGCTGATCAAAGGTCTGCAGAAAGGGATTCGTGAACGGGCGCGCAAGCGTCTGTTCAAAGGTGAGGTGATCAAGGTGGAAGCCCATCCCATCCCCGAACACCCTCGTCCAAGACGCGTCGTGGGTCGGATGGCCCTCGTGGGCGACGCCGCTGGTTATGTCACCAAGAGCTCCGGCGAAGGGATTTACTTCGCTGCCAAAAGTGGGCGGATGTGTGCCGAAGCCATCGTGGAGATTTCAGCCAATGGCAGCTGCATCCCCACGGAGAAGCAGATCAAGTCCACCTACCTGAAGCGCTGGGACAGAAAGTACGGCGCCACTTATGCGGTGCTCGACATTCTTCAGAAGATTTTCTACCGGAACGACGCCGCTCGCGAAGCCTTCGTGGAAATGTGCGATGACCGCGATGTTCAGAAACTCACCTTCGACAGCTACTTGTACAAGCGAGTTGTGATGATGAATCCCTGGCAGCAGGTCAAACTCACCCTGCGCACTGTGGCAAGCCTGTTGCGTGGTCAGGCCCTTGCACCGTCCAACTACGGGTCTGTTCCCTCAGCTGTAGGTCGCTCAGACGGAGACTTCCTTGCTGAGGAAGCGTCCCAGGCGATCAAATCGAAGGCCAGCGAAGACCCAGCTTCAAATAGCGAGGAGCGTTCAAAAGTCACCAGCAGCTGAGCCCATCAAGGCTGAGCTCGGCTGTTGACGGGCTCAAGCCGTTATTCACGACTGGATGTTGTCGAAACATGCCAAAACGGAAGCCTGATTGCGCAGTACACCCAGCAGGTTCAGACGATTGCGTCGTACAGCTTCGTCCTCAGCCATCACCATCACACTGTTTTCGCCGTCGAAGAAGGCTTCGAGAGCTCGGGCAGCACCCTGGAGCTCTGATGCCAGACCTTTGTAATCACAGGCTTCAGCCAGCGGACTGAGGCTCTCCAACTGCTTCAGTAGATCGGACTCACTGGGGGAGCCGAACAACGAGGCTTCGATCACTTGAGCCGGAACCAGTTGAGAGGTGTCGAGATCTCCTTTCTCAGCCAGCTTGGATGCCCGTTGAACCACAGCCTGAACCGCTTGTAGCCGGCCATCAGCCCGCAAATCCTGGAGCAACAACAACCGTTCACGCGCATCGACCGGATCCTGAAGCAGGCGTGCGCTGCTGACGGCATCTCCGCTCACGGCCTGCACAAGGTCGGGGGGAAAACCATCCTCCTCGAACTGAGACACCATGCGTTGGCGCAACAGCTGTCCCAGATCATTGGCAAGAGAAGCCGCATCGAACTGAAACGCTGGGAACAGCCCTGCCCAGTGCTGTGCCGCTGTGCTCAAGAGAGTCTGCAGCGGCAGGCGCCAACCACGATCCCAGAGGATCTGAACGATCCCGTTGCCAGCACGGCGAAGCGCATAAGGATCGGACGAACCCGTCGGCCGCTGACCTTTGGCGAAAATGCTGAGCAGAAGCTCCAGGCGTTCCGCCAGCGCCAACAGGGCACCGGCATCGCTGGAGGGAGGTGCGTCGCCGGATCCGGCGGGTTGATAGTGCTCAGCCACAGCCAAGGCAACTTCGCGGTGTTCACCCTCTTCAAGCAGATATTTGCCGCCCATCAGGCCTTGAAGTTCGGGGAATTCACCCACCATCTGGCAGACAAGATCGTTCTTGCAGAGATGGGCCGCACGGCGTCCATGGCCTGCCAGTGAGTCGCTGGTTGCAAGGGCCTGAACCAGCTGGTCCATCACCCAGCTGATCCGCTCGGTGCGATCCAGCAGGCTGCCGAGACCTTCGGCGAAGGTGACGCGATCGAGCTCCTGACGACGCTGCTCGCTGGGCTGACGGCGGTCAACGTTGAGGAAAAACTCCGCATCCGCAAGTCGAGCGCTCAGAACCCGCTGATTTCCACTGACAATCGTGTCGGAGGCATCCGGCAGTCCATTGCCAACAAGCAGAAAATCAGACCGCAACACATTGCGAGCCTCAAGCTGCAATGGATCGGCAGTCGCGTTCGGCTGTCTGAGCGGGACGTAGCGCTGATGCGACTGCATCACCGTGACAATCACTTCTGGGGGTAGATCCAGATACTGATCGGCAATTTCACCCTTCAGGACCACCGGGGCTTCCACCAGATCCACCAGCTCCTGAAACAGACTCTCAGGACAATCCGCCTCACCGCCGCACGACGCTGCCTCAGTAGCAATGGAACTGCGGATGGTTTCGGCACGCTGATCGCGATCCACCATCACACCGGCTTCAGCCAGACGCGCGGGGAGTTCATCCGCTGACTTCAGCTCAGCGAGTGGTTCGTGGAGACGATGACCTCGACTTTGACGACCACTTCGCACGAGGGGATCAGAGGCATTGAGCGTCACTGGGATCAAGGTCTCACCCAGCAGAGCGACCAGCCAACGCACGGGTCGACTGAACCGCTGCTCTCCACTTCCCCAGCGCATGAACCGACGACCCTGAAGGCAGTCGATCCACTGGGGGATGAAGTCCTGCAACAGAACGGAGCTCTCTTGACCAGGTGTGCAAACGCTCGCGAATAGACAGGGACCCTTGGGCGTCTCTCGACTTTCGAGCTGCGAAGGGTCCACACCACAACGCTTGGCAAAACCGATGGCAGCCGGTCCTGGCTGGCCGTCAACCAGCGCCTGGGACACAGGAGGGCCCTTGCGATCCTCCTCAAGATCAGGTTGTGAATCGATGAGATCGCTGATCTGAACTAGCAAACGACGGGGTGTGCCCGTTACGGAGAGCTGTCCATGGTCAAGCCGCAGCTCCTTCAGATCAGTGCGGACACGCCGCTCCAGCTGCTGAAGCGCTGAGCGCACGAAATCGGCCGGTAGTTCCTCAGTGCCGATCTCGAGCAGAAACGTGTTTGCCACTCCACGTGCCAATGCAGGTGGCGACTTTATGAGACGCCGCTTCGCTAGTTTCAAATGCAACAACGATGCACGTGTGAGCGACGGACTGACAGCCACATCCAATGCCCAGGAGGCCGTGGTGCCTTCTGGGCTGGATGGGCCTGCAGCGCGCACAGAGTCGATCGACACAGCACTGTCAAAAGCTGAGAAAAGGAAGCTTTACAGCGGTCACCTGCGCGAGCCGCTGCAGTCGGAACTGCTGAACGAAGACATCCGTTTCAGTGAGGATGCGGTTCAGCTGCTGAAATTCCACGGCAGCTATCAACAGAACCATCGCGAACTGCGCAAAACCGACAAGGTGCGCTGCTGGCAGATGATGCTGCGGCTGCGCAACCCAGGTGGTCGGGTTCCGGCTGTCCTGTTCGCAGCTCTGGATGACCTCTCCGACCGCTACGGCGACGGCACACTGCGCGCCACCACCAGACAGGCCTTCCAGATGCACGGGGTGCCCAAGGGTGACCTCAAGACCGTGATCGGCACGATCATCACCAACCTGGGCTCAACCCTCGCCGCCTGTGGCGACATCAACCGCAACGTGATGGCGCCCCCTGCACCGTTCGAGAAGGGTGCTTACCCCGCGGCACGTGCGCTCGCTGATCAAATCGCTGATCTGCTGAGTCCTGAAGCCGCTGAGGGGTCCTATCTGGACATGTGGATTGATGGTGACCACAGCTATCGCTTTCAGCCGGCCAAAACGGTGAGCCAGGCTCGCACCCGCCAGCAAAAGGGAGGTGTATTTTCGGGCAGCGGAGCTGAACCCCTCTATGGCGACACCTACCTACCACGTAAATTCAAGGTCGCCGTCACCGTGCCTGGTGATAACTCCATTGATCTGCTGACGCAGGACATTGGTCTTGTGGCTTTTGCTGATGCCTCAGGAGCACTCAAAGGCTGCAATGTCTACGTGGGTGGCGGCATGGGCCGAACTCACAACCAGGAAGACACGTTTGCGAGAACCGCCGACGTGCTCGGCTACGTGAAAGCAGAGAACATCTTCGATCTACTGCAGGCGATCATGGCTCTGCAGAGGGACCATGGAGATCGGGAAGTCCGCAAGCACGCCCGTATGAAATATCTCCTGCATCAGCGGGGGATCACCTGGTTCAGATCAACTCTGCGCAAGCACTACTTCAAGGGTGAACTGAAGGGCATCCGGCAGGAACCGGTTGCCAAGCTTCAGGACTATCTGGGTTGGCACCGTCAGAGGAAAGGCCTCTGGTTCGTTGGCCTACCGATGATGTGCGGACGACTGGAAGGTGTGGTGAAAAAAGGGTTGCGCAAGATTGTGCAGACCTATCAACTTGAAATCCGCCTGACGGCCAATCAAGACCTGTTGCTCTGCAACATCGGGGCTGCCCAAAAACCATCGGTCAAACGGGAGCTCGCAGAACTGGGATTTGAACTTCCAGGTGAACCGGCCCCACTGGCACGTCATGCGATTGCTTGCCCTGCTCTGCCGACATGCGGGCTGGCGATCACAGAGGCCGAGAGAATTCTCCCCGATGTGCTTGATCGCCTGGATGCGTTACTGCAAAAACTGGGCATCGACCAATCGGTGTTGGTGCGCATGACCGGATGCCCCAATGGCTGCGCCCGTCCTTACATGGCCGAACTGGCTCTGGTGGGAAGTGGCCTGAATCAATACCAGCTCTGGTTGGGTGGGACTCCGAATCTTCAGGTGCTCGCCAGGCCCTTCCTGCAGAAGATGCCCCTTGATCAACTGGAATCAACGCTGGAACCCTTGCTGATCAACTGGAAACAGTGCGGGGTCAGGCGCAGTTTCGGAGCTCACGTCAACCGACTCGGAGACGAAGCAGTTCAACAACTCCTGGGAACGGAGGCATAGATCGCTCCGGGGGTCTGTTGTTGCCAAGCCCAGAGCTGATCTCCGTGGCTGAAATGCCACCATTCACTGGGATGTCTGGCAAAACCAGCCTTAGTCATCACTTCATTGAGCAGACAACGACGACCGTGCCAGAGAGCCGCCTCACCGTGAGGATTCGCTTCAGCCTCCTTGGCATGGTGATCAGGAATGGACTGATCGCCGATGGCATCGATGTCACCGCCCATCTCGAGTAGAGCTCCAAAGCTGTCCGCAAGGGTGAGATCCACTGCGCCACCAGTGCTATGTGGAGGGGGTGTACAGGGATCCGGGCTCGGAGGAGCCCAGAACCTGGCCACATCTCTTTGCACCTGTTCAAGAGCTGCAGCCATCAACGGGTCTGAAGGATCAAAACCCTGAGAGCGGCATTGCTCCTGAACGGCGTGCTCCAACATGTAGGCCTGCACGCGGATTGGTCTCCACGCGTCAAAAATCGCCAGTTGCACCGTGCCGACCTCAGGATCACTGCGCATCGACAGAAGAGTTTGTGCGGCAATCAGCCGCTTGAGAACGCCAGAGCGCAGTCGATAGGGATCTGCGCCCTCGCCATACGGTGCACCGACGCAGGCATAGGGATGGGGCTCAAGGCATAGGAAGCGTGGCTTGAGCGACACAAGCGGTTCACCACAGTCGTCGATCACCACATCGCTCCAGGGACGACGCATCCGATCTCAGAACGCAAGGCAGCCATCGTATGGGGAGAGCAACAGCAGCGACGATGGATTTCAGTTGAGTTGAGCCGCCGATGTCACACGACTGCGCTGCTCATCGAGAAGACGCCTGAGCACGGCGTAATCCCTCAGCTCTGGATCCTCACGCAAAATGTCCGCAGCTTCTTCGCGCGCTTCCTCCAGCACAGATCCATCATCCGCCAGGCTTGCGAGCGCCAAATCCGGCAGGCCGGATTGACGGGTGCCCAGAACCTGGCCTGGTCCACGCAAGCGAAGATCCATTTCAGCGATCTCGAAGCCGTCGGTGGAGCGCACCAGCACCTCAAGGCGCTGGCGGGCTAGGGGGTTACGACTGTCGTTGATCAGCAGGCAGTGGGAAGCCGCTGCGCCTCGGCCGACACGTCCACGCAGCTGATGCAACTGCGCAAGACCGAAACGATCGGCATGGTCGATCACCATCACACTGGCCTCCGGCACATCCACGCCCACCTCAACCACAGTTGTTGAAACCAGAACCTTGGTCTCCCCTGAAGCGAAGGCTCTGATCACAGCCTGTTTGTCGGCGCTGGCAAGACGACCATGCAGGAGACCCACCTGAAGATCTGGAAACACCTCATCGGCGAGTTGTCGGTGCACATCCACTGCAGAGCGCAGATCCATCTTTTCGGACTCCTCCACCAGAGGCAGCACGACATAGGCCCGCTGGCCCTTGTCCACCTCGTCCCGGATCAAGTCATAAGCCTCGTCGCGATTCGAGCCGGTGATCATGGCGGTACGGATCGGTGTCCGGCCAGGCGGCAGTTCATCGATCTGACTCACATCCAGATCACCATGCAGCGATAGCGCCAAGGTGCGGGGAATCGGTGTTGCCGTCATGGTGAGCAGATGGGGTTGCAGGCCTTTACCGAGCAAACGGTTGCGCTGACGCACACCGAACCGGTGCTGTTCATCCACGACCACGAGGCCAAGACGGGAGAAGGCCACCGGGTCCTCTAGCAGGGCATGGGTCCCGACCAGAATTTTGCATGCGCCAGAGGCAACGTCAGCGAGGATCCTGCGTCGTTGCTTCTGGGGTGTCGACCCCGTTAACAGCTCAACGGTGACATGCAGCGCCGGCATCCAGCCGCAGAGACTGCGATAGTGCTGCTCAGCGAGAACCTCCGTTGGAGCCATCATGGCCCCCTGCCATCCGGCCTGAATGGCTCTCAACAGAGCAGCCACAGCAACGACCGTCTTGCCGCTGCCGACATCTCCCTGAACCAGCCGAGCCATAGGTTCCTGGCGATTCAGATCCGCCTCGATTTCCGCCAGCACCCGCTGCTGAGCTGCAGTGAATTCAAACGGCAGCATGGTGAGGAACCGACCCAGTAACCCATCACGATCTGAGGCGCTGCTGCTCAGCGCGGGAGCGGAGCGCTGCTTCAACGCAGCGCGGCGTTGCATCAAGCCGAGCTGCAGCAACAGAAACTCATCAAACACCAGGCGATGCCGGGCCTGCTGAAGTTGATCAGACGTCTCAGGACGATGAATCGCCACCAAGGCCCTGTCGCGACTGAGCAGCTGCCGTGCATCACGCCGGACCCTGGGCAGGGGCTCCGGCCACAGACGCACCGACGGCAGAACGCGTTCGATCAGCGAACGGAAGCGATCTGCGGTCAGCCCCTCCGTGAGTGGATAAACGGGCAGAAGCCGGCCGATGCGGCTGGAACGAAGCGGTGCCTGAGCACTTTCCATCACTTCAATCAGTGGATCCTGAAAACTGATTCCATACGGCCCGCTTTTGACCAAACCACTGACGGCCACCGTGGCTCCATTGGGGTACTGACGGGTCTGACCATGAAGATAGGAGGGATTGCTGAACCGCTTTCCGGCAAGGAACCGGGTCACCTTGATCCGTCCTGTTGGATCCTGAAGCTGCAGCTCAATGATCGACAGGTTTGGATTGCGGGGACTGGTGAATCCATGGCAGCGACGCACTGTGGCCACGATCGTTGCTGTTTCACCAGGCACAAGGGCATCAATCCGTCGCAGCGCTGAATAGTCGACGTAGTCCCTGGGGTAGTGGAGGATCAGATCACGCACCAACAAAAGCCCCAGGCTCGCCAGTCGTTCTGCAAGTTTCGGCCCGATGCCTTTCACCTGAGCGAGTGGACTGTCAAGACCGGGTGCTGCGGAAGTGGATGCAGCAGACGACGATGAACGTAGGGCAACCTTCAAACGGGGTGGAGCCATTGGTGCTGATGGCTCCAGCCGCTGGCGCAGAGCATGCAGCCACTGCCTGACCACCGTGACCTGTCGGCGGCGGGCTGCATCATCCAGGGATGCGTATTCGGCGAACTCCTCCGCCAAAGCCTGAAGCCGAGGCGGAACATCACCTGGCAAAGGAATCTGAGGAGGCGTTCCCAGCTCGCGCTGCATGAAGCTGTCAAAGCGTTCATTACGGCCCTGAAGATTGCTGAAACCACGGTCCACCTCCAGCGACAACGCCTGCTGCAGTGGTCGGATCCACACCAGAAACCGCTCAAGAGCCTGATAATCCAGACCGGCGGTCAACTGAGTTGATGAGTCTCCGGCTGGTTGGGCCACCAATCGTTCTGGACCTCTCGGACACTGGCGCGATGTTGCCAGTGTCGCTCCTTCAGCAGCAAACTGCCTAGATCACGACGTTGCAATCGAAGCCGACTGCGACTGCGCCTCAGAACATGGTCATCGAACTCAAGCTCGGACGGTCGCATCAAGACGCAGGCGGTATCCATCCCCTGGTCATCACCGACCATCGAGAGAGGCAGCGTCAGCCTGAGCACATTGGAGGGTGCCGACTGGGATGGCAGCTGACCACTGTTAACAGTATCCAAAAGCTGAATGGGAAGCAGACTGCGCGTGACGCCTGCTCGCATCAGCTCAACATTCACAGCATGGGACACGTTGCGAAGCCTGCGAATCAAGGCGGAATCCACTGAATCCATCCAACTCAATAGACCGCTTGCTGTCGAAGGCATCAGCTGATCGCTGGATTGGGCTGCCGGGCGAAGAAGCGAGTCGTCTGATTCAAGACCGCTCTGAATCTCCTGTGAGGACTCACCTTGATCCAATGATTCACCGGCCATGACAAACAACGACCGCAGAATCTCCAGTTCGGACATCTCGGTCCCTGGATCTTGTGGAGTCTGTGACTGAGGGTCGGTGGCTTCGGAACGATCCAGCGAATCATCCACCGTCGAGGGCGGATTGTTCGGCAGCAGACCCTCCAGCAGATCCGGACGTTCCAGCGGCAGATCCAGTCCAAGCTCAATTCCCTGGGAAGGAGCCTGATCGATCGGTGACTCGACGCTGTTGGTGGCTCGATCCGCAAGATTCTGAAACTGCTGAATGCGGGACCGCCGCTCTTCGTCCTGAAGGCGCAAGGCCAGAACAAGCAACTGCTCGATCGTGATCATCGATGAAGCACGCTGAACGAGTGCATCGATGCGTTGTTGCAACACCGTCTGGCGGTCTGAGAGGGAGGCGCGTTGCAGAGGGGGAAGCGAGCAGAGCAGGTGGCGGATCGCCGCTTTGACAGCGGTCGGCAGGATCCGACGGACCTGTTCCAGATACTGGGCCTGCTCCCTGTAGAGATGTGGTGCCAGAGAGTTACAGCGATCTTCCAGACGTGCAAGCTGCACGCCTGGATCGTGCGCGTGACGACTCCCAGGCAATCCCGTCAAGATCAGCCTTTCGACATGGAGGCGACTTCTGCAGCGAAGTCGGACTCTTCAATCTCAATGCCCTCGCCAAGGGTGTATCGGGTGAATCGACGCACCTTGACGTTTTCGCCGATCTTGCCTGCGGTCTGTTTGACGAGCTCCGCAACGGTCAGGGAGCTGTCCTTGATGAAGGGCTGTTCCATCAGAGCCAGTTCCTTGAGGCGCTTGTTGATGCGCCCCTCAACAATCTTCTCCTTCATCTGCTCGGGCTTGCCTTCAAGGTCATCACGACCCATTTCGATCGATTTCTCACGCTCGCGGATCTCTGCGGGAATCTCATCGGTGGTGACATACTCCACTCCAGGACAGGCCGCGACCTGCATCGACACGTCGCGGAGCAGTTCCTGGAACATGTCGCCACGGGCAACGAAATCGGTTTCACAGTTGATTTCGATCAGCACACCAACGCGGGCTCCGGTGTGGATATAGCTGCCGATGGCACCTTCAGCGGCAGTGCGACCAGATTTCTTTTCGGCGCTGGCGATACCTTTCTTACGAAGCCACTCAACGGCTTTGTCGGCATCGCCATCAGTTGCTGCAAGAGCTTTCTTGCAATCCATCATTCCAGCGCCGGTCTTGTCACGGAGTTCCTTAACGAGCTTGGCGGATACGGCAGCAGCCATCGGATGTGTTGGTGGAGGACGTTGGGACAAAAAGATCCGCCTTCCCGCTCTGGCGGGAGGGCGGCGTGAACTTAGCGGCTAAGGCGACTCAACCTTGGTTGTCGGCGCCACGCTGCTCGTTGGAACCATGACGACCTTCGTTGATGGCATCAGCGAGGCGGCTCAGCACCAGCTGCACAGAACGAACAGCATCGTCATTACAAGGAATCGGCACCTCGCAGAGATCGGGGTCGCAGTTGGTGTCAAGCATCGAAACCAGGGGGATATCGAGCTTGCGGGCCTCGAGCACAGCGTTGGTCTCGCGACGCTGATCCACCAGGACCACCACATCGGGAAGACGACGCATGTTCTTCAGACCACCGAGGTACTTCTGAAGACGATCAAGCTCCCTGCGGAGCACAGCGGCTTCCTTCTTGGGGCGCATGGCGATCGCACCGCTGGACTCCATCCGCTCCAGATCCTTCAAGCGATCAATGCGGGCCTTCATCGTGGTCCAGTTGGTGAGCATTCCACCCAGCCAACGCTGGTTCACATAGGACGCTCCACAACGTGCCGCTTCGAGAGCGATCACCTCGGACGCTTGTTTCTTGGTGCCAACGAACAGAAAACGTTTGCCGCTTCTGGCCGCGGTACGCGTCCATTTATAGGCGTTGTTCATGCAGACAGCGGTCTGCACAAGATCAATGATGTGAACACCGTTGCGCGCGCAATAGATGTAGCGCGACATCTTGGGATTCCAGCGACGGGTCTGGTGGCCGAAATGGGCACCAGCCTCCATCATCTCGGCGAGAGTGACGACAGCCATGGTTGTGTTGAGGTTTCGGGTTCGCCTCCACCTGTCAGGGATGGTGTGGTGAACCGGGGTTCAGAGCACATCCAGCACCCGAAACAGACAGGTGTGCGGTTTGAAAGGACCTGCCGAATTTAACAAAGTACCGGCTCAGGACAGCCCTGCCTGACGCGCTTCTCGATACAGAGCCTCCACACCGATGCGGTTGAGCGGAAGTCTCAGCAGTTCGAGTGCCAGAGACGGTTGACCCAGGCGAATCAACCAGGCCAGCACCGGTCGCAAGCTGCGTTCATTGAGCAAGCCCCCCAACGTCAGCAGGCCCCAGAGCAGACGATGCATCCAGGTGAACTGGATGATCATTCGCACCCTGCGACTGGGATGCTTTCGATAAAACACAAGCCCCATGCGGGCGCGTTCGCGTTCGACCCTGATGAGGTCGGGGATCTGAGCAAGGCGAAAGGCAGGATGCCAGTGATAACCAACGGCTTCAGGACAGCGAACCAGCTGCGCTCCCATCTGGCGGAGACGTTCACCCAGTTCAAGGTCCTCCCACCCGTACAACCTGAATCCGGTATCAAACAGGCCAGACTGTTCCAGCACTTGTCGATCGATCGCGACATTTCCAGTTGCGAAATAAGCCCAGGACAGATCGCGTAGCTTGTGACGCTCTCCTGTTGGATTGTCGAAATCGGCGGTGTTGATCACTGCGCCGTAGGTGAAGCAGAGACGGTTTCCGGAACGCTGCCATTGCCTTGCGAGAGCCTGCGCATGGCTGGCCAGGAATGTCGGCGTGACGACCAGATCACTGTCGATGAACACGATCACATCGCCCCGGGCATGAGCAACGCCACGGTTGCGTCCCTCGGCAGGTCCTCCATGGCTTTGCTCAATAAAACGGATCCTGGAGAACGCCCCTGCCGATGATCTGAGCCAGTCAGGCGTGCCATCGGTGGATCCGTCATCCACCACGACAACCTCATACTCATCAATGTCGGAACAGGCGTTCTGACAGTCCAGAGAACGCAGACACTTCTCGAGGATGTCGCGTCTGTTGTAAGTGGGAATCACGACGCTGATGAACATCCGCCCGCACGATGAACCGACGTGAATCAGCCTAAAGGCAAGAAAAAAGGGGGCATTCAGCCCCCCTATCAAAAAGCTGTTTGCAAACAGATCAGTCTGCAGCGCCACCGTTGTTGGCAGTGCCTGTCACACCGTTGCCGGCACCTTCACCACGACCGTCGTTGCGCATCTTGCGCTTCTTGAATTTGCGCGCATAAGCGCGATTGCGCTCCTGCTTTTCCTTCTTGAGGTTTCTGCGCTTGGCCATTCGGGAGTCCGGAGCTTCTTGAAGTTCACCCCAACTTACTCAATGGCCTGAAGCAACCGGCCATCCTCCATTTTCACCAGCCGGTCAGCAACATCAAGAATGCGCGGGTCGTGGGTGACCATCAGCACGGAACAGGCTTGCTCGCGAGCCAGGCGCTTGAGCAATTCAACAACCTCCCGACCGGTCCCGCTGTCCAGGGCTGCCGTTGGTTCATCGGCAAGCAGCAACTGGGGTCTGGCGGCCAGTGCACGGGCAATGGCCACACGCTGTTTCTGACCACCCGAGAGGTCCTGCGGAAGCTTGCTGAGGTGATCCTCCAGTCCCACGGCCCTGAGCCATTCCCTGGCCTGGTCACGGCGACCGCGATAACTGAAGCCCTCAAGGAGATCAGCTCCCATCTGCACGTTCTGCTCGGCCGTGAGGCAACGCAGAAGGTTATGGCCCTGAAAAATCATGCCGATCCGGCGGCGAAGCAACTGTCGTTGGCCCCGGCCGGCTCCCTGGAGCTGCTGTCCAAACACGCGCACATCACCCTGCTGGACTTGTCGAAGCGCACCGATCAAACTCAGCAGAGTGGTTTTGCCACAACCTGATGGACCGGTCAGCAGCACCACTTCGCCGGCTGCGATCTGAAGATCAACCGACTGAAGAACCTGTCGGCGCATTGACCCACGTCCATACCAGTGACTGAGATTTTCAATCTTCACCGTGCTGACGACATCAGCACCTTGGTATTGCGCTGGATAAGAAAGAACCGTCATGGTCTCAGAAGATCTCCGCCGGATCGGCATCCACCAGACGGCGCATGGCCAAACCTGCCGAAGCCATGCACATGACCAGGATCATGCTGAACACCGTCATGGCTCGACTGAAATCCATCGCCACAGGGAGTGCTGTGGCACTTCTCACCAGCAGATAGAGACCTTGCCCGGCGGCATAAGCCGGCAAATACCCGAAGAGCGCGAGCAGAAGCCCCTCGCGCACAACCACACCCAGCAGGGTTCTGAGCTTGTAGCCCATGGCCATCAACGTGGCGTACTCCGGCAGATGGTCACTGACATCGGAATACAGAACCTGATAAACGATCACGCAGCCGACAACAAAGCCCATGGCAGCACCCAAGGTGAAAATGAAGCCAATCGATGTGCTTGTGCGCCAGTAGTTCTGCTCGAAATCAATAAAACCCTGCTTGGTGAGAACCGTGACGTCCTCAGGGAGCAGAGCATTGAGTTTCTCCACCACCGCTTCGGCGTCCGTGCCCTGCTGCAACCGAACCAGTCCAACTTCGATGCTTCCTGGGGGCGTGTTGGGCAGGAGCTCGAGAAACGTTTCGCTGCTGGTGAGCAAATTGCCATCAGCACCGAAGGAGCTGCCGAGCTCAATCAAACCGGCCACCCGCACCCTTTTCCCTGAGATCTCACTTTCAACGATTCGACCATCTCGGAACCATTCGGCCACCGGCCCAAACTCAGGAC
Source organism: Synechococcus sp. AG-673-F03 (assembly GCA_003211205.1). Classification (GTDB taxonomy): domain Bacteria; phylum Cyanobacteriota; class Cyanobacteriia; order PCC-6307; family Cyanobiaceae; genus Synechococcus_C. Next base: position 33,194 of record QCTJ01000010.1, read on the forward strand.
GCGACTTCTCATCGAACAGAACCCGACCTTTCTGAGTCAGCACCTGAGCTTTGGGGGCCAGGGTTGGGTCCACAAACAGGGGATCACCCGGTTCAAAACCAAGGGCAAGGATCGATCGAGTGCCGCGTGTCTGGGGATTGCGCCAGAGCAGAAGATTCCAGTGCACTGGCGTGATGCCTTCCACCTCAGGCAGGGCCATGGTCTGCACCAAACGACGCCGGGGAAAGCCAGCCATGCTCACGGAACTGGTCGAGCGTGGACTGATCAGAACGATGTCAGCGTCGAAAAGGCGATGCACCGTGACGCTGGCATCAAAGAGGCCGTCGCGGAATCCCAGCTGCATGAACATCAGGATTCCCGCGAAACTGATGCCAGCCAGTGCAACAGCCAGACGAACCGGCTGCCTGACCAGCATCAGTGAAGCCAGTGGAATCCCTCGCCCGCTCAAGAAGCGACCGATCATGAGGGACCGAATCGGGCGATCACCTTCAATCCTAAGAGTCTTGAAACACGCTGAGTGGATCCTGAATCCAATCGGACCAGCACTTCAACGATCCTGGCGTCCGCATCCCCGGTCGGATCCGTGGACAACACCTGTCGTTGTCGCACCTGAGGACTAATGCGTGCAACCGTTCCCAGGAGATCACCTTCGAAACCGCCGTTCTCACTGATCAACGTGACCGCTTCTCCAACCTTGATGCGGTTGATATCAGACTCGTAAACCTCGATCAGAGCCTCCATCGACTGACTCGCTCCAACGTCCAAAACGCCACCGGCGCTAGGTCGCTCACCCACCCGGGCACGCAGCTTGAGAACCGTTCCATCAATTGGAGAACGAAGTTCGCTGTCGTTCAGATCAGCTTCTAGTTTTCCGCGCTCGGCGATCAGTTCAGCTCTTTTGCGCTCAAGCAGGGTGAGTTGGTTCTGTTTTTCCTCGAGTAAGACAACTTTCACCGCACCCTGACCGGCGCCCTGGGCATAACGGGCAACCTCTCTTCGTTTCAGCGGTATCTCCGTCTCAGCGGTGAGGATCTTGGCGTCGGTTGCGGCAAGATCCGCTTCAATCTTCGGCCTGTTGTCGAACACAGCAAGAACTTGACCCTTGCGCACCGGATCGCCTTCCTTCACCAACAGTGAAGACACCCTCGGTGAGCCACCGAAACCACTCACCGGCGCTGCCAGACGACGGACCTCACCAGCAGGTCTGAGGCTTCCAAGGGCTGCGACCGATTCCGGCTGTCGGCTTGCGACCTGCTCCGAAGCAGCAACAGGGGTGGGTGGCTGGGGTCGACGCAGCATCAACACTCCACCAGCAACAGCAAGGATCGCCAGCGCGCCAACGCCGAGCCAGATCCGACTCGATCCACTCAGGGACTCGGTGGCTCGTCGAACAGCAGCTCCTCGATGTACCGATCCGCCCAGACCGTCCCGAAGGCTTTCTCCAGAACCCGCCGCGTTTTGTCGTTGCGTTTCTGTTGCCGGCAATAGGACACCTGACCGTTATATCGGGCCAGAGTAGAAGGAGCACTGGGGTCATCGGGCTCTGCAGCCTGCACAGCATCACCCAGAACCTGGAGGTAATCGTCGACCAGTTCCACGAACAAATCTTCTTCCTGTTGATTCACGGGACGGATGAATCTCACAAACGGAGAGAAAATTGTGGCCCAGGTGGGAAGTTCGCGCACCTGTTCAAAGGCAGGGATCACAGCGGCTTCAAGGCCACGCTCAATGCGTTCGGGAAGCTGATCACCAACCGGGGAAAGATCGATGATGGCCGCGGAGATTCCGGAGGGGCTGGCAACGATGTCGGCGCCGAACACCGGCAGATCAAAGCGAGGATCGGGGAAAAAGACGCAATGAAGGATCTGCAGCCCGAGTCCAAGTCGTGCGATTTCCAGGTGCAGTTTGCGCAGTCCACGACAGGAATGCACCTCATTGGTGATGAACAGAGCCTCGCCATCCAGCGTGCCGATGATCTCCTCGAGGTCAGTCGACAACATGAGTGGATTGAGCTCCGGAAAGCCGTCCCTGCACTGACGAATGCGAGCAGCCAGAGCCATCACCAGCGGGTGCATCTCCTGACCGCTCGGGGACGCTGGCATCAATCCGATCCGTAAGTGCACAGAATGGGACTTTGCCACGGGACCCTGACTGCGATCCCATCCGGTCCGGTGCTCGAACACCGCACGCTTCACAACGGCAGCAACCTTGTGACTGCCGCCATCCCCGATGCGGCACTCACCTGCCTCGATTTCTGGTGTCGAGGCGGAAGCGCCTGGGAGAGAAGCGGTGAGGAGGGCATGGCTCACTTCCTCGAACACATGGTGTTCAAGGGCAGCCGAAGGCTGGGTCCAGGTGAATTTGACCGGAGAATTGAAGCGCTGGGTGGCAGCAGCAACGCAGCCACTGGATTTGATGACGTGCACTACCACGTGCTTGTGCCCAGCGCGGAATCGAAGGAAGCACTCGATTTACTTCTGGATCTCGTTCTCGATCCGGCTCTCGAGCAGGACAGCTTCACAATGGAGCGCGAGGTGGTGCTCGAGGAGATCGCCCAGTACCGAGATCAGCCTGATGACCAAGTGCTGCAGACCCTGCTGGAACTCTGCTGTGCTCCCCACTCCTATGGCAGACCCATTCTCGGCTGGGAGAACAGCCTGCGAGAGATGAACCCTGGTGGGATGAGGAGTTACCACCATCGCAGGTACCAAGGAGCCAACTGCTGCCTCTCGGTAGCTGGAGCCCTCGAGGAGGGTCTGATCAGTCACGTGCTCAGCAGCCCGCTTGCGGCGCTGGACACATTGATGGACTCCGATCAGAACACAAGGTCCCAATCTTCACTGAGCTTTCACAGCGGACGGCAATGCCGAACGTTCCCTCGACTGGAAGCAGCACGATTGATGATGGTCTGGCCCGTTGCCTCTGCAGACGATCAGCTGGCAATCGCCGGTGCGGATCTGGCCACCACCATCCTTGCCGAGGGTCGGCGCAGCCGGTTGGTGCAGAAGCTGCGCGAAGAGCTTCAGATTGTTGAATCCATCGACATGGATGTCACCACGCTGGAACAGGGAAGCCTGGTGATGCTTGAGGCATGTTGCCCCGCCGAACAGATCGAACGCGTGGAGATAGAAATCCACCAACAGCTGAACAGCAGCTTGACCACGGCCATCACGGATGAGGAATTTCATCGCGCGCTGCAACTGGTCGGCAACGGTCATCGCTTCAGTCTCGAAGCGCCTGGAGCTGTGGCCGCCAGTACCGGTTCACAGACACTCTGGGGACGACACCGAGACCTTCTGGCTCCACTTCAGGACCTGATGCACTGGAATGCTTCAACGTTGCGGGAACGGGTCATGCCCCTCCTGCAACCCCAACACAGCTTCATCCTGATTGCCCGATCGGAGGACAACGCTTGAGCTCCAGCTGTGATCTCGTTCTCGATCCGGTGACCACGACCGGTGTGCTCTCCGCCAAGCTCTGGATCCGGCGGGGAAGCAGTGCTGATCCGCTCGGTCAGAGGGGCGGGCATCAGCTTTTGGGCTCAGTGCTCAGCCGGGGATGCGGTCCTGTCGATCATCTGCAACTGGCGGATCTTGTTGAAGGCTGTGGCGCCGGTCTTCGTTGTGACACCCATGAAGACGGAATTCTGATCAGTCTTAAGTGCCGCGACATTGATGCCGATCGTTTGTTGCCTGCACTGGGCTGGATGCTGCGCCAGCCGCATCTGGACGAAAGTCAGATCGAACTGGAGCGAGATCTGAGCCTGCAGGCCCTTCAACGACAGAGAGAGGATCCCTTCCATCGCGCCTTTGATGGCTGGAGACAGCTGGCCTATGGCAAGGGTCCCTACGGGCACGATCCACTCGGAATCGGTATCGACCTCGAACAGCTTCAGAAAGCGCAATTGACCAGCCTTGCCTCAGATCTCGAAAGCCGAGGCTCGGTGCTGGCGCTGTCCGGAACGATTCCTGATCAGGCCCAAGCGCAACTGGTGGACTGGCTCGGCACAAGCAAGACCGAATCCAGCTCCTCAGAAGCCGGATCAGCGATCCGAGCATTATTGGAATCGGACCGTGGCGAAAGACCTTCGCTAGGGCTTCAGTCCCTCGCCACCGAACAGGTGGTGCTGATGCTTGGGCAAGCCGCTCTGCCCCACGGTCACCCGGACGACCTGGCACTGAGGCTGCTCCAGGCCCACCTGGGCTCAGGCATGTCCAGCCTGTTGTTCCGACGGCTTCGGGAGGAGCATGGCGTCGCTTACGACGTGGGTGTCCATCACCCGGCACGCGCTGGAGCGGCACCCTTCGTGATGCATGCCTCAACCGGAGTCGACAGGGCGGAACTATCGCTCGAACTCTTGCTTAAAAGTTGGATTGAGCTGATGGAGACGAGCATTTCTGAGGTCGATCTCAAGCTCGCCAAGGCCAAATTCAAGGGGCAGCTGGCTCACGGCTCCCAGACCACTGGCCAGAGGGCGGAGCGGAGAGCGCAACTGCGTGGTCTGAATCTCCCTGATGACCATGACCAGAGCTGCCTCAACCAACTGGATCAGCTGCGGGCCAGTGATCTGCGTGACGCAGCAGGACGCCATTTGCAGAGTCCGCAACTCAGCTTGTGCGGCCCCGCGGAAACCCTGGCATCTCTTGAGAAACAATGGACCCTCAGCGCTTTTGCTGAAAGCAACGCGCCTTGATCAGTAAGACGGATCAGTCAGCCGGATCGGTCGGATGGATCAGTCGGCTGAATCAGCAGATGCATGCGTCTCTGATGAAGCATCGGAGTCCGATAAGCCTGCTGAGTCCGATGGGGCATCCTGATCCGAGACCGTGTTCAAGTCTTCTCTCACAAGCGTGAGTTGCTCGATCGAAAGCAGAAACGTGCCCCTAGCAAAGCGCACCGCCGCAGTTTCCGCCGGCTGCAGTGCCATGACCCTGCCGATCTCGTTGTGGGCCACAAGATCAGGAGGTCTGAGCATCGGCATTGGATCAGCTGTCTTCAAAAAGGTCTGAGGGCGAACCAGTCGCACCTGGTCACCAATGGAAACGGACATCTCTGCTGGGCAATGCATCTCTCTTACAGCAGGATGGTGCGAGCTGACGATTGCCCGTGCGGGCACTGGCCACCTGGAGCGGCGCTCTTGCCGGATTGCTTCTGATCCTGGTTGGAAGCCTTATTCCGACTGCCCTGCTTTTGCCGCTGCCTGAATTACCCCCGGCACTGCTGGGTCTACCCAGCACCTGGCAGGTTCCGGCACTACTCGTCTGTGCCCTTGTCGCGGGTCCACGAGCGGGCGTGATCGCTTCAGTGGCTTATCTGACCATCGGCTTGGTGGACCTGCCTGTATTCCACGGAGGTGGTGGTTTCGCTTACGTACTGAATCCTGGATTCGGATATCTGGCTGGATTCGTCCCTGCCGCCTGGTTGACCGGTCGGTTGGCCCAGCAGAACGGCATGAATGACATCGCCAGACTGACTATGGCAGCCATGGCCGGCCTGCTGACCATCCAGGTCTGCGGTCTGCTCAATCTTGTTCTGGGAGCTGCACTGAATCGCTGGAATGAACCCCTGATCGAGCTTGTGTTCGGGTACAGCCTCGGGCCCCTGGCAGCCCAGCTCGCCCTGTGTTGCGCCGCTGGGCTGATCGCACGCGTGACCCGTCGTGTGCTCTGGGTGGAATGATCCGAAACCATGCCATGAACAGCCGACCAGCTCAAAGCATGCGACGCGGCAGCGTCGTTGCGCTCAGTGTGCTCATGGTGGTGCTGGATCAGCTCAGCAAGCACTGGGCCCGAGGAACCCTGCTCCCAGGGGAGACGAGGCCCTTCATTCCCGAATTGCTGCAACTGAATCTGGTGCGCAACACCGGTGCTGCCTTCAGTCTGTTCCGAGATTCCTCCCTGATCCTGGGGATTCTCAGCCTGGTGGTCGCCATCGGCGTGAGCATCTGGATCTGGCGGGAGGCCAGACGAGGTCTCTGGATGGGGCTGGCCCTCGGCTTTCTGCTCGGAGGCACGATTGGCAATGGCATCGACCGCTGGCGTCTTGGCCATGTGACCGATTTTCTCGAACTGGTGCCGATCCAGTTTCCGATTTTCAACTGGGCGGATATCGCCATCAACCTGGCAGTCCTCTGCTTTGCCATCGACGCTTTTAGCAACAGACATGAGCAGATCAACGGCTGAACCAAGTGGATTAGCCCTTCTGACGATTCATCAGCAGGATCGCTCTGAGCGCACCCTTCCTCTGCACGGCGAGGGCTATCGGATTGGACGCGATCCAGACGTGGAGATCCGCATCGACCATGCGGCAGTCAGTCGCCTACATGCGCTGCTACAGAAGCAAGGCCGACACTGGATTCTCAAAGATCAAGGGTCAACCAACGGGCTGTGGTGGCAAGGGCGACGTGTGCAACAGCTGGTGCTCCAGAACGGCGATTGCATCAGGTTTTCCCCGACCCAAGACACCAATAACCCCTGGATTGGTTTTGAGAACCCGAGCCAACGATTGCATCAGCGCATTCGGAAGTCATTGGGGATCTGCATCCTGGGCTGCCTGGGCGGGGCAGGACTGCTCCTCGCTCTGGCCACCATCAACGTGCCGGTGCGTGGACGACTGGCCAGCGTTCGCGGACCGCTGGCCATCTACGACGGCAACAACAAACCGCTCAAGTCGGTGGATTCCAATCGACACCGTGAACTGAACAGCCTTGACGCATTTTCTCCGTTGTTGGTCGATGCCTTGCTCAGCAGTGAGGACAACCGCTTCTGGTGGCATCCAGGGGTTGATCCGATCGGAAGCTTGCGTGCCTTCGCCGCCAACCTGTCCGGCGGACGAGTTCTCGAAGGTGGCAGCAGCCTCACCCAGCAATTGGCTCGGAGCCTCTACCCCAACCTGGTCGGAGAGGGCGACACCCTGGGCCGTAAATGGCGCGAACTACTCGTGGCGCTGCAGCTGGAAAGCCGTTTCAGCAAAGGCGAGCTGCTGCTGAGCTACCTCAACAGGGTCTACCTCGGGGTGGGCTGGGGATTCGAAGACAGCGCTCAGACCTTTTTTGATCAATCAGCGTCTGATCTGAGCGTTGAACAAGCCGCTCTGCTTGTGGGACTGTTGCCATCACCCAATGGTCACGATCCCTGCCGTCACCCACAGCGAGCCCTTGAAGCTCGCAACCGCGTGCTCAACAAGATGGCGGATTCCGGTCGACTTTCACTCGACGCCGCTCGTCTGGCACGACGTCAACCCATCCAGCTCGCCCCCCAGGCCTGCAGCAGGACTGCTCTGACCCGATCAGCACCCTTTTACACCGATCAAGTGCGCAGGGACCTGACGGCACTTGTGGGTCCGGAGGTTGCCGCTGAAGGGAATTTCCTGATCGAAACCCACCTTGACCCCGTGCTGCAGTCGGTTGTTGAACGACAACTGCGCAACTTGGTCAGCAATGCCGGAGGACTCGGCGTGAGTGAAGGGGCCGCCGTGGTGATCGACAGCAGCACAGGCGGAGTCCTGGCGATCGCCGGCGGACGTGACTATCGCTTCAGTCAGTTCAATCGAGCCTCCATGGCCCTGAGGCAGCCAGGCAGCACCTTCAAGCTAATGACTTACCTGGCGGCCCTGGAAAAGGGAATCAAACCCAGCGAAACCATTGACTGCAGTCCTCTGAACTGGAGAGGGCAACGCTTTGAAAGCAGCTGCAAAGGTCGCCTCAGCCTCACCAACGCCTTTGCATCCAGCAACAACACTGCGGCTCTGCGCCTGGCACAGCGGGTGGGACTTGAACAGGTGGTTCGCCAAGCCAGAGCCCTGGGCATCACCACACCGCTTGATCCAGTTCCTGGGCTCGCACTCGGCCAGAGCGAAGTGCGACTGATTGAGCTGACTGGAGCCTATGCAGCCATTGTCAACAAGGGGGAATGGAGACCCCCCAACACGATTCGTCGTCTGATCGATGCGGAAACATGTCGCGAGGACAATCTGCGTAGCTGCGGCAGCCTTGCTGGCGACGATCAGCGCCAGGTGAACACTGGACGCCAGGCTGTCCGCAGCGACAATGCGGCTCAGATGCAGGCCTTGCTGCGCGCGGTTGTGCGCAGTGGCACCGGCACTGCTGCATCGCTAGGGGGACAGGAAGGAGGCAAAACCGGAACCACCAATGAAGGCCGGGATCTGCTGTTCGTTGGCTATGAACCCTCGCGGCGCTGGGTGCTTGGCATCTGGCTCGGCAATGACGACAACAGCCCCTCCAGAAGCTCCAGCGCCCTTGCGGCATCGCTCTGGGCTGACATCATCCGCGCGGCGGGACGAGGAGGGCTCAACGGAGGATGAAGGGATCGACACGCTGGATTCTGTTTGGAGCCGCCGGTCTGATCGCCCTCATGGTGATTGGCCTGGTGCTGCAGGGAATCCGAAACCTGCTCTGGGATCTGAGTTACTGGCTGCCGCCCTGGCTGGTCGGCCCGGTGCTGCTGATCGGAACGGTTCTTCTGGTGGCGATCGTCATTCAGGTTGGCCTGCCATGGCTGCGTCAGTGGCGCACACAGCGTCAACGTCGGGACGCGTCATCGCCTCAGGACAGACCGGCACCGACGAGCAGTCGAGATGCAGCAGAACAGAGCCTGTCAAGCGTGGATCGTCTGCTGGAACGACTTCAGAACGATGTGGCACGTGAGTCTCTCCTGCAGGAACGGCAACGGGTCGCCAGGGAACTGGAACGCGGTGATCTCGTGCTTGTGGTCTTCGGTACCGGCTCCAGTGGCAAAACGTCTCTGATCCGAGCCCTGCTCAAAGAGATCGTCGGCGATGTCGGTGCCGCCATGGGCTCCACTAGTGAAAGTCGCAGCTACCGGCTCCGGCTCAAAGGTCTCGAGCGTGGGGTGCTTCTGGTGGACACGCCGGGAATCCTTGAAGCAGGACAGGAAGGGAGGGGACGCGAGCAAGAAGCACGTCGCCAAGCCAGCAGAGCCGATCTCATGATCGTTGTGGTGGACGGCGATCTGCGCAAGAGCGAACTCAATGTGGTTCAGAGCCTGTCAGGACTGGGCAAGCGTCTCGTGCTGGTGCTCAATAAATGTGATCTCAGAGGTGAGGAGGAGGAACGCCGGTTGCTTCAGCTGTTGCGGCAACGCTGCGCGGAATGGCTGCAACCGAACGATGTCATTCCTGCCAGTGCACGCCCCCAGTCTCTGCCTCGCCCTGGCCAACGGCCCGTTCAGCCACTAGCCGAGATCGGGCTGCTGGTGAGACGGTTAGCCGCAGTACTGCATGCCGATGGCGAGGAACTGCTGGCAGACAACATCCTCTTGCAATGCAGAGATCTGGGCTCGGCCGGTCGGGATCTGCTCGACCGACAGCGCACCGATGAAGCCCAGAGAATCATTGATCGCTACACGTGGATTAGTGCGGGTGTCGTCGCCGCCACGCCACTGCCTGGAGTGGATTTACTGGGCACCGCTGCTGTGAATGCCCAGATGGTGATGGAAGTGGGAGCGGTGTATGGCATCCAACTGACCCGGAGCAGGGCTCAGGAGCTGGCCGTCTCGGTGGGTCGGACCCTTGCGGGGCTGGGTGTGGTCAAAGGCGGAGTGGCTCTGATCGGCACCGCACTGAGTGTGAACCTGCCGACCCTGTTACTCGGTCGGGCGGTGCAGGGTGTGGCAGCCGGATGGCTCACCAGAATCGCGGGTGCCAGTTTCATGACCTATTTCCAACAGGATCAGGACTGGGGCGATGGCGGAGTTCAGGACGTGGTTCAGCACCACTACGAGCTCAACCAGCGGGATCGCTCCCTGCAGGACTTTCTGCAGGCGGCACTGCGGCGGGTGGTGGAGCCCCTCCAGCAGGAGGCAAAGAAACGACTTCCGCCCCGGCCAGGGCCTCGGGCGGCGGAGGACGCATCGGACCGCGGCTATCGAGAACCGTAATCAGACCGAGATACAACACACCAATCAGCACTGACATGGCTCCGGTCACGATGGCAACCCAGCGTCCTCGCTTGTTCTGAGCTGCTGGCATCACACCATGTCCCGTGAGCAATCGTTCAGATCGGCCGCCAGTTGGTCGATCAGCGCATTGGAGGTGTGGGGATTACCGAGCACGACTTTGATGCGATGCCGCCCTTGATGAATGGGCCTGGACACCATGATCTGCCGATCCAGCAGCCGTTGTCGCACAGCCGCTGTCCAGTGATCGCAACGCTCTGGATCAGCGCCAAGTGGAGCACAGGCCAGTAAGTGCAGGGGACCTGATGTGACCTCCAAGACAGAGGAGTCAAGACTCTGTTCCAGGCGCTGACGTCTCAACAGAGCCTTCTCCAGCACTGCATTGATCCCCTGCTCACCCAGTTGACGCAACCCAAGCCAGAGCTTGAGGATCTCTGCAGGGCGACTGCCCTGGAGACCCAGTTCACCGCCATGGGCAACAGCGAAAGCGGGCTCCATGTAGGGGAGGCCAGTGTGGAATGTCTCCTGAAGAGCTGACTGCTCTCGCACCAGCAGGAGCGACGAGGTCTTAGCGATTCCAAGCAGCTTCTGAGGGTTCACCGTGATGGAATCGGCCTGGCCAAGCCCAGCAATCAGGTTCGTGGTGCCAGGACACAGTGCAAAAACAGCACCAATCGCTCCATCCACGTGCAGCCAGAGGCCCTGGTCCTTGCAGAACTGAGCCAGAGCGGGAATCGGATCGATGGCTCCGCGCACGGTGGTGCCCGCTGTCGCCACCACTGCGATGCAAGGCCGGTTGTTCTGCTTCAGCTCCTGCAGATGCTCTTGCAGGCCTGCAATCAGCATGCATCCACAGGAATCCACAGGAACACGCCGTATGCCGTCAGGCCTGAGCCCCATAACTCTGGCCGCCTTCTCCAGTGACACGTGGGCGTCATCACTGATCAGGATCACCGCATTGGGGTCATGGTCCAGCCCCTTCCGATGACGGGCCGTCACCAGAGCGGTGAGATTGCTGAGGGAGCCTCCGCTCGCGGCGACTCCACCAGCGCCATCGGGCAATTCAAAACGGCCAGCGAACCAGCTGCAGAGTTGACGCTCCAGTTGACTGAGGCTTGGTGAGAGTTCCTCTGCCAGCAGGTTGTTGTTGAGTCCGGCACAGATCAGTTCGGCAGCGATCGATGCCGTGTTCGGAGGAGGGTCGAGATGCGCGAGGGCGCCAGGGTGGTTGGGCTGGTAAGCACCATCCATCAACTGCTGAAGGTCATCCAGGAGACGGTCCGCCCCGACACCCTGAGGCTCTGGGAATGCCTCGGGGAGCAGCCGCAGAGCTGGCAGCGGCGATCGTTTGGAAGCTGACCCGAGCCACTCACACAGGCGAGCGCTGGCGTCCTCCAGGAACCGCTGCAACTGCGGATCCAGGGCCTCTGAAGAGGCAAATGCGGACAGTTCCGTCGCAGTCGATGCCGCCGATGAAGTCCTGGAGGATCCGAACAAGGAGGAAGCGGAAGGAACAGCCATTCTCACCTGCGGTGGCACATTGGACGCCTCTGCACGATGGGGTTAGAGGTGCGACTGACACCAGTCGAACTGGGGAACACCGAGATCCATGCCTGGATGCAGCGCCTCCTCAAGCGTGCAGAGCGTCTCGGTGAATCGGGAGAGATCCCTGTCAGTGCGGTGGTGCTGGATGCGCAAGGACGATGCATCGGCCACGGCAGCAATCGACGCGAATGGGCTTCAGATCCACTCGGGCATGCAGAACTCGTGGCTCTGCGCCAGGCATCCTTAATCCTTGGCGACTGGCGACTGAATCAATGCACGTTGATCGTGACACTGGAACCCTGTCCGATGTGCGCAGGAGCTCTGGTCCAGGCACGCATTGGTCAGGTGATCTACGGAGCGCACGATCCCAAACGTGGAGGCATGGGAAGCACAATTGATCTCTCCAAACATCCCAGTGCGCACCATCACATGCGGGTGATTGGGGGCGTGATGGAGCCTGAGGCATCCGCTTTGCTGGGGCGCTGGTTCAGGCAGCGACGGCAGCGTTCTGGCGGAACCGAGGCAGTTCGGTCTCGAACAGATTGAGCAGACGATCCACATTTTCAGGAGTGGAGTTGTAGCCCATCAGACCGATCCGCCAGATCTTGCCGGCAAGCACACCGAGTCCACCACCGACTTCGATGCCGTGGCTATTGAGAAGGTGAGAAGAGAAAGCTTTGCCATCCACATCCTCGGGAATACGAACCGTGGTGAGCGTCGGCAATCGCAGCTCTTCAGGCACATGCATTTCCAGACCGAGTGATTCAAGGCCAGTCCAGAGGGCTTGCGCGTTGCGACGGTGACGGGCCCAGGCGTTGTCCAGTCCTTCTTCGGCCAGAAGACGAAGCGCTTCACGCATGCCGAAGTTCATGTTGACGGGGGCGGTGTGGTGGTACACGCGGTCGCTCCCCCAGTACTGGTTCAACAGGGAAACATCCAGGTACCAGTTGGGGACTTTGTCTTGACGTGCAGCCAGCTTGGCCTCGGCACGCGGACCCATCGTGAAGGGACCGAGGCCTGGAGGGCAGCTGAGACCTTTCTGGCTGCAGCTGTAGGCCAGATCAACCTTCCAAGCATCCAGGTAAAGCGGAACGCCACCGAGAGAGGTCACCGTGTCGAGCAGGAACAAGCAATCGTGCTCTCGGCACAGATCACCGATCCCTTCCATCGGCTGACAAATGCCGGTGGACGTTTCGGCATGGACCATCGCCAGGATCGCAGGCTTGTACTTCTTGATCCCCGCTTCGATCTCTTCAAGACTGAATGCCTCACCCCAGGGCTTCTCAATCACCTGAACGTTGGCGCGGTAACGACCGGCCATATCCAACAAGCGATTCCCGAAGTATCCCTTCACAGCAACCAGAACCGTATCCCCCGGTTCGATGGTGTTAGCCAGCGTGGCTTCCATGGCTGAACTACCAGTACCGCTCATCGGCAGAGTCAGGCGGTTGTCGGTCTGCCAGGCGTACCGCAAGAGCTCCTGCACCTCTCCCATCAACTCCACGTAAAGCGGATCCAGGTGACCGATTGGCGTGCGAGACAGCGCTTGAAGAACCGTGGGATGGGCATTGGAGGGTCCGGGACCCAGCAACAAACGGTCAGGTGTGTCAATCGGACCAATGGAGGATCGATGGCACGAGTCAACCGAAGGATGAGGGTGTGTCATCGGCGAAGCCCGAACCGGAAATCAATGGCGAGAAGCCTACGCATCAATCGGTGAGAAATTGGCCCCAAACGGATACTCCGACGCCGCTTGAAATGATTCGGAGACTTTCGATCAGCGCTGACGCACGTCGCTGGCCGCAAGACCGGAGGCCATGTGCTCAAACGGCTGACGCACAAGCATGCAACGATCCTGAGGAACACCATCATTCAAAAGGCGTTCACACAGGACATCAGCCAGAAGCACCATGCTCCTGACGGTCGGTCCGGTTGGAACACCAAGACTTTTGTAAGTGTCGTCCAGACCGTTCAGGACGCGCTCGTTGAGAATCGTGCTGTCGCCAGCGATCAAGGAGTAGCTGGCGTAGCGGAGGAAATAATCCATGTCCCTCAGACAGGCAGCGAGGCGACGGGTTGTGTAGGCATTCCCGCCAGGAAGTAACAGCTCCGGATCCGCCTGAAAGAGTCTCTGACTGGCTTCACGCACCAGCTCAGAAGCTTCACGGTTGATGATTTCAACGGCCAAAACACGCACTTCCGCTTCATCGAAGTAGCTCTCGATGCGATCGATCGCAGAACGATCGAGATAGCGACCCAGCTGGTCGTACTGCCCGATCAGTCCGGTGATGGCATCGCGCATGCAAGCCCTGTCCACGTTGGTTGGAAGGTAACACCGACAAAGCGATGAAACCTGCTTCAGCAAAGGCGATCAAAGCAATCTGACAGAAACGGTTACTAAGTGGCTCTCTGAAGCCATCAAGGGAGAAGGAAGGCAAAAAGGTGCCCGTTGATACAAAGCAGCTGCGGATCGATATCTACGGTCGGGGCGACTTGTATGGGCTCGATTCCCCGCCATGGCCAAAACTGCCCAGGACGTGCTTCGTCAGATCAAGGATGAAGGCATCGAACTGATCGACCTCAAGTTCACGGACCTGCACGGCAAGTGGCAGCACCTCACCGTCTGTCAGGACCTGATCGAATCTGAATCGTTCACGGAAGGTCTGGCCTTCGATGGATCATCGATCCGAGGCTGGAAAGCGATCAACGCCTCCGACATGGCCATGGTGCCCGATCCTGCAACCGCCTGGATCGATCCTTTTTACAGGCATAAAACTCTGAGCATGATCTGTTCGATTCAGGATCCGCGCACAGGAGAAGCCTACGAGCGCTGTCCCAGAGCACTTGCCCAGAAAGCACTCGCTTACCTTGCCAGCACGGGGCTTGCTGACACAGCGTTCTTCGGTCCAGAACCGGAGTTTTTCCTGTTCGACGACGTGCGTTACAACTCTGCTGAAGGCGGATCCTTCTACAGCGTTGACACCATCGAGGCCGGCTGGAACACAGGGCGGGTCGAAGAAGGCGGAAACCTCGCTTACAAGATCCAGGAGAAGGAGGGATATTTCCCCGTTGCTCCGAACGACACCGCCCAAGACATCCGCTCGGAAATGCTGCTGATGATGGCTCAGCTGGGCATTCCCATCGAAAAGCACCACCACGAAGTGGCCGGAGCTGGTCAGCACGAACTTGGCATGAAGTTCGCCGAGCTGATTCAGGCGGCCGACAACGTGATGACGTACAAGTACATCGTGCGCAACGTCGCCAAGAAGTACGGCAAAACGGCCACTTTCATGCCCAAGCCGGTCTTCAACGACAACGGCTCTGGCATGCACGTGCACCAAAGCCTCTGGAAAGGAGGACAGCCGCTGTTCTTCGGGGAAGGGACCTACGCAAACCTTTCGCAGACAGCACGCTGGTACATCGGCGGCATCCTCAAGCACGCTCCCTCATTCCTCGCCTTCACCAACCCCACGACCAACAGCTACAAGCGACTGGTTCCTGGCTTTGAAGCTCCAGTCAACCTGGTGTATTCGGAAGGCAACCGCTCCGCGGCCGTTCGCATTCCTCTCACCGGCCCCAGCCCGAAAGCCAAGCGACTTGAGTTCCGCTCTGGCGACGCTCTGGCCAATCCCTACCTCGCCTTCAGCGCGATGATGATGGCCGGCATCGACGGCATCAAGAATCAGATCGACCCCGGAGACGGCGTGGACGTTGACCTGTTCGAACTCGCCGCTGATGAACTGAAGAAGATTGCCACTGTGCCTGCATCCCTGAATGGGGCGCTCGAAGCTCTGAACGCAGACCACCACTACCTGCTGGAAGGTGGAGTGTTCACCAAGGATTTCATCGACAACTGGATCGACCTGAAATACGAAGAGGTTCAGCAGCTGCGCCAGCGCCCTCACCCCCACGAATTCGTGATGTACTACGACGCTTGATTGGTCATTAATCGACAGTGTCTGTTGTTCAAAAAGGAGCTACGGCTCCTTTTTTTGTGGCCATCGTGAGCACATAGCGACAGGGCACTTCAGGCGTGCCTTAACTGAGCCATGGCGCTGTCATGCAGTTGCTTGGCATGCAGACGGCGGCGAGCACACACCTGTTGCTGAGCCAGAGCGCTGCGTTGATCAAGCCGATCAGGATGGCCTTCAACTTGAGCATGGGCTGCTTGCTGCCTCAGCACGTCATGGGCATGGTGTTCTGCCCAGGCCAGGAATTCAGCGGCCGCTCGCTGCCGACGCTCCAGCACATTGCCGGAATACAACGCCATGGTTCCGGCGGTGGTGATCTCAACGGCCATCGAGAGCTTCTGAAGTACCTGAGGCAATTATGTAGCAACGGCTACCATTTTTGCAAAGGCTTCACATAACTTTCGTGATCGCTGCTGCAAAAGCCCACAACAGCGTTCGCAATCGATTGAAATAAGGCCGCTTGGATCTCAATCCTTTTCATGGCGCCCAGCTTCACTGAAATCGCTTATCGGACCATCCAACAGGGCCGCAGCCTTGCTGGGCTGGTCCACAAGGAACTGAGCACCAAAGTGATGGAAGTGGTGGCGCCTGATGTGGTGCCCAAAACGAACCCTGTTCCCAGCGAAATGATGGACGCGCTGCGCCAGTCGCTGGATGACCTGCATCAGCGTGACTGGAAGGATTCTGAATCTGGGGTTTATCCCCAGTCCCTGCTGTTTGATATCCCCTGGTTGGAATGGGCTGAACGCTACCCACGCGTATGGCTGGACCTGCCTTCCAACTGGGCCAGAAGACGCGCCAGAGACGTCAAGGACATTCCTGATCTGGCCAATCGCGATCTCTATCCCGACTATTACCTCCAGAATTTTCACCATCAAACCGATGGTTACCTCAGCGATCACTCCGCTGAGCTGTACGACCTCCAGGTCGACATCCTGTTCAATGGCGCTGCTGATGCCATGCGGCGCCGGATCCTCCCTTCACTGCAACAGGGGCTGAAACGATTTGCTGATCGTGCACCGGGAAGCCTTCGAATCCTTGATGTCGCTACCGGCACGGGTAGAACATTGCATCAGATTCGTGCTGCGCTGCCGCACGCCACTCTCGTGGGAGTGGACCTTTCCGAGGCCTATCTGCGCCAAGCCAATCGATGGTTGAACCAATCCAACAAACCACTTGTGCAGCTGGTTCAGGGGAACGCAGAACGAATGCCCTTCGATGGTGCAGGCTTCCAGGCCATCACCTGCGTGTTCCTTTTTCACGAACTACCTGCCGATGCCCGGCAGGCAGTACTTCAAGACTGCTACCGCCTGCTTGAACCTGGCGGGGTTTTGGTTTTGGCCGATTCAGTTCAATTGAAGGATTCGCCGCAGTTCGACGTTGCCATGGACAATTTCAGACGAGTTTTTCACGAGCCCTACTACCGCAATTTCATCAGTGATGACATTGACCAGCGCCTCGAAGATGCTGGCTTCAGTGATGTGCAAGCCGAATCTCATTTCATGACCAGGGTGTGGACAGCCACGAAGAATTCATCACCTCAACACAGTGATTCCCTGACATAGACGCTTGCAGGGGCACGGCAACCCCATATGGTGCAGGGACTGAGGGACTCCGTCCATGTCGAATCCTTTTCGGATCCGCTGGTTGCGGGGATGGACCTTTCAGATCGTGTTCATGGAAGGCAAGGTTCAAGTTGAAGCTCAAGGTTTTGGGATCTGTCTGCGAACAGCACTCAATCCCGGTGAAAGCCCAACTGCAGCTGCGGATCGTTTGGTGCTTGCGGAGGATCGCCGACGACGTGCCCTCTATCAGGCCTGGATCAAAGGGCAAGCCCTTCCTTCTCCGAACGAAGGTCTGCCTCACCCCGAAGAGCGGCTTCAGGAGGCACCGGATTCACTGGTTGTTGTCGATAGAGCAGCAGTGGCAGCCTGAGGCTCAGCGATTCAGCCACCACCCCAACACCAGAGCCGGTCCGCCCCAGCGCAGGGCTCTCCAGAAACGCTGACCACGTTCTGGTGTGAGCAGCCAGTTGAGAGATTCAGGGTCTGCCTCCATCAATTGACGAAGCAGTCGGCGCTGTTTAATGCGACGGATCGAGCGTCGATCCGTCGCCTCCCAAGATCTGGGCTGATAGCGGAGAAGAGAGCACAGTCCGTGCAAACCTCCCCGACTGCGAGGCTGCCTGTTCACCACCACCAGCGATCACAGCAGTCAGGATAGAGAGACCCCGCTGATCCAACGCCAACGTGTCCGCGAAAAAATGGCCAGAACAGTCGATTGAACAGGCACTGTCTCTGCATCAGAGTCTCAGTATCAGTGATCGTGAATGGCACAGACTCAAAGCCGATGCGGATCGACGCGGAGCAGAATTGCTGGCTGCGGCACTGGCGCAGCTGCTGCAAAACGGGCGAAATCATGATGTGGAAGCCTTGACTCAGCAGGCTCTGGGCTGGATCAGGGGAGAGCTGAAAGACCCTGGCTGCCCTCGGCACTGATGGACCGTTGGCTGGATCCAGGCCGGCGGCAGGCCAACTGCACCCTGTTGCCTCGACGGCTCCAGCGGATGTCGTCAAAACACTGATGCATCAGAAACAGACCACGCCCTTGATTGGCATCGACTTGATCCGGCAAACAGCCCTGCCTGGCATCACTCGAGAGACCATCGCCTTCATCCTGGATCTGCCAAATCAACCAATTCGGCGTGAGAATCCGACGGATCCGCAGACACTTGCGAGGGTCTCCCGCATTGCCGTGACGCACGGCATTGACCAGGGCTTCCTGAAGACCCAGTTGCAACCGACACGAGGTTTCATTGCAGTCAACAGGCTCCAGCAACAGCTCCATCAATGGACTGAGCTGAAAAGTTGACGGAAGGATGAAATCAGCCCACCGAAACGAAGGTAGAAATCGGCTGAACATCAGCACTGTTCCATCCTTTTCGACCTTACCGGCCTGCTGGCGTTCTGCCAGAGGAATCAAAAGGTGTCAGGACCTGCTCGCCAGACCGGGATGCTGAAGAAGCGCATCCATCAAACGGACACCCCTGAGCTGGTTCACCAATGGCATGTGTCCTTCTGGTGCATCCATGCACCACTGAAAACTTCCGGGATAACGGGTCCAGACACCATCGTTCTTCCAGCCGATCTTCGGCCAGAGCCTGTCGTAACGACCGCCGAGTGCACTGAGCAGTCGAGATTGCACCGTGAATCCAAAACGTCCCTGGGAGTAGGCGATCCAGAGCCTGTCTATCGTGGTGAGATCCAGTGGTTTCATCAAAGGGACTTCGCTGAAATACACATATCCCCGTTCCACCGCCTGCTCACCGGCCAGCTGACGTAGTGCGCAACTGGTGAGGCGATCAGCCTCCTCAAACTCTTCCTTCAGCAATGCACTTTGGAGGTCGGCATAGTCGATCCCGCAGGACGACGGCATCTGGAACCAACCGCTGGAGACACCTGTAATAGCGTCCAAAGCCTCGGGGTGGTGACGCTGAAGGATCTGCAGGATCCAGCCCGCGCCCCAGTCATCCCCCTCTGAGGAGTAAGCCTTCAGGGCAACATCTGCTTGACCTGAGAGCTGATCAGAAACCTTTTCCAGCGCTGAAGCCGTGGAACGCTTCTGTCGCGACGATCCCGAAACCAGTCGGTCCAGCAACTGATCAATGCCGAGTTGTGTTGAGGGAGGTCGTCCGGAAAGCATGGCGATGTGCCGGCACCGACTGGCTCAGCATTGGCCCACTATGTCAGGCATGGGCAACAGCATCGTGACCGGTCTGAACAGCTTCCGCACGGCGCAGGGAACCATCGTGGATGTGAGAACACCCTCGGAATTTGCTCAAGGTCACTGGCCAGGGGCTGTCAACATTCCCCTGTTCACCGATGAGCAGCGTCATCTGGTGGGCCTGAACTACAAGCAAGAGGGTCGACTCGCAGCGATCCAACTCGGTTTAAAGCTCTGCGGTCCCTCTCTGGCCGAGTTATCGATTGCACTCACAACGGCAGCCGCTGGACCCGCAAATCACCTGAGGATCTACTGCTGGCGTGGAGGAATGCGGTCCAACAGCATGGGCTGGCTGGCTGGCCTGAGTGATCACCCCGTCATGGTGCTGGAGGGGGGGTACAAGAGTTATCGCCGATGGGTGCTGAATCGCTTTGAGCAGACCTGGCCCTTGCGGGTGCTCGGCGGCCGAACAGGCACTGGCAAAACGGACCTGCTGCTGGAGCTGAACCAACAGGGCGTTGGTGTGATCGATCTTGAGGGTCTTGCCAGTCACCGCGGCAGCAGTTTCGGCAATCTGGGGCTGCCACCGCAACCGACCAGCGAGCACTATGAAAACAAACTGGCGGAATGCCTGGAGGTGTTGCGTCACAAAGGAGTGCAAGAGATCTGGCTAGAAGCCGAAAGCATCCAGGTCGGCCGCTGCAGGATTCCCAAAGCGCTGTTTGATCAGATGCAAACCTCTCCAGTCCTGGAAATCCAGCGCAGTGACCAGGAGCGCGTGGAGCGACTGGTGAAGGTCTATTCGTGTCATGAGCAGGCCGAACTGCGGCAAGCCACAGAACGGATCCAGAAACGCCTTGGTCCTCAGCGCACACGGCAGGCGATTGATGCGATCGAGTCCCAGAACTGGAATGTGGCCTGTGAAGCCATGCTCGAGTACTACGACAGCTGTTATGACCGTGAACTTGAACGATCACCAGCGAGATCCTCGGTGAATCTCCAAGGACTCAACAGCGAGCAAGCAGCCAGACTGCTTCTGGATCGAAGGCACATCATCCCTGGAATCTCCACCTAAGATCCACACCTCCAAGTTGATGAACCATGGCTGAAGGCGAAAAGGCGGTGATTCAGTTCTTCCGCGGCACAGACGAGCCGGTGATTCCCGATATCCGCATGACGCGCAGCCGAGATGGTCGCACTGGGCAAGCCATCTTCGTCTTCGAAGAACCTCAGGCACTCGCACCGGAAACGATGGAAGCAATCGCCGGCATGTGGATGGTGGATGAAGAGGGTGAAATGGTGACCCGTGAAGTGAATGGCCGTTTCGTGAATGGCAAGGCTTTTGCCCTTGAAGCGACCTACACCTGGAAGAGCGAAGCGGATTTCGAACGCTTCATGCGCTTTGCTCAACGTTATGCGGATTCCAACGGAATGGGTTATTCGCAGAACTCCGACGACAATGACTCCAGCGTGGAAGGAACAGACGGGTGAAATTTCAGCACTGGCTCGGACTTGCGGCGTTGCTGACGTCCGGGCTGTTGCTCTGGAGCCTCCGCGAAGTCCTGATTCATCTGTTCGCGGCTGTGGTTCTCGCCATGGCGGTCTGCACCCTGGTGGGTGCCCTGCGCAGGCGATGGACGATTCAGAGGCCGTTGGCCTTGTTGATTTGTCTGCTCGGTCTGATGTTGATCGTGGCCCTTGCAGTGGCCGTGATCATTCCGCCGTTCTTTAGTCAGTTTCAACAGCTGCTCCAACAGCTTCCTGCTGCGGCCCGCGAGCTCCAACAGATCGTGATGGGCTGGGTCAACCATGCCTCATCACTTGTTTATGGAGCAGGTGAGGTAACGAATGGCGGAGCACGGCTTGTTCCGGGTGACCTTTCATCACTCCCCAACAGCACCGCTCTAGCGACCGGAGTGAGTGGTGGAATCAAGGGTTTGCTGGGTCTGGCCAGCAATCTCGGCAGCGGTCTCGTTCAGCTGGTGTTTGTGTTTGCGGTGGCACTGATGGTGGCGATCCAGCCGGAGTCCTATCGCAATGTGGCCATTCAGATGGTGCCTTCCTTCTATCGAAGACGCGCCAAAACCATTCTTCTGCAGTGTGGAGAAGCCCTGAGCAGCTGGATGATCGGCGTGCTGATCAGTTCGCTTTGCGTGGGCTTACTGGCAGGAATCGGACTCTCTCTGCTTGGCGTGAAATTGGTGATGGCCAATGCCCTGCTTGCTGGCTTGCTCAACGTCATCCCCAATGTGGGGCCCACTCTCAGCACCTTGTTCCCGATGGCGGTGGCTCTGCTTGACGATCCCTGGAAGGCCGTTGCCGTGCTGGGGCTTTACGTGGTGATCCAGAACGTTGAAAGCTATGTGATCACTCCTTCAGTGATGCAACAGCAGGTGAACCTGCTTCCTGGACTCACACTGACGGCACAGTTCATTTTCACAGTTCTATTTGGACCCCTGGGTCTGTTGATGGCCCTGCCTCTGGCAGTGGTAATCCAAGTGCTGATCAGGGAAATCGTGATCCACGACCTGTTGAATCCCTGGAAGAAACGTCGCGCGGCCGCATGAACCCAAGCAATCTGCTGGCAGCTATCACCCTTGTGGTGCTTGCTCTGCTGACCTGGCAGCTGCGCTGGGTGCTGCTGGTGCTGTTCGGTGCGGTTGTGCTGGCGGTGGCGCTTGATGTGCCCGTTCACCATTTGATCAAGCGTTACCGGCTACCCCGTCCGATTGCGCTGCTGGCAGTGCTGCTGATCACAATCGTGGGAGGAGTGCTGGTTTTGCAACTGCTGCTGCCTCAGCTGATCAACCAGTTCGAACAGCTCACAACTCTGTTGCCTGTACTTTTCAGCCAGGTCCAGGAGCTGCTGTCCAATCAACCCCTGCTTGGAGAACTGGCACGAAGCCTGCCCGACCAGTTCAGCTGGGACCGCATCCAACCTTTCGGAGCTCAATTGCTCGGCGTTGCCGGAGGAGCAGCCAACGGTCTGGTTCAGGTGCTGCTGATGAGCCTGCTGGCGGTGCTGCTCGCCCTGGACCCCTCAGCACACAGACGCATCCTTGTCGCTGCGACACCGCGTCCTGCACGCGCATCGATGGAGGATCTCCTGGACCAGTGCCGGACTGCTCTTGGTGGCTGGCTGGCTGGCATGACTCTCTCCGCCCTGGCGATGTTTCTTTGCACCTGGGCAGGTCTGGCAATTCTGCGCATTCCTCTGGCTCTGCTCTCTGCTCTGGTCTGTGGACTTCTGACCTTCGTGCCGACAATCGGGCCCACAGCGGCAACGCTTCTACCTCTCAGCCTGGCGCTGATGATTTCGCCGGGAACGATGCTTCAGGTGTTGGTGCTGCGGCTGACACTGCAGAACCTGGAAGCCTTCGTGCTCACACCGCTGTTGCTCAGGCGGACCGTGAATCTGCTTCCCACAGTGGCTCTCACCTCCCAGCTCAGCCTGGGTGCTCTGCTGGGACTACCTGGCGTGTTGCTGGCGCTGCCACTGGTTGTGGTGCTTCAGGTGGGGATGGAGCAGGTCGTGGTCAAGCAGATCATGGACCGCTGGAGCTAACAGAATCCGTTAACCGCCGTACTGCCAGCCGGTGGTGCTCAGCTCCAGGGCGTCTCCATCACGGTGGAGCACTGCTGATTTCACCTCTCCGATGAACACGGTGTGATCACCGTGGGCCAGCTCACCCACCAGTTCGCACTCAACACCACCCAGTGCATCCTTCAAAATCGGCAGACCTAGGGAGCCAAGCTCAAAGGGCGCAACCTCAAAACGGCCGCCCACTGCCGACTGGGGCTTGAAGAATGTCGCAGCCAGATTCTTCTGGTCGGCGGCCAGCACGTTCAGAGAAAAACGACGTGTGCGCTGGATCATGCCGTTGCTGGTGCTGTCGGCACGGACACCCATCACCACCAGAGGCGGCTCGAACGATCCCTGGGTGACCCAGCTGGCCGTAAATCCGTTCACCTCATCACCCTCGGCGACGCCGCAGATGAACAGGCCATGGGGAATTTTCCGCAACAGTGTCTTCTTGGCGTCCAGATCTAGCGACATGGCGGTTCGTACTCACGATGTGAGCAGAATAGGCAAAACGGTGACAGCACAACGTCTCAGCGCTGCAGACACCTGAAAGAGACTGCTAGTTTCGGCGGCTTCTGAGCAGGATCCCTGGATCGGCCTTCCTCCCTGAGTGTGTTCGCAACGGTGGCCGGAAGCGGAGTATTGGGCCTGCTGATCTACGCCGGCTTTTTTTACGCCAATCTGCGTCGAACCAGTTCCATAGAAGAGCCCCAGGAGCTTCGCCCCTCCTATTCATCGCAAGCGCAGGCCAAGCAGGAAGCCGAAAGCTGGATCACGGAGGGGGGCACCTTCACCGTCACGACCACACAACGCGTTCGCAAAACCATCCCCCTCACCCGCCAGGAACGACGCAAACTCGAGCTTTTAGCGGATGAAAAGCGCAGAGGCCAGATTGAGGCGGACTTTGAAGCCTGTCTCGATCAAGCGGCAACGGATCTCGCTAGAGAGCTCTGTTCCTTTCAGCAATTACCGCCCAACGCGACTTCGACGGCAACGGCCGCCGATGGACTCAGCAATCTTCCCACCACCAAAGTGATCGAGGACGTTCGTGTTGAGACCAGTCAACGCCCGCGCCGAACATGCACCCCTGTGAGCTCTTATCGACGCTTCAACTGCATTGAATTCGACGTTGCCAGAGATGAACAATTGACAGCTGCACAGCAGAACTCTCTGGACATCAAGGGTTATCGACAGTTTCGTTACTGACGCGCCGACGGCACGGGCCGTAGCGGCTCCAGAGTGAAGGTTGCAACACCAGCACCACCACGGCGAGCAGGTGATGTCGCACAGCAAAGATCAGAGCCGTCAGGGTCACCTGATCCGCTAGCAGTCGCAATTCCGTTCTGAGATCACTCAGAGCCAGGATCAGCAACAACAGCGGTATCCAGCGCTGAGAGCGAACTGATGCTGTTGCTGCGCGATCAGGCACTAGCAGCTGCACCAGATCGGGATGGCCAGATGCTCAACAGAGAAGGGGCCAGGGCAATGCTGGACCAGCTGCCAACGATCACTCCCAGTGCCAGAGCAATGGCGAACCAGTAGAGCGTTGAACCACCGAAGAGGATGAGGGCAACCAGGGGCAGAAGTGTGGTGCCGCTGGTGTAAATGGTTCTGGTCAGCGTGGCTGACACAGCACGGTCAACCTGCACGGGGAGAGGAAGGTCACCATCCATGCGCTGGCGCTCGCGAATTCTGTCGAAAACGACAACGGTGTCGTTCACGGAATATCCAGCGATGGTCAGCAGAGCCACGGCAAACAAGCTGTCAACCTCCAGCCCTGTAGTGAGGCCGAGCCAGGCGAAGACACCGCAGACGATCACGATGTCGTGAGCCAAGGCCACCAGGGCCAGAAAGGCGTAGCGAGGGTCGTAGCGAACGGTGATGTACAGCGCAATTCCCGTAAAGGCGACCAGCAGGGAAATCAGACTGCTGCGCAGCAACTGTCCACCAAGGCTGGGACCGATGGTGTCAACGGACTGACCTCCAGGCTCAAAGGGTCCAGCCACCGTTTCAAGTGCTTCGATCACAGCCTGCCCCTGGCCTACGGAGAGGGCTGGCATCCGCACAACAATCGACTGACCGCCATCGAGGAGCTGAACGCGAGCATTGTCCAACTTGGGAAGTCCTTTCCCATCCTGAACCGGAAGCTTGATCTGCTGAAGCTCAGATTCAACAGCGACGGTGCTGAGCTGATCGCAGATGTCAGCGCAGCTGCGCTCCAGCTGGATCTGAGTTCCACCGGTGAAGTCGAGACCTGGCCTCAGAGGCAATCCGATCTGAGGGTCAGTCCAGCTGAGCACAATCCCGATCAGGCTCAGTAGCAGGCAGACAGCGGACACCAACCAGACCTGCCGTCGACGACTGGTCAGGGGGAAGCGCAGAGGTCGCTCATCAGTTGCGGGTGATGTGAAAGCCATGGCTCAGGACACTGTCGTGGGAAGTTGCCTTGCCGGCAGGAAGTTCGTCGGACGCCGCAAGCCCTGATAGCTCATCAGGAAACGCAGCAGCGTGCGTGTACAGGTCAGAGCCGTGAACAGACTCAGCAGAACACCAATGCCGAGAGTCGCCGCGAAGCCCTTCACCAGTCCAGTGCCAAGGAAGAAGAGGGCTGCACAACTGATCAAGGTGGTCAGGTGACCATCAACAATCGATGAAAACGCCTGGGAGAATCCCGTTTCAATGGAGCGGATCAGGGTGTTGCCACGCCGGAGTTCGTCCTTGATGCGCTCGAAGATCAGCACGTTGGCATCCACTGCCATGCCGATGCTCAAGATGAAACCAGCGATACCCGGCAGCGTCAACGTGACAGGAATCAGGGCATAGACCGCGAGATTGAACAGGGCATAGAGGCTGAGGGCCATCACCGCCACAGCACCTGCAAGCCGGTAGATCAGCAGCATGAAAATGCCGACCAACACAAGACCTGAAAGGGCGGCGATCAGGCTGCGACGGACGTTCTCCGCACCAAGAGTCGGTCCGATGGTGCGCACCTCAAGGATTTCCACCGGCAAGGGCAACGAACCACCCCGCAGTTGAACCTCGAGATCGCGGGCGTCTTCCGCTGTGAAGTTGCCGGAGATTGACGCCGTGCCTCCTGAAATTCCAGCAGCTTTGTACTGGGGACCGACGCTGGCTTCACTGATGAGTTCGCCATCAAGAGCGATTCCCAGAAGGCGCCCTGTGCCGGCGATCGACTGGGTGAGTTCGGCGAATTTCTCGCCACCCTCAGCGTTGAAATTCAGAGTCACTTCCCAGCCAGAGCCGTTTTGTTGTTGCTGACGACCGGCACTGACCAATTGCTTACCCGTAAAGGCCGTGGGCTCGAACCGATCAAGAATTTCCTGATTGGTGCGCGCGAGCAACTGCTCCAGTTGCTCCGTCTCCGTTGTTGCCGTTCCATCAAGACCCAGTTCTTTCTGGCGTCTGGCGAGCTCGTCCTGCTCAACGGGGTCAAGCTCGGACGCATCATCGTCCGAACGCGTGTCCAGAATGCTCTGCAGCTGGCCTCTCAGCTGTCGAAGGCTTTGCACTTCCTCCTGCGTGCCTTCCTTCTGAGCCCTGAACTCGAGCAAGGCTGTGCTTCCGAGCACGTCTGCGGCGCGGGTCGGATCGGTGACGCCCGGCAGCTGCAGCACGAGCTGATCATCACCAACGGTCTGCAGCGTGGATTCAGCCACACCAAGACCGTTGACGCGGCGATCGAGCACCGCCTTCACCGCTTCCATCTGCTCGGCGCCGATGGTGGTGATCTCTCCGGCCGGCTGGACCTCCAGTGTGAGCTGACTGCCCCCACGCAAATCAAGTCCGAGCTGCAGCGGGAAGCTGGAAAGAACTGCAGCTGCAGCGATGGCAAGCGCAAGGATGAGGGCAAACCAGCCCTGTTGACGGGCCATCAATCAGAGCCCCTGACGAACAATGGTCTGAGCCGCTTCGACGATCTGATGCGGCTGAATGATGGTCAGATTCTCGAGATTGCCGTTGTAGGGGGTGGGGATGTCCTGGCTGGACAGCCGAATCGGCCGGGCATCGAGCTCATCGAAGCAGTGCTCTGTGATCAGAGCAATTAACTCGGCACCGATGCCACCGGTCTTCATGCACTCCTCCACCACGATCACCTTGTGGGTCTTGCGGATCGAGCGGGCAATCGTCTCCATATCAAAGGGCTTGAGGCTGATCAGATCGATCAATTCGGCGTTGATCCCATCGGCCTCGAGCTGCTCCACAGCCTTGAGGCAGTGATGACGCATGCGTGAGTAGGTCAGGATCGTGATGTCACTGCCCTCCTTGACCAGATCCGCCTGATCGAGGGCACAGGTGTAATCGCCGTCTGGCAGATCTTCCGTGAGGTTGTAGAGCAGCACATGCTCGAAAAACAGAACCGGATTGTTATCGCGGATGGCGGCCTTCATCAGGCCCTTCGCGTTGGTCGGCGTGCTGCAGGCCACGATCTTGATGCCAGGCACGGCATGGAAATAAGCCTCGAGCCGCTGACTGTGCTCGGCTCCCAGTTGTCGACCGACACCGCCCGGGCCCCGCACAACCGTGGGGATGGTGAAATTGCCGCCGCTTGTGTAGCGCAGCATCCCCATGTTGTTGGAGATCTGATTGAAGGCCAGCAGCAGGAAACCCATGTTCATGCCCTCAACGATCGGCCTCAGGCCTGTCATCGCGGCACCCACAGCCATGCCGGTGAAACTGTTCTCAGCAATCGGGGTGTCGAGGACCCGTAGTTCGCCGTATTTCTCGTAGAGATCCTTGGTGACTTTGTAGGAGCCGCCGTAATGGCCGACGTCCTCTCCCATCACACAGACATGGGGATCGCGGGCCATTTCCTCATCGATGGCTTCGCGTAGTGCGTTGAAGAGAAGCGTCCCTGCCACGGCGTTGCTGCAATCCCGGCCATGCCGGCGTCAGCGGCCAAGCTATCTCAGTCCAGGGGTGTTCAGCCTCCGGCGGCAAAGGTCGCCAGCAGCAGCACCGAAAGAAGCAGACCTGGAGACAGCAGCAACACGAGCTGACCGAGATCGTGAGGGGTCATGGCTGCAGAGGCTCTGGGATGAGACTAGGCAGCGTCCAGCTTGTCTTTCATGAAAAGACTGCGAAGAAACACCAGGAACAAGCCAATCCCGATGAAGGCAAAGCTGAATGTGGCCAGAAAGAACATTCCGATGAACAGCGTTTTCATGGCAGACGCGATGTTCTGCGCTGTGGTGCTGCTGAAATTTGACGAGTGCGTCGAGAGATAGATCACGACTTTTTTGCTCAAGCCGAAACTCAACCAGGCCAGCACCAGACTGGTGATCGATCCGGACAGGAAACTGAGGGGTCCTTTGCGGGGTTTGGCTGTGGCTGCGTTGCTGTCACTCATGCCGCCAGCTTGACGCCATAGGAGAGCAGGGAACAACTCCAGGATTGCAGGCCCTCCGCTTCAAACTGCGCAGCAGCATGCAGTCGTGCTTGTTCAGCCGCGCTGAAGTCTGGAAACAGAGCAAAACAGCTCGGGCCGGAACCACTCATGGCCACTCGCAACTGCCCTGGCAATACGTTCAAGAGCGCCAGCGCAGTGCGCACCGAGGGCGTCTGCGGAGCCACAACGTGCTGAAGGTCATTGCGCAAGGGCGGAGGCAATTCGGTTCGTAGGGGGCGCAGCCAAGCAGAGGTTCGCAGCAGCTCACGACGTTGCTCAAAGGCTGCTTCACCCTCGATATAGAGATGAAAACGTTCTCGCTTGCATTCGCCATAGGCCCACGGCGTCGACACGCTGATGGATGGATCCTTCACCAGCAGAACGCCCAGCGGCGCCGATACTTCAGGCAGAACCTCAAGCCGTTCTCCCCGTCCAAAACAAATCTGGGTGCCACCGGCAATGCAGAACGGCATGTCAGATCCGAGATCAGCAGCCAGCGTCTCGAGCTGAGAGGCACCGAGGCCGAGGCCCCAGAGCGCGTTCAGGCCAACCAGTGCTGCTGCCCCATCACTGGAGCCTCCTGCAAGACCGGCGCCGATGGGAATGCGCTTGCGCAGATGCATCCGTGCACCCAACTCACCGAATCCGGATCGCTCGCGAAGCAGCCTGGCCGCCCGCATGATCAGATTGTCGTCTCCGCAACTAAGTCCTTGTTGATCACAGCTGAGGGAAAGCGTTCCGTCGGCAGTGTTCTCACACTCGAACTCATCGGCGAGATCAATGCTTTGCATCACCATGGCGAGTTCGTGGAACCCGTCATCCCGCAGGCCCAGCACCTCGAGATGCAGATTGATCTTGGCCGGAGCTCTGACGCAGACCGGAGCCATCATGTTCAGGACACAGCGAAGTCGGCCGGACTCCGACCCGAATGTGGAGGCTAAACCACGGCCAGAGCCCAGTGTTGACAGGGGATTGAAGGCAAGACATCTGGTGGATTGCTCATCCACGGCAGGCGCAGACACTGACACTGCCTCAGCGACTCACTCGGATGCTTCCGCTGCTCTTAAGCCCCTGGCTAAGGCCACCCAGTTTTCTGGCGCCACGTCCTGAGGCCTTTGCTGCAGATCAATGCCGGCCTGCTGTGCCAGCTCCTGGAGCTGATCCGGCGGTTTGACCCCGGCAAGGGTGTTACGCAGCATCTTGCGTCGGGACAGAAACGCCTGTTTGAGCAATCGTTCCACCCCACGGCAGAGATCGGGATCTGGGCGCTGATCCGCCGGCAAGGGGTCAAGTCTGATCACCTCGGACTGCACCTTCGGAGGCGGCTGGAAGCAGCGCGGCGGCACAGGGCAAACGATTTGGCAACGGGCCAGAAGCTGCAAACGCACACTCAAAGCACTGAAACTGCTGTGTCCGGCAGGGGCTCGAATGCGCTCTGCCACTTCTTTCTGCACGAGCAGGATGAGCCTTTCATAGGGCGGATCAACGGGCCGATCCAGACGACCAATCAGCCGATCGAGCAAGGGGCCCGTAATGTTGTACGGGATGTTCGCCACCACCTTGGAGGCCGGAGAACCGTCAGGAAGTGTCAGAGGAACGTTGAGAACATCGCCCTCACAGAGTGAAAACCGCGATTGGGCTGCGTAGCGCTCGGTCAGACCTGACACCAGATCTCGGTCCAGCTCGATCGCATGCACCAACGCGGCAGGGCTTCTGAGCAGTCGCTCGGTCAGAGCACCCCGTCCTGGTCCCACCTCAAGAACATGGTCCCCCTCCACGAGTTCTGCCGACTCGAGAATCCGATCCAGAACCTGTTCATCCCGAAGCCAGTGCTGTCCAAATCTTTTGCGGGCCGTATGTCCTGCGAAGCTCATGTCATGCGGGCCATGGGTTCACTGTGCACCAGCGCAGAGGGCACGGAACGCGATGATGATGGTATTCAGGTCTGACGCGGTTGATGAACAGATCTGCCCTGCTGATCTGCATAGCTGGCCCCTCCGCAGCAGGCAAGACCTACTTCAGCAAGGAGCTGAAAACGTCGCTCGCTCAAAGTGGGATTGCTGCTGTGGTGATCGGCTCCGACGATTACTACCGCGAGCACTGGACACCGGATTCGATCTATGGATTCGACACGGTCGATGCCATCGACAGGGATGCACTGATCGACGACATTCAAGCTCTGCTCGAACGCCGTCTTCAACATCGACGCCGTTACGACATGAGCACCAGGGACGTCAGCTGGGAGTCGTTCAACGAGATCTGGGATGTTGTGCTCCTGGAGGGGGCGTTCGGCCCCCAACTACTTATGAATCATCTCGATCCTGATCTTCTGATTTATCTGAGCGCATCGCTGCCGATCAGGGTGATTCGCCGCCTGCGCCGTGACGTGCGCGAACGTCAGCGAACCCTCCTCTCAGTCTTGCGTCAGTCAGTGATGCAGATGCTGCCGGGAGAGCGGCGGTTCATCCATCCGCTGAGACGTTCCGCTGATCTGCTCATCCGTGATCTTCCAACGGGTCTTCCGCTGGCTGTGAAACGGATTGAAGCTCTGATCAAGAGATCCGAAGCTCCGGCACCCTGATCCAGCGCACAGGCCTGGAGCTTGGTGGCAGCGGCACCAGCGTGAGCACCACCTCGACATACCCCTGATCACACCAGGGGTGACAGGACTGCCAGCAGGCAAGCGTTCGGGCCAGTCGTCGGCGCTTGGCCGTGGCAAAAGCTCTCAATCCCCAGCCATCAAGAGCACATCGACGCCTGGCTTTGACCTCCACCAGCAGCAGACGGAGACCTAGGCGACCCGATTCAATCATCATCAGATCCAGTTCCCCGTAACGACAGCACCAGCGCTCAGCAAGGCAACGCCAGCCACGGCGTTGCAACAGATTGAGAGCACGCCGCTCTGCCCAGCGACCGGGATTGCTCTTCGCATCAACAGCGCACAAGACTCGGCTCCCTGGATGCTCGAAGTTTTCCCCCGTTAAGCCAGGAATCAGGCCCCCTAGGCTTGGACGACGCTTTTGATCCGCTGATGCAACGACATCTGCTGGCCTTCCTGCTTGCTCTCGTCCTGCTGATTGGTCTGCCTCTGCCGCCGGTGCAGGCCGCGATGGACTACGCCAAACAGGTGTTGATCGGTGCTGATTTCTCCAACCGGGAGATGCAGGGTGTGACCTTCAACCTCACCAACCTGCGTGAAGCTGATCTGTCTGGCAGCGATCTGCAGGGCGCCAGTCTTTACGGAGCCAAGCTTCAGGACGCCAACCTCACAGGAACCAATCTGCGTGATGCCACGTTGGATTCAGCAGTGCTTGATGGCACCAACCTCACAGATGCCGTGCTGGAAGATGCTTTTGCCTTCAACACCCGATTCATCAATGTGACGATCACCGGTGCCGACTTCACCAACGTGCCGTTCCGCGGTGACGCACTGAAAACACTCTGCGCCGCAGCTGATGGCACCAATCCTGTGACCGGCCGCGACACCCGCGACACCCTCGGCTGCCCATGAGCTTCGATCCCCGCAGTCTTGAGCGGCTCAGGCAACTGGGACGCCAGCTTCCTGAGCCCATCCCTGCCCCAGAAGCCGACACTCAACGCTCTGCAAAAACCAGCC
Organism: Synechococcus sp. AG-673-F03; assembly: GCA_003211205.1. Taxonomy (GTDB): domain Bacteria; phylum Cyanobacteriota; class Cyanobacteriia; order PCC-6307; family Cyanobiaceae; genus Synechococcus_C. The sequence goes on from QCTJ01000010.1 coordinate 64,974, forward strand.
GACCGCGCCACAGGGTCGAAACCGAGCAGGACCCCCAAGCGCTGTTTCATGAACTGATGCAGGTGAGCCAGGACGGCACCGTCCCTGAGCATCTGATGGCGAGATTGCGTGATGCAGAAGAGCGGGTCGGCAGTGAGCGACGCCAGAAGCTGAATGCACCATCCCACTTGACGCAGGATTCGCTCGCATCCCAAACAGCGGTCACAACCCGTTCGACCGGCAAGGGCAAGAACACCCGCCCTCAACGCCGTGATGTTGTGCCCGGCAGCGAAGAGGACAGCCTTTATGTGGCTTTCGGGCAGATGTTACTCGAGGGACAAGACGACGAGACGGAGTGACGCCGCTGTGCCATGAACATCTCCCGATGCCGCATCATCGCGGTCGGAAAAGTGCGTAAGCGCTGGGTTCAGGACGGTGTGGAGCTCTACCTCAAGCGCCTGCCTGGGCTGATCATCACTGAACTGCGTGACAGCAGCCGTGACAAGGAGGTCGAAGCGATCCGTGAGGCCTTGCGTCCCGATGAGTTGCCGGTGCTGCTGATGGAGCAGGGCAACACCCTGACCTCGGTGGACTTCGCTGATCGCTTACGGGACTTTGGCTCCGAGCGTCTGGCCTTTGTGATCGGTGGCGCTGACGGCTTCACCGACGCTTTCAAGAGCTCAGCCCGTTGGCAACTGAGCCTTTCCCCCCTGACCTTTCCCCATGAGCTGGCGCGATTGCTGCTGATTGAGCAGCTCTACAGAGCGCAGTCGATCCTGCAAGGGAGTCCCTATCACCGGGCCTAAAACAAACATCAACGTGAGGCTCAGCCTGGCCAGGCGCTGAGTGCGACAGCTTCGAACTTGGCGATGCTCATGGTCCAGGCACGCCCACAGATGGCTTGAAGATTCGCCTGAAACGCCTCGGTGTCGCCACTGTTGAGCCAGTCGGCTTTGATCCTGGGGAGATCCTCCGGCAGACACTCCATCGGCAATTCCACCAGCAGCAGACTCTCCACACCGCAAGCCCGACGCAACGTCCCCTCATCACTGCGCTGCCACAGCCGCAGCAGCAGCTCCAGGGCCAGGGAATGGGCCGCTTGCGTTGGCTGCTCCGCAGCAGCGGCTTCTGCACTCAGGGAACGCCCAGCCAGCGGCAGAGCTCTCTTCCCCTCCTGCTCGATCAGGGCGAGGGCAACGAGATATGGAGCAGCAGCCATCACGACAACGTCAGTGCGCGCATCCTCTCCGGTCAAGGCCTCGGTGGCGCCGAATCCGGATCATGGCTGAACTGGATTTGTGCAGACAGCCTGCCATCGATGACAGCACCAGCTCGGGAGCCGAGGACCGTTCTCTGCTTCGGCGACTCCAACACCTGGGGATTCAATCCCGACGGTGGTAGGCGACTGCCCCACGACACGCGCTGGCCGAATCAGTTGGAGCAACAGCTGAACCGGCGTGCGTCCGGCCAGGCCTGGCGCACGATTGAGGATGGCCTCAATTCCCGCACCTGGCTTCTCGACGATCCCATCGGTGCCGCCAGGTATGGCGCGCAGTACAGCTGCAGCGGGCGCTCAGGCCTGATGACCTCTCTGCACAGCCACAAACCCATCGACGTGGTGATCCTGGCGCTGGGCTGCAACGACTGCAAGGACTATCTCAACCTGTCCGCCGAGCAGATCGCAGACGGCGCCCGCATCCTGATTCACGACATCCGCAGCGCCCTCAACTGTGGCCCGCGTGAGCGGCCTGATCAGCCCCCCTGCATTGTTCTAATGACCCCGCCATTGGTTACGATCACTGCGCAGTCACTGGCCTGGGGATTCGCGGGAGCTGACACGAAATCCCTGGCATTAGCCAGCCGCTACCTCCAGCTCGCCGATGAGCTGGAACTGCTCGCTTTCGATGTTCAGATCGTGGCGACTGCCTCATCCCTGGATGGCATCCATTTCGATAGCCAGGCCCAGTCCGCTATCGCTTCAGGCCTTGCAGATCTCATCGCCCAAACCTGACCGCAGAGCACAACCAGCCGCCAGCCACGAATCGCCAGCCACGAATCGCCAGCCACCAGGATAGAACATCTGTACTATTCTATGTATGTCGGGCTGTTGAACCCATGGCAATGGAGATCGATCGCTCCTTTCTCCAGCCACCGCAACCCCTACGCCCCCAACGAATGCCAAGGCATTTGCCACTGGCGGCAGAGCGGGTGGCCGCAGGCTTCCCTTCTCCGGCGGAGGACTACGTGGACGTAGGGATTGACCTCAACGACCAACTGATCCGGCATCCCACCAGCACCTTTTTCCTGCGTGTTAGCGGCGACTCCATGACCGGTGCCGGCATTCACGACGGCGACCTTCTGGTTGTGGATCGCAGCCTTGACCCCCACCCCGGACGCGTGGTGGTGGCCGTTCTCGATGGCGGATTCACCCTCAAGCGCCTGGCCCGCCATCACGGCCGGCTGCGCCTGGAAGCGGCCAATCCCAACTATCCACCTCTCGATCTGCAGTCCTGCAACGACGTGCAGATCTGGGGGGTTGCCATCCATGTGATTCACCCCCTCTGAACGCCATGGCTCAGGTCACCGCCCTCATCGATGCCAACAACTTCTATGCCTCCTGCGAGCAGAGCCTGGATCCAGCCCTGATCGGCCGCCCCGTGGTGGTGCTCTCCAACAACGACGGCTGCATCGTGGCCCGCAGCGCCGAAGCCCGTGCACTCGGCATTGCCATGGGCACTCCGTATTTCAAGGCCAAGCAAACACTGGAACGGTGCGGAGTGGTGGTGCGCAGTTCCAACTACGCCCTTTACGCCGACATGAGCCAGCGACTGATGAGCCTTCTGGAGAGTCAGGTGGAGGAGCTGGAGGTGTATTCCGTCGATGAAGCCTTCGCTCGCATCAGTCGTCCAGCGGCGGCAGATCTGCGGCCCTGGGGCCGGCAGCTGCGTGCCCTGGTCCGTCGCAATCTGGGACTGCCAATCGCCATCGGCCTGGGAGCCAGCAAAGGCCAGGCGAAGCTGGCGAACCGTCTCGCCAAGGTGGAGGCCAGCCATGCAGGCCTGTTCGATCTGGGGCACTGCAGCCATCAGGACCGCTGGCTGGAAACGATCGCCATCGAAGACGTGTGGGGAATCGGTCGCAAACTCGCTGACTGGTGCCGACTGCGTGGTGTGCGCAACGCCAGGGAACTGCGAGACATGGCCAGCGGCCCCCTGCGGGCCAAAGCGGGTGTGGTCGGCCTGCGCCTGCAGAGGGAACTCCAGGGGCATGCCTGTCTTCCCCTCGATCTGGCCCCATCCCCGAAGCAGGAAACCTGTGTCAGCAGAAGCTTCAGTCGACCAATCACTTCCCTAGCGGAGCTGCGAGAAGCTGTGGCGACCTACGTGGTGCGCGCCGCGGAAAAGCTGCGCAAACAGCAGCAACGCGCCGCCTCCCTAAGCGTGTACACCCGCACCAGTCCATTCGTACCTGGCTTTTACAGCCGCAGCGCCAGCATCCATCTGGACCTCCCCAGCAACGACACCAAGACGCTGCTCAATGCAGCGCTGCCACTGGTGGAACGGATCTTCCAGCCCTACCGTCAGCTCGCCAAGGCCGGGGTACTGATGGAGCACCTTCAGGACACGGAGCAACTGCAGCACCACCTGCTGGTGCCTTGCAGCGCAGCACACCTGCAACGACGAGACACGCTGATGAACACCATCGACGGTCTCAACCGACGTTATGGACGAGGCACCGTGCAGTGGGCCGCCTGCGGCCTGCATTCCGGCTGGTCCATGCGACGGGAACGCCTGGGCCGTGCAGCCACAACACGACTGAGCGATGTACCCGTGGTCCAGGCCTGAACAGCAGCCACAGGGTTCTATGAAAAAATCTGGCCACTACCGACAGAAGGGTTGTGTTGCGGCGAATCCCGATCATTGCTGCGGGTGCTGTCCTGCTGGGGGCCACAGCGACTTTCGCCGAGCAGGTCACCCTCAAGCTGAGCAATGGCGACACACTGCACGGAGAACTGATCCCTTCCGAAAGCACAGACACCACAACAGTGCTGCAGCACCCAGTGCTGGGACGGCTGAGCATCCCGAAAACGGCGCTGATGCCCGAACCCAAGCCGAAGCCATGGAAGCTGAGCCTCTCTGGGGGAATCACGGGATCCAACACCGACAACGATCTCGACGCCGGGGGGACAGCACAGCTCGACACGAGCTACACCTCAGGCCCCGACAAAGTCTCGTTAAAAGTGAATGCTCAGTAAGAGGTCTCCCGTGACGAGGGAGAGAGCAGCAACTCAACAGACACCAATGAAGGCGATGCTGAACTGTGCTAGATCCGCAGCTTGAACAGTCGTTTGCACGCCTATGCAGGTGCGCACTTCAATTACGACACACTGAACTTCAGCGGAACCGAAGCATTTGAAAGCTCAATTGGCCTCGGTTACGACCTGATCAAGACTTCAAAAACACGACTCACTGTGTCCCTGGGTCCCTCCATCGAGCAGATCTGGGGAGGGGACGGATGCAACACAGATCCAGTCTGTGGACAGACCTTCGCAGCAACAACAGCGAGAGCTGAACTGGAATGGAAACCCAGCTCTGCCGCCAGCCTCACGCTGACCAATACCTATACCGGGGCCTACGTGAACGGAATCTCAACCAACAACATCTTTTCGATCGCGCTGAAAGTGTTCCCCATAAACAATCAGCGCCTATTCACATCCCTGAACGGCCAAAAGATCTACAACGAACTGCGCAGTCCAAAGGTCAACAACAACATCTCCATACAGATGGGGGTGAAGCTGGACTGAGCCTGAGCGGACATCAAGGAGATGACTGCGGCCAGATGGTTTTGCATTGCGGATCTCTCGACAGTGCCGCGGATTTCACCCGTTCTGTTTCTTCTGGATCGAGGTAGTGCGCCGCCAGCAGCAACATCAGACGCTTCAAGGCCTTTGTTCCCTGATCGGCCGTGAGCCAACCCAATCCGTAATAGGTGCAGGTGGCATCAAGCCATCCCTTGGCTTCACCCTGCAATCTGAGCTCAAGATCATCCATGGCTGGAATGGCCATCACCGGAGAAGCACAAAGGGATGCAGCAGCAGCGAGAGCAATCAGAAAACGATGCACTTAACAACAACGTCTGAGGACATGTTGCAACAACCACATTTGAACGAACCGAAAACAGCCAACATAGAGAGCAAGGCAAGGGACTTCGCCAGCTCAACAGACCCAGGCAGTCAGCGAGTCAGAAGCATCGACTCGCTGCTTTGCCAACACCAGCAGAGCACTTAAACCGTGAGCAGAAGTGACTGCTCAGCCAAGGCCCGAAAAATTTCCTGCTTCTTGCATTCAAGGAAATCCTGCTCACTGGGATCACCGCCCGGCCAATTACGCAGTGCGTCGCAGGTTGTCTTGTATTCCAACCGCAGAGCATTCAAGTCGTACGAAAAAGTGGCGACAGGCTCGTTCATGGGACACACAAGAAACTGCAGAAATTATTACAAGTTTTCATGCTGCCTTGACGTAGCAGCAGCAACAGTATCCATTTTTCGGGAGCGACATTAGGTCGCCGCTGAGCTTTTCGCGTGCCGCAGCTGTGCGGATATCTCCGTCACGGACAACAACAGGATTTCGCGATGGTTTCAAAGTTCTTTCCTCGATTGTCCTGATGACTTACGAAATTCGCAACTGGGCCGTCATTGCTGCCGCCATGGAAAAGCAAGGTGCCACCGACAGCCAGATGTATCGACGCGCAAAGGCCATGGCCAACGGCAGCATCGATCCGATGCCGACAAGCTATCCCGCCGCTCCCTACAGCATTTCAGTGGCCTGAACTTTCAAGCCCGTTTCAACCCTTGGGGAGGCTGAGGATCAAGCCTCCCTTTTTTATGCCTTGCAACAACACAAACACAGCACTGACCAAGAGCCCCTTCGGCATCGACCAAAACACGTCTGGCAATCAAGCCCACCGACCATGAATCCTGCAGGACGCGCGAACCCAGCAAGTCAGGATCAATGCTGAAGCTTCACCAAGTGCACGAAAGGGTCGACCTGGGTTACACCTGAAACAACCGCTTTTGGTGCTATGCCGTCAATCGACAAGAACGCAACGCAACAGAAGAAATCTGAGGCTTCTAAACCACTCACGCTACTGGCCCGCCCCGTATATCCGGGCACACGCGAAACGCCCCACACCAACAGCTGAAGAACGATTACCGGACTTCAAAGCACTGGCATCCGAGGGGCTGAGGCAACACCCCCTTGGATGTCATCCACGTGGACTAGAGCCATGCTTCAAGTAGAAAGAGTGGCGGCATGATCGAGAAGAAAACGACCGACTCCTAGATCCATATCGAAACATTCAACGAGACACACTCCTGGAAGCAAACCTGGATATTTCTCGGCGGTGCGGTGTTGCTGTTTGCATTCGCACTGCTATATGAGATAGACAAA
>QCTJ01000011.1 GCA_003211205.1 Synechococcus sp. AG-673-F03
GGCAACATCAGCCAGACGTTGTCGATGGTGAGGCAGAGCAGCAGCGGGAACTGTCCCGGTCCCTCGCACTTCTCCACGATCACCGCCGGTGTGACGCCACCACGCAGTTGAGGGGCCTTCAGGCTGACCAGCGTTCCGACGCTCGCAAACTGCAGAGCCAGCGTGAGCTCATGCGCCAGGGTTTCCTCGGCCTGTTGCTGAAGGATGCGCATCAGTCGCCGCTCTTCGCGCAGGCGCCCACGCCGTTTTTCGTAGTCCTCGAAGTCTTCCCACGGCACATCTCCGGCCGACCCTTGCAACTGCCCGAGCTGCAGATGCAACTGCTCGAGGATCTCCTCCTCTTCGACCAAGTCCAGGCTGGCCAGATAGCGGCCGAAGCTGCGTTCCACCAGCTCGCGCGCCTTGGCCAGATCATGGCGCTGCAGCAGATTGAGGACCATCCCATAGCTGGGTGTGAATTGGCTCACCAGCGGATCTGGAGGACTCGTGGCCAGCTGACCGGCTTCGCGAACTCCTTCGAAACGGCTCTGCACCGTGACCACATAGCCCTGGGAGTCGAGACCTCGCCGCCCTGCTCGACCAGCCATCTGCAGAAACTCACTGGCCATCAAGGGGCGATGGCCACGCTCTGTGCGTTTGGACAGTGACGCAATGACTGTGGTGCGCGCGGGCATGTTGATGCCCGCCGCCAGTGTTTCTGTGGCAAATACCACCTTCACCAGACCCTGCTGGAACAACTCCTCAATCAGCTCCTTCCAGGCCGGGAGGACCCCTGCATGATGCGCAGCAATGCCACGCAGCAGGGCATCAGCGTGAATACCATCGCGAACAGCTTCAGGATTGGCTGATGTGTAGGCCTTGAGACGCTCACGGATTCGGGCCTGCTCTGCTTCGGTCACCAGGCACTGCACCCCCAGGTCGCGAACGGCCTTATCGCAACCACGACGACTGAAGATGAAGTAGATGGCTGGCAACATGTCACGCTCTGCCATCTGGGCCACCACAAAGCTGATCGGTGGCGGTTCGGGCTGCGGAGGCCTGGGGGAACGGCCCTTGCGCTTGTGTCCCTTGGGAGCTCGCCAGACCTTGCAGTTGGGATGAAGGCCTGTGCCCTGCTCATTGAGCAATGGGTGCAGACCCTTGGCGCTGCAGAAACCGAAATGCAATGGCACAGGCCGGAAGTCACTCAGCACAAGCGTGGTGGGACCATGCACCTTTTCGATCCAGTCAGTGAGCTGCCCGGCATTGGCCACCGTGGCCGAAAGTGCCACAAGCTGGACAGGCGGCGGTGAATGAATGATTGATTCCTCCCAAACGGTGCCGCGCTGAGAGTCATTCATGTAGTGGCACTCATCCAGCACCACGGCCTCCACGTCGGCCAGGGGATCGTCATGCTCGTCCGCCTCGGCATAGAGCATGTTCCGGAAGATCTCCGTGGTCATCACCACGATTGAGGCATCCCTGTTAACACTCAGATCACCGGTCATCAGGCCTACGTTCTCCGCACCGAATTGCTCTCGGAAATCGCGCAGCTTCTGGTTGGAAAGAGCTTTCAGCGGTGTGGTGTAAAAAACTTTCTGGCCATGTGCCATGGCGCGATGGATGGCGTACTCACCGATCAGGGTTTTTCCAGATCCTGTGGGCGCACTGACCACCACGGAATGGCCTTGGTTCAGAGCGTCGATCGCCTCCAGCTGAAAGTCATCCAGCGGGAAAGGAAACAACTGCGACGGATCCGGCGCCCCTCCCTTTGCGGGCTCTGAAGCCTGGGTGTCTGGATCCGCCATGGATCAATCCTAGGGAGGCCGCCAAAAGGACAGTGCATCTCCAGCACGAACGGCGTAGACCGAGACTGCATGCATGAGCACTCCTCCGGCCCGTCGCCGTCAGCTGCGCACCTGGTCGCCTGCCAGGGAGCAGGAGCTTGTGCAGGCCGTCACCGCTGGCTCGGCATCTGGCCCGGAGCTGCTTGACCTGGCGAGCAACGATTATCTGAGCCTCTGCCGGCATCCTTCCCTGATCGCCGCGGCCGAGGCGCAATTGCGATGTAGCGGCGTGGGTGCAGGCGGCTCACGGCTGGTGAGCGGCAGTCGCCCTGTGCATGACCAATTGGAGTCAGAGCTGGCGCAATGGCTCGGACGCGAGAAAGTCTTGTTGTTTCCAAGCGGGTTTCAGGCCAATCTTGCGGCGGTTAACGCTCTGGCGAACCGGCACACCACCGTTGTGGCGGATCGGCTGATTCATCACTCACTGTTGGTGGGCGTGCAAGCCAGCGGCGCCCGACTCCGGCGTTTTGTCCACAACAATCTTGAGTCGCTAGAGCATCTGTTGCTGCACTATCGCAGCGAGCATCCAGATGCACGCCTGCTGGTGATCACTGAAAGCCTGTTCAGCATGGAAGGCACCAGTCCTCGGGTGCATGAGCTGGCAACACTCTGCGAGCGCCATGGAGCGAGCCTGCTCCTGGATGAGGCCCATGCCCTCGGTGTACTTGGTGAAGGAGGCCGTGGCCTGGGCTTTGGAGAACGGAGAGTGACGATGCTCAGCGGCACCTTCGGCAAGGCTTTCGGCAGCGGCGGTGCCTTTCTGGCCTGCGATGGCGAGCTTGGAGAGCAATTGCTGCAGGAGAGTGGAGCCTTCCGATACACAACTGCACTGGCACCACCGCTGGCTGCAGCAGCTCTTGCCGCTCTGGAGCTGATGCGGAACAACTCCGATTGGGGCCATAGACTGGTGGAGCGCAGCAACACCTGGCGTGACCGCTTGGTCGAAGCAGGCTGGGCACGACCGACAGGTGGCGGGCCGATCTTGCCACTGCTGGTTGGAGAGGATCAGCAATGCCTGAATCTGCAACGCCATCTCGAACTCTCGGGACTTTTCACCGCTGCAATCCGCCCACCCACCGTGCCGGAAGGACGTGCCAGGCTGCGTCTGGTTCTGCATCGCCTCCTTCCCGATAAGACATTGGAATCACTACTGAGGGCCCTCTCAGATGGCCGCGTTTCCTGATGAAACAGGTCATCGCCATGCATGGCTGGAGCGGCAATAGCACAGCCTGGTCTCCATGGGAGCGTCATTTCAGCCATCGCGGCTGGCTGTGGCAAAGCGGCGAACGCGGCTACGGCAACAGGCGATCTTGCAATCCAATCTGGGCAGAGCCAGTCAGCGGCGAAACAAGCCCATGCAGGGCCATGCAGCGCAGGGTCGTGATCGCCCATTCCCTCGGCCCCCATCTGCTAGAGCCATCTGTGCTGAACCAGGCCACGGATGTGGTGCTGCTCGCCAGCTTCGGGCGATTCGTTCCGCAGGGGCCTGATGGGAGAGCATTGCGCGCTGGCCTTCGGGGGATGCAGAACGCGATCGGAAGTCCCGGTGAGGCCACGATGCTCAAAACCTTCCTGAAACGCGCAGCGCAACCCGCTGATCTGGGCGGTCTGCCACCGGGACCGGAACAGCACGGACTCTCCCAGCGTGGGCGGGACTGTCTGAAAGATGATCTTGAGTGCTTGATCAAAACCTCGGGCCTGCCAACGGGCCTGCCAACAACCGCTCGCGTGCTGGTGGTGGATGGGATGGATGATGCGATCGTTGCGCCGGCAGCAAGCCGTGAACACCTTTTGGCCCTCACGAGCCACCTGCAGCATGCGCCCGAGCAATGGCAGCTCCAGGATGTCGGACACGCACTGCTGGCCCCGGATCTACTCGTGCGGGTCCAGCAGTGGCTGGATCACAACAGTCGAGCAAACTGATGGACCCCATCGGCAACTGGGGCGACAAAGTCCTCAGACGTTTCGATCAGTCGGCGCAGAATTACAACGCCTCAGCAACGCTGCAGCATGCAGTGGCCGGTCAGCTGGCGAACCATTGCAGACAACAGGTCATCCCCGCAGGACTTTGGGCCGACCTCGGCAGCGGCACCGGACACCTGGCTGAGGCGCTGGAAGCCCAGCATCCCGGGCAGCTTGTGCTACGTATAGACGGCAGCGAGGCCATGCTTCGCCAACAACCACTCTCCTCCAAAACCCAGCAATGGGACCTGAGAGGCCCGTTGCCACGATGGCCGCAGGCTCCCAGTCTTCTGGCATCGAGCTTCTGTTTGCACTGGTTACCGACACCCGGAGAGGTGATCAGGCATTGGCTGCACCAGCTCGCTCCGGGAGGATGGTTGGCGGTGGCATTGCCGGTCAAAGGTTGCTTTCCTCAGTGGCATCGAGCAGCAGAAACCACCGGCATCCGCTGCACAGCTCTTGCCTTTCCAGAGATGGAAGCCCTACTCCGACTGGTCAGGACGGATCAGATCAGGTTGCAGGAAGAAATGCACTGCAATGCTGTTGCTCCAACCCTGCCCAAGCTGCTGAAACCGCTGCGCAGGGTTGGAGCGGACTGCAGCACTCAGCCTTCGCTGCCGGTTCGAGACTGGCGCACACTGCAACAGGCCTGGCCCGATCATGATGGTGACGGACAGCTCAGACTCACCTGGGTGATCCAGTTGCTACTGATTCAACGATGAGACCGAGCTCAGCCGCACTGCGCCTTGTGGTCTGCGGCACCGACACGGATGTGGGCAAAACAGTGGTTAGTGCCCTCCTGGTCCAGGGGCTCAATGCTGTGTATTGGAAACCGGTGCAGAGCGGTCTGGAGGACGGCGGTGATCGTGAGCGGGTGGTGGAGCTGATCGACCTTCCCTCCGATCGCTGGATCGCCGAGACCTATGCCTTTCAGGCAGCTGTTTCACCCCATTGGGCAGCGGAACTGGAAAACAGCCGCCTTGATCCGACGCAGCTGACGCTTCCACCCGCCGGGACCAGGCCACTGGTGGTGGAGACCGCCGGCGGACTTCATGTCCCATTCACTCGCTCCTGGCAACAGATCGATCAGCTGCAGAAATGGATGCTGCCCGTTGTTTTGGTGGCCCGCAGCGGGCTGGGCACACTGAATCACGCTCTGCTCAGTCTTGAAGCGCTGCGCAACCGCAAGATCCCTGTGGTCGGCTTGATTCTGAATGGGCCTACCCATGCCGACAATCCGCGAACCCTCAGTGAGATCGGCGAAGTTCCTGTGCTGGCGGAACTCCCCCCTCTGCATCCCCTTAACGCGGAAACTCTGCGCAATGCTTGGCGCAACCAGGGCCTCGGCCCTAAGTTCGAAGCGATTGCGAACCATCTGGACAAGCGATGACAAGCCGTCAGACCTGGGCCACCGTTGCCGTTGTGTTCCTCTGCGGCGGCATCCTCGTGCTGTTCACTGATGTCGAGGTGCAGTTAGTGCGCTGGTTCAATTGCGGACCGATCGCAACTATCGGTGAACAAGACAGCGAAGTCTGCAAGTAAAGACTTCTGGCGCTGATTTCAACCCATGGGTCGAGATCGCAAAGGGCATCTGCCCATCAGGAGGGCCACGTGGCGCACGGCCATGGACAGAGTCCATCCCTGGCGAAGCTGTTCATGGATCTGTTCGATCTGGGAGGGTGACCAGCCACGCATTTCAAGCCGCGCCTTGATCGAGGGCCATCCACCTTCAAAAAAGATGCTTCGACAACCATCGCTGCCAGGTCCACAGCGGGGGCGCTGCAAAGCCGGCTCCACAAATCGATTGGACGATGACCGCACTCGATGGTTGTCTGTCTGATTCATGGCCATGGCTGGCCTCGCAGTCCTGCGCCCATGATGACCACAGGCCTTCAAGCGTGCCCAGTGTCACGGAACCATCACCCCAACCTCTGGCCACCCTTCACGTCGATCACCACCACCCCGGCTCTCGAGCAGGTAGTGCGCGGTGAGGGGGCCCTGCTCTATCGAGCTGAAGGACCACCTCTGATTGATGCGATCAGCAGCTGGTGGGTCACGCTTCACGGTCATGCCAACCCGGTGGTTGCTGCCGCAATCGCTGAGCAGGCCGCCACGCTTGAGCAGGTGATCTTCGCGGAATTCACCCATCCCCAGGCGGAACGCCTGGCATCGCGTCTGGCTCAGAGCACTGGACTGGATCGTGTCTTCTTCTCGGACAACGGCTCCACCGCTGTGGAAGTCGCTCTCAAAACAGCCGTGCAGTGGTGGCACAACCGCGGCGAACCACGCCGGCAACTCATCGCCTTTGAAGGGGCCTATCACGGCGACACCTTCGGAGCGATGGCGGTCGGGGCACGCAGTTTGTTCAGTGAACCGTTCGATCCAATGCTGTTTCCGGTGCGACGGGTCCCCTGGCCACAGACCCACTGGAATGACCGGACGGTGGAAGCCCGAGAACAGCAGGCTCTTGATGACCTGGAGCTGGCTCTGCAAACGCCGACCGCGGCGGTGATTCTCGAACCGCTCATCCAGGGTGCTGGCGGCATGCGAGTGGTTCGACCTCAGTTTCTGCAGGCCGTGGAACAACAGGTCAGGCGTGCCGGCAGCCTGCTGATCGCTGATGAGGTCCTCGCCGGTTTTGGTCGTTGCGGCCGCCTGCTGGCGTCCCAGCGAGCGGGAATCCAGCCGGATCTGGTGGCACTGTCCAAAGGACTGACCGCCGGATTCCTGCCGATGGGCATCACGATGGCCAGCGAGGCGATCTTTCAGGAATTCCTCGGCAGCGATCCCACCAAAACCCTGTGGCATGGTCACAGCTTCACTGCCAACCCACTCGGCTGCGCAGCGGCCAATGCCAGCCTGGATCTACTTGAAGCGGACCCTACCTGTCATGAGCAGTTCGAACAACGCCATCAGGTCAGGCTGGAACGGTTGGCCGGCCATCCCAGGGTGCAACGCGTCAGGCTCTGCGGCACCATCGCCGCCTTTGATCTCGTGACCAACGGTGAGCAGGGCTATCTCAATCCTGCGGGCAAGGTGCTCCGCGGCCTCGTGAGAGATCAGGGTGTGCTGATCCGTCCCCTCGGGGATGTGGTTTATCTGCTACCGCCGCTCTGCATCAGCGACGACCAGCTGGATCAGTGCTACGACGCTCTGCACAGTGGACTGGATGCACTGCCTGGCCTGTGAGCCCTGGTCGAAACCACTGATGGTCAGGGACCGAGACGGAGTGCAGCTTCCACATCCTCTCTGGTCAGGCCATAGGGGTAGGAACAGGAGCGGGTTGGCCGCTCCGAAGTCCAGATCACTCCGAGATCCTGCTGATCGAGCCGCAGCAGTGCACTCCAGGCTGGCTGCTCCCAGACCCAGTCGCAGGGGTCCTGATAACTGCGGGTGGCGCCCAGCGCCTGCAACCACTGCTCAAGTGCCCGCAGGGAATGCTGGTTGAGCGGCGTGTCCGCTGAAGGAAGTGATGCCATCGGAATCACCGGGCTGCGCATCCATGAGCTGAGTCTGCTCCTCCAACAGCCAACTCGGCTGCACCTGAAGTTCAAGTCCTCGGCTCCAGGCCACACCAACGCCAAGCAGCAGACAGAGCAGCAAAGACCCCAGTAACAAGAGCAGTGAAAGCCATTCACCACCCGAGAGGGGACGGCGCTGACCGATCGCATAAGGAACAGGCAGGGAAGGAATCACGGTTTGCTGTATCGCGTCCCTCTCCCGCAGAGCAGCGTCGTACACACGACGACGACCTGGATCGGCGAGCTGCTCATACGCTTCTCGCAGCAGCCGAAATTGGCGAGCCGCATCCTTTGCCGGCAAGCGGGTGGTGTCTGGGTGCACCGCCTTGCTCAAGCGGCGGAAAGCCTGGCGCAAAGAATCAGCATCAGCACTGCGAGAGACACCCAGTCGCTCGTAGTAGGTAATGTCCTGAGCCTGAGGGGCCATTGCGTTGAGCAGCACCTTGGCTTCAACGCCATTCTAGAAAGGTGTGACGGTTAGGCCGCCATGCCGGACACATCGCCGTTCGACAATCCAGTACCCGAGCTCTGGACATTGCTCGGATGGAGCCCTGATGCCGGACAGCTGAGACAGTTCATTGAGCTTCAGCAACTGCTTGAAGACTGGAACAGCCGCGTCAATCTCACCCGCCTGGTGGACGGGGAAGATTTCTGGATTGCTCAGGTTCTTGACAGCCTCTGGCCTCTGTTACCCGAGCTGATGAGCCCAGACACTCCCCGCCGCTGCATCGATGTGGGCACAGGCGGAGGCTTCCCTGGGCTGGCTGTGGCCATTGCTCTTCCAGGCGCTGAGCTGACCCTGGTGGATTCAGTGGGACGCAAGACCGCTGCCGTCGCTGCAATGGCGAAGTCGCTGGGCTTCGGCGATCGGGTGCTTGTCCGCACAGAACGGGTGGAACGCACTGGTCAGGATCCGAGCTGTCGAGGCACGTTTGATCTTGCGATGGCCCGTGCCGTGGGCGCAGCTCCGGTGGTGGCGGAATACCTCGTGCCGTTGTTGCGCAGGAGCGGAGAGGGCTTGCTCTATCGCGGTCGCTGGCACGACACGGATGACATGGAGCTCCAATCAGCACTGAAGCTGCTGAAAGCTCGCTCTCTGAGAGTGCAACGCATGGAACTGCCCTCCGATCGAGGAGCTCGCACCCTCATCAGGATTGGTCCTGAAGCGGCAACACCCAGTGCCTACCCACGGGCCACAGGCATGCCGAGCAAAATGCCCCTGGGAGTTCAAGTCGATGACAGTCGCTCCTGAGGAGAGCCACCCGCCCGCTCACGCAGGCTGCGCAGAAGGCTGGGAATACGGTCCCTCCAGGGACTGTCATTCAAAACCGACAACAGCAGCTCCTCACTCACACTGGTATCAAGCGCATCGGCATTGGCTCCCGGAAACCAATGACCGGCACGACCCAGCAAGCCGTAACGCGCTTTGACGAAGCCCTCCAGATCCCATGCCTCAAGAAGGTTGTGCAGCCAAAGCAGCATCGGCAGGTTGATCTCCCCTGGCGTGTCCTGCCATTCGGGCAATCCCTCTCTCCAACTTCTCAGCCATGAGGAACCAAGGGCATCGCATTCCGCGAGGCGAAGGCGAGATTCGATCGGCGCAACCAACTCCTCAGCCTGGTCCAGCAGGGAAACCGCCTCAAGATGCAGATCAAGGTCTTGGGGACGTGCAGCACCAACGCTCAACGTGTGCACCCGTGGATCACGGAGGCAGAAGAGATCATTGAAAACAATCGGATGTAAGGGTTGCGTGAGCTCCAGCAGGCGGAGACCGGGGGTGTGCAGGTGCCCTCCCTTATCGGTGGGACTGATGATGAACACGCCCATGTCCTGAAGACTGGCTGCTGCGATTGCCGGCTCGTTGTCCTGACGGATGAAGTACCAGTGCAGGTTCACGTAATCGAAAACGCCCGTTTCGATGGCATCGACAATCAGATCGGTGTCTCCATGGGTGGAGAAGCCCACATGACCGATCCGACCTTCGGCCTGCCAGCGACGCACGACATCAAGGCAGCCTCCGGGTCGGATCGTCTGATCGAGATGGGAATGGAGATTGATGCCATGAATCGACAGCAGATCGACACGATCCACATCGAGACGGGTGAAGGACAGTTCGAGATCAGCTTCGAAAAGCGCCGGATCGGACTGAGGTGGAATCTTGGTCTGCAGGATTCGCGTGGGATCAGGACAATCAGGAAGCGCCCAGCCCAGCTGTCGCTCTGAACTGCCGTAGTGGCGGGCGGTTTCCACATGATGAAAGCCCGTCTGCACCGCTCGTTCCAGCGTGCTCTGCAACAACTGCTGGGATTGAGCTGTGATCGCGTCAGCCGCCAGATCACTCCAGCTCTGCTGAAAGCGCATGCCACCCAGTGACAGCACTGGCATTGAGATCTCGGTGCGCCCAAAGCGTCGGGTTGGCAGACAGGAAGTCCCCATCAGCCGTGATGAGTGTTGCGGGGAAGCTGACGACGCGGTCGAGCCGGCGACGGGACACCCATCGGCAGCAGTTCTTGGGCATCCAGCTCACGCTTGAGCCCTGGCAAATCATTAAAAGCAACCCAGTGGATGCAGTCCACTGGACAAGTTTCGATCGCTTCCTGAATGCAATCAGAGGAATCGCCATCCTGACGAATTGCCCTGGAGCGTCCGAGATGTGGCTCAATGACAAAGGTGTTCGTGGCCACATTGGCGCAGTAACGGCAACCAATACAGGCCGCTTCATCCACCCACACCGCCTTGGACTGAAGCCTGCCGCCCAGAACAGGTTCTAATCCTGTCCGCTCGTCTTGATCAAAAGACGTTGCTACATAGGCGGCAGCCGCTGGATTATTCACAGAATCGACCTTGTAGGGAAAGGACCTGCTTTAGGCGTCCCAACGGGTCACCACCAGCTCGATAGATCCATCCTGGCAATCACGTTGCTCTGTGACATCAAATCCTTCATGACGAGTGGCTTCTAGCACTGACCTCAACGCATAGCGCTGAGTCAGACGAGAAAGGAAACGCTCAACAGGCACAGGTTGGCGCCACAGATCCAGATCAGTGACGAACTCGTAGGCATGATTCGATTCATTCCAGCGGAACCCGAAGTCGGCTCCACCGTCAACGGCGACTGCCAGCTCAGCCTCGACGGTCTGTCCTTTGTAACCACGCACGGTCTGCTGACTGACGCCAGGCGTGTAACCCAGATCCTCGAGAGCTCCACGCAGCGGAGCCAGCTGACGGAGTTCGGTTTTAACGGTACTGAAATGAGACATCAGGAAGACTCGACGGACTGGGACTGAGTGACGGGTTGGGTTGAGGTGAAAGCCTCTGAAGTGGGCTGGCGCCGTTCGACAGTGCCAAGCGCTGATTCAAGACGATTTGTGAGTTGCAGACAGGCGTCACCGGTGACACCTTCAACCCGCTCCTCAACACGACCGTCGGGGCGAATGCGAAATCGCACTGTGCGCTGAGGCATGCACCATCACAGAATTAAACCCATGTTAAAGGCAAGTGATAGGAGCCGGAGTTCCCTGTTACGTGATCGGATCAGATCAACAGACCTTCGTCCAGAAGAGTCTGGAGACGATCCACGAGCTCGGGATTATCGAGCTGCTCAAGGGCAGTGCGGGCTTCATCACTCACCGTCGTTTCACGATCCTGAAGCAGAGCTGCCACGAAAGCTTCAACCATTTCATCCTGGCGGGGCTTGACAAGCTGTTCATGCAGTCGTCCCAGGGCCCAGATGCAGTTGCTGCGCACAACGGGTTCACTATCGATCCTCAGGCTCAGCAGCAGCTGACCTGCCGCCAGATCAGCCTTCACAGCCGAGGTGCTGCCGGCCTCTGCGAGTGACACCGAAGCCCAAAGACGCACAGATGCCACATCCACCTGCAGAGCCCTGATCAATGGATTGAGCACGGGCGCATCCGGGTAATTACCAAGGCTCCACGCTGTGGCCTTACGGACGTAAGCGTTGCTGTCGAGCTGCAGAAGCCGTAACAAAGCTTCCACAGCCTGCAGGGAAGGGTTCCGACCCAGTGCATAAACAGCACTCATCCGCACCACCGGACAGGTTTCATCAAGCAGGGGTAGGAGCAGGGGAACGGCACGGGGATCGCGATGTTCACAGAACACCCTCAGCCCCTGAAGGCGCTGGTCATGTCCCTGCTTGAGCCATTCCAGGCCCTGATCACAAGCTCGAACCGCTTCTAAGGCATCCCCTTCAGGATCATCCGGGGCAATCTCATCGAGGGGATCGCCCATGAGCTCTGCGGCGAGTTCACGCTCCAGCACATCAGGATCAATGGCCAGCTCAGCCATGAGGTCCTCGTTCTGGATGCTGGATGAATCGCCCATGAATCGATCGTAATCTCAGCTGATCGGAGCAGGCGCCAGCATGTCGCCTGGGAGCCAGATGCGAGCGCTCACAGCGACAAGGGCCAGTGCGAACAGTGCCACGATCAGGATGGGAAGCAGGGTGCTGCGGAAAAAAGCCAAATCGCTGCCGGATTTCTGAGCATTGTGACTGGCGTCCGATCAGACCGGAGCAGCGGATCGTCCGCTCCAGCGCAGGAGCATCAGAGAAACCACAGCCAGAACCAGGCCGAACCAACCCATCAGCTGCTGATGCAACAGGAATGCCCCTGATCCAAGCAAAGCTCCGAACAGCAGTCCGGAACTGAATAGGAAACGAGCAAGCAGATCGGAAAGGGATTCCGAAGCGGTCGCCTCAAGGCCTCGGCGCCACTGGCTCCAGCCAGGTCCGGGAGGACGGACCTTCAGCACGAACCGTTCCAGAACAGCAGGGGACTCCGGCGGGGTCAGCAGCATCACCGTGATCCAAACCACCGCCGTGAAGCCTGTGGTCACCATCAATCGTTCTCCGTAGTCAGCGATCTGGAGCAGGGGAACCACCGAGGTCACCAGGCCCACCACAAACCCGCAGAGCATGGCGGCCAGCTCCGCTGCAGCATTGATCCGCCACCAGAACCAACGCAGCACGAGGACTACCCCCGGGCCGGTGCCGATGGCGATCACCAGCCGAAAGACTGTGCCGATGCTGTCGCTGATCAGCGCGGTGACCACCCCCAGCACGAGCAGCAACACACTCATCAGCTGACCCACCAACAGAAGCTCCCGCTGAGACGCATTCGGGCGCAGGAAGCGCTGATACAGATCATGAGTGAGGTAGCTGGCTCCCCAGTTCACAGATGTACTCACGGTGCTCATGAAGGCAGCGACCAGGGAGACCACCACCAGTCCGAGCACCACCGGAGGCAGAAACTGAACCGCGAGTGTCGGATAGCTGAGTTCCCAGTCGGCTTGGTCAGGAAGCAGCACCAGTGCGGCCAGGGCCACAATTACCCAGAGCCAGCTGCGCAGCAGGTAGTTGACCACCAGGAACACCCAGCCAGCGAGCCGCGCCTGCTGCTCATCCTTGGTGGCCAGCATCCGTTGGATGAACTCACCTCCGCCGTCACTGCGGCGGAAACTCCACCACTGCACGGTGAGGTAAGCCAGAAAGGTGGAGACACTGATTCCCGCACCGCCGATCCAGTCGAAACCATCGGAGCCCCAGCGCCAGGGCACGATCGACAACAGTTCAGGGCGGCCCAGCGCATCCAGCTGATCCAGCAGTGATTGCATTCCCCCGGCTGCATGAACAGCAGCCCACGCGACGGCACCTGCCCCCAGCAGCGCCAGCAGGAGCTGAATGAAATCGGTGATCACCACTGCCCACAATCCACCGGCAACGGTGTAAGCGAGCACCAGGGCGGCCACGATGATCAGCAGCACCAACGTGTCGGAGAGGCCACCGGCTGCCTGAATCGGCTGATCGGAGACGATGCCCAGTGCCTCGACCACCTTGCGCATGGCGAGGAAGGCATAACCGATGCCGATGCAGTTCACCGGTAACGCCAGCAGAAAAGCCTTGATACCGCGCAGCCAGGCAGCGGCAGGGCCGCCATATCGCAGCTCCGTGAATGCGGCATCAGTGAGGACGCCGCTGCGTCGCCATAACGGTGCGAACACCACGGCCATCGCCACGTGCGCCAGCCCGAAGCCCCACCACTCCCAGTTCGCCGCAAGGCCCCTCGTGCCCACGATTCCCGCAACATAAAGAGGGGTATCGATTGAAAACGTGGTGGCCGCCATCGACGCACCGGCGAGCCAGCCGCTGAGCCGTCGGCCAGCCACGAAGTAATCGTCCTCGCCGCGGTTGCGTCGCGCCAGCCAGAGACCGAGGGCCAGCGTGGCCGCCAGATACACGATCAGAATGATCCAGTCGATCGGAGCCATGGAGGCGCGCAAATCGTCGCAGTCTCCCTTACTTCTGTCGCGATCGCCTCAGCTGACCACAAGCCGCATCCTGATCAAGGCCTCTGCTGGAGCGCAGGCTGACAGCCACACCACGACGTTCCAGCACGCGGCGAAATCCTTCGATGCGTTCACGTGATGGCCGCTGAAACTCTTCTTCCTCAATTGGGTTGTAGGCAATCAGATTGACGTGACTCTGAAAGCCGCCGACACGATCAGCCAGTTCCTCGGCATGCTCCGGGCGGTCATTGACTTGTCCAAGCAGGATGTACTCGAAGGTCACCCGCCGGCCGGTGACCTCCAGATAGTGGCGGCAGTCGTCGAGCAGAGAGTCATAGGGATAGGCCTTGGCGGTGGGGATGAGATCTTCCCGCAGCTGCTGATTGGGCGCGTGCAGACTCACCGCCAGGGTGAATTGAGCTCTGCCGAGAGTTTCAATGGCCAGCTCAGCAAGCTGAGGCAAAGTTTTTGGCACGCCAACGGTGCTCACCGTGATCCGGCGCTGGCCGATGCCCAGATCATCACTGAGACAGCGGATCGCTTCCAACACTGCACGGCTGTTGAGCAGAGGTTCGCCCATTCCCATGAACACGATGTGAGAAGGACGGCGATCCATCACCTCCCGCACACTGAGCACCTGGTCGACGATCTCGTGGGTCCGCAGTGAACGCTGCAGCCCATCTTTTCCCGTGGCACAGAAACGGCAGGCCATTGGGCAGCCCACCTGACTGGACACACAAACGGTCAGACGTTGATCCGTGGGAATGCCCACAGTTTCGATGGTTTCACCGTCATCGGTGGCTAGCAGCAACTTGGTGGTGGCATCGGAAGCCACAGAGCGATGCACCTCTTTCAGGCGACCGATGCTCACCCCCTGATCGTTGAGCGTGGCTCGCCAGGCCTTGGGCAGAACAGTGATGTCATCCAAGGAGTGTGCACCCTTGGAATAAAGCCAGTCGTGAAGCTGACGCCCGCGGAAGGGTTTCTGCCCCTGGGACACCACCCAGTCCTGGAGCTCGGCTGCGCTGCAACCGAGCAGAGCTTTGCTCACCAGATCAGCAGACCGTGTCCAAGCTTGATTTCCACCGCAAGCAAAGCGATGAATCCGAGCATGGCCATGCGTCCATTAAGACGCTCGGTATGCGTATGGAACCCATACCGAGGCAGACGACGAACGGGAATCGTGGTGGGTTCAAGCATGGACAGAGCCGGCTTCAGCGCACAGTTTGAAAGGGACAGGGTGATGGACGCGAAGGCGACCACAGATTTCACTCATCGCTGAGAAGTCCCTCCTCCTGAAGCCCCTCAACCGCCTCAGCATCGACCACCTGCTCTTCCTTCAGCTCATTGTCAGCGTCAGGGCGGGCAAAGGCGGCGAAGTTGGCACCACCCTCGATGCCATGACGGCTGCGGGTGGCCTCAAGATCGGCATCGCTCGGGTCATCCAGAACCGCAGTGGCATCTTTGACGGGAGCGGCAGGCATGTCGACGGTGTAATCCGGACGGAGGTTCTGCGTACGGCGATAACCGACGGGATCCTCGGCGAGGATGTCGGGATGGGGCCCGGCTTCGGCACGAAGCTCTTCTTCGAAGCCGCTGAAACCGGTGCCTGCAGGAATCAGGCGGCCGATGATCACGTTCTCCTTGAGACCACGGAGCCAGTCGCTCTTGCCCTCGATGGCGGCTTCAGTCAGAACCCGTGTTGTCTCCTGGAAGGAGGCAGCAGAGATGAAGCTGTCTGTGTTGAGAGAGGCTTTGGTGATCCCCAGCAGAACCGGAGTGAATTCGGCGGGAGCACCACCGGTGATCGACATCGCCTGATTGGTGTCTTCCACCTGACGAAGCTCAATCAATTCACCAGGCAGCAAAGTGGTGTCACCGGCATCCTCGACCCGCACTTTGCTGGTCATCTGACGCACGATCACCTCGATGTGCTTGTCATCGATGGACACGCCCTGGGATTTGTAGACGTTCTGAACCTCCGTCACCAGGCGGTGCTGCAGGTTGGCGATTGCCTCCTGGGCAGCATCCATCAGTGGCTTACGGCTGCGCAGATCCTCGAAGAAACACTCCAGCAGCTCATGGGGATTGATCGGACCGTCCGTGAGCAGCTCGCCGGCCGTCACTTGCTGGCCATCGTTGACCATCACATTGCGACCCAGCAGGATCGGATACTCGCCGATGGCATCATCGGTCTCGATGACTGTCACCACAGTGGTTTCATCGTCTTCACCCTGCTTGATCTCAACAGTGCCGGGCTTTTTGCAGAGAATCGCTGACTCCCGCGGGCGCCGGGCTTCCAGCAGCTCCTCGATTCGAGGCAGACCCTGAACAATGTCACCGGTTTTCTGACGTTCAAACACCAGCAATGCAAGACCGTCGCCTCGCTGCACCAGATCGCCATCGCGGACATGCAGAAGGGAATCCGGTGAAACCATGTAAGGACGTCCCAAGCGCAGCGTCACGGACTTGGCGCCCACCTGTTCCACCTCTCCACAACAATCAGCGGGCTGGCCATCAGCGAGAAGATCACCGTCAACAATGCGCTGACCAACAGTGACCGCAGGCTTGACGGACGTGCTGATGGTCACAGTGTCTTCGGCACGCTCCACAATCAGACGGCGCACTGGCTCACTTTCAGTGGCTTCAGGCATCTGGGCCACACCCTGCTGCTTGCAGAGGATTTGAGTGGTCGCCACCACGTCACCGGCCTTGATCGACTGACCGTCCTCAATCTGGAGTTCGGTGTGGGTGGAACCATGACTGGAGTCGGAAATCGTGTCGCGACGGACCAGGATGCTCTCAAGAATCACGAGCTGAAGCCTCTCGATCGTCTTGGCACGCCTGTCAGGCACGCGTTCCACATCCACCGTCATTTGGGGCGTGGTATCAAATGTTTCGAGCATCAGCTGTGTGCGCAGCAGCTCTACACCCTCAACAGACTTAACCAGCTCGTTGTCTTTGAACGACAGCCGCTGGGTTGCTTTCAGGCCCAGGTGAGGACCATTCGGCTGCTTGACGTGTCCAAGATCAGGGAGCTGTGCCTCGTTGGGGATGGTGTATTCCTCAACCGGGCGCAACAGCAGACCTGAGCCTTCTGGGGTTTCAACGGTCTGCACATAGACAATGGCGTCGGTGCTGATGCCCTTGGCAATCGGTTCACCGGGATTGACCATCACACCGTCGCCGGTGAAACGCTCAAGAGCTTTTTTCTCAGTGCAGAGATGGAAGCTGCCGCTGCGCACAATGATCTCGCGCAGGATGTCGTTTTTCTGAGTGACGGTCACGATGCCAGCCGTCTGGCTGAAGATGTCCTTCACCACCTCAGTACCGGCTTCGATCCACTGACCGTCAGTGATCATCAACAGGGAGATGTCCTTGTTGATCTCATGGGTTTCCTGGGGAATCCAGAGCAAGGTTCCGCCCTTGTTGACCTCGTACCCGTTCTTGGCGGATCGGGCTTTCTTGATGGCGAGACCGGGAGCGAAACGCACCAGTCCACCGGTCTGGGTGCGGAAGCGATCGTCGTTGAGTTCAGCGACAACTTCACCACTGCCAATTTTGCTGCCGGGGATCGTGTTGAGGCGGTATCGGGTGCCATCCTTGGCCTCCAGATTCCAGATCTCACCAGCGTGGGTAGATTCGCCCTGCAGCTTGAAGTCACGCAAGGTCATCGACGTGGTGACGATTTGCACTTCACGTGAATCGCCAAGGGCTTCACGCAGGCGGACGGCACCGCCGAACTCACTGGCCTGACTGGCTTCAGCGAGCACCTGAGCTTCCGTGACCTGAGCACCAGCTGTAACCACAGGCTGGGCATTGGGGGGAAGGTTGTACACATCCCCGGCCAGCACCCACATCCTTCCGAGACGCTGTGCTTTATGCGTGATGTTGCCCTGACGGTCAGTGACTTCCCTTGGCTGAATCGTGGGGTCGTAGCTGACCTGTCCAGCCAGATCACAGATCACGTCCTTGGTGGCCTTCTCAACACTCTTCTTGACGGCACCAGCTGCGATCTGAGCGACGGTCACGTCCGTGGCGATCTCCTGGCCGTTGTCCACAAACAGCAGAGAACCGCTGGTGATCTCGATCTTCTGAGCCTTGCCCTTTCCAGAGGGATTGATGGTGAGCTTGAAATCAGCTTCAGCCTGCTGGGCATCGACACCATGGGGGGTGCGATAAGGACGCACACGTGATTTCGCGCCGAACTCAACGGTGCCCTCAACTTTGGAGCGGACCACGCCGGATTCCGCGGTTGACACACCGCCGGTGTGGAACGTTCTCATGGTGAGTTGCGTTCCAGGCTCGCCAATCGACTGAGCAGCAATAATGCCGACGGCTTCGCCGAGATCCACAAGTTCGTTGTGTGCCAGTGCCCAGCCGTAGCACTTGCGGCAAACCGAGCGGTTGGCTTCGCAGGTCAGCGGTGAGCGCACGCTCACTGCCTCGATACCGGCCTTCTGGAAGCGCTGGGAAAGGGGCGGATCGATTTCGGTGTTGCGCTCGGCGATTACCTCACCCTCGGCAGTCACAACTTGATCAGCGGTGAGACGACCCACAAGACGATTGCCGAACTTGCCGTTCTCTGCCTTCACCACGATCTGACGCATCGTGCCGCAGTCGTCCTCGCGCACGATCACGTCCTGAGCGACGTCCACCAGGCGACGTGTGAGGTAGCCAGAGTCAGCCGTACGCAGTGCTGTGTCCACCAGACCCTTACGGGCGCCATAGGAAGAAATGACGTATTCAGTGACGGTCAGGCCTTCACGGAAGTTGGTGCGGATCGGCAGGTCAATGATCTCCCCCTGAGGGTTGGCCATCAGGCCACGCATGCCGACCAGCTGGCGCACCTGGGACATGTTGCCCCGTGCACCGGAGTTGGCCATCATCCACACCGAATTGAGTGGATCGTTCTGGTTGAAGTTCTTCTTGACCGCATCCACCAGACGCTCGTTGGTCTCCGTCCAGGTGTCGATGACCTTGGTGTGACGCTCAACTTCCGTGATTACACCAAGGCGATAAGACTCCTCAGTGGCCGTGATCAACTCTTCCGCCTCTCCCAGAAGATCCTGCTTTGCCTCGGGGACCTTCAGATCATCCACAGAAATGGACACCGCAGCCTGAGTGGCGTATTTGAAGCCAAGATCCTTGAGCTGGTCAGCCATGGCAGACGTGGCCGCCGTGCCGTGATGCTTGAAAGCCCAGGCTACCAGCTGTTTAAGGCCCTTCTTATCAACCACACGGTTACGGAAGGGTGGGGGAGTTTTGGCTAAAGCGCGCGCTTCCTTAGCAGCGGCGGCGGCTGCCTTAGCGGCCTTAGCAGCCTTAGCAGACTTGGAGGATTTACGGGATTTGGAAGGAGTGGAGGTCATGACAGCGCTGAGAAATCGTGTTGATGGAGTAGGTCGGTCTTGATCGTTCAGGTGGCTGCCACTGCATCAATGATGGTGTGATTCATCACCACACGGCCCACGGTGGTGAGGATGTAGCGGCTGATCAGAGCTCCGTCTTCATCGAAACGATCACGGCGGTAGGTCCACTGCTCAAGCCTCGTGCTATCGGAGAGGGTTTCACTGCTCAGGGGCTCGTCGCGCTCGTCGTCATCCTCAACCTCACCGTTGAAGCGCACCCAGACCCATTCATGCAGTCCCAGACGATTGTCTTCCAAAGCATGAATGACGTCTTCTAGACCGGAGAACGTGCGACTGCGGTCACCGAATTCAATCGGGCTCATCTGCGGCTGAAGCGCCGTGAGGTAATAGGTGCCGAGCACCATGTCCTGCGACGGCGTGATGATTGGTTCGCCGGTGGCGGGAGAGAGAATGTTGTTGCTGGCCAGCATCAGCATGCGGGCCTCTGTCTGGGCTTCGATCGCCAGGGGCACATGAACTGCCATCTGGTCTCCGTCGAAGTCAGCGTTGAACGCAGGGCAGACGAGAGGGTGGAGCTGGATGGCACGGCCATCCACCAATTTGGGCTCAAAAGCCTGAATGCCGAGTCGGTGCAGCGTCGGTGCTCGGTTGAGCATGATCGGATGCCCCTCGATCACCTCCTGAAGAACCTGCATCACCTCGTCATCCGCACGCTGAATGAGCTTCTTGGCGGCCTTGATGTTGTTAACGATGTTCTGACGGATCAGACGATGGATCACGAACGGCTGGAACAGCTCGATCGCCATCTCCTTCGGCAGACCACACTGATGCATCTTCAGTTTCGGTCCCACCACAATCACGGAACGACCGGAGTAGTCGACACGCTTGCCGAGCAGGTTCTGACGGAAGCGACCTTGCTTGCCCTCGATGATGTCGCTGAGTGACTTCAGAGGCCGGTTGTTGGCTCCGACCACGGTGCGACCACGGCGGCCGTTGTCGATCAGGGCATCCACGGCCTCCTGCAGCATCCGCTTTTCATTGCGGACGATGATCTCTGGGGCGAGGATCTCCTGCAGACGCGCAAGCCGGTTGTTGCGGTTGATCACCCGGCGATAGAGATCATTGAGATCTGAGGTGGCGAAACGACCGCCATCCAGCTGCACCATCGGGCGCAGATCAGGAGGAATCACCGGAATGACATCGAGCACCATCCACTCCGGACGGGCATTGGTGGCAATGAAGTTGTCGATGACGCGCAAGCGCTTGATCAGCTTCGCGCGCTTCTGACCTTTGCTGCTGGCGATGTCCTCACGCAGCTGTTCAGCCACCTCGTTCAGGGTGAGATCTTCGAGCAGCTGCTTCAGAGCTTCCGCACCGATACCGACCACCGGCTCGTTCTCAATTTCAGAATCCTCGGCATAGATCTCATCCTCGATCTCCAGCCACTCGTCCTCGGTGAGCAACTGCTTGTACTTGAGATCCTTGTGATCACCTGCATCCAGCACCACGTAGCAGTTGAAGTAAACAATCTGCTCCACATCGCGCAGAGGCATATCCAGCAGGATTGCCACGTAGCTGGGAATGCCCTTCAGGTACCAAACATGGGAGACAGGGGCTGCAAGCTTGATGAAGCCCATGCGGTGCCTACGCACGCGGCTTTCAGTGACCTCAACGCCACAGCGCTCACAGACAATGCCGCGGTGACGCACCCGCTTGTATTTGCCGCAATGGCATTCCCAGTCTTTGGAGGGGCCGAAGATCTTTTCACAGAACAGCCCGTCCATCTCGGGCTTGAGGGTTCGGTAATTGATGGTCTCAGGCTTGGTGACCTCGCCCACTACCTGGCCATTGGGCAAGGTGCGCTGACCCCACTCCATCACCCGATCAGGCGAGGCGAGTGTGATCTTGACGTAATCGAAGTGGTTCTCGGTCCGGAGGTTGCTGTTGGTCATTGACAGTTAAGGAAGAGGGAGCGGTTTATCGGTTCGTTCGTTGATCCGTCAGTCCTCGTCGTAGTCAGCGACACCCAGAGATTCGTAGGTGGGTCTACTGGGGGTGCTGCGTCGCGGATTCACGTCCTGCATCAGGTCCACTTCCTTGCCTTCATCGGTGAACACGGCAATGTCCAGACCCAGCGACTGAAGCTCGCGCATCAGCACCTTGAACGATTCCGGCGTCCCCGGGCGGGGGATCGGCTTGCCTTTAACGATGGCGTTGAGAGCCTCGTTACGTCCCTGCATGTCGTCGGACTTGACAGTCAACAGCTCTTGGAGGGTATAGGCGGCGCCGTATGCCTCGAGAGCCCACACCTCCATCTCTCCGAGACGCTGACCACCCTGCTGGGCCTTGCCCCCCAGAGGTTGCTGGGTGACCAGGGAGTAAGGGCCGGTCGAGCGGGCGTGGATCTTGTCGTCGACCAGGTGAACCAGCTTGAGGAAATGGGAGTAACCCACCGCCACAGGCTGATCAAAAGGTTCACCGGTACGGCCATCGATCAGCTGAAGCTTGCCGGGGTCGTCCGGGTTGTAGATCCACTCCTTACCAGGCTGTTTGGCCGCTGTCTTCAGGAAGGTTTCGACAGTTTGCTGGGACATTTCAGGGCCATACATCTCATCGAAGGGCACGACCTTCACTCGGCAGTCGAGATTGGAAGCGGCCCAGCCCATCAGGAGCTCGAACACCTGGCCGACGTTCATTCGGCTGGGAACGCCCAGAGGATTCAGCACGATGTCCACCGGAGTGCCATCGGGGAGGTAAGGCATGTCCTCACGAGGGAGGATTCGACTGATGATTCCCTTGTTGCCATGGCGGCCGGCCATCTTGTCGCCAACCTGGATCTTGCGGCGTTGAGCCACATACACACGCACCACCATGTTGGCGCCGGGAGGCAGTTCATCACCCTGTTCACGGGTGTAGATGCGAACATCCACGACACGTCCACGTTCGGTGCTGGGCACCCTCAGTGAGTTGTCGCGCACGTCACGGGCTTTTTCACCGAAGATCGCGCGCAACAGTTTCTCCTCGGGGGGCTGATCGGATTCGCCCTTCGGCGTCACCTTGCCGACAAGGATGTCGCCGCTCTCCACAAATGCACCGATGCGGATGATGCCCATCTCGTCGAGGTTGCCGAGGCTTTCCTCTGCAACGTTGGGAATCTCTCGGGTGATCTCCTCTGGCCCCAGCTTGGTCTGACGAGCCTCGATCTCGTACTTCTCGATATGCACCGAGGTGTAGAGGTCGTCGTTGACCAGACGCTCACTGACAAGAATGGCGTCCTCGTAGTTGTAACCCTCCCAGGGCATGTAAGCGATCAACACATTCTGACCAAGAGCGATCTCACCGCCTTCACAGGCGGAACCATCAGCAAGCACCTGACCGACGATCACCGGGTCTCCCTGGCGAACAATCGGACGCTGATTCAGACAGGTGTCCTGATTGGAACGCTGGTACTTCTGGAGGAAATGGTTGTGTTCGAGACCGTCCTCGTCCTCTACCACAATCGCGGTGGCATCAACGAAGGTGACGGTGCCATTCACCCTGGAGATCGGAACCATGCCCGAGTCGCGGGCAACCTGGGTTTCCAGACCTGTTCCGACTAGCGGACGCTCAGGACGCAACAGCGGCACAGCCTGACGCTGCATGTTGGAGCCCATCAACGCGCGGTTGGCGTCGTCGTGCTCCAGGAAAGGGATCAAGGAGGTGGCAACGGAGATCACCTGCACGGGTGAGAGCTGCACGTAGTCCACCTGCTCGGGGGGGACCTTCTCAAAATCCTGGCGATATCGGACAGGGATCAGATCAGCGAGGATCGTTCCGTCGCTGTCGGTCGCCACATCTCCAGGAGCGACACGGCATTCGTCCTCGAGGTCAGCTGACAGATAAATCGGATCGCCCTGCTTGAGCACCCGCCCCTCCTCAACTTTCCAGAACGGGGTTTCGATGAATCCGTATTCATTCACCCGGGCATGGGTGGCAAGCGAATTGATAAGTCCAGCGTTAGGGCCCTCAGGCGTCTCGATCGGGCAGAGACGGCCGTAGTGGGAAGGATGAATATCACGCACAGCAAAGCCTGCACGCTCGCGGGTCAGACCACCGGGGCCAAGCGCTGAAATACGACGCTTGTGCGTGAGTTCAGCCAATGGATTCGTCTGATCCATGAATTGACTCAGCTGACTGGAGCCGAAGAACTCCTTGATGGCGGCGACGAGCGGCTTGGGATTGACCAGCTGGGCAGGGGTAAGCGAGTCGGTCTCACCGACCGTCATCCGTTCCTTGATGATTCGCTCAAGGCGATTCAGACCCACACGCACCTGATTCTGAAGCAGCTCACCCACCGAGCGGACCCGGCGATTGCCCAGATGATCGATGTCATCGAGGCTGGCACCACCAACATCCAGCTCAAGATTGATTAGGTAATCAAGAGTTGACAGCACATCCTCATGGGTGAGGGTGCGCACGGAGTCTGGAATCGTGAGACGGAGCTTCTTATTGATCTTGTAGCGACCCACTCGGCCGAGGTCGTAGCGCTTGGGATCAAAGAAACGGGTCTGCAAAAGCTGCTGTCCCCCGCTGACTGATGGCGGCTCACCCGGACGCAGCTTTTTATAGAGCTCAAGCAAAGCCTGATCCTCGGAGCTGATGCCCTCGTCGTTGGCGGCTTCAATCGACTTTTTGTAGTACTCCGGATGCCGAAGCTTGTCGATCACATCGTTGTCCGACAGGCCCATGGCGCGCATGAGCACGTGGGCATTGATCTTGCGGGTCTTATCAACCCGAACATGCAGAAGATCGTTCTTGTCAGTCTCAAACTTCAGCCACGCGCCGCGATTCGGAATGACGCTGGCGTTGTAGGTGCGACGTCCGTTCTTGTCCATTTCATCTTTGAAATAGACCCCGGGGCTGCGCACGATCTGGTTCACGATCACGCGCTCTGCGCCGTTGATGATGAACGTCCCCCGCTCCGTCATCAATGGCAGCTCACCGATAAACACCTCTTGTTCCTTGATCTCGCCGGTCTCCTTGTTGACCAGACGGCAGGTCACATACATCTGTGAAGCAAACGTCGCATCACGACGCTTGGCCTCTTCCACGTCGTGGCGAGGTCGCTTCAGCCGGTACTCGCTACCGACGAAATGGAGTTCGAGCTTGCCGGTGTAATCGGTAATCGGCGAGAAGCTCTCAAGCTCCTCGATTAGACCTCTCTCAAGAAACCACTTGAAACTGGCACGCTGTACCTCCACCAGATCGGGCAGATAGGTGGCGGTCTTGGCGACCTGAATCGCGCTGCTGCTCATGCGGAGACCTGCAGGTGTTGGAGGGGACAGTGGGGCCTGAAGAAGGCAGCCAGTTCAACCGTGGAGTGAGCTTTCAACCAAAACAGCGGCGACCATCCCTTAGGCAGGGACGACCTCCGCAATAACTGGCTTCAGAAGACTCGGGTCAGAACAGCTGACGTCGTCAATGCACCGGACGGTAATGGACGCTTCGGGAGCCCAAGCACAGAAAACCATGCTTGGCCAGGCCAATAAGTCATCTTACACTTTCGCACTCCCGCAATCTGCAAGGTCAGGGAAGCCTGAACAGACGCCTTGCATTGGCAGTGCTGTCCTGAGCGACCTGCTCAAGCGACTGCTGGCGTAGTTCTGCAACACGTGTAGCCACCGAAGCCACGAACGCAGGCTCATTGCGTTTGCCCCGTCGAGGCACCGGCGCCAGAAACGGACAATCGGTCTCCACCAGGAATCGATCCTGAGGAACCTCCCGCGCACAGTCATGGGTCGGCACCGCCTTGGGGAACGTCACGGTGCCGCTGAAGCTGATGTAGAACCCCAGCTCCAAAAACTGGTGCATCTCATCCGGGGTTCCTCCCCAGCAATGCATCACGCCGGCAGGACAACGTCCTTCGAGCCGTCGTGCACGCAGTTCAGTCAACATTGGCTCTGCCGCATCGCGGCAATGGATGATCACCGGCAGGTTGAGCTCCACAGCAAGATCGAGCTGGGGCCGCAGAATCGCAAGCTGCTCATCCAAATTCTTGTCTCGGAAAAGATCGAGACCGAGCTCGCCGATGGCCACCACCCGACTGTCATCGAGCGCTGCCAGGCGCAACACATCGGGTGTGTCCTGACTCCAGTGCTTGGTATCCAATGGATGAACACCGACGGAGTAACGCATCTCCGGAAATCGATCTGCCAGCGAGCGGATGGCCGGGATCTCACTCGGCTCGACACAAGCATGCAGGAGCGACTTCACACCGGCCCCTCGCCAACGCTCGGCAACAGCCTCAAGGTCCTCTTCAAAGGTTCGAAAGACGATGTGGCAGTGGCTGTCGATTAACACCGGAGTGGCCATCGGATCCTGAAACGCGCCTTCAGGATCCATTCTGCAGGGATTGAGTCCTTAGACCCGACCCAGACATCGCGATTCAGCCCGCAGCGGGAGATGGATCAATCGCTTTTTTAACGGCAACCGTCAGCTTTGCTTTCTGGTGTGCGCCGGTATTGCGATGCAGCACACCACGCTTGACAGCCTTGTCGATCTTGCTGAAAGCAGCATTCATGCTGGACTGAACGCCGGCTTTCGCTTCATCACCGGGTGTGGCGGTGTAAGCGTCACAGGCACTCAGGCAACGCTTCATCAGAGTGCGCATGGCTGACTTATAGGCCTTGTTCTCGAGGCGATTGCGCTCAGCGATCTCAACGCGCTTCTTTGAGGACTTGTTATTGGCCACAGAGGCGGATTTCTCATCGACAATCCATAACCTTAACTCAGGGACCCCTTGGTTCCCATCGAGGTCATGCGAGTGGCCCTAGCGTGAAGAGACCTGATGACGGGCGTTGATGACCACCCTGAGCACGGAGCCAGCGGCGAGCGGTCTGCCCAGGTGCCTCGAGAGCGCAGCCGGGGCTGAGCAACAGCTCGATCGGATTTCAACCCGCACCACTGGTCAGGCCCAGAGGGAGGCGACTGCAACGGTCGAAGCCATCATCGAACGCATCCGCCATGAAGGTGACCGTGCCTTGATGGCGCTGACTGAACAGTTCGACGGTTTCCTTCCGGAGCCGTTGCGCGTTCCAGCGATTGAGCTGCAACAAGCCTGGGAGAGCAGCGCGGCGAATCTCAGAGACGCCCTGGAACTCGCCCATCGTCGGATCCAGGATTTTCACCAGCGTCAGAAACCACAGGATATCGATGTGCAGGGCGTTCATGGCGAACGACTGGGACGGCGATGGCGACCGGTGCAGGCTGCGGGTCTGTATGTACCTGGTGGGCGGGCCTCCTACCCGAGCACGGTGCTGATGAATGCAGTGCCTGCAAGAACAGCCGGCGTGGAAAAAGTGGTGATGGTCACTCCGGCAGGACGGAATGGCCAGGTAAACCGCACGGTGCTGGCGGCAGCACACCTGGCAGGGGTGCAGGAGGTCTATCGAATCGGAGGCGCTCAAGCGGTCGCGGCTCTTGCCCTGGGCACCGAGACCATCCCCCGCGTCGATGTCATCAGTGGGCCAGGAAATCTCTACGTGACTCTCGCCAAAAAGCTGGTCTACGGGCAGGTCGGAATCGACTCTCTCGCTGGACCCAGCGAAGTGCTGGTCATCGCCGACGGCTCGGCCAAAGCTGCTCAAGTCGCTTCGGATCTTCTGGCTCAGGCGGAACACGATCCACTGGCTGCCGCCATCCTGCTCACCACATCCCAGTCTCTGGCTGATTCCCTACCTGCTGAGCTCGAAGCTCAACTCAGCGGGCATCCCCGTGAGGCCATTTGTAGGCAATCCCTCGGTCAGTGGGGGCTGGTCGTGGTCTGCGACAACCTTGAAACCTGCGCACGCCTCAGCGATCGATTTGCACCGGAACACCTGGAGCTGCTTGTCGAGCGACCGCGGATGTTGGCGGATCGCATTCAGCAGGCAGGCGCCATTTTCATCGGTCCCTGGAGCCCGGAGGCGGTCGGTGACTACCTCGCCGGCCCTAACCACACCCTGCCCACATGCGGTTCAGCGCGTTACAGCAGCGCTCTGAGCGTGGAAACCTTCATGCGCCACACCTCTGTGATCGAATTCAACAGGGAAGCCCTCGAAGCCACGGGCGGAGCTGTGGTGGAACTCGCCGACAGCGAAGGACTGCACAGCCACGCCAACTCGGTGAAGGTCAGGCTGGACTGACGATCAGCTTGCTTTGTCCAATCGACGAACACCGGCCACACCGTCGTTCACTTCACCAACAAGCACCTCATCGGCGAGGTTCACGAACAAGCCGTTCTCCAGCACACCAGGGATGTTGTTGATGCTTCGCTCCAGATCCAAAGGATTGGTGATCCCTGCTTCGAAGCGAACATCCAGCACCAGATTGCCCTGATCGGTCACCACGGGACCGGCCTTGCGATGAGCCATGCGCAGTTCGGCTTGTCCATTCATCGCCGCCAACTGTTGTTGGACCTGACGCCAGGCTCCAGGCAGAATCTCAACGGGCAGAAGAAATTCAAGATTCAGGCGATCCACCAGCTTGGTGGAGTCCACAACAACAACGAAACGTTCGGCGCGCGCGGCGACAAGCTTCTCCTGGACGTGGCATGCACCGCCGCCCTTGATCAACTGGAACGCAGGATCCACCTCATCGGCACCATCGATGGCCAGATCGATCCGATCCACAGCATTCAGGCTGCGCAGGGGGATACCCAGCTCTGCAGCAAGCACTTCACCCTGAAACGACGTGGTGACTCCGACGATGTCCTTGAGCTGTCCGGATGCCAGGCGCTGCCCTAGTCCCTTGATCATCAGAGCTGCCGTGGAACCCGATCCCAGCCCCACGATCATGCCGTCACGGAACTGTTCAACCGCCGCTTCCGCGACGGCCTGTTTCATCTGGTTCTGAAGATCTGACATCGCTCAGGTTTAAACCGGCGAGACCGTAGCAAGGGTTTCAGCCGAATCCCGGCAACGGTTCAGGTTTGACAGGCAGCTGAAGGTCTTTTTCACCACGGATGATCTGCAGTGTGAGGGGCTGATGGATCTCAGCCTGATCAACCTGCTGAAGCAATGTCTGGGGATCATCCACAGGAACATCTCCAGCCTTGACCACC
Source organism: Synechococcus sp. AG-673-F03 (assembly GCA_003211205.1). Lineage (GTDB taxonomy): Bacteria > Cyanobacteriota > Cyanobacteriia > PCC-6307 > Cyanobiaceae > Synechococcus_C. Next base: position 28,064 of record QCTJ01000011.1, read on the forward strand.
AAATCACCGCGACGCAAGCCGGCTCGCTGAGCCGGACTGTCAGGCAAAACAGACTGAACGAGAGCACCCGAACGTTCAGGCAGCTCAACCAGCGCGTTGGGATCCTGGTTGTGCTCCCGGGCGATTCTCGCCGTGAGAGGAATTAATTGAAGCCCGAGATAGGGATGAACGACCTCTCCTGCCTGCTGCAGCTGTTCAGCAACACGGCTCGCCAGATTGATAGGGATGGCAAAGCCAAGTCCTGCCCCAGGACCGGATCGCACCAGGGTGTTGATGCCGATCACGCGACCATCAGCATTCACCAGGGGGCCTCCTGAGTTTCCAGGGTTGATGGCTGCATCGGTCTGGATCAGATCGAGACGCTTATCGTTGAAACCGAGGCTGCTGATGTTGCGATGCAGGCTGCTGACAATTCCGAGGGTGACGGTTCGCTCAAGGCCATAGGGCGTGCCCAGAGCAATGGCCCAGTCGCCGACATCCAGCGCATCGGAGTCGCCGAGTTTGGCCGGCTTTGGAGACTCACCACCCTCCAGCCGAACCAGCGCCAGATCCGTGACTGGATCACGCCCGATCACAACACCATCGCGCTGATCGCCGTCGGCCAGGGTGACATTGACCTCCTCCACCTGTTCCACAACGTGGGCATTGGTAAGCACGAGCCCCTCCCGGTCGATCACAACCCCGGAACCCTGACCACGCTGACGCTCCGGTCCGTAGGCAGGCTCACCGAGCAAATCTCTGAGCAGCGGGTCGATCAGATTGGGGTCAAAGGGCTGGCGCTCCACGACCCGCTCAGTGTCGATTCGGACCACTGCAGGAGCAACATTGCGCGCAGCATCTGCGACGAAGCTGTGCGTGCCAGGCAGAGCGCTTGAAGCTGCTAGCACTCTGGCCGGCAGAATGATGAATGTCAGAACAAGCGCAAAGGACCCCAGCCATCCGAGGACCCCTTGCTTTGTTATCCGGCCGGATATCACAGACGTGAGAGGCAAAACTGCACCCACGTTAAAGGGGCCAATCAGAACATTTGGATGGAATCGTCAACGAAAGGCAAAGAATCGAAAGTGTATGTACCATCGAACCCGCTGCTTTCGGACGTGAATTGATTCGATGAGGATCCCGTGCTTAAAAGATCGGGATCGGGAATAATCACGTTCTGAGCAGCTGAGCCTAAAGAAGACTGATTGAAATCATCGAGACCGAATTGCCCATCGCCTCCAAGAATGTAATCAAACTGTTCACTGCGAGCAATCACTTCATCAAATGTGGATGAACCGTTGAGAAGTTCTGAAGCCGCTGAGATGAGGCTCTGGTCTCCACTGCTGTCGTTGGACATTGCCCAGAACATCATTCCACCAAGACCCATCTCATCGATGTAAGCCGTTTTGCCGGCAATCGTGCCGGGAGTTTCGATGGAACTCCAAATCTTCACTTCTTCGTTGTAAACAAACGCGGCTTTTGAATTATCATCCCAGATCAACTCAAAGGATCCATCTGAAACACCAGTAATTAAATCTTTTTGATCATAGTTACCAGCTTCGTAGGAACCGGGAGCTTGCCGTGCATCACCGGAATTTCCCAGACCTAAAGTTTCACCTGATTCAACATTGCCCCAAGCACGAGTGTAAGCCGGAGCCCCTAGCACAACTTTCTCAAGATCTATATTGTTGTTCTGGAATTGCTCTATTGCAGTTACAACATCGTAACCGCCTGGATCATTAATCATGGCTGCCTGATGACCCGTCTCTGATTCCCAGCCACCATGAAAGTCGTAAGTCATTACATTATAGAAATCAACATATGGATCAATTCCCTGAAGATTCAGATTGGCAAGCTTGTCAGAACCTCCCGCCGTGGCAATCGAGATCTCATAATATTCACCCGTGGCCTGCTCAAGCACATCAAGCTTACCCCTCAGCAGCTCGAGAGTAAGAGCAAAGTTGGCGCCATCTTCAGGACTAGAAGCGTTTCCAGGATCACCGCCCCCGCCGGGATATTCCCAGTCAAAGTCAACAGTATTGAAAAAATCATACTGCTCGAAGATATCAACAACATGATCAGTGAATACGTCTCGGTCTGAGGCAGAATCAACTGCCAGACTGAATTCATCCGACAAGGTCCAACCACCGAGAGCAAATCCCAGATTGATATCAGGATAAAGCAGTTTAACGAGGTCGAACTGGCGGAGATTGCCTACATATTCAACAGGCGTGCTCCAGCCCACCGGAACACCCGTCAAGGTCACAGATCCATCAGAATTCGTGATGGACGTAAACTCACCACCATCAATATATGCATTACGCCTTTCCAAATCCAGGACTTGCCATTGAGCTTCTGAAAATGTTCGATTGACCTGCTCATCTGATGTGAATCTCTTATCTGTAGCTGCCCACGGATCGAACAGACTCACATCACCATTGGCCTTCACATCGAAGAAGCTGTAATTGATATGGGTGAGTTGCTCGACATTGATGTCTTGCACAAGAAAATCGCGTTCGTAAATCCCCCATTCCTCAAAGTAAGCAACGACTTTCTTCTCTAGGCTGTTCATCTCCTGGTTGGACACACTCACGATCTCCGGAGCAATCGTGAGACCGTCTGCAGCACTCAATGAATTAGAGGAATCAACTTGATCTGCAACCTGCAGGTTTGCTGAAAGCTCATCAGGACCTGCAGTCAGAAATTCTGTCGTTGTTGTTGCAACTGCATCGGCTTCAGAAACTTCTTCAGTGTCTGCCGAACCCCCAATCGGCAGAACTTCAGTTGACGTTTCGTTAGCAACGGTGGTTGCTGAACGAGACACATTCTCTGCCCTGAAAAACAGATCGCTGGTGAGTACTCCGCCGTTTGGGATTCCCTCACTGACCGCATTGAAACTCACATCTATGCTTTTGCCGGCAGCAATCGTGCTATTCCAGGCAGCAGGGGTGAGTGTCACCTGGCTTCCGCCATCTGGGAGAACATCGATGTCAGCAACACCAGCCCAGCTCTGAAAATCACTGTGGGGGGTCTCGAAACTGATAGACCAATTGTCGATTGCGCTCTCTGAAGTGTTTGTGATGGTGAGAATTCCACTCATTCCACCCCAGTACAAGTTCCCGCTCACCTCCAGACTGAGTGGATTACCACTGGAATCGACCTGCAAAGGTGCCACCTCGGCGATGTCGTTTACCAGCGATGGGTCAGCCGGCAGATCTGCATCGCCTCCAGTCATCACTGCATCTGTGATGAAAGCGGGATCCCCTGGCTGAGGAGATGCGCCTGACGAGGCGAACACCTGCTCTCCCACCGCCTGAAGATCAGAAGAGATGGAAGGCGCTTCAGAAGGCTGTGAAGTCGCTGTCTCAAAAGGGACAGCAGAAACATTGACACGACTGAAGAAGTCTGAACTGGTCAGAGCACCACTGTCAGGAAGCCCCTCACCCTGGGCATTGAAGCTGATTGAGATCTCACCATTCGCTGGAATCGTTCCATTCCAATCAGCAGGATTGAATGTAACTCTATTGAGGCCATTTCCTGCATCCGAAACCTGAACATCTCCAGACCAGCTTTTAAACTTACTGTGCGATGTCAGGAATGAAACTTCCCAATCCTCGACCGCCACTCCCATCGGGTTTCGGATGATCAGATCGCCGCTGATCCCACCACCCCACCACAGAGATCCATTCACATCGAGCTGAAGACAACTGTTGTGAGGATTAGAACCGCCCGGCAGATTCATCACCACATTGGAAAGATCCGGAGAGACCATATCCATCGGCATTTGTATATCCATAGGCATTGAATCCATCCCGTCGGAAGACTGCTGAGACTCAGCAGCCATGGGCATCGATTCGATCAATTCAGTCGACTGATCTTGATCAGCTCGCTCCTGAATCAAACGAGTGCTCTCATCCAGTGAAGTTGGCTGACCGGGAGCTTCACCCTCAGCGGTTACAAATTCTCCAAGGCGAGTTTGCACGCCATCAGTGAAACCGCCGTCCGGAGTGAACAAACTTGTGCGATCAACCAATGTGAGCTGCTCTGGACTAAAACCAAAAGCTCGATCAAGAAGATCCTCCTCGATCTGGTCAAAATGAAATTCAAGATTTGCTCCAATCAAATCTTGCTTCTGAATATCAGAAAAGATAAACTTTTGCCCTAGAGGCTCGGAACTTACAACCAAATCTGAACCAACATTTTCAACCATTAAACGCTCACGAGTACCAAAATAAAGGAAGTTAATCTTGTCCGCTTTAGGATCAAATTCATGAATCCTTGTGACACTATTTTTTTCATGCGAACGTATATATACGGTATCAACAATTCCTTCGTTATCAGAATCAAAAGCTGGTCCTATTTTGCTCTCCCAGGACATCACGCCGCCTATATCCTGCCGCAGATGCTCGTTCCCCACCGGAGCAAAGTTATGCTCGCTTAACTCATCCCAACGAATTCCCTGTCCTTCCACACCGAGGATTCGCTGATACTGATCTGGTTGCCAGGGAAAAACAATTGTCGCAAAACCATTCTCATCCTGACCAATGATCAAGCTATGGACAGAGATATCCGAAAAATCCAGCTGATCGCTTGCAGGATCAAAGCCAAGAATGTCCTGACTAAAATCGCCAACAGTGAAAGTTGCCATGAGACCAAGATTTGCGAGGTATTGGAATCATTGCCGCCGACGATGAAATCAAGAACCCTTCATTCCTAGGGTTTACAGTTAAATCCAGACACATATCTGAACAACAAATTCATCAGAAATTCACACCTTAGAAACTGTTGAGTCACACAATGATGATCACCATTTCTTCTCGAGCATCGTTTCAGTCAACCCAGTGACGCCTGATTCCCTCCACCGCAGCGGCGGTGCGGTCCCTCACATTCAGCTTGCGCATGATCGACTGCACATGACCTCTTGCAGTGGTTTCAGCGATCAAGAGCGTCTCAGCAATTTCCTTATTGGTCCTGCCATCGCAAAGCAGTTTCAACACCATGCGTTCGCGATCCGTCAGGGCATGGGCGTCAGAAGGATCTCTATGACAAATGGCATAAGGGATGAATGGATCCACAAATCGCTCACCAGCCTGGATCGCCTGCATGGCATTGGCGATCGACATCAGATCCAGGCTGCGTTGCGTGAGAACAACATCCGCAGGACTGGAAAGGGCCTCCCGCATCAGAGTCGGATCAGCCCCTTTGAGGGTGAACACCGTGTCGATTGGAGAATCAGGAACAGAGCGTCGCTTGAGGTCTTCAACCAGCTCCAGCCCACGGCATTCCTCCAGCTGCTCACTGACGAAGGCCAGTACCGGTTCGCTGATGCCATCCAGACACGCCAGTGCTTCCTCACGGGTCGAAGCGATCCCGATCAGAGGGCACGTTTGTTCAGTGGTTTGCAGAGCGAAGAAACTGGCCAGCGCCAGGGCATAGGGACGGTTGGCCGTTGCGACAAGGATGCGATGGCTGCTTGAGAGATCGCGCAGATGCTGGCTGAGATGACGGAAGGACTCATCAATGGTTATCAGCACCTGGCAACTCCATTGCTATCGCTCCCTCAGGATGGGGCTTGGCTTGGGCGATCGCAGCTCAGGCGCGGGGATCAATCAGAACGACATGATGATGCCCGTCAGGCTGATCCTGATCGGGCAGGTTTCCAATTTCTCGAACTGATCGCTTCGGCAAGCCGTGCCTAGTGGTATGAACAAACCGATCCGACGGTGTCATCACAATGCGCCCTGATCCAGAAGGCTGCAACCGGCCTGCTCGCTCTGTCCACAATCGCCCTTGTGGGCTGTCAGAACGAGAAGCCTGCAGCGGATGACTCCAACCAGAGTTCCTCAGCGAAGAGTGTCTATGACACCGGCAAGCTGAGAGCTGTGGACATTGGTGATTCATTGCCGATGGTCAAGAAGGACGGCGGCAACTACGACGGGTTGTCATTCGTGGTTCTCGAAGCGATTCGGGATCAGATCAATGTGTCGCCGAAGAAAAAAGATTTAGACGTCAGCATTGAGCCAGTCGCTGCTAGTTCCGCCCGCAACGGACTGGACATGATCCGCTCCGGAGCTGCTGACATCGCCTGCGGTGTTGCCTTCACCTGGCAGAGACAGCGCTCACTGACCTAAACACTGCCGTTCTCCGTAGGCGGCGTGAGGCTCCTGGCCCCAGCGGGCATCGATGGCACTCCCAAGAGCCTGAACGGCAAAACGGTCGGTGTCGTGAAAAACAGCATGGCGGCCAACGTGCTGGCGGCATCGGTGGATGCCGCCAATTTCCAGTTTTTCGACACGCCTGATCAAGCTCTGGCGGCCGTCAAGGATGGCAGCGTTGAGATTCTTGGCGGCGACAGTCTTTGGCTGAGAGCGAATAAGGCTGCTATGGCACCGGACAACTCATTGGTGCCTGACAAACCTTATGCCCGCTCCGGAGTGGGTTGCGTGGTGGCTGATACCACTCCCCATCTGCTCAACATCAGCAATCTGGGCATCGGCCGTCTGCTCTCGGGATACATCAACGACGACGACGGAGTCCGCTCGGCCATTAACACCTCGATCGGCACTGGCAGCACCGTGGGCCTGAAGGACGGACAAATCAACCGCTTCTTCACGATCGTGCTCTCCACTGCCGCTGAATTCAATCCGCAGTCCTGACCTTGATTTCTGATTGATCCATCGTTTCTCTCAACCATGAACAAAACAAGCCTTCTCACCTTCGCCGCCGTTCTGGCAACAAGTGCGGTGCTCTGTGAATCGTCCAGAGCCGCCGTGCACAACGAACCCGATCTGGGCAACTCTCTCGAACAACGCATCGAGCGCATGAGTCCTGAGGCCTGGGCCGTCATGCAACGCAATGGCGTTCTGACTGACGAGGAGATCGCTCGTGCCTGGGGCAATGGCGGCGGAGTCCGGCGACGGGCTTGGGGCAATGGTGGCGGCGGCTTCGCCAACGGCTACCGCGGTGGATTCGCCAACTGGTGAACCATTCCGATTACGGCCCGATCGGCCTGCTGGTGATCCAATCGACGTCGCTCTGCAACCTCGACTGCAGCTACTGCTACCTGCCGGATCGCCAGCGGCGCAATGTGTTCAACCTTCAGCAGCAGCTACCACTGCTGCTGGAGAGAGTTTATGAAAGCCCGTTCTGGGGGCCCATCTCTCGATCCTCTGGCACGCCGGTGAGCCTCTGACGCTACCGACCAGCTTCTATGACCAGGCCAGCGCGATCATCAAGCGCCAGACCGCGGGCCTGCAAGAGCAAGGGGTGGTGATCGAATAACACCTGCAAACCAACGCAACGCTGATCAACGAAGACTGGTGAGACTGCTTTATGCGTGACCTCATTGTAGTTGGTGTGAGTGTCGACGGGCCTGAAGACATTCACGACAGCCACCGACGCTTCAGGAACGGCAAGGGTTCTTACGCCCAGACCATGCGCGGTATCCGCACACTGCGCGAGCGCGGCATCAACTTCCATGCGATTGCCGTTCTGACCGCTGATGCTCTGGAGCAACCAAAGCGGATGTACACCTTCTTCCGTGATGAAGGGATTCATCAACTCGGTTTCAACGTGGAAGAGCAGAAAGGAGTGCACACCAACTCGTGCATGCAGGGCCTGTTGAAGGAAAGGCTTTATCTAGACTTACTGTCACGGTTCTGGGCCTGCAGTGAAAGGATGGTTTCCCCATCCAGGTTCGTGAGTTCGATCAGGTGATGGGCATGATCGCCGGAGGCCAACGCCTCCTGCAAAACGAGATGAACCGTCCCTACGCAATTCTCAGCGTGGACGCCAAAGACAACTTCTCAACATTCGATCCAGAACTGCTGTCGGTCGAAACCGAACGCTATGGGATGTTCAATCTGGGCAACATTCGCGATGTGTCGCTGATGGAAGCCACCCAGACAGAGCCTTTTCAGAAACTGCTTCGTGACATGTCTTCCGGGATGAAGCGATGCAAACAAGAGTGCGAATACTACGGGTTCTGCGGTGGTGGAACCGGCAGTAACAAGTACTGGGAGCACGGCAGTCTGGATGCCACAGAAACCTGTGCGTGTCATTTTTCCAGTCAGATCCCCGTGGATGTGCTGCTGGAGAAGCTGGAAACAGCAGTCGGCCCCTGATCAAGGCATCGCATCACAAGGTGACCGAACTCCGCTCAGAGATGGGGGGTCGGCAATCCTTTAAATTGAATCCACGGCCTGGTGAGATCCTCTCTCCGGGAGGGTGATCAACGCATCCACCATCGGGCCTGAGCCCGAGACCACCCTTCCCGCGCCCTTGCCACATCCACTTCTTCCGGATCTCACGTCTTTGGCCAAGGCCACGGCTGAAAGCCATGGATTTGCACTGGTCAGTGCTCAGGTGCTGACACATTTGCAGCCGATGACCCTGCAGGTGCAGATCCGATGCTGCAATGGAGATGACGTGTCCCTGGATGACTGCGCGGGTTTTAGCGCACCGATGGGAGAGGCCATCGAAGCTTCTGCTTTGCTCACGGAGGCCTATGTTCTGGAGATCAGCAGCCCCGGGATTGGGGACAGGCTCCAGTCAGACAGGGATTTTCAGACCTTCCGGAGCTATCCCGTTGATGTTGTCCATCAGGACGACGAAGGCCGGGAGCAGCGTTTGTCGGGAACCCTGCTGGAACGCACCGAAGACCACGTGCAGATCAACATGCGCGGCCGGGTCAAACGGATCCCGAGAGATTCAGTGATCAGCGTTGAACTCACAAGCCCCACAGGCTGAACAGATCACAACCGCTCCCGATTTTCCTCTCCTTCACTCCTCCTCCTCACCGCCATGGCACTCGTTCTTCTTCCCGGCCTCACCAACCTGATTGATGACATCAGTGAGGAGAAGAAGCTTCCTCCTCAGGTGGTTGAAGCCGCTTTGCGGGAAGCACTGCTCAAGGGCTATGAGCGCTACCGCCACACTCTGTATCTGGGCATCGGGGAAGACCCGTTCGACGAGGAATACTTCAGTAATTTCGACGTCGCTCTCGATCTGGAAGAAGAGGGCTACAGGGTCCTCGCCAGCAAGATCATCGTGGAAGAGGTTGAGAGCGAAGACCACCAGATCGCACTGGCTGAGGTGATGCAGGTGGCTGAAGACGCCCAGGCTGGCGACACAGTTGTCCTGGATGTCACCCCGGAGAAAGAGGATTTCGGCCGCATGGCTGCGGCTACAACCAAGCAGGTGTTGGCCCAGAAGCTGCGTGATCAACAGCGGCGGATGATTCAGGAGGAATTCGCCGACCTTGAAGATCCAGTCCTGACGGCCCGAGTGATCCGCTTCGAACGCCAGTCCGTGATCATGGCTGTGAGTTCAGGCCTGGGGCGGCCTGAAGTGGAAGCGGAGCTTCCTCGTCGTGATCAGCTACCCAACGACAACTATCGCGCTAACGCCACCTTCAAAGTCTTCCTCAAAGAGGTCAGCGAGGTGCCAAGGCGAGGTCCTCAACTGTTCGTGAGCCGCGCCAATGCCGGTCTTGTGGTGTACCTCTTTGAAAATGAGGTGCCGGAAATCCAAGAAGGATCCGTTCGCATCGTTGCCGTAGCCAGGGAAGCCAATCCCCCTTCACGATCTGTCGGCCCCCGCACCAAAGTTGCCGTGGACAGCATCGAGCGCGAGGTGGACCCTGTCGGAGCCTGCATCGGCGCCCGCGGCTCCAGGATTCAACAGGTGGTGAATGAACTCCGCGGAGAGAAAATCGATGTCATCCGCTGGTCGCAGGATCCTGGCCAGTACATCGCCAACTCGCTTAGTCCTGCCAGAGTTGATGTGGTTAGGCTCGTCGACCACGTTGGTCAACACGCCCACGTGCTGGTTCCCCCGGATCAGCTGAGCCTGGCGATTGGCCGCGAAGGTCAGAACGTGCGGCTGGCCGCACGACTGACCGGCTGGAAGATCGACATTAAAAACGCGAGCGAATACGACCAGGCTGCCGAGGATGCCGTTGTTTCGGAACTGATCGCCCAACGCGAGGAGGAGGAAGCCCTGCAGCATGAAGCCGAGGAACGACTCGCTGCTGAGCAGGCCGCCAGAGCGGAAGAAGATGCCCGCCTTCGCGAGCTGTATCCCCTGCCGGAAGACGAGGAGGAGTACGGCGAACAATCGGACGAAGCAATGGCAGATGCTGACGTTTACGAGGAATCAGCTGAATCAGAGGCCGCTGACTCAGAGCCATCGGACGCTGCCACAGAAGAGGAAGAGGGTGAGACTGAAGAGGTGGTTAGTGATTCCAACGAGGATGGAACCCGGTGAACACCTCACGCCCTGTCCTGCGTCGGTGCGTCGCCTGCCGAGAGCTGTTTGATCGCAGCATTCTTTGGCGGGTCATCCGCGACCATCGGGACGGGGTTCTCCTCGATCAGGGCATGGGTCGTTCGGCCTATCTCTGTCGCAAGGAGAGCTGTCTTGAGGAAGCACAGCGCCGAAAACGCCTGCATAAAGCCCTGCGATGTCAGGTGCCCGACAGCGCGATTGAGGAGCTGAGAACGCGACTGAAACCAAACAAGGAATCAGCCGCTGAGGCAAGATGAACACTGGCCCCACCTTGTGTGGTGCCCCGAGCACCAAGTGCCCGGACCGACCGGAGACCTGAATGACCAGCAGCGGCAAAGTCAGAATCTATGAGCTGTCCAAGGACCTTGGCCTGGACAACAAAGACGTGCTGGATGCCGCTGAGAAGCTGTCCATTGCGGCCAAGAGCCACAGCAGCTCGATCAGCGAATCCGAGGCAGGCAAGATCCGCACGATGTTGAAGAGCGGTGGTGCTCCCCGTCCTGCTGCAGCTCCTTCGAAACCCGCACCAGGGAAGGCAATCCTTTCGGTGAAGAAGGCCGCCGGCACTGAAGTCTCTGCACCAGTCAAGCCAGCACAACCAAAGCCAGCTCCTGCTCCAGCCGCACCCACCCGTGCTGCCGCTACGCCTCAGCGACCACCTGCAAGGCCCTCCGCTCCCGCAAAACCTGCAGCACCTCAGGCCGCTGCGCCCCAGAAAACAGCACCACAAAAACCGGTGGCACCACCACAGACACTGGTTCGTAAGGAGCCTCCTCTGAAGCAGCCTGCTCAGAAACCGGTTGAGCGCCAATCTCAGGCACCCCAGCAGCCCACACCTCGACCCGCTGCTGCCCCAGGGCCAAATCGCACCGCCAGCAGGCCAACCGCGCCGCCGGCTAGACCCAGTGCATCCTCACCATCAACAGCAGCCAAACCCCGCAATACAGCGCCGATCCGTCGAGCACCAAGCGAAGGAGGTGCGCGCCCAACTCCTCCACCGCCAGGACGGCCCCAGCCCAAATCACCGGTGAACCGAACGGTGCCAGCCCCGCAGAGGCCGGCAAAGCCTGAAATGGTGGGCCGCCCCCAACAGAAGCGGCCTGGAACAGGTGCACCGCCAAGACCAGGGGCTCCCAGACCCGGAGCTCCCGGTGGTCAGCGCGCCGGCTCACCCCAGCGGCCAGCTGGAGCACAACGTCCAGGTGCACCCACTCGACCGGGCTCACCATCTGGCCGGCCAGGTGCCGGACGCCCCGGTAGCACCCTTGAATTGGTGGGCAAGCCGATCCGTCGCGACAGCAATAGCAACCGCGATGAAGGAGGGCGGCCTGGCGCGGGTCCCCGCAGTGGAGCTGGCTCCAATCGACCTGCAATGCCGCCCGGCATGCGTAAGCCGGTGGCTCCCGGTGAGCTCATGCAACTGCAGAAGCCCACGGGTCGACCAGCCGCACCGCCCCCGCGCCGTCCCGATGGCACTCCTGTCTCTCCCCGTGGGGATGGCCCCAAGGCCACACCACCGGTTAATCGGCCAACCCCCTCTCCGGCAACGGCCCCACGTCGTCCGGGCTTCCGTCCTGGAGCAGGTCCTGGCGGACAACGACGCCCCGGTCGACCCGACTGGGATGACAGTGCAAAGCTCGAGGCACTGCGCAATCGCTCTCCTCAGAAGCAACGCCAGAAGGTCCACATCATCGGCGAAAACGATGATTCGCTGGCAGCGCAGACCGGTGGTTTTGCCGGTGAACAGGAAAACATGGTGTTGTCGGCGAGCCTTGCTCGCCCCGCCAAACCCAAATCCCAGCAAAGAACCACACCCAAACCTGTGGCGGCCATGCGCAAGCGGCGCAAGGAAACCGCCCGCCAGCGTCAGCGCCGCAGGGCCATGGAGTTGCGTGCAGCACGCGAAGCCAAGCAAGTGCGGCCGGAGATGATTGTTGTGCCGGAGGACAACCTCACGGTTCAGGAGCTTGCCGACATGCTCAGCGTGGAGAGCTCAGAAATCATCAAATCCCTCTTCTTCAAGGGGATCATCGCCACGGTTACCCAGACCCTGGATATGCCAACGATCGAAGCGGTGGCCGAAGAATTCGGTGTGCCGGTCCTTCAAGACGACGTTGAGGAAGCGGCCAAGAAGACCGTCGAGATGATCGAAGAAGCGGATCGGGAACACCTGATCCGACGTCCACCCGTGGTCACAGTGATGGGCCACGTCGATCACGGCAAAACAAGTCTTCTGGATGCGATCCGTAAAGCAAGAGTCGCCGCTGGAGAAGCCGGTGGAATCACCCAGCACATCGGTGCTTATCAAGTCGAGATCGAACACAACAACACAGCACGCAAGCTCACCTTCCTTGATACGCCTGGTCACGAAGCCTTTACGGCCATGCGTGCAAGGGGAACCAAGGTCACCGACGTCGCCGTTCTGGTGGTGGCAGCCGATGACGGTGTGCGCCCGCAGACCCTTGAAGCCATTAGCCACGCCCGCGCTGCAGAAGTGCCGATCGTGGTGGCCATCAACAAGATCGACAAGGAAGGAGCCTCTCCTGACCGCGTCAAGCAGGAGCTGTCTGAACAAAACCTGCTTGCAGAGGAGTGGGGCGGCGATGTGGTGATGGTGCCTGTGAGCGCCATCAAGGGAGAGAACATCGACAAGCTGCTGGAAATGCTGCTGCTGGTCACCGAAGTGGAAGACCTCCAGGCCAATCCCGATCGCATGGCCCGCGGCACGGTGATCGAAGCGCACCTCGACAAGGCCAAAGGTCCTGTGGCCACGCTCCTGGTTCAGAACGGCACATTGCGAACAGGTGATGTGGTGGCAGCTGGGCCTGTGCTTGGGAAAGTACGGGCGATGGTCGACGATGCGGGAATGCGCTTAAAGGACGCTGGCCCCTCCTTCGCGGTGGAAGCTCTCGGATTCAGCGAGGTCCCCACGGCCGGCGATGAATTCGAGGTCTACGCAGATGAGAAGTCCGCACGGGCCGTTGTCGGCGATCGAGCCTCCGACGCCCGAGCGACCCGCCTCGCCCAGCAAATGGCGTCCCGCAGGGTTTCGCTCACGGCGATGTCAGGACAGGCCAACGAAGGAGAGCTCAAGGAGCTCAACCTCATCCTCAAAGCCGACGTCCAGGGTTCTGTGGAAGCCATTCTCGGTTCTCTGGAGCAACTACCCAAGGACGAAGTCCAAGTGCGAGTTCTGCTTTCAGCACCTGGGGAAGTCACCGAGACCGATGTGGACCTCGCGGCTGCTTCCGGAGCCGTGATCATCGGCTTCAACACCTCGATGGCTTCAGGCGCCAGAAAGGCTGCTGATGCCAACAGCGTGGATGTCCGTGATTACGACGTGATTTACAAGCTGCTGGAAGACATCCAGTTGGCGATGGAAGGCCTACTCGAACCCGAGCTGGTCGAGGAAGCCCTGGGTGAAGCTGAGGTCCGCGCCGTCTTCACCATTGGCAAGAGTGCTGTGGCCGGTTGCTATGTCACCACTGGCAAAATTCAGCGCAACTGCAAGGTTCGGGTCCGCCGCGGCAAGGAGATTGTCTATGCCGGCGATCTCGACTCACTGCGTCGCAACAAAGACGACGTCAAGGAAGTGGCCACCGGTTTCGAGTGTGGTGTGGGCACCGATCGCTTCGCCAACTGGCAAGAAGGCGATCGCATCGAAGCCTTCAAGATGGTCACTCAGCGCCGCAAGCTCACCACCTGATGATCAGCCGCCGAGAGCCACTGCTCTGGCTTCAGTTGATGGCGCTAGCCGTCATTCCTCTGGAGCTCGAGCTGATGCGGCTCATGTTGGCCGGACCTGCATTCGGACCGGCCCCAGCTCTCGAGCGTCTGCTGATCTGGGGCCTGGCGGTCGTCGCACCCGGCGTGCTGCTGTGGCGGCGCTCCGCGGACTGGGCATCACTGCTCCTGATTCGTATTGCGCCTACCAAGCGAAGTCTTGATCAACGCCGCATTAGCGCCATTCAGCAGCCACTTGGCCTAAAAGCAGCACTGATCATCGGCATTGGGCTGCTATTACCGCTGTTTTGGTGGGTCGACCAATCGGCTCTATTGGTCGTGAACTTCTCGCCAACGCAGAACAGCAGCCGGCTGACGGCGTTGCTGCTGGCAGGACCGTTGCTGACACTCATCCTCTGGCAATGGCAACAGCTCTTCCAGGCCATCTGGCTGTTGACGCGCAGCGACCAGAGCTTCGCAGAGCTCACGCCGATCATCCCTGCCGAGCTGCAGACCACCCACCTGTCCCTTGGCCTTGGGCTGCTGCAACCGCCGCTTCTGGAATGGGAGGCCGCAGAGAAACCTGGACAGCCATCAAAGGCATCACCCAGAGAAGAGAGCGAAGACGAACTCAAGCCATCAGCACCTGATCCAGCGCCCGATCCCCAAACTGATACTGCTGAAACCGATGCTGATGAGGTCATCTCAGCAGACGATCAAGACGCGGATGACGCAGTGGCCTCTGCTGACGTCGAACCCATCGACGTTGAACAAGATCTCCTCAAAGATCCCTACGACGACAACGATCAGGATGGCCAGGGCGCTGTAGAAAGCGCTGTCGCCGGCAGCAGTGCTGACACTGATCAGCAATCAACTCAGCTATCAGCTCTCAATTCAGAACCGAGCTCCCAGCCAGAGCCAACAGAGACGACGGCTGATTCAGACTTACCTGAAGAGAGCTCGGAGAAGACCAAAACCAGCTCTGCAGCGAACGACGATGAAACAGCTTCAGCCGTCGCCCCGATCGCGATCGAACCAGAGCAATCCCCCGAAGAGGACCACAGCCCCGACCTGAATGGCCAGGTCAGTACCGAAATCACTAGTACCAGCAGTGATGCTGAAGCTCATCACAAAGAGGCCGAGACCTCCGGAAGCGAACAAGGCGATCCAGAGCAACCGTCGCAGCCCCCGCCAGGGGGTGCGTGATTCACGCAGCAGCCGTTCACGCATGGCCGGGTCCAACCCCTGATCTCCCTCGGGTTCAGCGCTCAAAAGCTGTTTGCGTAAACCTGAATGTTAATTTCCTATGGTCGCCGATGTAGCTCAGCCGGTAGAGCAACGCTTTCGTAAAGCGTGGGTCGCCTGTTCAAGTCAGGTCATCGGCTTAAGACTCAAACCCAGTTGCAGTAGGAGTTTTCCGCTGTCGCTGGGTTTTTTATTTGCCTTGAATTTCGACGAGTTTCGGGGTTTGCTCTCACCCTGCTCTCACTATGTGCTTATATTTGACCCACGCCTAACTGCTCTCACCCCATGGCTGACACAGCCAAATGGATCACCAGACTTCGCAACAGCTGCCCTAAGGGCTGGTCTGTCCGCAACATGCGAGGCAAGGTTTTCCTGAGCGTTCGTTCCGGCAAGGGAGGCACCACCGCCACGACCGTGACGCTGCCAACCGCCTGGGCTGCCGACACCGTTCCCGAGACAGTGCAGCTGATCACCGAACTGCACAAGCTGGTGGGCGAAGGTTTCGACCTGCGGGATGCGGTCGCCAAGTCCACTCAGCCAGCCGCGGCCACACGCCCAACAGTGACCAGCGAATGGCCAGTGCTGGTGGAAAAATTCCAGGCTGACCGGGAGGTGCTGGCACCCGTCACCGAGACCAGCTGGAAGCGCAACTATCAGCCGTTCCTAGAGCGCATCGTTCTGCTGATGGGCACGTCATCGCCACCGGCCAATGCACGGGCGCTGGCCATCCGTCTGATTGAACCTTGGGCTGAAATGCCAACCAACAGGGGCAAGGCAATCAAGTGCCTGCGGTTGTTCCTTGAGTTCGGCGTTGAGGAATGCGGGCTGCCACCAGAAAGCTGGACCCTCACCGACCGTGCCGTGAAGCAACTGCGTGGCGCGAAGGCTGAACGCCGCACCGTGGCCACCATCACCGACGCTGAAATCCTGCACCTGTTGGATTCACTGGCCGACACCGACGCTGCCAACCGTTGGCGCAATGCAATCCAGCTAATGGCGCTTTATGGGTTGCGGCCTGAAGAGCTGAACCACCTTGTGGTGAAGCAGCACCCAACGACAAAGCAACCGGCGCTGTTCTGCACCTACCAGAAGGTCTGCAACCGGGTGAAGACAAAACAGCGGTGGCTGATGCCCTTGCCGCTCACAGATGCCTTTGGCGAACAGGTGGACTGGAACCTTGCTGGTGCGATGGCCATCGGCCAGTTGCCGCTGCCACCCCTGGCTGACAAATACGCAGTGCGAACATTCCTTGAGCGCCAGAAGTATTGGCTGGAACTTAAAGAGCAATACACGGCATGCGGCGAATGGGTCAGGCCGTACAGCTTCAGGAATGCGTTTTCACTGCGTGCGCATCACTTAGGCCACCGCAATGACGTGATCTGTTTGGCCATGGGCCACAGCCTGAGCACACACGAAAGCAGCTACGAATGGGCTCGCAATGAGTCAGTCCTGGAGCATGTTTAAGCCATACCAGCGGAATTCAGGAAGGTATTAGCTGCCCAACACTTGCATTGGCTTGCAGTCTTTGTAGTCTGAGATTGGAAATGAGGGGCACTGTTTTCAGTCCTCACCGTCCACCTCCATCAGTGGATGAGCGCGGCAGCTGGAAGGCTTGCCCGGAGCGGTCCTTGTTCTCGATGCAGAAGTGCCATGGCACGTCGAACAAGACGCCTACTGACGGTCAACCACCCGATCACGGGAAAGTTGATTGAGGTTCGTACTCCGAGGGGCACAATTCCTGCGGACAAGCTTGTTCGTGCCTTTAAAAAAGCGCGCACTGTTCAACCAGATGGAACGGTTCGTTTCAGTTCAAAGCCGGTTCAAGCCGTGTTGGAGCCCTACTCCAAAGAATTGAAGCAAGCCGCTGAAATCCAAGAGCAAATGCAACGTGTCAATTGGCGCCAATGGGAAGAACAAGGGCTGAGTGACAACGGTTGGATTCAATTCCACCGTGTGCTCCGAAGGCTCTTAGACGCTTTTGCCTTCTCCTCTGCATCGAGTTAGTCCCCTCTACTAACTCTCAATGTCTGAAACAACTTGGCTGCAGACAGGGCCAATGGCGAATGAACTCGGAATTTCTGTCCGAACCATTCACCACTACAGGGCGTCTGAACAATCTCCCTGGATTCAAGGACGCCATTACAAACGCCGCACCCCGGCGAAAAGATCCCCATGGATCTGGAACCGCGATCTCACGTTGAAAGCCTGGGATCAGGCAAAAGGAGGTGCTGCGTGAGCGACATCGTCCTTTCCGTTGCCATTCAACTCAGTGTTGCCGTCGCGAGGCGGACGGGGTGATCCAGCCAAAGCAAGAACTCATTGATTCGGGGTTGCCCCCTGCAATCCATAGCCGTCTGGGATACCGCTGTATCTCAGCAGAAGAGTGCAACAAGCTGATGGGTTTCAGCTTGTCTGGCTGGGTTGTTCCCATGAACGATTTAGAAGGCAAACCGTTCACTCACAACGGCAAGCCCTTCTATCGACTCAAGCCGGATCCTGGACAATTCAATACTGACGATCCACCGAAATACCTTTCACCGACAGGCGGTGGATGCCGACCATATTTCTCACCCCTTCTGCCTGCGAAAGCCTTTGCGATAGGTCGAGACATTGACATCACCGAAGGCGAGAAAAAAGCTGACTGCGCCAATTACCACGGCTTCCCCACCATCGGCCTCTCAGGTGTTGATGCATGGCGCGACAAGCGCAATTGCAAAGCTGGTGAACACTCCAGGCCCCTACCTGAACTTCAAGTCATCAACTGGATGGGGCGCAAGGTTCGCCTTGTTTTCGATTCTGATGTCACGTCGAAGGATTCAGTCCGGCGTGCGCTCGTAGACCTATCTGCGTGGCTGACTGATCAAGGCGCTTCTGTGCTGATCGTTCTACTGCCCTGTGAAATCGATGGCAGTAAAAACGGCGTAGATGATTTCATCTGCCGCCATGGCCCCAAGGCTTATGGCCGTTTGCGAAGCATTGCCCGTCCTAGCTGCATTGGTGGATCATTCATCTGGAAACCGGAGCCGAAGGAATCTCACCACAAGGCACTGACCGCCTGGACCATCTTTAACCACAACTACGCCTATCGGCCCGGCTTTGGGCTGTATCGCTGGGCGAACACTCACTGGCAACTTGCACCCGGCAGGGGAGAAAAGTCGCTTGATAAGCCTCTCCATCAATGGATGGATGCAATGCAATGGGACAAACGTTCATCACATGTCATCGGTTCTGTTCGGGCTGAGCTGATGGCTCGCCTTGAGCACAACGACTGGAATCCTGCAGGCATCACTGCTTTCAAAAATGGCACTGTTCGTGACCACCAGTTCACGGCTGATCATTGCCACGATGACTGGCTCACCTTCTGTTTTCCCTTCCCTCGTGATCCAGGGGCAAAGTGCCCGCGCTGGCATCAGTTCCTCAGAGAAACATTGGTAGCTGATGATTTGATTTGTCTGCTACGCGCAGCAATTCGATGGTCAATCCTCCCCAAGGATCCTGAAAAGCCTTTCATTCATGAGCTGGCTTTTGATGTGATCGGCCAACGCCGTTCAGGGAAAGGCACACTCTCGGAAGTGCTGCAGGCCATCTGCGGAGGAAAACATGGTGTTGGGCTGATCAAGTCCAGCAGTTTCTCCAACCCCAACGCTCTTCAATCACTGATTGGCAAACGGATTGCGATTGATCCAGACGCATCCGGGCGAGTGTCAGATCCGGGAGTTTTCAACGCAGTGGCTTCAAACGAACCGGTGGAAGTCAAAAAGCTGTACGAAAATCACGACTGCGCACGCCTGGGAATTGTTGTTTGGCGATTTTTCAATGACACCCCAGGCGCTTCCGGTGGCGGCATGGAAGGCATGGGCCGCCGCATTGTCACCTTCGGGTTTGAGCGGTCAATCGCCAATCCCGATGGACAGCTCAAGGCCAAACTGACTGCGGAAGCAGCAGGCATTTTTTGGTGGGCATGGTCCATGCCAGAAGAGGAGATGCATGATGCCCTGGTTCATCGCGGCAAAGTCTCTGCTGTTCTCAACGCATCCGTTGATGGTGCATTGGAACGAGACCATGTTCTGCGCTTCTCCACTGTTGTGAATCAGGGGAAATACAAAGCTGCAGACCTCTATGACCGTTATCGCCAGTGGATGACCAGAGAAGGTCATCAAGCAGCATCATCAACCAAATTCGGGCGTGAAATCAAGAAACTCGGTTGGGTCAAACCCACCACCACAAAGGTCGGCTCCTGGTATGAACTCACCACTCCAACTCGCCACCAAGTGGCGATCCATCTCGGAGTGGACATTGAGGGCAACCGTGATGGTGAGTTGAACTCATCACAAAACCCAACTCACCACCAGAACCCACCACCGCCAAATCGCCTTCAACTCAAGCGAACTCAGCAGGATGTGGCGAGTGTGGTGAGTTCTTCTCTTGAAAACTCAGAAGGAGAAGAAAAAGAAATAAAGAGAGGCATGCAAAGAGAACAAAGAAATTTGGCGTCGCACTCACCACACCCAACACCACATGGGCACATGAGTAAAGCTGTACCCGTGTTTGTCGACGGGCAAGGCGGTTGGTACTCACCCTCCGGACGTATTCCAAAGGGTGGAGGAGTCACCCTGATCGACCCCAACGGTGATTCACGTTGCATCGATGCCAAGCAGGTCTCTTAATCCAACATTTTAAAAAGCCAATTCACACTGATCACGCCTGCCAGAATTGATGAATGGGAAAGAAATGCACAAAGGCTGAGAAAACAGCGCGCGTTGAAGAGCTAGCCAATCTGATCGTCAAAGGGTTATCCCAACGGCAGCTCATGCACCATGTGACCACTTCCTGGGGGCTATCAGCAGAACAGGCTCACAGATACGTCCGCGAAGCAAGGGACGTCGTTAAAGCTGATCTCAGAGACATCGACCGAGTCGACATGCTTGCCAGCAAAGTTCAGATGCTTGAGCAGATCGCAACTGATGCTGTTGCCGCAGGCAGGGAGAGCAATGCGATTGGTGCTATTCGCTTGCTGAATGAACTTGTGGGCTTTGGAGCAGGACAGAAGTCAGGAACCTATTGATGAATCGATCACAGGCTCTCCAGTACATCGAGCAGCTATTGGAGAAGGGGGAATTAGAAGAAGCAACTCATCGCTATGCACTGATCGTCGCTGATTTGATCAGCGATGCAGGAAATGAACAGCTGTCGCGCTGCCTTACGCCGGAAGAGCTATCGGCCTGGATACGGCGTGATGCACTCGCCTGGCAAGCAAAGCTGAGCGAGGAGGCATTCGCAGAGCAATTTGAGGTTGGGCACGGCAATGCCTATGGATGCATCGAACAGATGCTGAGCTGTGTTGACTACGAGTTTGTGCTGGATCTGCTGGCCTCTATGCGTCAGTCGGACTAGCCACTAAGGGCTTGTGCCTTAAAGCATCCCGAAATTCTCGCTGGCAACTGCCTCCAAAACCTTCAACGCTTGAAGGTTCTCAAGACGTTTCTGCGCTTGGGTCAGCATGGCTCTGCCGTGGGGCGCACAGGCATCAACGAGTGCTGCACCCTCTGATGCTTCTGCTTTCACCCGCTCGATACACAGGTCGATCTGAGCCGCAACTTCTGTCGCTTGGGCATAGGCACTGGAGTTAGGACCTGCCACCTCTGAAAGCAGCTTCAACAGTGCCTGGCGAGTGTCTTCAGGGGTGGGCTGCACGGATAAGTCTCGAAGAACCAGAAGTTTGGCAAGACCTGGAGTGCTCAGAAGGCTGATCAATCACCCATTCGGGGGATGCTCTCAACCCTCTGCAAGCGGGAAACTGCCTCCATGAACCGAGAACAGCGCGCTGCAGCGTTGAAGCTGTTGGCTGCGCTCAATGGAGACGCAGATGCAGAGCAATCAACAGTCACCTATGGAGATTGGCTCCAACACCTCACTGCGCAAGTCGAAGACGAGCTGAATGAGGACTGAATCAACGATGAATTCCAACCCACAACCACTGCAGGGAATCGGCTACGTCTACGTAGTCAGACACGCCAATGCCAGAGGCTTGACCAAGATCGGGCTCACTCGGCACCCACAGAAAAGAGAAGAACAACTAGGCGGTGACGACTGCGAGGTTCTGTGTCGTTTGCTGGTTCTCAGACCAGAAAGAGTTGAGGCCATGCTGCACAGCATCTTCAGCGCACAACGGGTTCCACAATCGGAATGGTTCGACCTTGGCGATGAGCAGATCCGCGAAGCCTGCAATCTCCTAACTGAGGCTTACGGAGAAGTCACAGAGTTCTGTGTTCACTACAAGGCCCCAGAAGTCCCATGCTTGCGGGCGGAGTTGGAGCCCGAGGAAAAACCAAAGGGAAAGCCAAGGCCATTCAGAACGGAGCGGAGCAAACCAACGCAGACAGATAACGGATTTCAGCCAACGGCAGTTGGCTGGCTTGAAGAACAACGATTGAGGCGTGAGGCCGAAACTAAAAAGCGCGAACAAGCTTGGAATCAAGAGCTTGAGGCCAGGCGGGCCAAAGGGAGGCTTTGGGAATGAAATCCGCAGCAATTAAACGTCTAGTGCCAGAACTGTTCAGGGTCATCGCTGAACTTGAAGCAGCAGCCCCTGGCAGACACTTCACACCTGATGGTCATCTCATCGGAAGCATTGGCGAAGTCACCGCGGCAGATCGCTACGGGTTGACTCTGACCACTGCCAGCACCAAAGGGATCGACGCACACGATGCCCAAGGGCGAGCCGTTGAAATCAAGTGCACTGGCAAAGGCAAAGGCGTTGCCCTGCGTGGCTATGAGCCATCAGCAGAACGCTTTATCGCGTTGCAAATCAACCGCGATGGTTCAGCTGTTGAGGTCTACGACGGTCCCGCTGCACCTATCTGGGCTGCAGTCGCACACAAGGCAATGCCATCTAACGGGCAACGCACCATCACCCTCAACCAGCTGCGGCGACTGCAGGAGGTGGATTGATGGGGTACGTCTACTTGGTCCGTAATGGCGATCTTTTCAAAATCGGGCGCACTGAGAATCTTCAGCGTCGTCTCAAGCAACTACAGCCAGGACATTTAATACAAGCTGCACAAACAGATCGAAGCCGTGATTTGGAGTACGAATTGCACGCACGATTTAAAGGCGTGAGGATTCCGCAGACTGAATACTTCCGATTAAATGACTACCAAGTTGAGCAGGTAAGAATTGCTCTTGGCTGGGCGAAGCCAAAGCCAATTCCACCAGTAGTGAAGCAAACTACCGAGGTTGTCAAAAGCAAACCTGAAGAATGGAAAGAGCAAGCTTCCATTTCAGATCAAGTCAACAAAAGCAATCACAACTGCAAGGTTGCTGGTACTAATGAATACTCTCGATACACTGACCCAAAAACCAACTACAGCAACAGCGACTGGTATAAGCAACAAAGAATAGAAAGAGAGCGCGAAATAAAAAAGCAGGAAGAGCGGAGACAAGAACAACTCATTCAGAGAAAAGCAGAAAGGAGAAAAGAGAAGTTCCTCAGAGATTACGAAGCCGCAAAAAAGGCCAAAGCTGATGCAGCGAAGGAGAGTAAAGAATCAGAGGATGCAATACCTCCATTAGATGTTGGTGCTTTTGAACGCTGGAGGCAGCAACTGTCCTTATCAAAACAATTTTTCAACTCAAATAAGGAAAAGGACTGATGCTGCTTGCTGCCCTTGCCTCAGTCCTGATTGCCTCCTGCTACGACGGCGATACCTGCACCACAAGTGCTGGCGAGAAGGTCCGGCTTGCCTGCATCGACACGCCAGAACTGCGTGGCAAACGTGCCAACCCTGTTCCTGCCAAAGCAGCACGGGACTATCTGCGCGGGCTTGTCGTTGGTCGTGACGTAGGCATCAGACGCATCACCACTGACCGCTATGGGCGAACGGTGGCTGAGCTGTTTGTGGATGGCTCAAACGTGCAGCAGCAACTGGTCGCTGCTGGTCATGCAGACATCTATTGGAAGTACGCGCACCAATGCGGGTGGACGCAATGAGCACCGCCGTCGCCACTTACTCCGGCTGCTATCCCGATGGCGGCACGCAGCAGATGGAGATCGATCCACCAGCTGATCGCACAACACCTGAAGGCGTTGCCTCCTATCTGCGGTTTGGCGGTCGAATCTCCGACTCCGTTCTGGAGAGCTTCACCTGGGAAGGGCAGACCTATAGCCCGATGGGCAAGCCCAGGACTACGCAGTAAGCACTGGCTGGAGGAACAGAGCAAAGGGCGACCCAAACGGGGGAGTCAAGCGGCTGGAAGATCACTCTTCCGGGTGATGTGAATCCGATTGACTCCGGAGATGGTGAAGAGGTCCAGGAGGGATGACCTCCACTAACTAAATCAATCAAATGAAACTTTCTACTTTCGTCGCTATCGCTGCTGTTATCGGCGGTTCTTTTTTAATCACACCAACAGCTGCAGAAGCTCGCAGAAACTGCCCTGCAGGCACTAGCTATCACAAAATCAAGTCCGGTGGCCTTCTCTTCAAACGCACTGTTGCTGAAGGATGCTTCACTGACTACGAAGCAAGTAATTTGAAAATGAATGCCAATAATGCTCACAGGGCGCGCGTTCAACAAAATATTCAGAACGCCAATAGGCAGATGTGGGACAACATCAATAGCAACAACAACAGAACACGCAACTGCACAACCAACTTCGTCGGAAATACTGCGTACAGCAACTGCTACTGATTGACTATCTCTTTGTCGGGAAGCCTGAAGCCATGAAAGCGAGGCTGAGAGCTATACAAGACCCGAAAGGGAAAAGCAGGGGGCGTTGAGTAGTCGCTATCGATCTCCCGACAAAACAATCCAACAAACAAGAGAAATCTAAATGAATAAATCAATGTCAGGAACAACCGCAAAAGCCCATCTACTGGAACTGCTGCTCGAACCACTAAAAGGTTGCACCGGGCTCTACAACTACAGGCAGGATCTAATGAAAAAGATCATGGCGATGCCCGATCTGAAAGTGAGGGAGTATCTGGACTATCACGAGCGGTGCAACGCTCCCAGCTAATACACCAGACCCGCCAAGCGCGGGGCTTTTGCTGACCTGGAGCAATGGCATCACCGGCGTCCGCGTGAGCTGAATTTCTAGCGAGCGACTGTGTCATTCGGTTTCCCTGCCTTGTGCCAATCTTCCATTCGTCCTTAGCTAGGTCTGAAGGGACCCGGAGGTAGGCGGATGGTCGATGTTGACTGGGCTGGTGTATTTGCACTTCTCTCGATAATCACCTTGATAACAGTGATCGGATATCGAGAAGGACACTCAACTCTTTAGTCCTTTACCCCCGCCAAGCGCGGGGTTTTTACTGTCTGGCCACTCGGGCTGAATCACCACTTAGGCGGGCATCGCTTTATCCCGCCCACTGCAGGCAAACAAAACCCCCACTCGGAAGGAGCGGGGCATTGCGTTGAAACGTCGTGGCTCAGATGTCGTCACCACCGGGATCAGCACTGCCGGTGAGGTTGTTAGTGGGCATCTCGAACTGTCCTGTCATGTAGGTCGAACCACCAGGACCAGCAGTGCCGGCGAGTTCAAGAACAGGGTTGAGTGATTCCCCGAAGCTGGTCATCTCAGCGAGTGGTTCGAAGCGTTCGATTACAAACCTGTTATCGCTTATGAGACCAGTTGTTTGTAATTCGCCCTTGATGTCGCCAAGCTTCATAAAGCCATCGACATCTTCGTCGACATAAGCATTGCTCTGGCTGGCGTTCTTTGCTGTCAGGTAACTCGAACCAGGACCACCATTGGCTGCAGTCCAGTCGATGTTCTCCCTAACGCCGAACACCGCATCGTTGGCGTCAAAGTCCAGAGCCAGTCGATCTTCAAAGGTGCTGGCACCACCGTTTGTCCAGATTTTCGTTGGACGACCATCACCTGTGATGGAGTCGCCGTCGCCACCTGTTGTGAAGTGGTTATCCATGACGATCACGCTGCCTTTGGTGTCGATGTCTTGAGTCTTGAAGACACCGTTACCACTGATGGGACCCAGGATTTTGGGATCAAAGTTGGTTGTTTCGTTCAGTGCATCGACTTTGCCGGTCAGCTCATCAATGGGCTGAGCAGAGAGGTAAGAGCCGCCATAGGTCGTGTAGTGAGGCATTGGTCTAAAAGCGGTGGAGGGTTGTTCCCTCTCGATGGACACACCATCTCCGGATTCAGCAGCTGACTTGATGACCCATCTCAACCGGTGCTGTGAGGTTGGTCACAGGGTCTTGCAATCGGATCGGGGATGGTGAATCCAGACAGGAGAACGCCATGGAACCGATCACCGCCACCGTCGTCATCGTTGCTCTTGTGGCACTGGCTTGCTGAGCGTCACCACCCGGGCTGACAGAGTTTCCCAGGCTTCGATGGCGTTATGGCGCAACATGCGCGTGACCGCAGGCTGACCATCACCCCTTAGCGGACTGGTCTCCACACCGAACCGTAGTGTGAGTTCACTGGTTTCAGCGGGAATCAGCCGCTGAAGGAAACGGGGAAAGAACGGTGCGAATCCGTCGCTGTCCCGCAGCTGTGAAACGTCGGCTTTCCGCCCGCGTCAGTCAGAACGCCCGCCAGGATTCCTCACGACGCGGATCGTATGAACTACTTGTCCAAGTCCAGCCCCATGCTGCGGGCTGGTGTGATCTCCACTGCGGGATTGCTAGCCGCTTCTCTGCTCAGCCCTGCCCATGCCCATCACCCCTTCGGAATGGGAGACAGCACAAACCTCACCGCTCTGCAGGGCTTATTGAGTGGCATCGGCCACCCGCTACTGGGACCTGACCATCTGCTGTTCCTACTGGCCATCGCTTTGATCGGCCTACCGCGACCCCGCACCTGGGTGCTGCCCTTGCTAGCGGCTGGTCTGAGCGGCAGTGTTCTGTCTCAATTCATTCCCCTGCCGGATGCCATGGGTCCCTGGGCGGAGGCACTGGTGTCTCTCACTCTTGCTGCAGAAGGCTTGATGGCTCTTATCGCCATACCTACATCTCTTTTATTCCCGTTGGTGGCCGTGCACGGTTTTCTGCTGGGGAGCACGATTGTTGGTGCCGAACCCACGCCTCTGGTGACTTATTTCCTGGGCTTGCTGATCGCTCAGGGAGCCTTGCTCCTGGTGGTCACCAGCTGGTCCAAGGCCCTGCTGAAGCGCATCGGCGCTCAGGGGCAACGTCTTAGTGCTGGTATCTGGATTGGCATTGGTATGGCGTTTGCCTGGGTAGCCCTGATCGACTGATCAAGAGTGTCAAACGTCTTAATGCCACTGAGGCCGAATGACTCAATGCTGTGACATCAACCGTGCGGGATGACCCCGAGTGGACCTGAAAAATCCCACAGCGACGTTGTTCACCACCTAGGCGGGCACCGTTTCCACCCACCTGACTTCTGCATGGTCTCCCAGGCTTCGATGGCGTTATGGCGCAGCATCCTTCTGACCACAGGCTGACCACCACCGCGTAGTGGCCTGGTCTCCACAACAACCCACTGCGCGTGTGCCGTTGGATTGGCATTGGTGAAGCTGCAGACGTTTTGCTCTTGGTCGTTCATCAAGCAGCCAACACCTTTCTTCGGTACTGAAGACGATCCGCACCGGGGCCCATGCTCGGAGGTCACTTGATTGATACGACAAGCACCAGGCGACCCTGGTTGCGCAACGCATACCGTTGCTATGACTTCAGAAGTCAATTTGAACTCATCGCCCAAAAACCATTCAAGGTCTTACTGGTCTAAGGCACAAAAGAGGCAATCAAGGTGATATTGACCACCACTAACCAACCACAAACAACAGCGAATACACATGCCATCAGCAAAATACATCCAGGGCATGCAAGAAATGCAAAAGCATTTTGGCCATGCTGCTGAAAAATGGATCAAGGCAATCTATGACATTTACCCTGAGTTTGCGAAGGTAAATGTAGAATTTCCGTTTGGTGAATTATATCGAAGAGATGTTATTGACGACAAAACGCGTGAGCTGTGCACGGTGGCAGCGCTGACAGTCCAAGGCTTTTCGATGCCAGAACTAAAGGTGCATATAAAGGGCGCATTAAACACAGGAAGCAACAAATCAGAAATCCTCGAAATCATCACCCAAATGATTGCATATTGCGGATTTCCAGCTGCAACGAATGCACTTTTAGCTGCGCAAGATGTTTTTGATGAAGTTGAATGCAACTAGCTTAAAACCATGAAAAATGACGCTGTAAATTTTTGGCGTGTGTGGGTAAATGGTCAAGGTGAAAGTTGTCAGAGCCTCCACTCACTTACAGGGCATCAGCAATCAGTCTTTGCGCAGGGAGCAGCTCCAATCTGGAGTGCAGTTCACTACGAGGGAAACGCTAAATTAATAACTTTGATATTAATGCCGGGTGAAATTGGGGACTGGCATGAAAATCCAATGCCTCAATGGATCATTCCTTTACGTGGGCGCTGGAGCGTAGAGACAATGGATGGTGTCATTGTGGAGATGGGGCCCGGAGATATCAGCTTTGGGGGTGATCAGGGAACAAAAAATAAAAAAGGCCATCGTTCTTGGGCCGTCGGTCAAGCACCAGCCGAACTTCTTTTGATTCAAGTGCCAGAACCTCCTCCATGGAACCCCCACGCGTAAGTTTTGATGATATTCGCGCCACGGGCTATTCACCGCTCCGCAGCAGTCGGGTCTTAACGACGACCCATTGAGCCTGCGCCGTGGGCGATTCATTCGTGAAGCCGCAGACCTTCCCCTGCTGGTCATTCAGCAACCAGCCGACACCCCTCTTTGGTGGGTGCCGTTCAACCTGTGGGCGGTCCTTGTTTGGCATCCCGACACGATGGCGAAACGGCCTTGCAAATGCTGGGCAAACTGAAACCTGCAATCAGTTGTTCATGCCAGAAACCACCAGCCCGAAAGTCGAACTGACGTGTCTGCAGGGGTTGGCTGATCTGGAACGAATCGAAGGGCCATTTCTGAATGCACTGACCGCAAGCGACCCCGAAGGAGCGGCGGTCATGCTGCGTTTGTTGCTGGCCCACATGGCATCGACCAGCAAACGGGTGATGTTGGCAATGGTGCTGGACCGCGTGGATGCAGATGAATTGGGCCTTTGCGAAGGGCTCATTCATGAAGATGCGCAAAGTCCTGCAGAAGCTTGAAACAGGTCTGCAAAAGGGTGAGAGCAGTGCTCTCACTTTTTCGTCAAACCCTGCCTGCAGCGGATTGCAGACACCTGCGGGTGAGAGCAGAAATCCAGTCCCTGACTAGAAAACCCTTGCAATGACTGGGCTCAGGGACGCCTTCGTAAAGCGTGGGTCGCCTGTTCAAGTCAGGTCATCGGCTTCGCTGTTGAACCCTGTTGCAGTCGATAATTTTGGCTGGAACAGGATTTTTTGATGCACAACCAAGACTGAGCGTCGCAGCTTTTCACCCTGCTCTGCCTGCAGCTCCAGCCTCCATGCATCCGCTTCTGAGAGATGGGCTTGGAGCTGACGCACGGATCGGGGAGCTCCTGGCCCTAACAAAACGGCTAAGCCCCCACCCTCACCTGAAATTTCAACACAAAAGTTGGTGCCACCAGATTATTCCTTCTGAAAAGCATTTAGATCCGTAAAGCGACACCACAAACCAACTGTTTTGTGACGCCTATTTCATGAACCTGTGCAACAAGGGCAGGAGTGAGCGCTCAAACGGCAAACTTTCGAAATGCTGGGCCTTCGGATTTCCTTTAGATTTCCCCCAACGTTGTTTCTGGGCCCCGCCCTTCGACTCATGGCCAAGAGTAAAAAAGAATTGGCGTTTCTTGGTGGCACGTTCCTGTTCGGACTTGGAGCCCTGGAAGTGTGCCTTCGATTCGGAGGGTTCTAAAACGAACACAATCAAGACACCCACTCAGATATCGTCCGCCGGCAATGAGCACGAAGCAAGTTTGCTCGCATAAAAAAAGCCCCGCATTGGCGGGGCAAGAATTCACGAAATGCGATCACTGAAATCAGATTGCGCAATCCACCAGCTTGGTCGGTGACATGTGTGCCGACGTGACATCACAACCCTCAGACGAAGCAGCAAAAGAATGCTGAGCGTCATGAAGACGACGAGCTTTGAGCTCTTTTTGTTTGATCATTGCGAGGGTGTTCATTAGAACCTCCTACAGCGCCTCAAACCCCGTTGCCTGTTTGAGATCGAACTGCGCCCTTTTTAGAGCCAACGTGCTTCAACCTTAATCGATCCAATGGAACATGTAGAGGTGAATGCCGAACAACTTGTCCCAGGAAGACCGCACTGCCCACAAGAGCACGATTCAAGCCCCATAAGCCCCATAAGCCTGATGAGTCATGGCTCCAAGCATTGGAGAGCCTGCTGGGGAGGAACGCCAAGCTCGATGCACACACCTCCTGGAAGCGTCGGTGGACAAAGACCACACAAGGGCACCAACTGAATCCAGACAATGGATAACAGCGCGATCAAGGCAACGCATCCTCACTGGCCGGGAATCATGGACTGCGGATGATGGCCTGTTCAGACAGTTTCCCGTTATGGTCACCGCTGCAGGAATGGATTCAATGGGCGACTACACCGTTGCAATTTGGGCCACCATCGGGCTTGTTGTGGTGTTCACGGTGCCAGTCGTCTGGCAATTCATGCAACCCAACGACGATGACTTCGGTGATCTGACCAAGCGTCGCAAATAAACGTTGCCTGTGACTTCACAGGACAGTTGATCCCCATAGGGACAACAGAAGGAATGGTTGAGACTTTAAGTAGCAATCTCAATTAGCTCAAAGTTCAAGCAAACTTTAATCGTTGCAAAATCAACCTTTTAATTTCAAGCATTCCTATATACTGCGCTGTTCCGCACATCGATTTCAATAAAGGCAGGACATTAAACGAGTCACTCTCCTGACACCCAAAATAATAGATTCAGGAGCGAGCCAATAAAAAGAAAATAATGCTAAATCACATGAATTTGATGCTTTATCGTCTTTCGAAATTAATTCAAGAAAACATTCATTATTATTTAAAAATTTAACCGCTGCCAAATTAATTTTCAAGCTGAGACTTCCTAGCTTTTGAAAGGCTGTGCTTTGAAGACAGCTGCAACAAACTCGATGCTTTTTCCTGTTCTTCAACTCTAGCTAGACGATTCACAAGATCCCAGGTGTCTTGGGCAGACATTTCACCATCTGCTTCCCACTCCAAAGAACACAAGTTAGAGGGAGACATCGCGCAGAAGACGGCTCCACAACTTAATGGAAGGACTGCTGGAATCCACCATTGCAACAGCAATCAAATCTTTAATGATTTGGAAGTTGGTACTGACAAATACGATCACCCTTGATTTTGGCTGAGTGAACTCACCCCAGCGCTCGTTGCCAAAAGCTGTGGCGAAAGCACGACCTTCCGACAATCCAGAAAAACTCATAAAACGATGTACAGCAGTGACGTTATTGCATTCGTTGAGTCGTTGGCTCAGCTTGTGATGCACAGAACAGCAGACAACCAACCGTTGAAAAGCTCAGAACAATTCGTGAATCCTTAGATCGGAAATCTTTGCGTCACTCAAACCTGAACAGGTGAGCGCTAACAATCAGACTGCCCTCACCATTGACGAGTTCATGGAGTCGGGCAGCTTGTCCAGCCGCAAAATCAGTCAACTACGTCGCAGTCACATGCGCGATGCCACCTTGGACGAGGTGTTCATTGTGCTCAGTATTGGAGCAAGCCTGATCTCGACCCTGGGCCTGCTTGCTAACAGCTCTGCAGTGGTCATCGGCGGCATGGTGGTGGCGCCATGGATCATGCCTCTCAGGGCCGCAGCCTTCGCCATCCTGCTGGGGGAAGTAAGGCTGCTGGGTCGATCTCTGCGCACTCTGCTGGTGGGGGTTTTGAGCACCACCCTGCTCTCCTTTCTGCTCGGTTCAGTCACTGGCTTGCCACAGTTCGGCACTGAGGTTCTGGCCAGGACCTCGCCCAATTTGCTTGATCTGGGAATCGCACTCGTGGCAGGAGGTCTAGCGACCTATGCGAAGTTGCGAAGCGATGCCGTGAGTTCGCTGGCGGGAACGGCAATCGCCGTGGCTCTAGTGCCTCCTGTCTGCGTGATGGGACTGTTGCTCTCTCACCAGAGCTGGGGTGATGCACGCGGAGCTGGATTGCTTTTCGCCACCAATCTTCTGGGAATTCTCACGGGCGGGTTGGTCCTGATGGCCTGGAAAGACCCCGAATTCCGCCATGAGCTGATCCGAAGTCGACTTAGTGTGGCCAGCTTTACACTCACAG
The DNA here is from genome assembly GCA_003211205.1 of Synechococcus sp. AG-673-F03. Classification (GTDB taxonomy): domain Bacteria; phylum Cyanobacteriota; class Cyanobacteriia; order PCC-6307; family Cyanobiaceae; genus Synechococcus_C. Next base: position 59,541 of record QCTJ01000011.1, read on the forward strand.
GCCTGTTGCTGATTCCACTGGGAGGCAGCTTCATCGGATTACTGACTCAAGCCAATCGAGAAAATAGGCAATCCATGGTGGAACAAACGGTTCGTAAATTTCTTGTCAATGAAACTCTGACCTTCAGCGATTCGGAATTAGTTGACGTGGAGCATGTTGACATTGACTGGAAAACGACCCAAACGGGTAAGAATAAAAAAGAAGGCATTATTCGGATCATTGTTCGTGTGACAGATCCCGACCTTCCGAGCTACAAACAGGTCACCTTGGTACAAGAGGAGATTAACAAACTCTTACAGAGTCATTACCAGCTTGTCGTCCAACGCACCGCTGTCGATGTGGTTGGGCCGAAAAAAGTGATTCCTCCTGCTCAGGAATTCGAGCAGCCTGAGATCGAACGACCCTCACCAATCAACAAGGCTGAGACTGGCCAACCCGAAAACAATCCGCTGTCACAAAATTCCGGCAATGCGTTCGATGCCCCATGACAGTTTTGCTGAGTGGAAACCATCTTATTGCCAGTTGTTGAAGGGATTACAGGACTCAACCTTCAGCAAATCATCCGGAATCTGATGCCATCCATGCATTGATTCCGGCCATAAACTCGGCAGATGAACCCGACCGGTCGCCGAACTTTTCTAAGGCTGATCGCTGGCGCAGCTCTTTCAGGCGGAATCCTGGATGGCCTGTTGCGAAAAACCGGATCACAACAGCTGGGCTCAGTCTCCACTCAGACCCTTGACGGGTTGAAACTGGGCTTGATCAGCGACCTCAACGGTTCCTACGGAAGCACGAGTTACAGCAGGGCCGTTGAGCGTGGAGTGGCGTTGCTGTTGCGGCAACAACCCGACCTTGTGCTTTGTGCTGGAGACATGGTGGCTGGCCAGAAAAGATCGCTGACCAACAGGCAGCTCAAGGCGATGTGGGCTGGTCTTGAACAAACGGTTCGATCACCGCTTCAACAAGCAGGGATTCCTTTGCTCCCCGCCATTGGCAATCACGATGGATCGAGTCAACAAGATCAAGGAGGCTGGATCTATGGGCGTGAGCGCCAGCAGGCTGATCTGTTCTGGCACGAGAATCGCGGAGATCTGCAATCCGGGTTCATTCAAAGCGACCGATTTCCCTTTCAGTACGTATGGAGACGTCCTGGACTGTTTTTGGTCGTAATCGATGCCTCTTCAGCCAACGTTGATTCTTCACAACGACGATGGATCGAGGCAGCATTGAACTCCACCCATCGCCAACCTGACGATCTCTGCCTGGTGATGGGCCATCTGCCGCTCACAGCCTTCAGCGAAGGGCGGGCGCGCTCTGGAGAATGCATCGCCAATCCTCAGGAGCTGGCCGGTTTGATGCGGATGGGTGGGGTTGATCTGGTGATCTCGGGTCACCACCACGCCTGGTACCCCTCTGAATCACTGGGTTTACGGCTGCTAAGCCTGGGAGCAATGGGCAGCGGACCACGCCGGATCATCGGCAGCAGTGTGACTTCACCACCATCTCTGACGCTTCTTGAGTGGTCTCGACCCTCGAAGCTGATTCGGGAAACGACCATTGATCTCAACACCATGCAGCCCATGGAAAGTGATGGTCTCCCTGCGCAGGTAAGTGTTTCTGGTTTTCCCGTGGCTCGCCGC
>QCTJ01000012.1 GCA_003211205.1 Synechococcus sp. AG-673-F03
CCTATCTGGGGAAACGAGTGAGCTGGGTGATGACTATTGATCCAGCCACCAAGCATCGTCCTCCCAGGTCCGATCCCTTGCACTGGTTGGCTTGCGTTTTTCTGTCTTGGCCTCTTCAAGGATCACCGGAGGTGGAGGTAGCAAGAACGGCTGGACCCGTATCTCCTTGCTTCTCACTTGATAGGGAATCACCTGCAGGCGAATGGGTCCCGCAGCCTCCCCAGGGAGGCCCGTCAGAACCAACAGCGCAAGCAATGCCCTTCGCATGCCTCACCCAATAAATGGTGCACATTATTGATCACAAACGCCGATTCCGCAGTGCCCAGATGCATGTTTCTCGACAACGCCATCGAAGCCTGGGAAACGATGCAGAAGTCAGTGTGTCGAAGCGGTGCTCGCCCCGGTGGTGAGTTTCGCTCGGGTAGAGGAAGTAAGCAAAGAGATCAGCTCATTGCCATTCGAGAGACCCTGGAGCAGCAAGAGGGCGGTACCCCCAACGTCATCGCGTTTGAGCGCTTCGAAGCTACTCATATCGGGCATGTATCTAAAGCCAAGATGAATAGAAACGGGCTTACTGAGCAATTAGAGAAAGACTGGCTTAATTGAGTCAGCTAAAAGCCCTGCCCTGTTTCTGCGTGGACTGTAGTATTTGATTTATTGAATTTATTGCATATGCAACGCTGTTAAGGAGTGAACAACAAATAGGACGGTAGCTTGTCTGACTTACAGAGTGTTGTTCCTTATCTACTAGTCCTCTGGGTTCTGCTTGGACGTTGCTCTTCTCAAAGCCAAGAAAGCAGCAATCCCGACAAACAAAGTAATTACAAGTAGAGGAACTACTACGAACAGTCCAAGTATTAATATGTAATCAGGCAGTGTTACAGGCTGGAGAGCAATAACACCATCACGAGTCCACCTCAAAAGGAGCTGAACCCATAGCGATAGAGAAGCAATTAAACCAACCCAAAAAGACACTGCCTGGGTTGTTGTTAGCAGCTTTGGCTTATCGGACATCAGAAAAGTGTACTTGGAACGATATGTGTCACCAAATAGGCATTGACCCAGCGGATCACGCCTGAATCCATATCAGCGATCTGAAAGAGGTTGTGGACCTTCGGATCCCGAGCAGCTCCCCCGCAGTGAATGACTTCGCCCATCCACCAGTCCTTGTCATGCTTCTGCCCGATCTGGTGGTCCCACTTCACGATCACCGTCATCCCTGGAGCGACATCCAGAAAAATCGGGCGGTCTGACTCTGGCGAGCTGTAGACCCCAAGATCAACAGACATAAGCCTTGGTACTGGTGTGCCAGGCCAGTTCTTCTATGGGCTGGCAAGGCGGGGTTTCTTTCTGTCCTTGGACTTGTTCTTCTCTGCCCATGGGCCATGAGTGAGGCCGAAGATGTTCGCATTTTCATCTCCGTAGCTAGGCCGCTTATTCGTTTTCCCAGCAACTGCCTCGGATGATTTTTTATCCGAGGTTGCACTAACCCCAGTTCCTGCAAAGGGTTGTGAGGTGTTGAGGCCTCGCTCGGATGCAGCACCCATCACGGGGGCCGTATCCAGGTCTTCCCCCACTCTTAAATCAATTTCTTGAGTTGTAGAGGTCCGAGGTTGATCGCCGGGACCCGTTGCCTGTGCTGGGGTTTGGCCAGCCTCGGATGGTTCCTCTGATCCGAGGTCATCCGAGGTTGCGTCCTGCCGCCAACGGCGCGGCTGCTTGCGGCCCTTCACCGTCCGCTGGTGTTTATCCAGCACAAAGCCAAGGTCTCGCAGGGCGTCGGCCACCTTCCGCTGGATGGTGGTGTTGATCTTCCCGACCTCGGTGCAGATTTCCGCGCCGAGGATCGCTTCGTCGGTGGTGAACTCATGGTGAGGCCCCTTGTTCCGCCAACCCCGACCGTCAATCCACTTCCTCAGTGGCTCGATGAAGATGTTCTCCATCATGAATCCGTGGTTGCGTCGTTTCGATTCGGCTTCCTGCTCAGGGCTAAGCATTGGCAGCCGTCCTGCCTCGTAGGCAAGATGGCCTGCCTTCCAAATGCGGTCACGGTCGCGGCGCAAGAGATCCAGATCCAGGCTTTCGCCATCAGCGAGGCCGAGCGAAATCACCCAGAAACGGCGGTTGCCGGTGGGATCGCGCAGGAAGTCAGTGGTGTTGACGCTGGCCACGAAGATCGAGCCCCGTGGCTCTTTCGACAGCCCTTTGCCGTAGGGCTTGCGATAGCGACAAACCTTGTCGGTGATCAATGCTTTGAGATCCCCAGCTGCCTGCCCTGCGGTGAGGGTCTCCAGCTCGGCCATCTCAATGAGCCAGCTCGTCCCGATGATCATCATCAGGTCCTTGTTGTTGTGCTGCTTGGTTGAGCAGTACCAATCCGAAGGGCCGCAGAGTGTCTCTAGCCAGGTGCTCTTCTTCTTGCCTTGACCGTCTTTCAAGGTCAGGCAGTAGTCCATCTGTGAGCCGGGCTTTCGTATCCGCTGCACTGCTCCGACGACCATGCCCGCAAGCATGGCGTCGTACAGCGGATCGCTTGTGCCCAGGTAGGTCGTCGCAAGCGTGCCGATGTTTGCTGGCTCGATGTCGTCATCGTCCAGCAAGTCGTCGAAATACTCCCCGACTGGGTGGTAACTGTTGCCCATGGCGGCGAAGAGAATCGCGTCAATGGCGGCGTTCTTGGAGGTCCCGATGTCGTGCTGGCTTAATTGCACGTACAAGAGATTCACCAGTTCCTCAGGCAACTCCCTGCCGTCGAACTCCATCATTTCGGTGAGCTGGTTGAAGCGAAGCCGTCCCTCCCAGGCGTTGCTGAACATCAGCGACAGCTGCCCCACCGTTGGCTTGGAGGTCTCTCCCTCGTCCAGCTTTGCGAGCTGATCAACGGGCAAGTCGATCGCGGAGCCGTTGCGTGAGGGTCGGACGCACCTTGGTGAAGATGGCGAAATCGCCCCAGCTGACGTGTTGATCGCGCTTGTATCGCCACTCCTCTGTGCGCTCTCCGGGTTGGAGGTCAGGGGGGCAGAAGGTGCTGCCTTTGAAGCATCGGATGGTTTCGCCATCGGTATGGATCTGACAAACAGTGTTTTCGTTGCGCCCGCAGATCGGGCAGTGAGCTAATCGCTTCCATTCACCGCGCGAGGTGCTCACGGTGCGGTGTGCCCCTGCTGCTGGTCTGGGGTAGTCCCGCTCCTGTTCGACGATGTAGTCGCACCATTGCGATGGGAGTGGGGCCAGAGCCTCTGGGCCTTGGCCATCAGGCCAGCAATAGTTGCCGCCGCTGTAGTGGCGACCAATCACAACAACCTGGCGACCCTTGTAAAGGCCGAACCGTTCGACTACTTCGCCCTTTTGCAGGACGTTTCCGTCGGCATCGCGAACGGCTGGACGCGTTTGGTCCTTCCGGTGATCTCGGTAGGAAGCAGACGGAGCTGTGCTGGCGCTGGCCGCCAGATCAACTTGAACCGATGGGGATCGTTGTCACGATCAATCCGCCAGGTGCTGATCAGCGCAGGGTCCAGCAGGTTGAGAGTGAGCAACCGATCGAAGGCGGTAATCCCATCAATGTCGATGCAGACAAGGTGATCCATGGCGATGCCGATGGACCGGATCCGTCGCCAATTTTTGAGCTGCTCAATCGACACCCCGGATTTGTTGGGCCAATCCTTCAGGAGGGGCGCTTTGAACTCATCGCCACCACCCACGGGCAGCAAACGGTCGGTCTTGCTGATTGGTTTGAGCCTGGATAACAGCTCTTCCGCAACTGCTGCTTGTGCAGACACGCAGAGGTGTTTCTGTCTCATCTCAACGGCGCAACTGAACTTTTCCGCCTTTTTATGAGACAGAACATCAGGCCATTCGTCCTGACATGTGTCCCATATTGAGATCGTGTCCAAGTCCAATGATTGGACTTTTGAGAGCTATTCCTTACGCCTACGATTGGGTCAGAAAATCCATCGCGGCGGGCAGCTCTGTTGAGCTTGTTCTTCATTTTTTTGGTGACCTATTTACGACAACTGGTCAGAACGTATCGTCGAAGAGAATGCTTTGGAGCGTTAAAAATGGATGGTCCCACTTACGGTCCCACTTAAAATAACTGGGGACGGTAGATAACGCTTAGGTTCACATCGTCGATCAAAGTACCCCCAATGGAACTTGAACTTCGAGTTGAAAGATTGGAAGCAATTGTCCTCACCCAGGCGCAATCATCTGGATGGGTAAAGCCATCTGTTGCCGGGCAGCTTTTAGGAATCTCGCCTCGCCGCCTCGTGCAGATGTATGACAACGGTGAGCTACACAAAGCCTGCGCAAAGCAGATCAACAACAGCACCCAGCGCCGCCGCCTTTTGTTCGATTTAGAGCTGGTTCAGAAAAGCATGGGAGGGCCAGTCCTGGCTTAGCTCTCTGAAGCTGGTCGCATGAATCAGAGGTTTTCATGCATGGGCGTTTCTTGCTGTCGCTAATAGGAGAAGTGCGACCATGGCAATTAAACCTAAGAAAAACCAACAAAGCCTTGATTGACTGGGGCTGGGAAGTTCTTCGCGAAAAACACTGATCAATATTCCTCCGCCAATGAATGCAGTAGCTACCGCTAATGTCAGGTCAGAGATGGGATGTAAAATTGCGGCATGAATCGTGCCAAAAATAATAGCACAGCTGCCAAGCCAGCGGAAACGTCGCCTAAAAGCTTTTTTGTGGTTTCTGTCTAATACTCGATCTGCGAGTAAAATATGTGCGCTAATTGCGACGGTATACAGAAGTCCATAGATTATTCCGGTTGTTAGCAATGAAGGCAAAGAGTACGCGTAGAGGTAGCTTACGAGTGTAAAAAGAGCGAGACGAATAATACCTGTCCACTGAGCGCCGGATGGACTATGCGTAGTAATAACTTCCAGTGTATAAGGAATTAATACTCCCAGCAAAACAATTAGGAAAAGCAGGCTCTCGGTTAATGCACTTGGTAAGTAGAGATGAGTTCCTATAACTCGACTAATAGTGCTGCCTCCGCTCGCTAGCTCAGGCAATAGGTGAACAAAAAGATATCCCAAACCAGCTCCACCTCCGATCGAAGCCCAGCGAGTTTGAACAGTCTCTGGTTGATATGAGATTAAACTTGCAAACCAGTGACAGCTTCCGATAGCGATAACGCAGATGGTTACTAAACACCAGAAAATCATTTAACTAAAGCAATTCATTACACTCTTGATAGCAACACTTCTCGAGCTGTGAAGCTGTTTTTGCTAGATGGGCTTGACCACGCCCTCAAGGCTGTTGCTCGTCACATCATCAAGTGCCTCAGCTTTCATGATAATCACGTCATCATCACCACTATCAGCATCACGCTTGATAACGAGCTTGAAAGGGCAATCGCTACGTTCCAGATCTCGGCGAATGAACTTGCGCCCGTATTTTACAGAATCCTTGTGTGCCTGAATCTCGGCACCCGAAGGATCTTTGTCCCCAAATTTGCCTCGTGGTGTCCTCCAATCTTCCGGCACATCAATTCCATATTGATGCACCCAGTCTTCATCGAGCATTTCGGAGGCGACCGTTCTTAGATACGCAATAACGCCTGCAGCTGTCCCCACTGCGTACGACTGGTTCGCAGAATTCTCGATTTCCTTAGCCAGTACGGATCGAACGAACTTGGTTTTGTCAGTGACTCCCTTCGCCATCTCAAGCCACCTCTTTCAACATCGCATCGAGCATTTCCTTCTCGGTTATCCAGTTGAGATAAGTCGATTCATGCTCCGCGACAGTGTGTCCCAGGCTTTTCGCTGCAAGCCTGATGTTCGTGCCCGCTTTGATTGAGTTGATCGCCCATGCGTGGCGGATGGCGTAGGCGGGGTACTTGATTCCTGCTTCCAGCCGCACTCGGTTGAACTCCATCGAGACGCACTGCTCAGGATGCACCGCTCTCTTGCCGAACGTCTCGGGAAGCCTTTCGTGTCCTGTGCCGAATAGATCCCACTTTTCGACCAGTTGCTTTTCCCTAGGCATCGCGACTCTCAGTCCTGTTTTGGTGTTGTCGCTCACTCGCAGAAGGCAGTTGTCGAGGACCTCGCATTCCCACAACTCATGAGGCCGAACGTCGTAGAGGAAGAACACCTGCAGAGCCCACTTCCATTCCGGCGCGATCTTGTCGATGTCTTCCAGGATCTGAGCGTCGCTTGGGATGTCGCGTGGGTTGAGGGACTGTTTGCCATATCCGCGTCCAAGTGCCTTGATCTCCTCGACTGCATCGATGGGTTCACGCATCAACCGCATTAACTGAACGCAGGCGAGTGAAAGCCGCTTTCTGGGACTGCTGTTCTTGGGCAAGCTCTCGATGACATCACGCATGTGTCCCACTGAATAAGGAAGGGACTGATTCAGCTTCTTGAAAGAGGTGCCGCGATCGGTCTGCCAATAACGGCGGACTTTTTGCTGCATTGGGTCGTCCTTCCGTTCCTCAAAAAACTGCGTCTTCAGCCGTTCGATGCAAGAAGCGAAGGACTCCACCTCATCGCTGTGTTGGCGTTTCTTTGGCGTATTCCTTTTGTGCCAGTCGAAGGTTTTCCCATTTCGCCAATCAGCGATATCCAAGTTGAGGCCGATCGCTAGAGCTTCTGCTTCTTCGATGCCTTGCGCGGTGTAATCCACCTCGACCTTTATGTATCTCCTCCTTGGTCGACCCTGTACTTCTCCAGGTTGTGCGGGGAGTGTTGCTCGAAGGTGCAACGTCCGATGATGAGCACTTGGAACAACTACCCGGACACGGCGCTTTGCTTCCTTCAGACGGTCATTCACCGTCGCGAGCTGCTGCTCTAAAGCCAGTTCGTGTCGGGTGGACTTAACCAAAAAGTGTGGCCATTTCTGTGGCCATTATGGACACAATCGAGCGTTCCGCAACGCTACCTAGTGCATTGGATATTGCTGAGAAAGCTCTTCAGAACTCAATTTTTACGAATCTCCAGCTGGGGGCTGAAAACGCTTTCTAAGTCCAGAGGTCAACATGTGGACTGGTGGTGGGAATCAGGCTGCCAATGACCTGTTGGATCAGCGTCAGCCTGTGCTGAGGTGACCGATACGGTGAGGATCATTGAGCTGATGAAGGAGACTGATTGTTATTTTCTCTTGATTGCAACCCTTCAGAAGTAAGCCAGAATCCAGGATCTTTGTTGCGTCTAGACCTGAGTTTCGAAGCACGGTTCTTCAGGCCTCCACTTGACGATTGCTGGTTTATGGAGCGACAGTAATGAATCACTTAAATATTTCGATTGTGAGTCATCAAATCACAGTGTAAGGGAGCTCTCGTGTCAAAGTACTTAATAATTTTCTCTTCTATTCATCTTCGTTAGTATTGCATTTAGTCGTCTAATTGATTAATTGATACGACTTAGAATGGCTTTCAAAAATTTTTTCTCTGTGTGACATTTGGTGCTGACGCTGTTGCAGTGGTTGGCTAAAGAGTCTTTAGAGACTTTGGCGACTCGTGACAAGTGATCAAATTGATGCTCCTGATAATCCATCTATCAGTGATGCAGTAAGCCCAACAGTCTTGAAGGATTCAATCGTCTGGACTCCCCAGACGATTGCGCTATCGATCCTTCTCTTCATTGCCGCTGGTTTGCTTGAAGTCGGAGGTGGATGGCTTGTTTGGTAAACCGTCAGAGAGAATAGAAATTGGACTTTTGCAGCTGCAGGAGTTGCCGCACTGATTGGCTATGGGTTTGTACCTTGTTTGCAGCCAACTTCGGATTTTGGGCGAGTTTATGCTGTTTATGGAGGATTCTTTATTGTTTTAGCATTTGCCTGGGCACGTCAGCTTGATGGTTACTTGCTTGATCTTGGCGATTTGATAGGAGCTGTTATTGCTCTTTTCGGGATTTTGGTCATCATGCTCTGGCTCTGCTAAATGCTGTCAGGACAATCTGGTTTGATGTTGTTTTTAGTGCGTTAATTGATTCATGACTTTTGCTTTGTAGTGCATGTTGTACTGTCTGAATGTTTTGTTTTCAGGCACGTTTTATTAAAGTCAATCGTTTAAGGGTCGACTTGGTGACGTCTTGATCCCATCTGTGCACGCCATAAGTCAACCATTTCTCTTGCACGTGCATGTGCGGAGAGATCAGTGCTGCTCACACCATCGCGGTATTTTTGGTCGAGAAGCTGATCAAGCCAGTCAAGAGCAGCTTCGTCGAGATGCCATTCCGTGGGGTATTGACTCATCAGTGTTGATGCTCTCAGAGCTTTGATGCATGTTGTCGCTGCCCATTCTGACGATTTCACTCTTTCCGCAACAGGTGTTCACCTTGTTCAGTTGCATGGTGTCCAAGGTGGTCGTTCGGAGACCTGAATCAACAGCAGCTCGGTTGGTGTTTCGCCGATTGCCCATGAGCGGTGCCCTTGTTGGTTGCGTGTTCCTTGATCTCCTCCGAAACTGATTTCCTCTGGCCCCATCTCAACAATGACTCCATGCATTGTTTCCACGTCCCACCTGGTGTGTAAAGGGAATGATCCATTGAGACTTGGTATTTTCGGGCCACTCTTTCAGTTCTCCTGGCATCAAAACGAGTGTGATTAAGGTTCCATGGCCGATGTATTGCATCGTACTCCATATGGGTGTTGCCCCTTCAGCGAATACATTCAGTTCGTGCTGTTTCAGTGAATGCCTTGACTGACAATTTTTACCTTGGTCATTGACCCATACTCGCCAGTAGTGAAAATAAAAATCTTTCATTGAGCCTTGGCTTTTGTTGTCAGCTATCTGTTTCTAGCTATAGCCTGCTGTTTCTATTTGAGACATCGTTCTCGCTGCATTCTGCTAATGAGCAGAGTGACATCAAGACAATAACGATTGATGCTGATAAACAGAGTGCGATCGAATCTCTTTCGGTGTAAAAGTTAAACGACCAAGCTTTTGTAATTTCGAAACCGTGTATGGCAGATAAGCAGTACAGCATGGAGCCAAGGAGAAAGCTTGTGCATCCCCACCAGCCTAAATGATGTCGTTCAACAAAGAGCAGCCTTCCATGACCGATCTCGGCGTAATGGGCAATACCCGAAATTAAAAATAGTATTGATCCGGCCAGGTAAGCATCTCGACCTAGAATTTGCTTCGCTTCTGCCACCAGATTGAGATTGAGCCAGGTGCTGAAGCTATCTACATTAAAAAAGATTGTTCCAGCTTTGGCTGCAAATACTCTATTCAATCCAAGGCTGAAGTTAACAACGATATTATTTTGACTGCGTTTCCACGCTCTTATCGTTTGCCATAGTTGTGTTAGGCCTCCGAGCAAAAACATGACTGACCCAGTCATGAACAATGACTTGAACGAAATTGTTGTTGTAACTCACCAATTGAGCCGAGTACAAACAGTACTGAATCTAGTAAAAATTCTACGCTACTTTGTACCTCAAGTCTTTTCCAGTGTTTTGGCATCATAAGTGCCGCGATCATTTAGCTGTAAGACAGGTCAATATAGTGATTACCCTTAATCGGGCCAAGATCTTTCCTTAATCTACGGCTAGTATAAAATAACTTTTGAGGGGAGTTGTGGCCGGTTGGCGGATCGTGTTTACTCTTGATTGTTTTAAATAAGCTGCTTGATTTGGTCAATGATTTCTCTTTGTTTTCTTTTTTTGGCTGGCCTGATTTGCTTTGACCATTATTTGCGTTCGCAAGATCAAGTTTTTAGTTTGGCGGCAACGCACTGATCGTCAGCGCTGGGTCTATCGATCGAGGTATTCCTGAATCAAGTTTTTGACAGCTTCTTCTGACTGCCTTTTTTTGAAGTCGTCAAGCGATTCGATATTCATGATTTGCAAATCAAAGATAAGCTCAATGACGGCTCCGCCATTGCATTCTTCACTGGAGTATTCTTCGGAAGAATGAAGTATTTTCGCGAGATGCTTGCTGAGTTCGCTTTCCATCGTGTCATTTTTTCAAAATTCTATCTCTTTTCCATCTGTTTTCATTTCGTTGATCACCCTTCAAGTTGCATCTTGATTCTCGAGCTGAGCTTGATTTCGAATGCAGTGTCTTGGTGGCGTGATTGATTCGTTCACATCTTTGAGCAGATGGCTCTAGCCGTCTCCGCTCTTTCGACGGCTATTGGACAATTGAGTTTGATTCAAATCAACGAGTGGATCCACTTCACTTCGTCATTTGCGCGCTTGTTGTGTCGGTTGAGCCGAAGGAACGGTCAGGGGTGTCATGACCAACATGATGAATTCAAGTTGGTCTTTCGAGAACCCACCCGAACAAAGTTCTTCAGCTCTTGGCTTGGTTCAGCATATCGACTGTGCTCGCCTGTCTTTTTTGACGATTACCAGATTTGCGGCAGTAGTGACTGTCCGGCTGCGACTTCGATCGCGATTGCCACGACAAAGCCGATCATGGCTAGTCGACCATTCCATGTTTCGCCGTCAACCCAAGTTTGCATCCCAAAGGTCTCTTCCATTGCTGTTTTGGTGTCAGCCTGCTGATCCGTCATGGTGTTTACGTAACTTTATATATTTTTGCAACGATGTCCGATACTTGTTGCTTCAAAAGGCACATCAGCGTGATGCGCATGGCAGTGGGGGTATGTCTCAGGATGTCTGCCTGTTTTGTTTGTTGTCGTGTTGCAGGCCATCCTGTGGGCCGCAATCACTTGTTATGAAGCTGGCCTAACAGCCTTGCCGCCAAACCCCTGGAAATCCGCCGCTGCACGAGCAGATCGCAGATCCAGTCGAAGAGTGGCATTGAGTCCGTGTTGGCCAGTCGTTGCTCCAGTGCCCTCAGCTCAGTCACGTTCCTGCAGCCTCTTAAGGCATCGATCAAGGTGTCTTCCTTGGGTTGCTGGATCAGCACCTGTGTTGAGTTCAAGCCATGCACGGCAGCTGTCCTTGTCATGGCATCACTGGGGTGCTGTTGTCACGTCTTGTTCGTCAGCGCTCACCCAGTGATCCAGCATTTGGATCGTTCAGCAGGCCGAGTGCCTGCATGACTTGCAGGCGTATCCCGCCGAGCCGACTCCAGGCGCGAAGTGCTTCCTCTTTGGATTTGTAGGGACGCCAGTCATCTTCCTCGATCCGCCTTTGAAGATGTTGTGCCACCCTCTCGGCGACTCTGGCATCGCTCGCAGCTTTCAGATTCAAGGTCTCACCGTTGAGGGGGCGTTCAGTGGTCATGGTCTGAGCCAACTTCAGGCATTCTGTTGAAGTCGATTTGGATTCGAGGCAAGCATTGCAATGCTGGCTTCATTTAATGTTGATTTAGGAATCCATCGTCGTCCCATGAAAACGTAGGATCCTCTTTTGCTGAGCTTGTTCGCTCTTGGAGTCGCTTCCACGGCAACCGAGTTTGTCGTGTCATTTCGCCAGGTCGACCTATCCGAGAAGGAACGTTCCCAGGTCAATCGGCTGCGTGGGCGCCTCAATAAGCTTCTGCAGCAACTTTCCTGATCTTTTGGCGTGCTGCTTCTGCTTGTGACCGGTGGTTTCTTAGCGCTTCTCCTGCTGACGCAATATTTCGTGCGCCGCTCGATGGATGACGAGCAGGACAGCTGATCGTCAACGTCTGGCCATGCCTCTGCCGTTGCCAATTAGGCCTGCATCAATCAATAGGCCGATCACAACAATCAGCAGTCCACTGAACGATTGCACTCCTCTGAACGACATCGTTGCCCAGCACACGCCAAGTGTCGTGGTTGGCAGCAACACAAGCCCCAAAACCGGAAGGATTGGATTGGGGATTGCCAGGGCTGAGAAGGGACCAAGGACAACATCAGGACTGAACAGCCACAACAGAACCAAATGAGGCGGGGTGTGATCAGTCCAATCGCTGCAAGAAGACACATCAGCCCGCACCCACCACGGCAGGCCAGATTTCCCCTTCTGGATTCATGGCAGCAGATTGGCTTCTGCCTTCATGTAGCAAGCTGTTTTCAAGCTATCTCAGTCGACAGCGGACGAAATGCTGTTTCGCGCGTGAAGGCGCATGCCGTGATCAGGGTGCACAGTCCGCTCATGGCGACCCATGCCCCTGGCAACACTGGGTTACCGGTCTGTGCAATCAACCAGGTTGCAATCAAGGGAGTTGTTCCGCCGAAATAACCTTCTGCAATGTTGAATGCCACGGCCAGGCCGGTACAGCGAACCGCGGCAGGCATCAGTTCCACGTTTGCGGGGTTCTTTCCACCTGCAAGCAGAGCGACAGCCAATGTGAGACCCATTTCTCCCCAAATGACTTGCTGAGGGTCGCCGCTGTGCATCAGGTTGAACAACGGCAATGCACCGAAGCAGAGTAGTGATGATCCGCTGATCAACATCGGTTTGCGACCGATACGGTCGGAGAGCCACGCTGAAATCGGATACAGCATTAGCAGTACAGCCAGGACGCCGGTGTTCAGGCTCAGGGATGTTGCCGTGCTGAGGTGATCGACGTCTTGCATGTAGCTCACCGCGTAGACAAACACGGCGTAATAACCGACGCTGCTCGCGATGTTCAGCGCCATGACGCGCAGCACCTGCAGGCGATAGCGGCCAAAGGTTTCGCGAATCGGCGACTTCGCTTGCGGTTCGATGATTTCGGCACCAATGCCTCTGCGGATCACAACGCCGCTGGCCGCCACCAGTGCTCCCAGCAGAAATGGCAGCCGCCATCCCCAGCTTCCCAGTTGGTCTGGGTTAAGCGTGTGGGCCAGCAGATCACCAAAGCCAGAGCCGATCAACATGCCCAGCACGGATCCCCAGAGCCCCCAGATCGCGTAGAAACCACGCTGGCGTTCCGGGGCGTTTTCGCTGAGAAAAATGACAGAGCTGGTGTATTCGCCCCCCACTGACAAGCCTTGAACAATGCGAAGCAGGACAACTGCAATCGGAGCGGCGATGCCGATCTGCTGATGCGTCGGGAGTAAGCCCAGCAGGACGGTGGGTACGGCCATCACCATCACGGACAGTTGCAGAGCTCGTTGCCGTCCGGCCAGATCACCAATTCGACCGAACACCATCCCCCCGAGGGGCCGTACCAGAAATCCTGCGGCAAAGGCTCCGAAGGCTCCGATTAGTGAGGAGGCTGGGTCACTTGAGGGGAAGAACTCCCTGCCGATGGTGGTCGCGAAGTAGCCGTAGAGGGCGAAGTCGTACCACTCCATGACGTTGCCGATCAGGCCAGCCAAGAGCACTCGGCTGGTGCTGTTAGCGCTGGGTTGTGTGCTCATCGTGTCGCGATCATTGCGGCGGTTTCATTGAGAACGTGTCATTGCGGTTGATCGGAGATCTCATGCAACCGATCAATCAGCAGATCAACGTCGGTTTCAACCCCACCATCTTCAGCCCATGCCCCCGGGACGTGACGCGCTTGAACGACATCATTCAGTCGTTGGCCGCTGCGCCTAGCCAGCAGGGTCGCCGTGGTGTTTCTGGCTGATGCCGAAAGTTGATCGCGATGGCTGGATGAATCTTCCATGTGTCCGATTAGATGACAGGTGAGTCGTCGGTGATGCGGGGATGAACGATGCTCCCAGAGATAGACCGCCTGCCAGGTGCCCAGGAGCAGTCGGCCGTTATCAACACTCAAGCTCATGGTCTGGGTGGTGAGCGCTGTGCGGATATGGGCTGGCATGTCGTCATCACCTTCGTCGTCGTGCAGGTAACGGCGACGTCTACCGTCTGGTCCGCTAGGCCCAGCGCCGTCCTGAGGCACCATGGCATTCATCCAGGCCGCCAGATCTTTCAGGACCCGTGGATCGGCATTTTCATTGATGGTGAGGCTGCAGCTGGTGTGCAGGCAGGTGAGATGCATCACCCCGGTCATCAGTCCGGCTTGGTGCACGCACTGATTCAGTTGCTGGTTCAGGGGGGTGAAACCAGGTCCGCGCGTTTTGATCTCCAGTTGCGTCAGCAGCTGATCCAACGCCATGCCATGGGCCCCGTTGATCTTTCTCTAGCGCGACCCTGATGGCAATGGGATCTCTCGCCCCACTGTGGGTGTGATCAGCGTGCAGTCTTCCGGAAGATCGCCGTAATCTGTCGAGGCGTCAGCGGCGTTCAGCAGGTTGCTGATCATCCCGCTGAATTTCACATCGCCGCCGGTGGTGCTTGCCAGCACGGTCTTGGGCTGGAATCGGCTGATCAGATCCGGCATCACGCGAGCGCCTGTAATGAATGCTCCCAGCATCGGCAAGCCAAGATCCACCACCGGAGTGATCAGGGTGTCAACGCTGCGCTGATCGATCGCAGGGTCCAAGACACCATGCGGTTCGAGATAGAGGGAACCCTCGGGCCAGTCGAGCAGGTAGCCGTTCTCCACTGCCGGGACTGCTGCTCCTGCAGTGGCCTGGATCTTCAGTCCAGCGATTGTGGTGGTTTCGCCGGGTCGAAGCTCGGTGATGGTCTCAAATCCCAGCCGCTGCACCACACGCGCGGCGGCTGCCGATGCCACCACGGGGATCTGTTTTGACAGGGCCTGGAGCGTTTCTGGATGGGCATGATCTGGAAGCCCCTGCGTGAGCAGAAGCAAATCAAGCTGATCCGGGATGGGCATCAGTTCTGGCATCTCACCTTTTAGCAACCAGGCACCCGGTGGAAACACCAGTGGACCACTGAGCCATGGGTCCAGCAGCACCCTCAGTCCAGCCATGGTCAGCAGCCAGCCATTGGCTCCGAGATAGGTGGCTGTGTCTGTCATCTCCGGTCATCTGCATCGCAGCGACGCTAGTCAATGCGCTGGTTCAGCCGAGCGCTTCCCAGCTCAACTCAGCACTGCCAGACCAACGCCTGTGACGGCCAGTGTTGAGGCCAACAGCACGGACGGTTTCAGCTGCTCCCCTTCTGCACGGGCAACCAGCAGGGCCATCACCGGTGCCGTGCTCAGAACTGTGATGCCGATGCCCAGAGGCAACCTCTGCAGCACAACCTGTTGCAGCAGGATCCCCAGAACGGTTCCCAGCACTGTTGCAGTCAGCACCCGCGGCCAACGCACACTGCGCGGGCGTGGTTGCGGAAACCTGGCTGCCAACCGCAGCCAGGGAAGCAACAGCAGCAGGCCACCCAGCAGACGGCAGGCAGCACTTTGCAGCGGTGTCAGCTCACTGCTGATCAGAACAGTGCGAGAGACGGCGGCGCCTGCCACACCGCAGACCACAGCCAGCAACCCCAGCACCAAGCCCTGCGCCTGCACATGGCGGCTTCGGTCGAGCAGTCGTGTGGCGTCAGGAGGTTGCTGCACGGCAACTAACACCACGGAAATCGTGACCAGCAGTGCACCAGCCCAGCCCTGAACAGAGAGTTGCTCTCCCATGGCGAACCAGCCTCCAGCAGCGGCTGCGACAGGCGCGAGCGACTCCAGGGTGAGTGTTCTGCGTGTTCCGAGACGTCTCAGTGAGGCGAGATAAAAGCTGTCTCCCAGTGAAATTCCCAGTCCACCACTGATCAGTAGCAGCATCAGGCTCTTCCCTTCTCCGTTCCAGGGGAGTGTGACCAGCACCGGCAGCAATGCTGCGCAGGCGATCAGATTCTTCAGCCCGTTGAGTTGAATCGCGCTGAGAGAGGTAGAGAGACCTCGCCAAATGCTGCTCGCCAGGGTCCATGCAAGTGCTGCAATCAATCCCGCCAGGATTCCCATTCAGTGCCTTCGCTGAAGGATCAGACCCACCAGCAGGCCGATCACGAGAGCTCCGGCTCCATGACCCTGCAACAGAGTCAGGCCGAGCACCAGTCCGAGTAGCGGTGAGTTCAGCAGCACCGCAAGGCACCCCCCGACCACACCAGCACTCCAGCTGTCGATGGTGCCAATCCAGGGCATCCATTCGTGCAGTCCCATCCCCAGTGCGCTGCTGGCGAGGATCACTGGAAAAAACTGGCCGCCTCTCCATCCGGTTTCAAGACACAGTCCGACCATCAGCAATTTGGCCAGGGCTGACAGCACTAAGACGCTTATATCCAGCATCCATCTATTAATCACGAGGGGTCTCAGTTGGTTTTCCCCGGAGAAGCCTGCCAGTGGTAAACCCCAGAGGCAGAGGCCGATCAGCAGGCCCGTGCTGATCGGCATCCACCAGAAGCGTTCCAGAAGTCGCAACTGTTGGAGGTAATGCCGCCAGCGCTTGATCAATTGACCCGCCAACCAACCCGCTAACCCTGCGAGTAGGGCCGCTAGCAATGCACTGATGCGTTGCGAGGGATCAGAGGGCCAGGCATAGGACACGCCTCGCATGCCTCCGCCCAGGTCACTCAAGCCGTGGAAGGCAACAAAACCGGCCAATCCTCCGAGGGTTCCTGGCAGCCAGCGCCAAATCAGCTGCCACTGGCGTCCGGCCAAGGCTGCGCCGCCGACCAGGGGTGAGCGAAATAGTCCCAAAGATCCCGCCATTGCGGCCGCCACCAGATCACGATCTGCGCCTTTCCAGATGGAATGGCCGGCGACAGCGACGAGCCGAGTCATCAACGCCTCCGGGCCCAGAGTTCCTCCGCCAGCGAGGGCCAGCATGCCTCCGATGATTTGTCTGAGGCCGTGTTGTGTGTCTAATCCCCCCGGTTTACTTAGTTCAGCGAGGGTCTCCGCCATTTCAGGCAGTGCACTGCCTGCATGTCTGCGTTGCAGCAGGCTGAGAGCGACGCCGATCGTTCCCGACCAGGCCAGACACCACAGCAAGGAGCGATCGGTAGGTAAACCGCGCGCGACTGATTCACCCCAGATCCAGGTTTGCAGGACGAGCGTGATGCTCACCATCAGTGCTGCTAGCCCTCCTCCGGCGGCTCCAGCCAGCAGAGCGCGTGCACTGCCTCCCAGCAGACTCCGTGGCGACGTTTGTGGCGGGTTGGTCACCAATACGGGTCGGTGGCGAACTCCACCTTGAGTTGCCCCGATGCTGACGCAGGCACGCTGCTGATGCAGGCCCTCACTGTGGTGCCATCAACATCTATCTCGCAGGCTCCGCAACTGCCTCCCATGCAGCCAGTGGGCACATGCACACCGGCCTGCCGCGCAGCCGCCAACCAGTCTTCGCCCTTGTAGCTGACGCTGCGCTGACCGTCCGGCCAAACGATTTCCACCCTTTTGTGCCCAGAGGTCACGTGGATGTGTCCAGCAGTGGTTCCAGATTCACATGTTGTTCAAAGGCATCGGCTAAGCGGTCGAGCAGCGCGTCTCTCTGACGACTGTGGTGCGGTTGCTGCTCACTGAGATCCGCCAGTCCGCGTCTGCGTCGAAGCCGGTTCAGCCAGCGTCGTCGCCAGGACCCGTTCTCGAAGATGCCATGCAGATAGGTTCCTGCGGTAGTCGCACGGATCCAGCCCAGTCCTTGATCTGCGCTCAAGGCGTCGCAGGCTTCGATGGCTTCGCTGGTTCCCCGATGCAGTTCGAACCCCTCCACCTTCAGCTGCGGTTGCTGATCAGGCCAAAGCACAACAACTTGCCGCTGATGCAGTGCCTTATCGCCGCCGAACACGGTTCGCAGGGGAAGCAGGCCAAGGCCGGCGACGTTGCTGCCGCACTGTCCTGGTGGCCCTTCGCCCTCCAGTCCATCTGGATCGTGTAATTCCGCCCCGAGCATCTGCATGCCGCCACAGATGCCGAAGAGCTCGCCGCCGTTTTTGGCATAACGGATCAGTTCAGCGTCCAGTCCGCTGCTGCGCAGGGAAGCAAGATCTCGAAGGGTCTGTTTACTTCCCGGGATCACTACGGCATCGGGTGACCCAAGCGCTTCGCCCGGTGCGACCCAGCGCAGCTCAACGGTTGGCTCCGCCTCCAGGGGGTCGAGATCAGAAAAGTTGCTGAGTGAGGGCAGTTTCACCACGGCAATTTCCAGCTCAGCGCTGCGCTTGCGCCCTCTCCTCTCCAGCAGGTCGAGGGAGTCTTCAGGCGGGAAGAGCTCATTAAGCCATGGCATCACTCCAAGAACCGGGATGCCTGTATTGGTGTCGAGCCAGCGTCGACCTTCATCGAACAGTTCTCTTCTGCCTCGGAACCGATTGATCAGCAGCCCACGGATCAGTCGCCGTTCATCAGGTTTCATCAACTGGAGAGTGCCGACGATCTGGGCAAACACGCCTCCGCGTTCAATATCGGCAACCAGCAGGCAATTGGCTTGTAGATACTTGGCAAGACGCAGGTTGGTGAGATCGCGTGCCTGCAGGTTGACCTCGACCGGGCTGCCAGCACCTTCAAGCACAAGCCTTCCGCCTGGATGATTGGCCTGCAGTTCCTCGAGACCCTGGCGGATGGCGGCCCAGCCGGAGTCGAACCAGTCCCGGTAGTAGTGCTCTGCCCTGCAGGTGCCGGCGGAGCTCCCAAGCTGAATCACCTCGCTGGTCGAATCGCCCTGCGGTTTGAGCAACACCGGGTTCATGGCATGCACCGGCTCCAGCCCGGCGGCCCAGGCCTGCAGTGCCTGGGAGTAGGCCATTTCGCCGCCGTTCTGATCAACCCAGGCGTTGTTGCTCATGTTCTGCCCCTTGAAGGGCAGCGGTGTTTCACCACGCCGTTTCAGCACTCTGCAGAGTGCTGCTGTCATCAGCGACTTTCCAGCCCCACTACTGGTGCCGAGCACCATCAGTGGGGTGGGGCGGGAGGTTCTGGTCACAGCGTTTCGCCGAGAGTCTCAAGCTGCGCCATTGCAGTGATTTGTGATCCACTTCGCATGAATCCTGGTGGCGTGTCAGTCATCCTTGGCTCACTCACCAGCGGGGGCGGTGTCGCCGACACCAGTGCACCAGACGGCTTCCAATGCCTGCTGAGGGAATCGTTTCAGGCCAGGGGATCAGCACCTCCCTGCCAAGAGGAGTCAGACGTACCCGTTCTGTGAGGCCCTGGCCGTCAACCTCCCGACGCAGAACCCCCAGTTGAATCAACCAGATGAGCAGATTCTCTGTCTCGCTGGCATTCAGTCGCTTTCGTGTCTTTGACGACCAGTCAGATTGAGCGACCAGTTCACTGCTGCTCAGAGCTTCCTCTTCAACATTGCGGTAGAAGCTGCGTTGGAACGGCAGGCAGCACACGGCCTGGCGCGCTCGCCTCATGGCGTGCCGTGTGAGTTCGCTGGGGTCCTGAAGAGTCACGCGTGACGTGCTGTCGATGCCATTCTCGTTCTCAGCGCCGCTAACTGAGTCACCAATGTTGCTGCTGGCTTCAGCGTCCCCGGCAAGACGTCGTCTTCTCGAGCAGGCGGCCATTCCCCATCGCGTCGAGATCAGCGGTGTCGATGAAGAGGCCATTCAGGATCCCGATCCGATCGCATTGGTCAGGCGTCTGGCTCAGGCCAAGGCGCTGGCCGTCCGCAGCAAGCTGAAAGACGATGACATCACAGCCGTGCTCGGATGTGATTCGTTGTTTGTCTTTGCTGGAGAGGTGTATGGAAAGCCAGCCGATCCAGAGCAGGCTGTGCAACGTTGGCAACGCATGCGTGGCGCTTGGGGTGATCTGCACACGGGCCACTGCCTGATGTCAGGCCTTGGTGTGACATCGCACGAGCCGCTGATTGAGTGTGTGACCACCAGGGTGATGTTTGCTGATCTCAGCGATCAGGAGATCGCAGCGTATGTCGCCAGTGGCGAGCCGCTTCGCTGTGCAGGAGGCTTTGCACTGGAGGGTCTTGGAGGCACCTTTGTGGAGCGTCTCGATGGCTGTTATTCGAATGTGATCGGCCTCAGCTTGCCGCTGTTGCGACGTTGGCTACCGCAGGTTTGATACATGGCAAGGGAGAACGTTGCCATTTTTCGCTGGCAGTAGCTAATGCGAAATCAGGCCCTCTTCACACCCTTGGCCATGCTTCGTTTTCTCCTCCCTGGAATCGGCACAACTCTGATTTCAGCAACGCTTGCCCTTAGTGCATCGGCGATGGAGCCGTTGTCGGTGAGTGCCACCGATCAAGGCAATGCTTCATTGAGCCTCCATGCTGAGCAGGCTTATTTCACGGAATCCATGAATGAATGGAGTCGTTCGGTCCAGCGGGTTGAGCTTCCCGCCGCTGGTCAGGAGCGGCATCAGCCTCCCAAAGGCCATACCTTGCTCGATATGGACTTCTGACTCCGCTCTGCTGCCTTGGCCGAGTGTTGTGATCAATCATTGATTTCTTCCATAAAAAAAGCCCCACTGTGAAGTGGGGCTAGATGACGATCGAAAAGTGTGATCTCGATTGGGTCTGATCGTGGGGATCAGTCGAGGTCTGGCATCGCCAATGAAGGCTCTGCCGAACGGTCGATACCCTTCTCGAAACCTGCCGCAGCAGCACGCGCGCGTCCTGCATGCCAGAGGTGACCCACCAGGAAGAAGAAGGCGAGCACGAACTGGGTCGCAGACAACCATTGACGGATGTTCACGAAGTTCACCGAGTTGGGCTCGGTGATGATGCCGCCAACGGAGTTCAGAGATGCGTTGGGAGCGTGAGTCATGTACTCAGCAGCACGACGAACCTGCCAGGGCTGGATGTCGTTCTGGAGTTTGTCGAGACTCAGGCCGTTAGGTCCACGCAAGGGCTCAAGCCAAGGACCGCGGAAATCCCAGAAACGCATCGTTTCACCACCGAAAATGATTTCACCGGTTGGTGAACGCATCAGGTACTTACCGAGACCGGTGGGGCCCATGGCTGAACCGATGTTGGCACCGAGACGCTGGTCTCTCACCAGGAAGGTGAAGCTCTGTGCCTGGGAGGATTCGGCGTTGGTGGGGCCGTAGAACTCCGAGGGGTAGGCGGTGTTGTTGAACCAGATGTAGGCCGAGGCGATGAAGCTCATGAAGCTAAGCGCACCGAGGCTGTAGCTGAGGTAAGCCTCACCATTCCAGATGAAGGCACGACGCACCCAGCCGAAAGGCTTGGTAGTGACGTGCCAGATGCCTCCGAAAATGCAGATGAGACCCAGCCAGATGTGGCCACCGATGATGTCCTCCATCGAGTTCACACCGATGATCCAGCCTTCGCCTCCGAAGGGGGCGCGGAACAGATAACCGAAGATCACGCCTGGATCGAGGGTTGGGTTGGTGATCAGACGGACGTCACCACCACCTGGTGCCCAGGTGTCGTAGACACCGCCGAAAAACATGGCCTTGAAGACCAGGAGCAGGCAGCCAACACCAAGAAGAATCAAGTGATAACCAATAATGTTGGTCATCTGATTTTTGTCGCGCCAGTCCTGCGAGAAGAACGTGGAGTAGTTCTCGAGGATTTCAGGGCCGCGAAGAGCGTGGTACAGACCACCGAGACCGAGCACGGCGGAGCTGATCAGGTGCAGAACACCCACCACAAAGAAGGGATAGAGATTGGTGACTTCGCCACCGGGACCCACGCCATAGCCAAGTGTGGCCACGTGGGGGAACAGGATCAGACCCTGTTCATACATGGGCTTGTCGAAGGTGAAGTGACTCACCTCGAACAGCATCATGGCGCCGGCCCAGAACACCATCAGACCTGCGTGGGCCACGTGGGCACCCAGCAAACGGCCTGAAAGGTTGATCAGACGGGCATTGCCAGCCCACCAGGCATAGCCGGTGGAGTCGAGGTCTTTACCGCCAGTGGCGATAAGACCGGAATTAAAGGGCGTTTCCACGGGGCAGAACCTCTTCAGGGAAGACGAAGTTTTCGTGCGGCTGGTCAGCCGGTGCCATCCAGGCACGCAGACCTTCATTCAGAAGGATGTTCTTGGTGTAGAAGGTCTCGAATTCGGGATCTTCTGCAGCGCGGATTTCCTGTGACACGAAGTCATATGCACGCAGGTTGAGGGCCAAGCCGATGATGCCGATGGAGCTGGTCCACAGGCCCATCACAGGCACGAACAACATGAAGAAGTGCAGCCAGCGCTTGTTGGAGAAGGCGACTCCGAAGATCTGACTCCAGAAGCGGTTGGCGGTGACCATCGAATAGGTCTCTTCTTCCTGGGTTGGCTCGAACGCCTTGAAGGTGTTGGCCTGCTCACCATCCTCAAACAAGGTGTTTTCCACCGTTGCACCGTGAATAGCGCAAAGCAGTGCACCGCCGAGAATGCCGGCGACGCCCATCATGTGGAAGGGGTTGAGGGTCCAGTTATGGAAGCCCTGCAGGAAGAGGAGGAAGCGGAAGATCGCTGCCACACCGAAGGAGGGCGCGAAGAACCAGCTGCTCTGGCCGAGGGGGTACATCAGGAAGACACTGACGAACACCGCAATCGGACCTGAGAAGGCGATGGCGTTGTAAGGACGGATGCCGACCAGACGGGCAATCTCGAACTGACGCAGCATGAAACCGATCAGTGCGAAAGCACCGTGCAGGGCAACGAAGGCCCAGAGGCCGCCGAGCTGACACCAGCGAACAAAGTCACCCTGGGCTTCAGGGCCCCAGAGCAACAGAAGGCTGTGACCCATCGCATCAGCGGGGGTGGACACAGCAGCAGTCAGGAAGTTGCAACCTTCCAGGTACGACGAAGCGATGCCGTGGGTGTACCAAGAGGTGACAAAGGTGGTGCCTGTGAGCCAGCCACCGATGGCCAAGTAGGCCGTTGGAAAGAGAAGAATGCCGGACCAGCCGACAAAAACGAAGCGGTCGCGCTTGAGCCAGTCATCGAGGACGTCAAACCATCCCCGCTGTGGCGCGCGTCCTACAGCGATCGTCATGAGTGAGAACGGGTGCGGATAGCCGCAGGCTGTGGGATACCAGGCGACCTTAACAATTTCAGAGAGGGTTGCGGGGGCGAATTCCTCCACCTGAAACCCCTTGTATCGGAACATTTCTTCGGGGTTTCTTCCGCATTGGTTTCAGCCTTTGTGGCAGAGCTTCCGAACGTCGCTATCCATGTCGCTTCAGCGGTCACAATGGGCTCTGCTTTCGGGCTGTGATGGCCGCTGATCTGCTTGAACAACCTGTCGTCGGCTCACGACGGCTGTCCAATGTCCTGGTCGCCGCCATGGTCACCACTGGTGGTGTCGGCTTTCTGTTCGCCTCGCTCTCCAGTTATTTGGGGCGTGATCTGCTTCCACTAGGTCACCCTGCAGGACTTGTGTTCGTCCCCCAGGGCCTGGTAATGGGGCTCTACAGCATCGCTGCAGCCCTTCTGGCCACCTATCTCTGGACGGTGATCGCCATTGACGTGGGCGCCGGCATGAATCGTTTTGATAAATCGTCAGGGGTCGTGACCATTTCTCGACGAGGTTTTCGCAAGCCCATCAGTGTTGAGATACCGATCAAAGACATCAAGGCTGTCAAGGTCGAGGTCCGTGACGGCTTCAACACTCGACGCCGTGTGTCTTTGCGCGTTCAGGGTCGACGCGACATGCCTCTCACTCGAGTGGGTGAGCCTCTTCCTCTCGCTCAGCTCGAGCAGGACGGAGCAGAACTTGCACGCTTTTTGAATGTGAACCTGGAAGGGCTCTGAATGATCATGATTCGTCAATCCCTCAAGACACTGCTGGCACTTGCCTTGTGTCTGCCTCTACTGGTCAGCTGTACGTCCAGCACGACGGTCTCAATACCGGTTGGTTGCGAGCAGGCCAGCAGTCCTTGCCTTCAGGGCAAGGCCAGCGTTGAGCTCACTACCAGCAAGGGCTCGATCACCCTGGAGCTCGATGGTGATGCCGCTCCTGTAACGGCTGGAAATTTCCTGGATCTGGTTCAAAGGGGTGCTTACAACGGCACTGTTTTTCATCGAGTGGTGAGGGACCCGGTTCCATTCGTGGTACAGGGCGGCGATCCCTCCTCCAGTGATCCCGCGACCCCAAAGTCTCAGTACGGAACGGGGAGCTTCGTGGATCCAACCACTGGCCAGGCACGCTTTGTACCCCTTGAGCTGTCCTTTGACGGCGAAGACCAGCCCCGTTATGGCCGCGTTGTTAGTAACCCCACTGAGCTTCTGCAGCTCAAACTCAGCCATGAACGCGGCGCCCTGGCAATGGCTCGCTCCCAGGCCCCAGATTCAGCCAGTGCCCAGTTCTACATTGCACTCAAGCCACTTCCAGAGCTGGATGGTCGCTACGCCGTCTTCGGTCGTGTGACCGAAGGTCTTGATGTTGTGGATGCCATCCGTCAGGACGACACCATCGAGAAGGCCACGGTGTTGACACCAGGTCTCTGATCAACGAGACGCTCAGGCGGGCACGCGCCCGCCATTGTTTGAAGCCTTGAGCATTTCTGTATTCACTCCAGAAGCCCTTTCCAGTGCGACCTTACCGGTTCGGGCGATTTCCTCGATGCCGTAGGGCTCCATCAGCCGTTCCAGAGCTACCAACTTGCCTGGATCGCCGACAACCTCAAGGGTCAGGGCATCGTCTGCGACGTCGACCACCTTGGCTCTGAAGACCTGAACCAGTTCAAGGATTGCGCTGCGTTGGGCCGCTGGTGCGGAAACTTTCATCAACATCAACTCCCGTTCCACGGCAGGACGCTGGGAGAGGTCGAGAACCTGCAGCACGTTGACAAGCTTGTCGAGCTGTTTGCTCATCTGTTGAAGGGTGTGCTCGTCGCCTTCGACCACCATGGTCAGTCGTGAGCGACCAACAGCCTCAGCAGGACCAACCGCAAGGCTGTCGATGTTGAAGCCGCGGCGAGCGAACAGGCCGGCGATACGGCTGAGGGCGCCGGATTCGTCCTCCACCAGAACCGACAGAGTGTGCTTCATGCGGGGTGACCGATCCCTGGTGCGCTTGTGCCTCCCAAATTACGGTCCAGCCAGTGCAGCAACTCCAGGTGAAAGCGCTCGGGTGTTTCGTCATGGGGGCAATGGCCGGCGTTTTCGATCACCTTGAGCTCCACCCATGGGTGCTGAGATTTGACTAATTCGCCGATCATCAACGGTACGAATCGGTCCTGGCGCCCCCACAGCAACAGCACCGGAGGAGCGTTGCGCATGGTCTTCAGCTGTTGCAAAAGCTCTGGAGCGGTTGCGTTTCGGGGGCGGAGAGCCATGCCCACGCTCATGGCACGAAGGCTTCTGGCAGCTGTCAGCCTGAGGGCAGGTTGGGCGATCAGGGCCTGCAGCGCCCGGTCGCTTCGGATGGATCGTTGATAAGCACCCTGCAGCCCAGCCCTCAGCAAAGGAGTTCGCGCGATCAGCGGCACGATCAATTCCAGGGGGAGCAGGCGGCAGATGGCTGTCACCGCGATGCGTCGTAACCGCATGAGCCATCGGGACTGCTGTTTTGGCAGAGGGCGCAGCAGAGTGGGGTCCGGCAGAGGTGCTGCAATGGCGGCTTTCACCAGTTCGGGTCTCAGCGCAGCGGTGGTCAGAACCGTGAGGCCCCCCAGTGAGTTGCCCACAAGCACCGCCGGTTGCTGCACAACCTCTTCGAGAAAGGCGGCCAGTTGCCTGGACCACAATCTGTTGTCGAGTGAGAAGTGCCGATTCAGTCCTGGCTGGTCGGAGCGCCCGAATCCGATCAGGTCGAGACTGAACACCCGATAGCCCGCTGCGGCAAGGACTCCGGCGTTATGCCTCCAGTGACTGCTGCTGGCGCCGAAGCCGTGAATCAGCACGATGGGCGGAGCCGAGGACTGCCCCAGAACCCGCCAGTGACAGCTCAGATCCATCCAGTGCCATGTGCTGGCTTCTCCCCAGTCGGCACCGGTGGAGGCAGGCTGGAGAGCGGTTGCGTGCACGCACCTGGAAGCGCCGGTTTCTCACTATCGCGAAGGAGCTGTCTATCTGCAGACGGGATCAGGTTTTTTTCGCAAGGATTCGCGACCCTCGAGGGATCTTTCGGTTCTGCTGGCGGCCCACCAGGCGTCAGTGGCGCAACGGCCACTGCGCTGGCTTGACCTGATGGCCGGTTGTGGCATCCGCGGTCTGCGCTGGGGACTCGAAGCCTGTCCCGAATCCAGACCCGATCTGGAGCTTTGGTTGAATGATGCCGATCCAGATCGCAGTTCGCTGCTGGCATCGAACCTTCAGCGTCTGCAGGGTGCTCGTGATGTGTCGTGGACAACCAGCAGTTGGGCGGCGGAGCGTCTGCTGCGCCAGGCCTACCTCGATCAGATCTTCTTCGATCTGATTGATCTGGATGCCTTCGGTTGTCCGAATGCCCTGCTTCAGTCGGCCTTGGCGGTGCTGCGCTTCGACGGCCTACTTGTTCTCGCCAGCACGGATGGACGTTCGCCAACCGGCCATGACCGCCGTGCGGCGGTGCGTCATTTCGGGGCAGCAGCGCGAACCCACCCCGCCAGTTGGGAGCTGGCTCTGCGACTTCAGCTGGCAGTGCTGGCCAGGGAAGCCTGGCAATTAGGCCGGGGGCTTGAACCCGTTGCCAGCTTCAGTGAGGGACGCACATTCCGGCTTGTGGTGCGGTTGCGCCAGCGCCTGGCCGCTGATGAGGAATCGCAGCTGGGCCTGCTGGCACGTTGCGAGCGCTGTGGTGATCAAGCGGTTCAACCACTTTTGAAGCTCTCGGGCTGGAGATCCTGTCGCTGCACGGATGGTCAAGGCCGATGGGCGGTGACAGGGCCGCTCTGGCTCGGCCCTTTGCAGATGCCTGCTGTTCTGGGTCAGTTGCTCGAGCTTGCCGACTCACAGCCAGACACTCTGTCAACTGCTGGGCGGCGTCTGCTGCAACGCCTGCAGAGGGACTGCGGATTGCCAGTCTGCTGCTGGTCCACCGCTGAGCTTGCAAGCCGCCTCTCTCTTGCTGGACCACCGCCGCTGGAGGAGCTGGTGCAGTCGCTGCTGAGCGCAGGCCACCAGGCATGCGCCAGCGCAGTCATGACCGGTCAGTTGCGCACCGATGCGCCGATGGCTGAGTTATTACAACAATGCGGTCAACACATGACTGGAGATCGTTAAATAGGAGCTGATTAAGAGCGCTGTTCGATGGCTTCGGAGATTTTCGGGATTGCAGCTGTGTTTTGGGTGCTGATTCCAGTGGGCCTGGCAGGTGGAGCTTTGCTGCTGAAGCTTCAGAAGGACTGATCGCCGCAGTGCGAGAGCACGCCAACTAAGCTCCTCGCTGGACTTTGAAAGCCATATGCAGGTTCTTGTGGTCGGTGGAACAGGAACCTTGGGCAGGCAGATCGCCCGCAGGGCTCTTGATCAAGGTCATGACGTTCGCTGCATGGTGCGAATCCCAAGGAAAGCGTCCTTCCTTCAGGAATGGGGTTGTGAGCTCACTCGAGGTGATCTGCTCAATCCAGCCAGTCTCGATTACGCCCTCGACGGAGTTGATGCCGTGATCGACGCGGCCACCAGCCGCCCCGACGATCCCAAGAGCATTTATCAAACAGACTGGGACGGCAAGCTCAATCTCCTCCGAGCCTGTGAACGCACCGGTGTGAACCGTTTCGTTTTCCTGTCGCTTCTTAATGCGGAACAGCACAGAGATGTGCCGTTGATGGACATCAAATACTGCACTGAAAAACTTCTGAAGGAATCAGAGCTCGACTACACCATCCTTCAGGGTGTGGCGTTCATGCAGGGTGTGATCAGCCAGTTCGCCATTCCTGTTCTGGAGAGCCAGACCGTTTGGGTGAGTGGAAGTCCCACATCCATTGCGTATATGAACACGCAGGACATGGCTCGTTTCGCCGTGGCTGCGCTCGACCATGAGGAGACGGTGCGCAAGACATTTCCTGTCGTTGGGCCCAAGGCCTGGAACAGCGGTGAGGTTGTTCAGCTCTGCGAACGTGTCGCTGATAAGTCAGCGAGGGTGTTTCGAGTGCCCTCCTTCATCATGCAATTCACTGAAGGGATGTGCTCTTTCTTTGAGCCTGCCGTGAACGTGGCCGAGCGTCTGGCATTTGCTGAGGTGTCAGGAGGTGGTGTCTCGATGGATGCACCGATGGAGGAGACCTATCAGAGCTTCGGCATCGATCCCAGCGAGATCACTCACCTTGAGGCCTATGTCAAGGAGTACTACGACTCAATCCTCAAGCGACTCAGGGAGATGGAAGCCGATCTGGATAAGGATGCCAAGAAGAAACTGCCTTTCTGATCGAAACCGAGCTTCACCCGACTAGTTTATGCGTACTAGTCTGTTCGATACATTGAATCCACCTGCCTTTCCTGAAGATGTCTGCCGCTCAAGTCAAGAATCTGCAGCGACGTCTCGACAATCTTGCTCGTGAAGCCGAGACGGAGCTTGACCGCGCCTGTGGCCATGATCTTTGGCGCAATGTTGGGTTCGATGCCTTCGACAGCCTTGAGGACAGCGACCGCCGAGCGAGCGCGAATTACTACTACGGTCAGTGGTCGACTGTGCGCGAATTGCTGGAGGCCCTCGGCTGATGAGCGAAGGATGTTGTGGACCGGCTCTGGATCAGACCCAGGCCGTTGAAAAGCGCTATGGAGCTGCAGCACTGGAGCAGGAGACCTGTCTATGTACACCAGTCGCCTTTGACGCGTCCTTGCTCAAGGTCATCCCCGAGGAGGTGGTGCAGCGTGATTACGGCTGCGGTGACCCGACGCGCTGGGTTCGTTCGGGTGACACTGTGCTGGATCTGGGCAGTGGCAGCGGCAAAAATGCCTTCATCTGTGCCCAGGTCGTGGGTGGCCATGGCGCTGTGATTGGCGTGGACCGCAATGCCGACATGTTGGAGCTTGCCCGCGTTGCAGCACCAGTGGTGGCCGAGAGAATCGGTTACAGCAATGTTCGCTTTCTGGAGGGGGCGATCGAAGCCCTGGATGCGCCAACCCCGACGGGTGAGTTGCTGATTCCCTCAGCCAGCGTGGATGTGGTGCTGAGCAATTGTGTGCTCAATCTGGTGAATCGTTCAGCACGTTCGGCTTTGCTCGCCAACATCCGCAGAGTGCTGCGACCCTCAGGCCGCGTCGCCATCAGCGACATTGTGTGTGATCGCCCCGTTCCGCAACATCTTCAACAAGATCCAGATCTCTGGAGCGGTTGCATCAGTGGTGCATGGGAGGAGGACGCCTTCCTGGCCGATTTCCGTGCACTCGGCTTTGAGGACGTGAGCTATGCCGACCGCTCCGAGCAGCCCTGGCGTGTTGTGGAAGGCATCGAATTCCGTGCTGTCACGCTCACCGGCGTTTTGGCTGCCGGTTGAGTAGCGCTCCAAGACGTTGATGCTCGTCCGACGTGATTTCACGCCATTGACCTGACGCGAGGCTGCTGAGGTTGAGAGGTGGTCCTCCATCCATCAGATCAATGCTGCGGCGGATCAGTCGCAATGTTGGAAGCCCCACGGCCGCAGTCATGCGACGCACCTGGCGATTGCGTCCTTCCCTCAGGCTGAGTTGCAACCAGGTGGTGGGAATGCTGAGCCTGGTGCGGATTGGCGGGTTGCGTTCCGTGAGTGTTTGCTGGTGTTCAGCAGCAAGAGGTTCGACCCTCGCAGGCCTAGTGAGCTGCTGTTTGACCATCACCCCATCGCAAAGGGCATCCAACTGGTGTTGATCAGGGCTGCCCTCCACCTGCACCCAGTAAGTGCGCCAATGGCCGAAGCGTGGGTCTGTCAGTCGTTGCTGCAGGCGACCGTCGGCGGTGAGGAGCAGCAGCCCTTCGCTGTCAGCGTCAAGACGACCTGCCGCGTAGACATCAGGGACATTCACCCAGTCGGCAAGGCAGCCCCATCGGCTGCCTGGTTCCGGTGTGAACTGGCTGAGGACTCCATATGGCTTGTGAAGCAGAAGTGTCAGGAGTGTTCGCCGAAGCAGATCAACAGTGCTTCACCCCAGCTGGAGGCATCGTTGATGTGATCATCGTGCAGCTGCTTCATTTTTTCGGCCTGCATTTTCATCATGGTGGCCTGGGTGAAGACGTGACCCTTTTCATTGGCCAGGTTCACCACATGCATGGGAGTCGCTGCCTGACGCACCTGATCACGGACCTGGGAATCAGACCGAGTCAGGTTGACGAAAGAGGCGAGAGCGGACTCGTACACTGCGTTTTGGCATTTTAGAAGGTTAGGTGGATTTCTGGCGGGCACGCCACAGGTTCACAGCACCGATGGAAATCATCAGCAGCCCTAGATCCAGGGAGAGGGGAGGGAGAATCATCGGCTCATTTCAGGATCAGCCGACCTTAGGGAGACGCCATCTGTCTTGGGGCTGCTCAGACAGCAGGCGGCCTCCTAAAATGTAGGAACGTTTTGCGGGTCAATGCCGGCGCATGATTGAAACCTCGGGTGTGATCGAGAAGGAACAGGGCAACGGGTTTTACCTGGTGACCCTTGAGCAGCCCGCAGGTCATCAATGCCTTTGCCGTGCCGCGGGCAAGCTCACCAAGTTCAGAATCAAGCTGCTGGCCGGAGACAAAGTGCTGGTGGAGATCAGCCCTTATGACCTGACCCGTGGCCGGATCACCTACAGGGAACGCAACGCTGGTGCCCCCGGAGGTCGTCCCGGTGGTAACCGTCCCGGTGGACCTCGTCGCCGTTGAGGCTCAGGCTTTGCTGAGCACCGAGCGGATCGAGTCCATGAACTCACTGCGCTGCTTCACCCCACGCCACTGCTGCTTCAGTTGCTTGTCGAAAAACAGCTGAACCGTCGGGGTGCCATTGACTCCGGCCTGTTGTGCGATCTCCTGGTCGGCTTCGATATCGATTTCGATTCCCTGGGCTTCTCCTTGCAGCTCATCAAGTACTCGCTTCAGCTGGGGTTTCAGCACGTGGCAGGGACCGCAGCTTGGCGATGTATAGACCACAAGCAGGGGCCGAGTGCTGTCGTGATACAGCTTCCGCAAGGCATAGCTGCCTTTCTGCCACAGGGCGTTTGAGTCGTAGGTGGCTTCAGTGGTCTCAGCAGTGGTCTTGGGTGTTTCTGCTTGGGCTGGCTCGGCCTGTTCCCTGTTCACCAGTGTTGCCAGATTGTGATGACTGAGCCAGCGTTCGGCGGCGAGGGCGGCCTGACAGCCGCTGCCAGCGGCGGTGACGCCCTGACGCCACTCGCCATCGGCGACATCACCTGCTGCGAACACACCTTCCATTGAGGTCTCCGGTCGACCCGGTTGGGTGACCAGGTAACCGATTGGATCGCAGTCGAGCTGGTCGCGAACCAGCTCTGTGTTGGGAGTGTGTCCGATGGCGTAAAACATGCCTCGGACAGCCAGCTCCTCATCGAGTCCGCTGTCACGTCGATGCAGGTTGAGGCCGCTCAGCCAGTCATCACCTTGAACGTCGCTCACCTGGGTGTTCCAGTGCACGCGGATCAGGGGATTGGCCTGAACGCGGTCACTCATTGCCGCACTGGCGCGCAGACGGTCTGAACGCACCAGCAGATGGACATGGCTGCCGTATTTGGTGAGATAGACCGCTTCCTCACAAGCTGAATCGCCCCCGCCGACCACAGCTAATTCTTCATTGCGAAACTGAGGTGTGGCGCCATCGCAGATGGCACAGGCGCTTATGCCCTTGCTCCAGAAGCGCTCCTCATTCGGCAGTCCGAGCCGATTAGCGCTGGCCCCTGTGGCGATGATCAGCGATTGCGATTCAACGATCTGCCCTTCGACTTCAATTCGGTAAGGACGCTGGCTGAGATCAATACGGTCGGCATCAGCTTCAAGCAGCCTTGTTCCCCATCGCGTGGCCTGGGCTTTCATCAAGTCCATTAGGTCTGGACCGAGAACACCGTCAGGAAATCCGGGGAAGTTTTCAACATGGGTGGTGGTCATCAGCTGGCCACCAGGGATTCCTCCCCTCTGAAACCCTGTGATGAGAAGGGGATTGAGATTGGCGCGGGCGGCATAGATGGCAGCGGTGTAGCCGGCTGGGCCGGACCCCACAATCACCAAATTCTCAACCGCCATGCTTATCCGGAATGACTATGGGATGACTTTAATCTCCGCGACGTCTCGTCAGCGGCAACGCCAGAAGGACTCGAATGATCAGCCTTTCTTTAGATTTCGACTGCTCCATCTGTCGCTCCGTCAAGCTCCAGGTGATCGTGTTTCCCTTGTGTTCGCTGAACACTCAATACAGAGTCCTCAAGAAGTTCAGGGTGATCCCCTAAGCAGGTAATCCACTCTCTGAATTCCTGCGTGAGTGCATAGCTGTCTTCGTAGCGCTCAGCACTGTCCAGAACGGCAATCCGGGTTCTTGCCCAGCAGGTGGCAACGTTGACTCGACGTTCAATTGCTGCGTCCATGTCTGTGTCCCAGATGGCGACCAGGCTGATGGTTGATGGGTCCAAATCAGGCCGGATTTCGCAGAATGTCGCATTCTTTCTTGGGAAAAAATGTTTTCAACGCTGCAAAAATCCGGGTAACTGCGGAGTGCGCATCCTGATCACAGCACCTGCACCGTCCTCAATCGCTTCCATCGGCAGCGACGGGCCTCGCCAGTCACCTCCCAAATTGCTGTCGTTGTCGTCTGCTCTTTGCGGAGCTGCAATGCGGTACGGCTCAGACAGGGACCAACTGCGGGCGTATTGCATCAGCAATGGATCCGCAGGAGCAAACACGTAGGAGGGTTCGCGGGGAACCGCTTCCAGCGTGGCTCTTTCAGAGCACATGCGCACGGCTCTGGTGATTCCCTGTACGAAACGACTGCGTGTCACCACCGTGGTCAGATAAGCGACCACCCTCAGCCTTGAGGCATCAAATCCTTCCGCGCACATGTCAATGCTCACTAGCCAGTCAGCATTACCGCTCTGAAAGGCATTGAGTCGTTCAGGTGCTCCTGGGTCCTGGGAATGCACCAGATCGACCTGGTCACCTTCCTCCTCCAGCAGCAAGGTGATGCTGCGGGCATGCTCAATGTCGCGGGCGATCACCAGTCCGCCTGCGCGCGGGTGACGTTTGCGAACGCTTTCGAGCTTGGTGCGGGCTCTCAGCAGCAGCAGCTGGGCAATGCTGCTGCTGTCGGAAAGACGAATGGCGCGGCGCAGATTCCGGGCTCTCCAGCTTTCTCTCTGTTCAGCGGAGAGTGGCGAAACCTCGCGGTCCGGCAGCCCTTCCTGGGCGTGCTCCACCCAGCCGTCTTGAAAACGAAATTCGAGGGGACGAACATCACCAGCATCGATCAGTTCTCGGGGTTCGACGGAAAGATCGGGATGGATCTGTTCCACCAGCTGGCCGGCTTCCTCGACCCGCACCCGCCGGGCGGCGCAGAACGCCAGGTTGTCGGCGCGAAACGGTGTTCCGGTCAACCCGAGACGCAAGCGGGCATGGCTGCTGAGCTCCAGAAACGTTCGTCCCCAAACCGGGCCGTCAGGTTCATCGGGGTCCACTCCCAGATGATGCGCTTCGTCGGCGATGGTCAGCAGCCGTTCCTGGTTCCAGCGGCTGAGTTCGGCTTTCAGGGCCTCCTGCTGGCGTCCTGCACCCTGGTAGCTGAGCAGCCATCCGTCCGCGGCGTCTGAGGCGCTGTTAGGTCCGTTCCAGAGATCAAGCCGCAGACCCAGCTGGGCTGCAGCACCCTGCCACTGGCTCAGGATCGAGGTGCGATGGCAGAAGATCACAGCGCGTTCAAGCCTGCCCTCGGTCTGCATCACCTGAAAGGACAGCAAGGCGCCAAGAGTTTTGCCAGCGCCTGGACCGGCATGAATCAGAACATCACGTGCTGCAGTCGTGTCTGGGTCCAACCGCCTGCGCAGCAGTTGGATCAGCTGCTGCTGCCATTGCCTGGGCCGAATCGCCCGGGATGGAAGCTCGGCACCAAGAGCGAAGGACGGGGTGTTGATGGCGGCGTTGAAAGATAAGTCTTTCTAACCATTCCAATCGGTTGCGTCACCCTTAACTTCCGACCATCAGCCCCTGGGGTTCGGCCCCCTGCCGCCATGGCCAGAAGCCTTCTCCGTTACTCGTCCAGTCCAGAGTCTCGCCGTTGTCTTGAGCGTTGCTGGCCATTGGAGTGCGACCTTGACCCGCTGATTCTTCGCGCGAGGCTTCTCCACGGCCGGGGCCGTCGCCCGCAGGCGTTGGCGGTGGAGGAGGAGCTTCAGCCAATGTTCTGAAGCTCCTTGCTCACGGACTGCTCAAGATCTCAGAGCGATTCGGTGTGATTGCAGAGCAATCGTTCCACTTCCATCAATCCCTCTGAAGCGGCCTTCTGAGCGCGATCAACCTGTCCGCCTGCCGGTTCCAGGATTCTTGAGGTCAGCCGCTCCATCAGTTCGGCTCTGTTCTCTTCCAGAAGCGTCAGGATTTCCTTCTCGATCAAGTGCCGTACGGCTTCGGCGCGCAGATGGTCATCAGAGGCTTCATCGAATGTTCCCTGGACGAGCTCCTGGATGAACAGGCGATGCACCTCACTGCTGCGCAGAAAGCTCTCGGTGGCGTTGATGATTCCATCCACCAGGGTGCGATCCGGCTCGGAATCCAGTTCTCTGAGCTTGAACTCCCAGTCGAGATGACGTCGCTGCCAGCCGGCTGCATGCAGGCTTGGCATCACGGTTTGGGAGAACGTGTCCACCGACATTTCATAAATCCGTTCCGCCAGGCGCTCGCACCATTCACGGCCATGTTCAGCCAGAAGGTGTTCCATGGTGATGCGGTCCACGGCATGACCGCCGTGGTGGCTGTGGCAGACGCCATCAGGGCATTCGATTGCGGTGAGTCCCATGCTGTTGCAGACAGGATCCTCTCCCTAGCTACAGGCTTCAGGGTCAAACCCCCTTCTACAGAAAAGATGCAGGCCTCCTCAACCCATGACCTCGTAATCTCAACTGGGTAGGCGGCATCACGATCTTGCCCATACTGTTGATCCCGGTGGAGACCGCAGCGGGCGAAACCCGCGTTGCGGCCTCTCCAGAAACCGTCAAGAAATTCACTGCACTCGGCTGCAGGGTCGTCCTCGAGAAGAGCGCTGGACAACCTTCCGGCTATCTGGATCAGGCGTATGCCGATGCTGGAGCGGAGCTTGTGCCCTGCGGGGACAGCACGGCTTGGTCTCAGGCTGATGTGTTGCTTTGTGTTCAGTCACCCTCAACTCAGGCCCTCAGTCAGCTCCGTCGCGGGGCTCTGGTGGTGGGTCTTCTCGCTCCCTATGCGAATGCAGAGCTGGCTGCGGATCTGCAACAAGCAGGTCTGTCGGCCATGGCCCTTGAGCTGCTTCCTCGCATCAGCCGTGCTCAGTCCGCTGATGCGTTGTCGTCGCAGGCCAATATCGCCGGCTACAAGTCGGTCCTCCTGGCCTCGGCTGCACTGGACCGTTATTTCCCGATGTTGATGACCGCGGCCGGCACTGTTCAGCCCGCCCGCGTTGTGATTCTGGGTGCCGGAGTGGCTGGCCTGCAGGCGGTGGCCACGGCACGCCGGCTCGGCGCTGTTGTCTACGTCAGCGACATTCGCCCTGCGGTGAAGGAACAGGTGGAGTCGCTTGGTGCCCGTTTCATCGATCCTCCTGAGATGGACGAAAAGCCTGCGGAGTCCGGTGGCTATGCCAAGCAGGCCTCTGATGCTTTTCTCGCAGCGCAACGCCAGCAGCTCTCAGATCAGTTGGCCGAGGCTGATGTGGCCATTTGCACAGCTCAGGTTCCAGGTCGTCGTGCTCCACGGCTGATCAGTGAGGACATGCTGGATCGCATGCGCCCAGGAGCTGTGGTTGTGGATCTGGCAGTTGCCCAGGGAGGCAACTGTGCCGACACTTTTGCCTCGAAGACCGTTGATCGCAATGGCGTGAAGCTGATCGGTGCCAACGATCTGCCCTGCACGGTTCCCAATCACGCCAGTGCGATGTATGCCCGCAATCTGCTGGCCTTGCTTCAACCGACCCTGAAGGATGGTCAGCTCACGCTCGACAGCGAAGACGAGTTGATTGCCGGATGCCTGATCAGTCAGGACGGCACCATCCGCCGCGGAGACGTTCTCACCCCAGGAGCCAATTGATGGATTCCCTTTTTCTCATGGGTGCTGCCACGGCCTCCCAAACCCCACCGCTGGTCAATGCCCTGTGGGTGCTGCTGCTCGGAAGCCTGCTCGGTTTCGAGCTGATCGGCAAAGTTCCTCCCACGCTGCACACGCCACTGATGAGTGGTGCCAATGCCATCTCCGGCATCACGATGCTGGCCGCACTCACGGCGATCATCAAAGCCGATGGAAGCACCCCTCTGCTGATTCTTGGCTCGGTCTCCCTTGGCTTCGCTCTCTTCAACGTGATCGGCGGCTTCCTGGTCACCGATCGCATGCTCGCCATGTTCAGCCGCAAGCCCGCCCGCAAGGAGAACAGCTGATGGAGTTCCTGAACTACGCCATCGACCTCGTCGCCGTTCTGCTGCTGGCACTCGGCATCAAAGGTCTGTCCAAAGTGCGTTCTGCGCGCAGTGCCAATCAGCTCGCCGCTGTGGCCATGGCACTCGCTGTGATTGGTCTCTTGATCAGTTATGTGGGCACACCAAGCTTCGATGGTCAGGCCTGGGCTTGGATCATCGTCGGCACACTTGTCGGCGGAGTGCTGGGTGCGATCACGGCCCAGCGGGTTCCCATGACCTCCATGCCCGAAACCGTGGCGCTGTTCAACGGCTGTGGCGGCATTTCATCGCTGTTGGTGGCCCTGGCAGCGGCACTGTTCCCCGGAACGCTTGACGACGGCACGCTCGTGGCGGTTGTGTCGATTGTGGTCTCCGTCTTCGTTGGTTCGATCACCTTCACAGGGTCGATCGTG
Source organism: Synechococcus sp. AG-673-F03 (assembly GCA_003211205.1). Lineage (GTDB taxonomy): Bacteria > Cyanobacteriota > Cyanobacteriia > PCC-6307 > Cyanobiaceae > Synechococcus_C. The sequence continues at coordinate 36,408 of QCTJ01000012.1, forward strand.
GCGATGGCCAAGCTTCAGGGCTGGCTCTCAACGCCTCCCTGGATGCAGAGCAAGATCCGCCATCTGGTCAACATCGCTCTGGCTGTTGTTTGTCTGGTGGCTGCGATCAAGTTGATCGCTTCCGATGGCAGCAGTCATGCCGCGTTGTGGTTGCTCGTGATCGCCTCCGGCCTGCTTGGCATCGGCGTCACCCTGCCGATCGGCGGCGCAGACATGCCTGTGGTGATTTCGCTGCTCAACAGCTATTCCGGTGTGGCCGCGGCTGCAGCTGGTTTTGTTGTTGGCAGCCAGCTTCTGATCGTGGCGGGTGCCATGGTCGGCGCTGCGGGCCTGATCCTGACCCAGGTGATGTGCAACGGCATGAATCGCTCACTGGTCTCGGTGCTGTTCGGTGGAGCCTTGGGAGCTGGCTCCTCCTCCGGCGGCGCCGGCGGTGAATACACCAACATCACCAGCTGCAGCGTTGAGGAGTGTGCCCTCACCCTTGAAGCGGCTGAGCGGGTGGTGATTGTGCCTGGTTACGGCCTTGCTGTAGCCCAGGCTCAGCACACGCTCCGAGAGGTCACCCGCTCCCTGGAAGCTGCTGGTATTCAGGTTGATTACGCCATTCATCCTGTGGCTGGGCGCATGCCGGGTCACATGAATGTGCTGCTCGCGGAAGCCGATGTGCCATACGAGCAGCTCAAGGAAATGGACATCATCAATCCTGATTTCCCTGCTACGGATGTGGTTCTGGTGCTGGGCGCCAATGATGTCGTCAATCCCCAGGCCAAAAACGACCCAGAATCACCCCTCTACGGCATGCCCGTGCTTGATGTTCAGCAGGCACGCACGGTCTTTGTCGTGAAACGCGGCATGAGCGCTGGTTATTCAGGAATCAAGAACGATCTCTTTGAGCTTGCCAACACGTCCATGGTGTTCGGTGATGCCAAGAAAGTTCTGGGTGATCTGCTCGGTGAGCTGAAGGAGCTTGGTGTTGGTAAGAAGTGATCAGATCGGTCTGAACGGTCTTTGATGGGTTCCCATTCCCGCCTTCAGCACAACCCCCAGTTGCTCGGGCAACTGGGGGTTGTCACTTATCAACAACGCTGGCCTTGGATCGGCGGCGACTTGCAAACTCTGCGCGACACGATTCGGCCGGTTCCTTTGCCCGAGGATCAGGGCGAGCCGATTCGGATTGCTGTGCCTGCTCTGGCCAGTGGTGCAGCAGCAGCTGGCGAGTTGCTGGCTTTTCTGGATCGTCCCCTTCCCACGCCTGCGGGTGATCCCGTACCCCCAAGAGCGCTTGTCCTGGCCCTTCATGGTCTTGGGGGGTCCAGCCGTCGGGAGGGCCTCCGCCGTCTGGTTCTCACTCTGCAGAGGCGGGGGTTTGCGGTGCTGAGGCTCAATCTGCGGGGAGCGGACCCCGGCAGAGATCTGGCCGGTGGCACCTACGCCGCCGCCTGCAACAGCGATCTGCTGCCAGTGATCGTGCGTGCCCGTGAGCTATGTCGACAGCTGGCCCCGTCCAGTTCCGTGTTGCCCCTCTTCGGTGCTGGGGTTTCTCTTGGTGGAACGATGCTTTTGAACGGTTGTCTGTCCAGCACGCAGGACAGGGTCACGGCTGGACTTCCCCCCGATCAGTTGGTGCTCGATGGATTGTTTTGCGCCAGCAGTCCCCTGGATCTGGCCGCCTGCAGCGCCTCGATCGAACGACCGCGCAACCGGGTGTATCAGCGATGGTTGCTGCAACGCCTGGTCCAACAAACACTGGCCGATCCCTTCGGCGTGAGCCCGCAGGAGGATCAATCACTGACCCAAACCCCTCCGCGCTCGATCCGCGCTTTTGATGCAGCGGTCACGGCTCCCCGCTGGGGGTTCGATTCTGTCGATGCCTATTACTACAGGGCATCTCCTTTGACATTTCTGCTCGATGATCGGAGCTCGTTGCCGCCCACCCTGCTGCTTCAGGCTCTCGATGATCCCTGGGTGCCAGCAGCTGGCGCCGAGCGTTTGCTCTCAACCCTCATGTCGCAGCCGGCAGCTCATCCTGATCCTGTGTCTGTTCTTCTTACGGCGAGAGGCGGCCATAACGGCTTCCATGCTCCCGGCGACAGCCTGGAGAGCGGATGCTGGTCGGATCGTGTGGCCTCGGCCTGGTTGAGCCAACTCAGCGCTGATCGGTCACGCTGAAAGGGCTGCGGCGGATCACCCAGTCTTCGCAGGGACGTCCACCAATCACATGCTCTTCGAGGATCCGTCGAATCCGTGCCGGCGTGACGCCTCCGTACCAGATGCCATCCGGCCAGATCAGCAACACCGGGCCCTGATCGCAGACGCGAAGGCAGTCAGCTTTGCTGCGCAGGACCACCCCGCCTGGCCGGTCCGGTCGCTCCAGTGCCAGCTCTCGCACTCCAAGCTTCAGAGCCTCCCAGCTGGCTGCGCCGAGGGCAGGATCACAGCATTTCGCCTTGGTGGCCGTTGCACAGAGCAGCAGGTGGTGACTGATCACGCCGCCATGGCAGTGAGCGGAAGTCGTCGTGTGCCCCTGTCAACCTGTTCGCGCACGGCGATGCGGGCCCACTGATCGACGGCCAGCACGTCATCCAGTTGCGGCTGGTCAATGCGGTCAGATTTGTGGCGTTCGCAGGCTGTTTCGATCAGGTCGGGAATGTCGAGGAAATGAATCCGCTCTTCCAGGAACTGGGCAACAGCCTCCTCATTAGCAGCATTGAGCACAGCCGGCATGGTTCCACCGGCCCTGCCGGCGGCGTAGGCCAGTTCCATGCAGGGGTATTTGGCTGGATCGGGTTTGTTGAAGGTGAGTTGCCCGACCTCGGTGAGATTCAGGCGACGCCAGGGTGTCTCCAGGCGCGAGGGCCAACTCATGCAGTAAAGGATCGGCAGCTTCATGTCTGGCCACCCCAGCTGCGCCAGGACCGAGGAGTCAGCCAGCTCGATCATCGAGTGAATGACGCTCTGTGGGTGAATGACGATTTCGATGTGGTCGTAGTCGAGGCCAAACAGATAGTGGGCTTCGATCACCTCCAGCCCTTTGTTCATCAGCGAGGCTGAGTCCACGGTGATCTTTCGGCCCATGCTCCAGTTGGGATGGGAGGTGGCATCGGCCACGGTGGCTTTCTCCAGATCGGCGGTTGCCCAATCACGGAAAGCACCACCCGAAGCCGTGAGCTGGATCCGGCGCAGGCCAGGAGTGGGAACACCCGTGGAGAGTCGGGCATTGTCAGCCCAGGGTGTGCCCTGTAGGCACTGGAAGATGGCGGAGTGCTCGGAATCAGCCGGTAGAAGGCGGCTGCCGCTTTTCTTGAGTTCCGGCAGCACAACCGGACCCGCTGCAATCAAGGTTTCCTTGTTGGCTAGCGCCAGATCCTTTCCGGCCTGGATGGCCGCCAGGGTTGGCAGCAGGCCTGCACAGCCAACAATGCCGGTCACCACGAGGTCTGCCGTGTCCCAGGAGGCCGCAACATTCAGTCCGCTGGGACCGCCCACAAGTTCCGGTTGCCGTTGAGGCTTTTGATCCGCAGGCAGTGAGGCAAGCCGTTCCTCCAGTTCCTTGAGCAGAGATTCATCAGCGAGGGCTACCACCTCGGGGCTGTGCCGTTGGATCTGCTCCACGAGCAGGGGCAGGTTGCGGCCAGCTGTCAGAGCCACCACCCGGAACTGTTCCGGGAACTCTTGAACGATTTCGAGAGTTTGAGTGCCGATTGAGCCGGTGGAGCCCAGCACGCTGATGGCTTTCACGCGGATCCTGGCGGTTGTAGCCATCCTCCCACTTCAATTCCAGGCCCTGGCAAACTTCGGCCAACGCACAGTCTTCACGGTCATGGCGGCAGCGCAGAAGGAACACTGGGGGTCGGGGCTGGGATTTGTCCTGGCGGCAGCCGGTAGTGCAGTGGGTCTGGGCAATCTCTGGGGATTCGCTTACAGGGCCTCCCAGGGAGGAGGAGGCAGCTTCGTTCTCCTTTATGTTCTGATCGTTGCGCTCATCTGCCTGCCGGTGCTGGTGGCCGAGATGGTGCTGGGTCGCAACACCGGTCGCAGTCCTCTGTTGGCTCCGGCTCAGGCGGCTGGCCGCGACTGGAAACCAATGGGTTGGCTGTTTGTGGTCGCCGCCTGCGGAATCCTGGCCTTCTATGCCGTGCTGATGGGCTGGACCGCTCAGACCCTGATCCATGCCCTCAATGTGGGCCTGCCTCAAACCATGGAGGATGCCCAGCTGTTTTTCGATGGCATCAGTGGAGGTAACAGTGCGTTGGCAGGGCAGGCCATCAGCCTGCTGCTGACCGCTCTGGTGGTTTCTGCAGGAGTGCAGGCCGGAATTGAACGGCTGTCGCGCTGGGCGCTACCGCTTCTCTTCCTGCTGTTGGTGGCCCTGGCGATCTGGGCCAGCACGCTGCCTGGAGCGATCGATGGTTACAAGACCTTCCTGCTGCGCTGGGACGGAAGGGAACTGATGAACATCACCACCATCCGTAATGCGTTCAGCCAGGCCTTCTTCTCGATCGGCACCGGCATCGGTTCGATCATGGCGTATTCGGCTTATCTCAACCGCAAGGCTCCCGTTCCTCAAGAAGCGGTCTCGGTGGTGGGGCTGGACACCGCGGTGGGTCTGCTGGCGGGCATGCTCACCTTCCCTGTGGTGATCAGCTTCGGGCTGGGGGATGCCGTGAGTGAGTCCACGATTGGCACGATCTTTCTGGCGCTGCCAACAGGACTGGCATCCATCGGCCCGACCGGACGAATTGTGGCTGTGGCCTTTTTCTTCCTGGCCTATCTCGCTGCAATTACGTCGTCGGTGTCGCTGCTCGAGGTCCCGGTGGCATCGCTGATAGATCGCTGGAACTGGAGCCGCACCAAGGCGACCTGGATCAGCGCGGCGGTGATTTTTGTCATCGGTCTCCCCGCTGCCAAGAATCTGCAGGTGCTTGGGGCGATGGATGCTCTGTTCGGCGGGGTGCTGTTGATTGCTGGCGGACTGTTGATTGCCGTGCTGATGGGATGGGTTGTGCCTCGGACCTTCCTGGCTGATCTCAAGGACAGCACCGTCACTCAACCATCCACCAGTGGTCTGATCCTGTTCTTCCTGCGCTGGGTCTCACCGGTGGTGATCGCTGCTGGCCTGTTGATCAGCGTGGTGGATCTAATCCGTAACTGGACCGGGCAAGGCTGAACTAAAGCCAATGTTCAAAACAGCCGATCTTCAATACAAACGATTAATGTGGGCTGAGGCCATCCGCACCTCTCGCAGAAAACAGATCGAAGCCAGCATCACCAGCAGCATCGCAGTGATGAACATCGGAACAACGACTGGAGTGAGGTTGATCTGACTGATCACGCTGAAGAACATCACGGCGACCACACCGGAGATGAGTAAGGCTGCTGCCGTAAGCAGTTCAATGACGCGAATTGTCAGCCACATGCGCCTGCCATAAATGGATTGCTGCCATTCCTGCAACGTTTCCCCGGCATCAAGGGCTTCCTTGGTTCTGCGGGCGTTATCGACAATCCGTCCGAGGCGACCTGAGATCACATTCATCAGAGCACCGATGCCCGTCAGCAGGAATACTGGAGCAACTGAGAGCTGTATTGCTTTGGATAGGCTCTCTGGGCTCTCGGGCTGCATGCGCACTACAACTGACCTGGCCAAACCCTAGATCTCATGGCTAGGAAATCCGGTAGACAGGTGTCTTGATGCACGCCAACACGATGCTCTGGCTCAAGCGCTGGAATTTCATTGAGAGGGCCAGGCTTGAGCGGGAGCTCTGGGATGCCTTCGAGGCCAAGCAGGACCCTGAGGTCAAGCTGGAGCAACTCCAGAGCTGGATCGAGGCCGCCGATCCCTCAGAACCCAACCTCGCCGAGCAGCGCTTCAGGCTTGAGGTCTGGACCACCACCTTGGCGAGGATCCGCAAGATCGAGGCGATGATGACTTCGAAAAAGCCTTGATCAACAGCGGCGCCATTCGGTAACGCCGCCGGGTTTGTCAATCAGTTCGATCCCCTGATTTGATAGTTCTGCTCGGATTCGGTCGGCTTCAGCAAAATCCTTGGCCTGCTTGGCGGCCTTGCGCGCAGAAATCGCGGCGTCAATGGCGCTGCTGTCTTCCGTCGTTGCATTGGAGGATTCCATGGCTTGCTGAGGCTCATAACGGAGTCCGAGCACTACGGCGAGTTCACGCAGCAACAGCCAGCGTTGATGCAGGGCATTAAGTGGAACCTGGTCTTCAACCTGTTCTCCTCGTTCCAGTCGGTTCGCCAGCGACCTCAGTGGTTTGGCCAGTTCAAACAGCACTGCGAGTCCTCCAGAGCTGTTCAGGTCCTGATCCATGGCCTCGGTAAAGCGGTCGCGAGCAGCCCGTAACACCTCATCCACAGACAAGTTCTGTGCCTGCATGGCACCGGATGGCAAAGCTTCTGCTCCAGGCCAGCCCAGCTGTTCCGAACATTGACTGCCAATGCTGAGAGCAGCATTCAGTCCTTTCCATCCGGTGCTTGCCGCCTCAAGAGCGTCTGATGTGAAATCGAGTGGCTTGCGATAGTGCGCCTGAAGCACAAACAACCGCAGGGTCATCGCTGAAATGCCGCTGTCTAGTAGTGCGCGGATAGTGGTGAAGTTGCCCAGCGACTTCGACATTTTTGTGCCGCCGACATTCACCATGCCGTTGTGCATCCAAACGCGGGCTAACTGAGCTTCATTGGCTGTTTCTGACTGCGCAATTTCATTTTCATGGTGCGGGAAGACAAGATCTCCGCCACCGAGATGAATGTCAATTGTTTTGCCGAATTCTTCGCGAACCATGGCAGAACATTCGATGTGCCAACCTGGTCGTCCTCGTCCCCAGGGTGATTCCCAGCCTGGTTCTCCATCTTTGGTTTTTTTCCAAAGCGCGAAGTCAAACGGATGTCGCTTGCGTTCTTCCTCTCCTTCCTTGGTGCGGCCACTGGCTCCCTGTTGCTGCTCATTCGGGTCTCGACCACTCAGCTGGCCATAATTCTTTGCTTTGGAAATATCAAAATACACATCACCATCTGAACTGTATGCGGCTCCCTTGGTTTCCAGTTCGTCAATCAGAGTTTGAATGCCTGGGATGCAGCATGTTGCACGTGGCATTTTATCCGCGGGCAGAATATGTAGACGAGCCATATCAATTTCAAATGCTTTGATGTTCTTTTCACTGACCTCCTCCATTGTTGATCCTTCCGAGTTAGCCTTGTTTAATATTTTGTCGTCGATATCTGTGTAGTTTTGAACGAAGGTGACGTCGTAATCGCGCCAGATCAGATAGCGCCGTAACACGTCCCAGTTGATGTAACTGCGTGCATGCCCCAGGTGGCAGAGGTCATAAACCGTGACTCCACAGCAATAGATCGTTGCCTTGCCGGCCTCCAGCGGTTCAAAGTCTTCGGTGCGATTGCTCAGGCTGTTTGTGAGGCGCAGTGGCAAAGGTCTGATCAGGCTCTCCAAGGAGGTTACGGCCTGTTCAGTCCTGGAACGCTCTTGAATCGCCTGGTTGCTTCCGAGTTGTTACCGATCTGTTGTCTTCGCTGGCTTTGATCGCTTCCGATGGATCTTGATGGCCAGCAGCTTGCCCCCTGCTGTTGATGGCATCTTGAAGGGCAGCATGGCTTCTTGGTGAAGGTTGTTGTTGCCTTTGCTTTTTATGTTGGCTTGAAACCGTTCCACGATTGTCGATGCACGATTTTCAGTAGCCTTTCAAGGACTGATCGTTTGAGGTCATTGTCTTCGAGCTTGCTGATTTGCATCAGGTATTCGTGCTGGCTCCCATTTCCTCGCTGTCTTGAGCAGATCACGGTCACGTCGTCATAGCTAATGGGGAAGTCGTTGTTGAGTGGAACTTTGAGGATCCATTCAGCAATAAATAGAAGAAAGTCGCAGATGACTGGGTTGATGTATTCCTCTTCTTCGCCCAGATCTCCGCACGCCACCATCTGATCTTTGGTCTGCGGTGTGTAGGTGACGAACGAAAAATAAGATGGTGCGCCAGTGGGCTGTAGGTGCAGCCCATAAAAAGCTCTGCGGGTCATGGCTTTCTCATGGCTTGTGAGATGAGCTCATTGCTTGCTCGATGAAGAGTCTTGGTGAATGACTCCAAATTGTTGGTTCATTGCACGTTCTCAAAGAAGCCTGTTGAACCTTCATTTTTATTTTTTTCCCACAGCTATGTCGATTGAAAAAGATCTTACCCAGGCTCTTATGCCAATCGCTCGGCTGTCTCTAGAATGGCTTTGTTGAGTCCTGGGATTAGGTGGATGATGCATCCAGACTGGATGGGCGTCATTGCTCTATTAACAATCATCGTCTCAGTCACTGTGATTGGCTATCGCGAAGGGCATTCGATCCTCAAGCGTCGCGTTTGATCATGTCCCGAGTCTTGCGGGCTGATCGCTTCACGGTCATTTCGCGTCCATCCAGTTGGCACCGAGGCCGGTTTCAGCCACCAGGGGCACGCTCAGCGTCACAGCATTTTCCATGGTGTTGACGACAAGCTTTTGAATCGACTCCAGAGCATCTGGATCCACTTCAAGCACCAGTTCATCGTGCACCTGAATCAGCAGGCGTGCCGGTAGTGCCTGTTGTTCGATTGCAGTCTGCAGCTGGATCATGGCCAGTTTGATGATGTCGGCACTGGATCCCTGAATCGGCGCGTTGGCCGCAGCGCGCAATTGCTGAGCCTCCATTCCGCCTCGACGAGCAACATCCAAATCAATCTCCATCGGTTCCTTGCCCAGCAGGCGGCCCAGTCCGTTGCGATCAAAGTGGAAGGGGCGTCGCCTGCCCATGATCGTTTCCACATAACCACGACTGAGGGCCAGTCGTTCCTGCAGTTCCAGAAAGGCGAAGACTTTGGGATATCGCTCGCGGTAACGCAGCAGGAAATCCTTGGCCTTTGCCTGGTTAACGCCTGTTTCCCTCGCGAAGCGTTGGGCACCCATGCCGTAGATCACGCCGAAGTTGATCGTTTTACCAAGGCGTCGTTCGTCGCTGTTCACCTCCTCCTTTTCGAGCAGAAGCCGCGCTGTCAGGGCATGCACGTCGTCTCCTTCTCGGTAGGCCTGTTGCAGCACGTCTTCGCCGGAGAGGTGGGTGAGGATCCGCAACTCAATCTGGGAATAATCGGCGCTGAGTAGCATCCACTTCTCCTGGGGCAGGAAGGCCTTGCGGATGCGGCGGCTGTAGTCCGTGCGGACGGGAATGTTCTGGAGGTTGGGATTGCTGCTGCTCAACCGGCCGGTGGCGGTGACCGCTTGATTGAAATCGGTATGCACCCTGCCGGTTTCCGCTTCCACCAGTTGCGGCAGGGCATCCACGTAAGTGCTCTTGAGCTTGCTCAGCACGCGGTGTTCGAGAACCAGCGGCACCACGGGGTGGTCAGCCTCCAGCTTTTCAAGCACGGTGGCATCAGTGCTGTAGCCAGTCTTGGTCCTGCGGGATTTCTTGCGATCGAGGCCGAGGGTGTTGAACAGCAGCTCGCCTAGTTGCTTGGGCGAGGCGAGGTTGAAGTCCGTTCCTGCTGCCTCTTTGGCCTCCTTCTCCAGCCGCTGCAAGATGTCACCCATCTCTGTTGACAGGGCACTGAGATAAGGCAGGTCAATGCGGATGCCGGTGGCTTCCATCACGGCCAGAACTGGCTCGAGCGGCAGTTCCACGTTGTCCAGGAGGCTGGGGAGGCTTTCTCCTGTTGCCTGCAGCTTTTGGCGCAGATCAATGGCCAGTCGGCGTGTGAGATGGACGTCCATGCCGCAATAGAGCGCGGCCTGGTCAAGGTGCACTTCTGAGAAGCAACTCGCCTTGCCGTCCTTGGGCTTGCCCACCAGATCACTGAACTGGGTAGGAGTGATTCCATACATCCGTGTTGCCATGGCATCCAGCCCGTGCTTGGCCGCGGCATCCCTCAGGTAATCGGCCAGCAGAGTGTCCATGGCCACGCCTGCCAACGGCAAGCCATGGCGTAACAGAATCAGGCGGTCATATTTCGCGTTCTGCAGTGCCTTGGGGTGCTCAGGGCTTGCCAGCCAGGTAGCCATCTGTTCCAACACCGTCTCGACTGGAAGCTGCACCAGTGGGTGTTCGGGTTCCAGCGTTGCTTCCGTGGCTGCACGATGGCCGACAGGGATATAGGCGAGATCGGCATCACCTGGCCCCCAGCACACGCCAATCCCAACCAGCTGCGCCTTGAACGGGTTGAGATCGGTGGTCTCCGTGTCGAGCGCAACCGGAGCCGTGGCATCGGTGCAGGACTGCAATCGTTGCATCAGGTCATGGAGTGCTGCGTCGCTGCAGATCAGCAGTGGCTTCAGATCCGTTTGGGATGAGGCAGCGGCGTCCTGGCTGAAAGCATCAGGGGCGTCCTGCGCCTGAGTTGCAGCATCCTTCGACCTGTCGGCCTGAGAGGAGTCCTTGGAAGTCTTGGTCTCAAGCAGGTGGCCGTTCTCCGCCAGACCGCCGGGGGAGAAGGTGGCGATGAAACCAGGAACCTGTCGCACCAGGCTGTTGAGCTCCAGATCCTTGAGCTGCGTCTGCAGTCCGTTGCCGTCCACCGGCCCAAGTTCGAGAACGGGCTCCTCAGGCAGGGGGATGTCAACCAGAATTTCGGCCAGTCGTCTTGAGAGGTAGGCGTTGTCACGGTCGGCGCTGAGCTTGCCCTTCAGTGCCCCTTTCACAGCCCCTCTGCTGGCCTTGGGGCCTTCCGCCTCGACTTCGGCAAGCACCTTGTAGACGCCATCGAGGTCCACATTCTCTTTGAGCAGATTGATAGCGGTTTTCGGGCCAACTCCTTTCACGCCAGGGATGTTGTCCGAGCTGTCTCCAGTCAGCGCCTTCAGGTCCACCACCTTGTCGGGCATGACTCCGAGCTTGAACTGGACACCTGCCTCATCAATCAGGGTGGGTCCGCTGCTTTTGGCATAGGGGCCGCCACCCATGTACATCACAGCAATGTCCCGCTGGTCGTCCACCAGCTGAAACAGGTCGCGGTCGCCGCTGAGAATTCTCACCCTCCATCCCGAGGATGCCGCTCGGTTGGCCAGGGTTCCGAGCACGTCATCCGCTTCGAAGCCAGGCGCTAGACAGAGGGGCAGCTGCAGTTGATTGCGCAGGATTAACTGCAGTTGGTCAAGGTCCTGAAAGAACACATCGGGAGCGACATCCCGGTGAGCCTTGTAATTGGGATCAGCCTTGTGGCGGAAGGTGGGCTCGGCGGTGTCAAAGGCGATCGCCACACCCTGGGGTTTCAGCCCCTTGCAGTTATCCAGCAGGGCCTTGAGAAATCCATAGGTCACGCTGGTTGGACGTCCGTCCTTCGTGGCCAACCCACCTTCGCCGCCTTTGCTGAAGGCATAAAAACTGCGGAAGGCCAGGGAATGGCCATCAACCAGCAGAAGCAGCGGTTTCTCCTTGGTTTGTGGCATGGATGAAAGCAGGTTCTGGCTCGGTCAGTCGCGCTGTTTGGCCCAGGGCGGCAGGTCAATGAACACGCGTGTGCTTGGCTGCACACCTGAGAGAATGGCACTCTTGTCGCCGCTGCTGGCACCGAGTTGCACAGGCTGGAATGTGGGCTCATCGTCCTTGCCAACCAGCAGAACCCCTGATTGACCTTGCTCAGTCACGATTGCCACGGTTGGCACCAGTGTGCTGGCGGCGGTGCGACCGGTCTGGAAGTTCACATCTGCGGTCATGCCGATGCGAAGGGTCTCTGGAGGATCGATCAATGTGAGCTCCACCTCGAATGAGATCACGTTGTCGGTTTTGAGTGCACGCGGTGCGATGTCTCGCACCCTTGCCGGAAAAAGCTGATCAGGGAATGCATCCACGCGAACAGTGGCGTCTTGGCCAATACGAATGCGACCGATGTCGCTTTCAGGAACCTTGGCGGCCGCTTCCAGGCCTTCAGACAGCTCCACAAGTGATGAGCTGGTGGCGCCGGCATTGGTTGAAGCTGCTGTGGTTGGAGTCACAAACGATCCAGGTTCGGCGAAGCGTTCGGTAATGAGCCCGCTGAAAGGAGCGCGGATCAGCAGGTCATTGCCTTCAACGTTGCGTTGTTCAATGCGCTCGCGAGCAGCGTTCAGCGCTTCCTTGCTGCTGATGAAGGCCGCTCGGAAGCCATCCAGGTCTGATGCGCTGATCGCGCCGACATCCACCAGCTGCCGGTTGCGTAAGTATTCGGCCCGCTTGGCTTCATAGTCCGCCTTTGTCTGCCGTTCGAGTGCGGCAAATTCATCCATTCGGTCCTCGAGATCACCGGTGTCCATACGGGCCAACACTTGACTTCTGGTCACAACATCGCCTTCATCGACGTAGAGCTCTTCCACAACTCCAGCCCGCTTCGGACTCACGTTCACCCGTCGGATCGCTTCCAGCTCGCCACTGGCCGTAATCACGCCAGGCAGAGATCCTCGCTCCGCCGCCACTGTGAACTCACTGAGCTGACGCGAACGATCGGATCCGGGACCTTGGCTCCAGATCACACCAACTGCTGTCAACAGAACAGCGGCTGCGCCTGCGCCGATCAAGCGACTTCGCCTGCGCTTCAGACCACTTAGACGGCTCAACGCACGCAGGGCTTCGGGTGTGGCCCCAATTGGGGACTGGCTTTTTTGGCTGCCCATGGCCCCTTAAACATCTTTCGTAACCATTCTCGCCCGTGAATGGACCAATCGTGTTCCGAAGGATGGTGGCCAAGACGCACCTGCCGATAGATTTCCGCCATGCTCAAAGCCGGAATTGTTGGATTACCCAATGTGGGTAAATCCACTCTCTTCAATGCCCTCGTGGCCAATGCCCAGGCCCAGGCAGCCAATTTCCCGTTCTGCACCATCGAACCGAATGTCGGCACCGTGTCCGTTCCGGATGGGCGATTGGAGCAGCTGACGGATCTGAGCAAAAGCGCCGACACCATTCCCACACGGATGGAGTTTGTCGATATCGCCGGCCTGGTCAAGGGAGCGAGTCAGGGTGAAGGACTCGGCAACAAGTTCCTGGCCAATATTCGTGAAGTGGACGCAATTGTTCATGTCGTTCGTTGCTTCGAGGATGACGACGTCATCCACGTGTCCGGTTCGGTGGGCCCGGTTCGCGATGCCGAGGTGATCAACCTTGAACTCGGACTTTCAGATCTGGCGCAGATTGAAAAACGTCGCGAGCGCCTGAAGAAGCAGATGCGAATAAGCAAGGAGGCGCAGACAGAGGATGCGGCGCTCGAGCGTATTCAGGCTGTGCTCGAGGAAGGTGGTGCTGCGCGCAGCGTTGAGCTCAGCGATGAAGAAGCGCTGATGATCAAACCACTGGGACTTCTAACGGCCAAGCCAATCATTTACGCCACCAATGTGAGCGAAGACGATCTCGCAGCAGGCAATGGTTTCTGCGAGGAGGTGGTGGCTCTGTCAGCGAAGGAGGGTGCTGAAACCGTGCGGATCTCTGCTCAGGTTGAAGCGGAACTGGTTGAGCTTGGCGAAGAGGAACGAAAGGACTATCTCGATGGACTTGGAGTCAGTGAAGGTGGTCTGAAAAGTCTGATTCGTGCCACTTACCGTTTATTGGGATTGCGCACCTATTTCACGACCGGTGAAAAGGAAACACGTGCCTGGACATTCAAGGCTGGAATGACTGCGCCCCAGGCTGCTGGAGTGATACATACCGATTTCGAGCGAGGATTTATTCGTGCTCAGACCATCGGTTGCGAGAAATTGCTGGAGGCAGGATCGCTGTTGGAAGCTCGCAACAAAGGTTGGCTACGCAGTGAGGGTAAAGAGTATGAAGTTGAGGAAGGTGATGTGATGGAGTTTTTGTTTAATGTTTAAAGGAGGCGATCAGCGGATGAGGCGATTTTTCGAGTAGTTCATTCAAGCTTGATCGATCGCAATGAATGTGATGGTCTTCATGATCGGGATCATCCATCAACAATTCTTCCGCCAACGCACTGGCTAGAAATTGACCAGAGCCCTCCAGCGGCCTTCAATAAATCGCTGTTATCCCTAAAAACATGTCGCTTTTGAGCAGCTGTCCAATTCCAAAGTGAAGGCCCTAGTCCAGCAAATAGCACTCGGTTGATGTCTTGTGGTCGTGGTAAACGTCGATAGGGATTCCAGAGTTCTGTGTCCTTGAAAAAAACTGAAATGCCTTTGGAGCTGTGGTTGTCTTGCTGAAAAGACCACCAGGGATCCTTGCCCCGCTTTGGTTTCCCAGATTGAAAAACACCGAGTCTTTTGTCGTTTTGTATTAACTCACCTTTGAGCGATCCTGTTGTTCGTTCAGTCAGTCGAATCCTCACTGCAGAACTCTCTTCGCTGGTCAACTCACAGATAAGAGGTAAGGGAATGGCTGTTGCCGGTGTAGCAGCCCAGAGAAGGCAAGTGATCAGAATCTTGCTACCGATGTCGCCTCTGTTCATGTTTTGTTTCGACCCCCTTTGATGCCAGCCATTAATGGAGTTGGAGCTGGTTGGTCATCATGAGCTATTGATCATCGCCTGAAGCAAAAAAGGCCTGTCTTTGATCAACAGGCCTTTGTTTTGAACGTCGCTCCTGGTGAGAGTCATTGGCACTTCAGTTAGCCGATGAACGAATGCGGCTTGGCAATCCCTGATGATGTGCCTCCTTTCAGGAATGCGATCATTGTGTCGGCATCAGAGGATTGGAAAGGATCTGTTGGACAGTTGTCTGCGAATTCAGGCTCGACAAACATTTTTTCGATGACCATATTGTTCACGAGCATCGAATAACGCCAGGAACGCATTCCAAAGCCAAGGTTTGACTTCTGGACGAGCATTCCCATCTTTCTGGTGAACTCACCGTTGCCATCAGGAAGCATGAAAATGTTCTTGGTTCCAAGATGCTTGCTCCATTGGAACATCACAAATGCATCGTTCACCGAAAGGCAGATGATTTGATCAACGCCGTGGCTTTTGAATTCGTCAAAGAGTTCATCGTAGCGGGGAAGATGGTTGGATGAGCAAGTTGGCGTGAAGGCTCCAGGAAGTGCAAAAAGGACAACTTTTTTGCCCCCAAAAATGTCTTTGCTGGTCAGCTCCTGCCACCGGAATGGATTGTCTCCTGCGATGGATTCGTCTCTGACCCGTGTTTGAAATGTGGCGTAAGGAACGTGGGTGGGGTTAGACATGTTTGGGCGCAGTCGGTGTGGCAACTTCCCTCACGGTTTAACCACTCCCGTTTGCCCTGGGATGAGTATTTGTTCTTAGGTCGTCAAGGCTGAAGGCGTGGTCGTCTGCAGTGTTGTCAGCAGGTCTTAGATGGCGTCGATCGCCTCCATGGCGGGAATGAACTGTGGACTGTTCTGATCAAAGTCATTGCAGCTTTTGTTCATCGCTTCACTGGTCAGAGCGACAACGCGAATGGCTTGAGGTGACTGCAGCCATTCAGCTTGTTGCTCCAACCCTTTGTTTTTGATCCAGGTGTTCAGGATGTTCTGGGCTCTGTCTCGGCTATAGCCGGCGTGCATGATTTTGCATTCTGCAAAAGCAGCCATGGCTGCCATAGCATGACGCGTTTCTGTTTCGTTGGCCTGAACCGGTGGCTGCAGCGCTCCCAGAAGTGCGCTGAGCATCAAGGCTGAGCGCCAGCCCAGTTGCCAGCAGCGTGAATAGCCCTGCAGGAACCCAGCGCTGGCGTTGACACCGATTGCCATGACTGCAGCAAGACTGGCGGCAGTTTATGGAGTGCTTCCGCTCCAGTGGATGTACACGATGGATGTGGATGCAATCGGTTATGTGGCCGCGGCGCTGACCACCTTGAGCTTTTTCCCGCAGGCCATCAAGACGTTGCGCACCGATGACACGCGCTCCATTTCCCTGTCGATGTATGGCCTGTTCACCGCCGGCGTTGCTATCTGGGCAGCGTTCGGTCTGCTCAGTGGGAATGGGCCTGTGATCCTTGCCAATGGACTCACCTTGATCCCCGCATCGTTCGTGCTGCAGAAGAAAATTCGCCACCACCTCAACGAA
>QCTJ01000013.1 GCA_003211205.1 Synechococcus sp. AG-673-F03
GGCTTTCTTGTGCACTGTCTCCAACCAACCACCGATGCCCAGCTTCAGGATCGGACCAGCTTGTACAGCGCCCAGAGTGCAGCCGCAGCAAGCAGCCAGTAGAGCCATGACCATTGCAGCCAGACAGCCGCGATGAGGCCCAGGGCGAACAACGCCAGAAATCTCCCGAAGGTCACACCAAGCTGAAGAAGGCCTTCCATCTAAGCCAACTCCAGCCTGATTTCACAACCCGCATCCGCCTGGCGGTGCTCCGTAGGGTTCTCAGCAAAGGACCCTGGTTGAATGAACGTTGACCAAGAGCTGCAGAAGCAGGCACGCAAAAGCCTGCGCGGCACAGACCCCTCAATCTCCAAGTACATGCAACAGCTGGAACACGAGGTCTGCCACCTCGAGAAGCTCAACGCGCAGCTGAACCGGGAGATTCAAGCGCTTCAAGAGCGCCATCAAGACTGAACGCATCTCTGAAGACGTTGTCGTCAGGCAATTCGGAGAATCGCGCTGATCAGGTTCGGGCGCAGCCGCAGTTCAGCGGTGAATTCGCGGGCCAGATCCCTGGCCTCCATCGCATCAGAGGCATAGATGCAACCTTCGAGAATGGCTCCGCTGAGATCCCGATAGCGCACCAGATAGCGGTTCGTGGTTTGAGTAGATGACATCAGTTGATTCCTGACCTAGGCGAACCCGAAACGGCGTGCGGCGCTGACCTCAAACTCGCGTCTGATCTGCACGATCGCTTCGCGGGCAAAGGCCTTTTCGTTTTCCTGCGCAGTGATGATCTGTTTGGTGAGCTGACGCAGCTGCTGAATGTCCTCACAGGCATCAATCTCGCGAAACGCAGATTCCAGATTGAATTTCTGCTCAACCGACAAGCGATGGTTGGTCATGGTGCAGAGACGGCAAAAGCCTCACCAAAGTGAGACGTTGATTGGCTGAGACCAACGATCGCCATTCCTTGGCTCGATCGTGACGGTGAAATCCGCCCTGGGCCGAACACACAGTCAGGCCCAGGGCTTGATAAGCCAACCTTTATCGATGCCAGACAGGTTCAAAAACCGAGCTGATTGAGGATGCCCTGGCCGGTGAGCAGTTCGGTGCCCAGGCCAATCACGAAGCCGAGCATGGCCAGACGGCCATTCCAGGTTTCAGCGAAGTTGACGAAGCCGAAGCGGCGTTGGGTGGTGTCAGTCATGGTTTCAGATGCGATGGGTTTGGGTGAATGGATTTGGGTGAAATATTGTTTGGTGCAGGTGTTTCTGACGCAGAAGTGCATCAAGGAAATCAACCGGCGCAGTTGCAACCACAGAGCTCATGGTCATGGCATGGCTCCCTGTTGAGATGACCATTGGCGCAGGCTTGCGAGCAGAAGAGCTGGTTGCCACGCCGCATGGCTGTGGCTTCCTCAACGGCGTAGGTACAGCCAGGGCAGGCGCACTGAAGCAGAACTGCTGTCATGGGTGTCTCCGGGAAGGACCTTTTCGTTCTATGCCTGTCGCACTGCAGGGAGCAGAGGGGACAGCCGACTTCAGAGGTACGGTTTCAGGATCTTTCCAGGCGTGTTGGATGGGAGCAGATTCACAGGTTTTTTTTCACCTGAGTGATCCGCATCACAGCTGAGCATCACAGCTGCGCAACACATCGATCGGGTATCCGTAGCCGTTGTCACCGACTAAGGGATTTCGGCTGGCCAGCATGACGACATTACCATTGTTGGAATTGGATTCATGAAAGCCAACAGCAACCGTTGCCAGGACCTGAACAAGCAGCTGGCCATGTATCGCGCTTTCCGGGACATGGATGGCGTTGCAGCCGTGACCCGCGAGCTGCAGATGGACGCCTGCGCCTGCCCGGTCAAGAACTGAGCCGGATCGAGGCATCAAACATGGTCAGGCACACCGCAATCGCCTGAAACCGCCGAGACTGCCTGGAGCATGTCGAAGCCGTTGTTCGATCAGCAACTGCTATTCCCCGGAACTGACGCCATCCAACCGGCTTGCCCGGTGCCTTTTTGCGGAAAGCCTCCCACTGGGATTGATTACATCGGCAACGCGGTTGAGCTACCCGATCCTGATTCGATGGCACTCTCCATCGGGTTTGATCTGGAAACGTTCAACCGCCGCACTGATCTGTGGCGTCATAAAGCCAGCCTCAGCCCATCTCTCGGTGGCGAAATCCGTCTGGCTCAGCTGAAGACGGTTGACAGAAACTGCACGTTGGTGATCGATGTGGCGGTAATCGGCCAAGCCGCCATCGAGTGGCTGCGCAGGCTGGCGCGCAACCCGGAACGCAGGTTGGTGGGCCACAACCTTCTGTTTAAAGCCACCTTTCTGATCGCTGCTGGAATCAGGCCGCTGTGCCAGTGGTGGGACACGATGCTGGCCTGTCAGATCATCGGCGATTTACCAAGCAACAGCCTGGCCACCGCGTCTGCGCACTACCTCAAGCGTGAGCTCGACAAGAGCGAACAGAGCAGCGATTGGGGGAATGCCCTCAGCGCCAGCCAGCTGCGCTATGCGGCTCTGGATGCCGAAATCGTGCTGCCACTGGGGCGTGAGCTGCATCAACAGCTGGTGGCCACGCAACAGGTCGCGGTGCACCGGCTTGATTGCTCGATGATCAGTGCCTGCGCCGATGGTCAGGTGCGTGGGCTGGCGGTTGATGTCGAATCAGCACGCGACTCCAGAACACGGGCTCTCCGCGAACGGCAACGCTTGGCGGCTGAGGTGCAGCAGACGCTCGGGATTGAGAATTACAGGAGCCCGGACAAGCTGCAGGAGGCTCTGAGTGTTCACCTGGGCGAACCCGTTGAAAACACCAAAGACCGGACTCTGAACACCTACCGTCCCGATCCTGTCATCGAGACGTTGCTTCAGCTGAAGGCGTTGGATCAGGAGCTGAAAGAGGTGAACTGGCTGCTCGAGGAAGCCCAGCTCACGGATGGCAGGGTCCGTCCCCACTATCGGATCATTGGTGCCAGCACCGGCCGAATGAGCACCAGTGCGCTGATCCGCGAAACCAGCAGTCAGGTTCCCTCCGATACTGAACGGATCAAAACAGGGCAGAGACAAGGCGAACCCAAGGCCGTGAAGCTCGGGCAATGCGGGTTCAATTTCCAGGGCATCACAGGCGATCGCAAAAAAGCACTGGGCACCGGCAATCCCGACAGTGTGCTGATGGACCTCGACTGGTCATCGATTGAGATCCGGCTCCAGGCCAGCCCGGAGCTTTACAACGACGATGGTCAGCGCAGGATCCTGCTGGATGGCATCGACCCGCATGCATACATCGCCAGTCAGGCCTGCGGACGAGAGATCACCAAAGCGGATCCGGAACGCTCAACGATCGGCAAACGTGCCAATTTCGCCCTGGCCTACGGCTGCGGGCTCTCGGGTGTTCGCAAATTGCTCTCCCGTGCTCGTGGTGAGCAGGTCGCGGAAACGGAAGCAGAGAAGGTTTACGACGCCTGGCATCGCCTGCACCCACAAATGAGCCTGGAGATGGACAGGTTCTCCACCAGAACCGTCACCGAAGTGCGCAGCATTGCGGGAAGACGGATGACATTCCGCAGTCACCAGGTGGGCTCGGATGGCATCAGACCGATGCAACCGCTGGGTCGCACCAACGGAATCAATTTCCCCGTTCAGGGTTCAGGACGTGATCTGCTCGCCGCTGCCCTTGGTGACCTTTGGCCTGCACTGGATCGCTTCGCAGGTGTTCACATCGTTGGCCTGATTCACGATGAGATTCTTCTCGAGGTTCCACGGGATCTGGTGGACGAGGTGAAAGCCGTCGCCTTGGCCTCGATGACCTCAGAGAAGCTTCAGAAGCAATACCTGGGTGACATTCCCCTGGAGGCAGATTGCAACATTGCAGAGAGCTGGGGAGAAGCTCACTGAGACAGACGCTTGCATCGACACAGCCAATTCCTTAGCAGCAGGGGGTAGGACTCCGAGAGTTCATCTGCTACATCCGCAACCGATGAGATCCAAAAAAGATTGTGAGCCCGACAAGCTCAAGGCTTGTTATTCATGGGCAGCAGGGTATAAATATGACTGACGAATTCTTCTATCTGAAATGCTCACTGGTGCCGATCTGCTGGCCAAGGTCAAAGAACTGGGAGATGTCTCTAAAACTGATTTGGCAACTGCCTGTGGGTATGTCTCCAAAAAGAAAGACGGCTCTGACCGTGTGAACTTCACCGCCTTCTACGAAGCACTGCTGAATGCCAAGGGCATCGAACTCGGTGGTGGTTCTGCCGGCATGGGCAAGGGTGGTCGCAAACTGAGCTACACCGCCAAAGTGCAAGGCAACGGCAACCTCCTGGTTGGCAAGGCCTACACAGCCATGCTGGATCTTGCTCCTGGCGATGAATTCGAGATCAAGCTGGGTAAAAAGGCGATCCGCCTGATTCCTGTGGGCGGCGAGGAAGAAGGCGAAGAGTGATCGGGCGACCAGAGCCAATCACCACCTAGTCGATGGAAGGCAGGGTTGCTGGTCAGCCCTGCCTTTTCTTGTGTTTTGGCGAAGCGAAGCGAAGCGGCCCTGTAGCCCATCCCTTTAAATGCTGCTTCAGGCAGACCATTGGTGACCTCAGAGACATTCCACTGGAAAGACTTATCTCTTGACGAGCTGGAGCTTGTTCTGAAGTCGGAAGACGTCACTGGTGAGCCAGAGGATTATGAATACACAAGGCGCTATGGAACACTCCATCTGTTCAACGACGAGTGCTCAATCGAATTAACCCTGTACAACGAACAGGTGGCCTGAATCATTCAAGTTGAGTTGAGAGCACGTGCCGTAGAAGCCTCTCGATGCAGCTAGAGTTTTGGGAATTCCTGAGTCAACCTTGCTGAGCCTGATCCCTCCGTATTATCTGGTGGCGCTCGGCCTCGGGCTGGCAGCAATTATTGTGGTTTTCTTTTATTCCTTCACGCGCACAACCAATTACGAAGTGCAGGAAAAGTTAAAAAAAGCTCAACTCAGAAAGCAGCGGCAGCAGGCCAACGATCTGTAAGTCCCGATCTTTTCTTGAATCAACCCATGCTGAAGGTTGAATTAAGGGCCGCTAAAATTCCAGGCTTACCTGGATGGATTGCAGACCATTTTTGGCTGCTGGTGATTCGCGACGTTGAAGCCAGCGATCATGAAACTTGCGATCGCTGGGAAGTCTGGCAATTCGCGCGCCAGAATCATTCTTGTTGGGGGCATCTGCACAAGAACCTTCTGTCTCCTTACCAAGGTGTTGGCAATGGTCCATCACGTTTAATCGAGCGATGGGTTGATGATGATGCGATCAGCATCGCGGAGAAGATTGAATCCTCCCCACACCACTACCCATTCACCGAAACCTACCGATACTGGCCGGGACCGAACAGCAACACCTTTGCGCAATGGATCGTTGGCGACGAGACGCGGCTCGGTCTTCGAGCCGTTGGAAAAAGCTTCCCTGTTCCAGAGATCAGCTGAGGACGATGCCCGTCGAGGCAATTGAAGGCATCACTGCCAAGACATCAAACAGATGTGCCGAAGAGGGTTTCCTTGGCAATCATCTGATCAATCAAAACGACAAAACCGAGTAAATTGAATCGATCTGCCAGCAACATATGTCGATGGAAGAATTGAAAAGATTTCTCGTTGCCATGCGAACCGACAAGGCGCTGTACGACAAGGTTTCAAGTTTTGCGACTGCAAACGAGATCGCCTCCATCGCCAGCGCTATGGGATTTATTTTCACAGAAACGGAATTAAAGTCAATTTCAAATCAAAAAATTGAAGGCGTAAAAATAAAGAGACAAGACACCACACCTTCATACAATTTTGGGGAAGGCGGCAACTGAAACCTCGTAGACATTAATCAGGCACCAGATATTCCAGAAGCAACGAAAAACTCCACAGCCCAGCGATGGCAATGAATCCCAGCAGGATCAAAGCAGCGGAATTCACCACACCGACAGACTCAACCGGCAATTCCTCAATTGCACGACTTTCAGTTTGATTTTGCATAAGACTATTGATCACTATATAAATGCTAAAGCATGGCTCGTAATTCAAGTATTGCCCGACACTTCTGACACTTTTAATGCAGCATTGAGCGGCAATTCAGTTCAGAGCTCGTAGCTTCCAGCAATCTTTGAAGTCGCTTCCTGTCAAACGCTTCACAGACGACAACAAACAAGGCGATTCATCCGGCAAGCAATGTCAGCAAGGAACCTGAGCGAACTCATAAGAACTCCAGGCAACGAACAAGTCGCCAAGACGACGACAATGAACCCCAGTCCTTACCGACGTCGGCGGCTCATTTCATGCTTTGAGGTCTCGCTGAAAGCCGTGAATAAAACAACAACCACAGAAGCAAGGCCCAAGCCAAGAAAAACAAGATAATAGGAAGGCAGAATGCTAAGCATTTGAGTCAATGTTTTCAAGATATTAACCAAAAGCTAAAGAAACAACTCACTTATTGATACCCAATTTCGATCAAACTATTGGTTGAATTTGAATTATTGTCAGTCATGTGTCATCGATGCATTACCTGGCGTGATCATCGCTACTACAGCTGCAATGCCTGGACAAGCAGACCTGATCCGCGCCGGTTGCCGCCATGTCGGGATGGATCGCTGGCTGCAGCTCTTGCGCAGCATCTCCCAGATTTGGAGTTGACAGCTCTGAACATCCAGCGCAAGTCCTGACAAACACACGCATCATGTTCAACGTATAGGGATCGGGGTCAATAAAATACTTTCACTGAAATCACCTGCCATTGCCTTGTTTGCCGTAACGCAGGCATTCACCGTTGGCGTGCTGCCAGGCCAGGCCGCTCAAGACTGTGGACCTGGAGCTCATTGGGTTCAAACAGGACCGATGCTGGGTTCTGGTTATTGCAAGCCAAAACATCGCAAAGACCATTTCGTCTGTGCCATTGGCTATCACTACGCCGGCCAAGGTCGTTGCGTTCGCAATGGCCCCTGGTGGACGGGCCGCAGACCAGTGAATTGGGGGCCGTCTTACGAGCCACGCAACAAATCAGGCAGTGTCAGCTTCGAAGGTCCGAACGGAGGCCAGATCAAACTGAAGCGGTGACCTGGAACCCTGCAACAGGTCACCATTTTTGCGGTTCGAATCTGGATGCCGACACTGTGGATCGATCGCCAAAAAACGGGCCAAATCAATCACCAACGACAGACAGATCCGAGGAATCAATCAACCATGAATCGTTGATCATTTGCAACAATCTGAAGCAGCCATGAAGCCTGCTTGCAGCACCAGGGTAGTCGGTTCAGGGTGAGGCCATGAACCCTGAATTCACAATTCGCACGGTGCAACCCGTTGACATTCCAGTGATCAACGACTGGGCGAGAAGTGAAGGGTTTGCCCCCGGGGCGGGAGATATTGGGATTTACAGCCAGACAGACCGCCAGGGCATTTGGACGGGTTGCCTTGGTGACGATCCGGTCGGATGCATCGCAGGCATCCGCTACAACCATGCCTACGGATTTATCGGGCTCTACATCGTGCGCCCGGATCAGAGAGGCCGAGGCTACGGAGTGAAGCTCTGGCGAGAAGCTCTTGACCACCTCCATGGCGTGAGTTGCGTTGGGCTCGAAGCAGCAGAAAACAGGATTGATGATTACTCAAACTGGGGGTTTCAACCGGCTTCAACAACGACGCGTTGGCAGCTTGAGGTTGACTCTCGTTTGAATCAGATCAGATCACTGGAAGTACCAGAAGGACTCAGATTGATTCATGGCGATGACATCCCTGAGCCCAAGGTTCAGATCTATGACGCTGATCGTGAACTCAACCCCAGACCGCACTTTCTGTCTGACTGGCTGCATCACCCAGCCGGTGATGTCACGGCGCTGATTGACAGCAAGCAGGACTGCCATGGTTTTGCCCGCATCCGACCATGCCTGCTGAAAAACGAAGCGGGCTGGCGTATCGGCCCGTTACTGGCGGATTCCCCTGAACTGGCCGAGCTGTTGATCATGGATCTGCTCAGTGCCAGACAGGGATTGGTGATCATGGATTCACCGGGTGGCAATGCCCTGGCCGCGCCGCTGCTGCAGAAGCTTGGTTTCAAGGCCGTTGGCCGCACGCTGCGGATGTACCGCGGCGTGATGCCATCTAGGCAGCTGGATGAGGTGTACGGGCTGGCCTGCCTGGAGCTTGGCTAAGCGGGTCGGATCAAAAACCCAGCGCCATCAGCAGTCCTTGATGGAGCAAGGCTTCACTGCCGATCAGAGCAACAAAGCCGAGCATGGCCAAGCGTCCGTTCAGGCGTTCAGCTTTTGCCAGCTGTTCACGGCGCATCTGGGCTGCGGCAAGGTCTTGCCAGTAGCGCTCATCAGCCAGAAGAGTTGCAGTTGTCATGGCTGTCTCCGAGTGGGACCTGATCGGTCTATGCCCCCTCGAAGACTCTCGGAAGAGGGGACAGCCGCCCTGGACGGTTCGGTTTCAGGACCTTCTCGACCAGGTCGTCCAGGAGCAGAGTCGCCCGGTTTGATGGACTGCACAGCGGGATTGAACAGCTACGACAGCCAATATTCATCGGCCAAATGATGTCGGCGACACATTGACGGGCCCCGCTGAGGTGGCAGTTTTGAGGTCCAATGAGTCAGAGGTGGCTGATTGGTCGTTCGGGCGCTGGTGGGACAGCGCCAGAACGTAATGACACCAGCAAATGATTCAGGGGCTTGGATGCATTTCACCTGTGCTGCTGCTTCAGGTGATGCAAGGCTTTTCGGGCCGCTATTGCCAGGTTGTGAGTCCAATCTGATGGTCGATTGGTCGCCTAGGTGGGACCGGTGCTGAACGATTCAGCACCGGGCTAGTCGGAACCCAGCCAGCCCGCAAAGGCAATGGCGGAAGCCTTGATTCACTCCCCTGGCTACAGAGGACAGAGAGTCATTCAGGGGCACAAGCAGCGGATCAGCATGGAAGGACGGCTACTAATTCTAGCCCTGATCAAAGTGGCCATCAGGCTTTTTGGCAATGCCAGCGTTGTGATCCTCACGGGCCTTGATCCACGACGGCTCGCCGTGCGCAAACGATTATTGGCCTGGGTGGTGTCCCTGGGCGCTGCTGGGCTGGCAATGCTATTGGCTCCTGTGGTGAGCAGCCTATGAACATCAAGCTGACTTGATCAGAGCTCCGAAACCTAATAACGACGGCAGCAACGCGGTCATCCTCAGTTGTTCACGCCCGCTGAATTCCGGTCATCGCAACTTTGCGAGAGTTCCCCTGGATCAAGGAGGGAGCAATGGGGATGTTCGGGCTCGATCAATACCTGTTCGTGGAGTGGCTCTCTGCCTGGTTGGTGCTGAACTGGGGCGCCCACCTTGCCTTGAGCCAGGGCCCGGCTGAAGACAGCAGTGATGGTTCAGCCCGGCGTCAGTTCCCCAAGCTCAGCGACCAGTTCCCTTATGTGCTGCATTCGCTGGCCATTGCCTGGTTGATCCAGTGGTCGTGGCAGCTCATCCCACCGATTGGGTAAGCCCGGAAGCCTGAGCACTGATGACTGGATCACACCGGGTTGATCCGATAGGTATCAGGAAGACGTGCAACCTGGCCAGTGAGCATGCAGTCGACGATGCGATGGATGTAGGCAGCCCGGCGCATGTTCTCCATGGTTTGCCATTTGGCTTCGCCCATGGATTGTCTGGCCACTGCGATGGAGGCAAGTCCGGCGAGATTCTGAGCGCGGTCCATGGGCAAAGCCCTGTTGCCCAGGATCAAACCGGCTCGCCGTTCAATGGCAACCCGCAGATCAGTAAACCCCGGCAAATCGCTGTCACGCGTCTTGCGTTTGCAAAACAGCCTCAGCGCACCGGTGGACGGCAGCGCCGCCAGCCGACCTTCTGCATGTTCTGCCAAGCCTCGATGGCGTTGTGCTGAAGCATCCGTCTCTGGCTCTGCGGCTCCGGGGGGTGAGGCCTCACCCAGCGATAGGTGCTCAGAATCACCCACTGACCATGAGCGGTGGAGCGGCCATTGCTAAACCTCACCAGCAGCTGCTCATCACCATTCACCAGCCAGCCATCCCTGCCGGCCTGCAGCGGTGGTTCATGGGTGACCTGGTCCCAGTTCGGCATGCCGGAAAGTTTCGCTGTGATCCGTGGCAACGCGGCCCAGAATTCACAGAACCTCACTCCAGCCGGTGCTTTGCAGCACATGGGCCGCTGAAGCTAGGCGATTAGCTGGGTGAGCAGAGCGGCGGACGCCAGCCCACCGAAGAACAGAAACGTGGGCAACATGGCCGGCCAAACCGATGGCTGAGTCGGATCGGACATCCGTTGGATCTGCATTTGATCCTGCGAAATTAAAAGGCTCCGGCTCAGCCCGAGGTGATGAGCTGATGGCGCGTAGGTCGTATTTGCTTGGGTGCCAGGTATCTGAGCGATACACAAGCCAGCTGCCTGGTCGATTGCGATAGAGATCCCCGCACCCGGAGCAGAGGGTTGTCCCCCTGGAAGATCTCAAAGCGCTGCTTGAGATTGCAACGGCGTCGGGGGCGGCTTTTCCTGCCTGGGTGCCGGCCAAGCAAGCAGATCAGACTTGTGGAATGGCCCTGCTCTCTCCCGCCTGCCGAAAGGACCTGGACGCCATCGCCATTCCTCACCATCCCAGCTGGGATCCAGTGGGTCTGATGGCCGTGCGCAGTTACGTGCGCCAACAGCTGGCGGCACTCGGCGATGTGGAGGAACACAGCTTCAGACGCGGCAGCCATGAGGGCGTGAATCTGATCCTGAAACTTCCCGGCCGCAACCC
Organism: Synechococcus sp. AG-673-F03; assembly: GCA_003211205.1. Taxonomy (GTDB): domain Bacteria; phylum Cyanobacteriota; class Cyanobacteriia; order PCC-6307; family Cyanobiaceae; genus Synechococcus_C. Next base: position 10,762 of record QCTJ01000013.1, read on the forward strand.
CAGGAGCCGGCCGCTGCTGGTGGGCGCCCATTACGACGGGCCGCTGCAATCGATCGGAGCCGATGACAACGCCAGTGCAGTCGCAGCCCTGCTGGAACTGGGCAGGCGCTGGAGCAAGGCACCACCCCGGCGACCTGTGTGGCTGGTGGCCTTTGATCTGGAGGAATGGGGCCTGATCGGCAGCACCGTGCTGGCCGAACAACTCAAGGCCGATCGGCAACGGCTCAAGCTAATGGTGAGTCTGGAGATGCTCGCCTAAACCAGGGACCAGCAGAGCTACCCCCACCCCGCCATGGGCAGGCTCTACGGCAACCGCGGCGACTTCATTGCCCTGGTGGCGAATGCCCGTTCTGGCTTGATGCTCTCCAGGCTCACCCATGCCATGGGGCGACACGTGAAAAGCAAAGCTCTACCGGTGCCGCGCGCTGGCATCGATGTGCCCGCTGTACGCCGCAGCGACCACAGCCCCTTCTGGGATCAGGGCTACAACGCGCTGATGGTGACAGACACCTCGTTCATGCGAAACCCGCACTATCGCCAGATGAGCGACACGATCGACACGCTTGATCTGCCCTTCCTGGCCTCAGTGATTGATGGCCTGGAGCTGGCGCTGGGAAGGTTGTGAACAGCTCAACAAAAAGGAGCGAAGCCATGAGAGCAGTGGTCCTGGCAATTAAGGAGGAATTCAAGCAATCGCATCATCCAGCACCAATTCGTTCCAAAGATGTTGGGACTGATTGCTGTTAATGGATCAAAAAAAGGCCCGGCATCCCGAAGACATCACGCACCACATGATTCGAGCTGCAGTGGTCCTTTTCATCGTGGCTGCTGCAGCTGTGACGTATTGGTCAGTGCACAATCTGAAGAAAGATATCTCGGTACCAACGACCGAACCAATGTCTCAACAAGCTATGCCCCAGAACTCGTCTCGCTAAAGAGATTTCTTCGAATGATCAAACCATTGTCTGCACATTGGACATCAGCAACTCGTTTGCGGAGTTTGCAGACAAATTCGATCACGAGGAGGCATCTGGCCGTTGCTAAAGCTGTCAATACAAGGGTGATCCAATCGATGAACGACCAAGAACTCAGAGAAGCTGCCCTGGGAAGCCTTAAGCACCGAAGGGGATTAGAGAGGCAGCTCAGGATTTATGCCATTACCAACATCACGCTTGTGGTGATCTGGGCACTGTCAGGTCGTGGTGATTTCTGGCCAATTTGGTCGATTGCTTTTTGGGGGCTGGCCTTGATCTGGCAAGCCATTTCCTACAACGATCGACCAAAGCCAATTACCGAGGATGAGATCCAAAGCGAGATGAAAAAATTGGGTTCTTGAGAGCTATCGCAATCGATCCAGGCGACATGCGTTGTGCCGATGACCCACCGAATCGGACTGTCGACCTAGTACAGGCACCTGGATCCAGCCGCTGATCTTCAGCACTTGCAGCGAGCTCTTCTCACCGAGTGATGGGAGGTCAGATCTTTTGGATCAGGCCATTTGTACAGAGTTGCCTGTTCTCAATTCCGTTGCCATCAATGGAGAGTGGGAAACGCTCTTGGTGGGGCGCCCACGTCATGAGGACGGAGGCGGCTTAGGTCGCCCCCCTCTCGATGCAATCCGTCAGAGCGATCCAGCCTCAGGCTGCCTTGCTCTGCTCAGACTCTTCGGCTTCAGAACGGAGGAAACGCTTGCGCTGCGCTGACTCATAGCCAGACAGTTCAACCTGTTTCTTCTCGATCGGTTTGCGCTTGGTCTTGTCCAACCCCATCAAAAGGGGGTGAATTCCTCTTCGGCTCATTGAACTGGTCCGTTTATTTGGATTCCGCGTCCTGGTCGGCTTGACCATCAACGTGCAGAAATCATGCCGCCTTGAAATCAGCAATGCGGTGTGATTGGAGACAAATGAAACGAATCGGCGATCACTTTTAATGGATTAATCAACCAACAGTCCTGGTGGGTTGTCGCAGCCAGACTGACCCCAACCGAAGCGCACCGATGCTGTCTTTGCTGGCCACCAGCCTGATCGCCGTTGCGGTTCCGGCAGCCGATCGAGCCTGCCCCAAAGGCGTGATCGATCAGATCGATGGTCTCTACCAATGGCATGTGAAGCCATTCGATGGCAACGAAGACCCCGACAAAGCGTTCGCCAGCCAGCGCCAGCGCTTCACACCATCACTGTTCAAGTTGCTGCTGGAGGCCAGACAACTCACTCCCGCGCGTGATGGCCGCTTTCTCGATTTCGACGTGTTCAGCAACACCCAGGTGGCGACCTACGGAGCCAAGGTCAAGGGCTGCAGCGCCGAAAAGGGCAACAGCATCCAGGCTGAGGTAGCTGTGGATGTTGGCCTGCGTGGCCAATCCAGCGGCACGCCGCAACGGTTGCTTTACGAGCTGAACAACAGCAAGGGCAGCTGGCGCATCAACAACATCACCTATCTCGATGCAAAGGTGTTTGAGCTAAGAGCATTTCTGCAGAAGCTGGTGCATCCAACGCCCTGATCCACACCCCCACGCAGACGCTCAGCAGCGACCAAGCTGGTGTGCGAAGTCAACGACTCCACTTGCCTAGCCCTGCCCCACTGCTCAGAGCTCTGCTGCTGATGCTGAGTGCCGGCAGCCTTGCGGCGGCAGCGGCGGCACCGGTCAGCCGCGACGACCCGGAATCCTCCGACCCAGGCCGCAGGCCCATCTCCACAGCCGCTGGCTCTGCGGTTGTGGTCACCGCCAATCCTCTGGCCAGTTCAGCAGCCCTGAGAGTGCTCAAAAACGGCGGCACCGCAGCTGATGCTCTGGTTACAGCCCAGGCCGTGCTGGCCGTTGTTGAACCGCAGAGCTCAGGCCTCGCCGGTGGTGGCTTTCTTCTCTATTGGGACAGCCAGCAACAAAATCTGGAGGTGCTGGATGGGCGCGAAGTTGCACCCCAACGCAGCCGGCCCGGAGACCTGCTGACGCCAATAGGAGACCCCCTGCCCTGGCGCGAGGCCACGGCACGACTCGATGCCATCGGCATCCCCGGAACGGTGGCGCTGCTCTGGGAGGCCCATCAGCAGTTCGGACGGTTGAGCTGGGCCCGCTCGCTGCAACCGGCGATCCAGCTGGCCAGCGATGGCTTCCTGCCCAGCCCGCGACTGCTGCGTTCAATCAGCCTGGCCCAGCGCATCGGGGCGGGTCACAACCAAGCATTCACTGCGCTCTACCTTCCCGGCGGCAAGCCACCACCGGCCGATCAAGCCTTCCGCAATCCGCTGCTGGGGCGCACGCTGGAAGCACTGGCGCAGCGCGGCGGAGCTGATTTTTATCGCGGAACCCTGGCCCGGCAGATCCTGCGGGAGATGGCCACGCTGCAGGCCGGCGACCCTGACTTCCGAGGCTGGAACCCAACAGACCTCTCCTCCTATGCGGTGCTGCGCCGCCAACCGCTCTGCAGCGAGCAACTGAAGCACCAGATCTGCACGATGCCGCCGCCCAGCAGTGGTGGCATGGGCTTGCTGCAGACCCTAGCCCTGCTCAACCAGACCACGGATCTGCCAGGCTCCAGCGCCGCTGATCCGCAGACCTGGCGGCAACTGGCCAGAGCCCAGGCCTGGGCCGATGCCGACCGCCTCTACTGGGTGCATGATCCGATCGATGGTGGTGGTCCCGCCGCGGCCTTGCTGAATCCGACCTACATCCAGGACCGCGCCAAAACCATGCAGGCGAAACCAACGAAGGCACCCACCCCTGGACTACCGCCAGGGATCGGTCGCTACCCCTACGGCCGTCCGGATAAAGGCCGCGAACAGGGCACCACCCAGGTCACGATCGTGGACAAATTCGGCAACATCGCCAGCTACACCTCCTCGGTGGAGACGGTGTTCGGCAGTCGGCACCTGGTGGCCGGCATGGTGATGAACAATCAGCTCACCGATTTCGCCTTTGCGCCACGAATCAACGACCAACCGGTCGCCAACCGTCGCCTGCCGCGACGGCGGCCGATGTCGTCAATGGCGCCCACCCTGGTGTTCAGGCAGGGCCAGCCTGTGCTGGCACTCGGCAGCCCAGGAGGCCGCAGCATCCCCCATCTGCTCAGCCGGGTGCTGCTGGCCTCGCTGACCTGGAATGAATCACCGCAGCGAAGCGTGGGCCTGCCCCATCTCTCCAGCCGCGGCCAACGGCTCGTGCTGGAGCAGGATCCACCGATCCCCTGGCCGCTGCCACTGGACCAGCTGCAGACCAGCGATCAACCCGCACGCCAGCAGCGGGTTGGCAGCGGCACTGCTCTGGTGCAGAAGATCAACGGCGGCTGGCATGGGGCGGCCGACCCACGCCGGGAAGGCACCGCCCTGGCTCTGCCCTGAATTCAGCGGCGCTGGCTACTTCTCCAGCCAGGGCCAGTTGATGCCCAGGGTCTCCAGCGGATCCATCACCAGCTTGTTGAGGGCACGACCCAGCAGCACCTGCGGTTCATCCGAGCGGATCGGGATCACAGGATGCTGCTTTGTTCTGGGCACACCCTCGCCACGCACGATGCCGCGCCGCAGCAGCGAGTTGCCCGCTTCCAGACCGCACACATAGGCGCGTTCCTGGCATAACCCTTTTGCGCCATGTTCCCTCTCGCCCATCCGCACCCAGTCGCCAGCACAGACCACCGGTGCCAAAGAGGTTTCCAGCGGCGGGCGCTTGCTGAAGCTTCCCGGTGAAAACAGCGACACCGAACGCGGATAGCGCCGCACCTCCTGATCCACCACCTTGGCCTCGCCAAAGGCGGGCTGCGCCATCGGCAGCAGATCCTGCATCAGGCAATCGACGATGGCCTGATCGCTCAATTCGGCGATCGCGGTGGCGTTGTAGAAGTCGCTGGCGATTACCGATCCCTGCGGGGTCTCACCACCCCAGAGCTCAGGCTCCGACTGCTTCTGCAGCTGATCGAGCATGAAGAAGGTGGCACCGGAGCCTTGCAGTGCACTGAAACGCGAGAACACATTGGCGGGATCGGCAACCGGCACGTAGCGATCCAGCCACAACCGCACAGACACCACATCGATCGTGCCAAGCGTGCCAGCCTGAACCAGCTCCGGTGCCAGCACGCCGCACTGCGGCGACTGCGACATCAAAGAGCCCATGCCCTTGGCGCCCACGGCCAGCACCACCGCATCCACGTCATCGAGCACAGCGCTGCTGCCTGTCATCACGTTGCGGGTTTCCAGCGAGCGAATGCTCTGGCCATCGGATGAGACATTCAACTTGCTGGCCAGGGTGCCGCCCAGCATCGTGAGCTGATGGCGCTCACGCAAGCGTTCACTGAGTGGTGCAATCAGCTGTTCGGCGATGCTTTTGGAGCGGATCCAGCGCACATCAAACGAGTCCTGGTGGGCCAGGGCGTAGTAATAGAGCAGCTCCATGGTCACCGCCGCCGAGAGCTCCTCCGGCGGCTTGAACAAGCCCACCAGCAGCGTGGGCCGCAGGAAATCGTCGATCATGCGATCACTGATGCGCAGCTGCTTGAACAGCGTCAGCGCATCGATGGCGTCGTAGCTCCGGTACACCGCATCACTGCGGTTGAGATCGAGCATGGCGTAGAGCAGGCCGGCGATGCTGAGCCGATCCGGCAGCGGCAGTCGCTTGAAGTTCTTCACCGTGGCCAGCACCTGCCCCACCGGACTGGGCAGCTGTGGCGCATCACCGAACACCGGTGCGGTGGCCTCCAGCCCATCCGGCGACCAGAACGCACTGGTGGTGAAGTCGGTGTAGATCGAACCGAGCCCCAGCTCATCGGTGAGTGCATTGATGTTGGGGTAGTCCTTCCAGAAGCCGCGGGTGCCGGCCTCGAAGGGCTTGCCGCTCTCGGTGGTGATCGGCTCACTGCCGCTGGGATCCGCCATCCCATCGATCAAAGTCACGCGCACGCCGGCTTCGCAGAGCGCCTTGGCGGCACCCCAGCCGCCCCAACCGGCGCCGACCACCACTACGTGCGATTGCTGCTGCGCTGAAGAACCCGTTTCGACCATGAAGCTGCTGTGCGTGCGCTCAAGTTAGGGAGATCAACTGCTCCGACAGCTGCCACAGCTGCCTGGCCTTCTGCAGATCAGCACCTTCAGCACTGGTGTCGGTGGGCTCCAGCCGATGCCCACCGAAGCTCACCACTTTGTTGGTGAAATAGTTGAACCCCGGGTTGATCTCCGGATCGCAGACCAGCTGCGCCAGCAAGCGACCGGCATTTTCGGGCGATTCGGTGATCCGCAACAGATCGCGGGCCACAAACGCAAACGCCCCCATGCCCAGTGGATTGCTGCGCTTGTTGTACCGGAAAAAGCCACCGCTGTTGCGCGTGATCACCAGACCGGGGCTCCAGGCGATCACCGGCAGAGCGCCCTCCAGCTGCCGGTTGAGCTCCCGCGCCATCAGCACATTGCAGAGCTTGCTGTCTTTGTAGGCCTTGTTGCCATCAAAGCCTGGGCTGCCATTCACCATTGCGAAGCCCGCCCCGGCACGCAGTCCCTCCAGATCGCCGAGATCCGCAGGCTTGCCCACCTTGCCGGCACCGCTGCCGGGGTTATGCACCTCCGACGCGGTGATCACCACCCTCGGGCTGTTGGCCTGGTGCAACAGCGGCAGCAACCGCATTGCCATCAGCTGATGGGCCAGCTGGTTCACCGCAAAGGTGAGCTCGATGCCCTGCGCCGAAAACTGCGCCTCGGAGGCACCGGCGTATTGCAGACCGGCATTGAGCACCAGCGCATCCAACGGCGTGCCGCGATCCACAAGCTGGCTGCAGATCGAGGCAACGGCCCCGAGATCCGCCAGGTCGCAGATCAGGGTGTGAACAGAACCCGGCAGCAAGCTGCGCGTCTGATCGGCCGTGGCCTGGTTGCGACAGACAATCGTGAGCTGATGCCCCTGGGCACTGAGAACTTTCGCCGCCTCAAAACCCACGCCGGAGCTTCCTCCGGTCAGCAAAACGCGTTGGGATGCAGGATCAGCCATGAAGCTGGAACACGTAGAGCTCGGCGTCACGATCGCTCACCACATAAACCCTGCCACGTTCTGAATCCACGGCGATGCCTTCGGCTTTACGCACGCGCTTGGATTGACCGCCGTCATTGAGCCGCACATCCAGGCGCTGCAGCACCTGATCGCGGTTCCAGTCGTAATGAAACAGGCACTGTCCCTTGTCGCTGGCAATCCAGAGCGTGTCGCGCTGACTGTCGTGGCTCAGCCCCGAAAAGTCGAGCTTGCGAGGCCCCAGCTTCGGGTGGGAGAAGCCGTTCGCCGTCGTCAGCAAACGCGACGACAAGATCGTGCTGCATTCAGCATCGAGTTCGATCAGCAGCCCGGGTCGTCCTTCCTTGACCACGAACACATGCTGGTTGGTGCTGTTCACCGTGATGCCCTCCAGGCCCTTGTTATCCGGCTCGCTCGGGAAGTGCATCGCAACACTGGCGTAATTGGCCATCTCAGCCAGGGAGCGATGCTGCAGTTCGCGGCCACTGGCCAGATCAACGCTGATCACGGTGTTGCTGTCTTCCTGCACCGCGAACAGTTGTTGGCCGTCGCTGCTGAGAGCGAGGCCCTCCAGACCCAACACGCTCATCAACAACATCTCACTGCTCGACACCCGGCCCTCGAGATCCATGCAATAGATGGCCTTGGTGTCGTCGCTCACGGTGTAGAGGCCCGTGCCATCTGCATTCAGGCTGAGACCCGAGGGTTCTTTCAGGCCCAGGCCTGGATCACGGATGTTGTGCCTGCTGATCAATTCAAGGCGGAACGACCCCGTCAGCGGTGTGGAATCCATGGCAGTTGATGTTCCCGTAGCTGGATTGATTCCTGTGAGACGGTGACTGGTTTTGGGCTTGGCACACCCACCGATCAGTTTCGCTCCAACGGCTGATCCAGCGGTCAGAGCGAGCGCCAGAAGGGAGCGTCGACGCATAGGCCTGCTGTGTAGCTGAAGAGATGGTGCTGAAGAAATTCTCGCGCAACACAATGTGAACGCTAATGAGAATCACTTGCTCCAAGCAGAACGGCCATGCTTTGTTGCGAGTGAATCTCAGATGCAAGGACAATGCTTCGGCTGTTCGGCGATCGTCAATCCCTGCTGGAAGCACTGATGCAGGACTGGGCTGAGGCTCAGCTGCAACTGCCCAGCGCCAGTGAAATCCCCCAGCGCCTGCGCGTCCAACGCAGACCGATGCGCACCTCCGGACGCTGAGCTCAACGGAAGAATTGCCAAAGTTGCTCAGTTCCTCCTCCAGGCTCTCTAAGGTCTGGACTTAAGGAATTCGTTCTGTAGGAGGAATTGCGCGATGTCTGAAGGCAAGCACAAGTTCGAGGAGTATGAGCTCCCTTACGGCACCAACGAAAAGCACACAACCGAAGAGTTCGATCCCAAAAAGGATGCGGGCGTGAACAACCCCGACAGCCGTCACCGCGACAAGGTGCTCGACGAGATCTGCGATACCCATCCCGGCTCACCGATGTGCAAAGTCTTCGACGAGTGAAGCTCTGAACATCCGTCTGTCACCCCCACCAAAGCGTGGGGGTTTTTCTGGCCTGAACACTCAGACCGCATACAGCAGAGGTCGTTCAGCGGATGCTGTCGAAGGCCTTGGAGCGCACCTTGCGGAAGTTGGGCGCAGCATTGGCTGTTGACCGGGTGATCGCCAGGATCAGACCGCCGATCAGGGCCAGGTTCATCAGAAACGGCACCGCCTGAAAGGGAGACGCATAGAAGACCAGGGTTGTGGGCACAAGGAACACGAGCAGCAGAGAGGCGCCCAGGATCGTGTCGGCGCCGAACACCAGCAGGATCGAACCGGCGATCAACACCAGAATTGCTGCGAACAGCAGCACATTCGCCAACGGCTCGGGAATGCCCTTGGACGCGATTCGAGCGGCGTTACCGGCGAAGTCGGTGAATTTGCCGGGCAGCGCATTCACAAACACGGCTGCGATGAAAACGCGGCCCAGAAAATCCAGAACCCGGCTGGGCGAAACGGGGGTAATCATGTCGATCGAGCGGTCACAGGCACCGCTTTGGAAGTGGTTGAAACAATAGTGACCAAATCGAGCGAAGCCATGCGAGCCACCGTTCTGTCGCTGATCGCCCTCACCGGCCTGCTGGTTCCGGGAGGCGCGGCCCTGGCTCACGGGAACCACGATTCCACGACCGTGACGCCCGCCCGCGAACAACGCCCAGCGCCCCGTGATGCACCCTCCACCACCCAAAAGGTGAGCGTGGAGTCTCTGGGCAGCCTGGATCTCTCCAGGGAATTCGCCGCAATGCAAGGCCGGATGCTGCGCACCAGGCGCATCACGATTGCTCCCGGTGGATCAGTGGCCTGGCATCAGCATCAGCAACGACCCGGGGTTGCCTACCTGATCCATGGATCCCTGGTCGAGATCCGTGATGACGGAACAGGTCCCCGCGCCATCCAGCGCAAGGCCGGAGAGGCCGTCTTCGAATCCACCGGTGTGCTGCACGGCTGGAGAAACGACTCCGACCAACCAGCCACCGCCGTGGTGATCGACCTGGTGCCGCAGACGCAGCCCTGAAGACCCTGATCACAGCGCTCATAGGCTGGAAGCCCACATATTCGGCAGCGTGAGCGACTACCAGGGACATGCCGCCGGCTATCAGACAGCCAAGCGCCAACCCTGGCGCACCTACCTGGAACAGCCCTCCGCGCTGGCCCTGCTCGGAGATCTGAGCAACCAGACCATGCTCGATCTGGGCTGCGGCGAAGGCCACTACAGCCGCCTGCTCAAGCAGCTTGGTGCTGCGCAGGTGCTCGGGGTTGACCTTTCATCCGACATGGTGGAGCTGGCACGAGCCCAGGAACGCAGCCATCCCGTCGGCATCGACTACCGGGTCGGTGATGCCGGCGATCTGACCCTGGCGGACCCCGTTGATCTGGTGTTCGCCGGCTACCTGTTCAATCACGCCCGCAACCGCGAGGAACTGCGGGCCCAGTGCATCACAGTCAGCAATCTGCTGCGCCCCGGAGGGCGACTGGTTGCGCTCAACAACAACCCAGACGACCCTCCGTCCAACTTCGAGGCGGGCCGCCCCTACGGCTACAGCAAGAGCATCGATGGCCCCTTGGTGGAGGGTGCCGGGATCCACTACCGCTTCGAGCTCGAGGACGGTGGTGTGTTCGAGCTCACCGATTACTACATCAGCCGCGAGGTGATGCAGATGCTGATGGAGGGCTGCGGCCTGCAACAGGTGCGCTGGCCGCAGCCGGTTCTGGCTCAAGAAGGGGTGGAGGCGCTGGGAGCCGATTACTGGACGGCGATCATGGCCACACCCCCGTTCTGCCTGATCGAAGCCACCCGGGCCTGAACTCAGCTGAAGCGCTCAGCGATTCATTCGTCCCACTCAGTGGTGGGCATCCCCTCCACCGAGGCAACCATCACCCACACGACCGTGGGCTTGTCGCTGTTGTTCTGCACGAAATGAGGTTCCTCGGAGCCTTCGATGAAACTTTCACCGGGCTTGAACACACTGCTCACCTCCGTGCCATCCGGCTGAAGCCGCGTGTTGAGCAGATCCCCGGATTCGAAGCCCTGCACATGCACCAGCATCGGAGCCGGGTGGGTGTGCACAGGAATCTTGCCGCCCACAGGAATCTCCACCCGATACAGGCGCAGCTCCGGATTGCCCTCGGGGTAGCTCAGAGCGGTGCCGTTGAGCGTCTTCGAGCCTTTGAACACCTCCTCGATCTTGACTTCAGTTGAAGCGGGCTCTGCAGGCGCAGCAGCCTGGGTGGTTTCACTTCCCCGATTGGAGCAGCCAGCAACACCCGCGACCAGAACAGAGGCTGCCGCCAGGGCGGGGAGAACGAACTTACGCATGGATTCGGAGGTCAAAACAGACACCTTGTTCAGTGTGACCTTGATTCAGTCAGCGGACCCTGTTCAGGCGAAAATCAATCACTCCAGAGTGAAGTGATGGCCGGATTTGATGCATCCACACCGTTCATGTTGCTGGCCCGCATTCATGTGAAACCGGGCTGCGTGGACGCCTATCTGAAGCTTGCCGAAGCCACCGATGCCGCCGTCCAGGCCAGTGAGCCGGGCATGCTGCATCACACCTTTGATCAGGACCCCGACGATCCCCAGGCCTTCGTCTGGTCGGAGGTGTATGCCAATGATGCGGCCTTCTCCGCCCATGTGAGCAACCCGCCGGTGCAGGAGTACCTGCAGAAACATGCCGAGCTGGGTGATGGTTTCAGCGTGGAGGTGTACGGCACGGTCGGCGCTGAATGCCGCGCCCTGATGAAATCGTTCGGTCTGCCGCTGAAGATCTACGAAAGCCGACTTGGCTACAGCCGCGTCTAAACAGCGGAACCTGGAGCCAGGCTCAGCGACTGCCTCCCTATCGGGGGATCACTGCAGAGGCCTACGATCTCATTCATTCCTATTGAAACTTCACAGACCAACATCTCCGCCGTGAATTTCCATTGCCGGTTGCAGTGAATATCGCAATGGCGCATACGTTGTTGGGGAATGAGTCAGGCGATGAAAACTGCTGTCATCCCTGAATTCGAACAGGAACGCCTCAAGGCCCTCAGTGAATACAGGATTCTCGGGACTCGCCCTGAGCAGTCATACGACGACATCACGCACATGGCCTCACTGGTGTGCGAGGCCCCCATTGCACTGCTGAGCCTGGTGGACAGCGACAGGCAGTGGTTCAAATCGAAGGTGGGAATCGAGGCCGAGGAAACCCCCAGAGACTGGTCGTTCTGCGCCCATGCCATCCACAGCGACCAGCCCCTGATCGTGACCGATGCGCTTCGCGACGAGCGTTTTGTGGACAACCCGCTCGTCTGCGGCGATCCAAAAATCAGGTTCTACGCCGGCTTTCCGCTCAACAACGAAGCAGAGCATCGAATCGGAACGCTATGTGTGATCGACCGCAAGCCCAGCCAGCTCTCAGGAAACCAGCTGCAGATCATGCAAGCCCTATCTCGACAAGTGGTGTCATTCCTTGATCTAAGAAAACGTTCGTTCAATCTGCTCGAATCGTTCTGCTCCGAAACCAAGCCTTCGGGAATCATCTCCACTTGCAGCTATTGCCGCAAAGCCAAGGATGAGCGTGGGGATTGGGTGCATCTCGATCAATACCTGGCCCGACGCAGCACCTTGAACTTCTCCCATGGCATCTGCGACGGCTGCATTGAAGAGCACTTCCCGGAAGTGCTGGAGGCCTGGCAGGCAGAGAGCAGGGAGTCTGGGCAAGACGCCTTGAAACCAGCCCAGGTGCTCGAAGACGGGCTCTGATCAGGCCAGCTGACGACCTTTCCAGGTCCAGCCGCGGCCGGTGAGCGTGCGCCACACCGACACCGGTCCGATCGCCCCCAGCAGCAGGCCGCCGGCACCCATCAGCCACCAATAGGTGAGCGGTACATCAAAGCGCCGGCGCTGCCAGAAGCGCAGTGCCAACTGCTGCCCAATCCCAAGCAATGACAAACCCGACAACAGCAGCCACCAGAGCGATAGCTGGGGCAACAGCCAGAGCAGCACAAGCGCCGAGGGCAGCAGCAGCCAGGGAGCACTGAACATCAGCACCACCACACCGGCGGCAGCCAGTGCCTTGGCGACGTCGCGATCGAGACCGATCAACCAGTTCTTGGTCCACCCCTCCCAGAGCGATGGCAGATCGGAGTACATGCGCAGATCCACCGCATCCAGACCGAGCAGGTAGCGCAAGCGGAAGCCACCCCCCTTGATGCCCCTTGCCAAAGCCAGATCCTCCACCACCTCTGAGGCGAGGGCGCGATGCCCGCCAATGGCCTCATAGGCGCTGCGGCGAAACAGCATGAAGGGCCCTGCTGCGAACGCCACCTCTGAGGCGGGGTCGTTGGTGGCTTCGATGGGAAACCCCAGCCCCAGCAGGCTGGCCATGATCGGTTGCACCATCCACTCCGCCAGGCAGCCGCAGCCAAGCCGCGGCGCCAGGCTGAACAGATCCGCCTCTTCCCTGATCGCCTGAGCCAGTGCACGGCGCAAGGCCTCGGGCTGCAGACGCACATCGGCATCAATGAACAGCACCCAGTGGCTGCTCACCTGCTCCATGGCCCGGGTGCAGGCCCAGTTCTTGCCCACCCAGCGCTCACCGGCTGGACGGGGTCCGGCCCTGAGCAGTTCAAACGGCCGCTCAGCAGCGTTGCTCTCAGTCGCTGTGCGCATTGCCGTTTCGGTGGTGAGATCCGTGGAGTCGTCATCCACCACCAGCACCTGCCAGTCACGGCATGGAGTGTCACTGGCAAGCACGCTGGCTAGACAGGGACCGATGTTGTCGGCTTCGTTGTAGGCGGGGATCACCACACACAGCGAGGTGTCCGCTGGATCAAGCTCAGGCGCTGTCTCGAGACAGGGGGCGATCGAAAACACCCGCTGCAACCCCAAAAGAGCGATCAGCAGACCGGCGCAGGCGGCAAAAGCGGTGGCCACCAGCAACAGGGCAGTGATCAGCAGAGGGTCCAAGACAAGAAACGAATCGATCACTCCAGGAAATCACCCAGGGCTGCTGAACAAGCAACGCGAGTCCACAGGTCGCCACATCCAATGATTCAGTGCAACAGGTGTTGGCATGACAGCGCAGCTGAACAGACAGCTCAAAAAGCAAGTCAGGCTGAACAGCTTCGGGGGGTTTCAGCGTTGTGACTGACCTGCCTGGCCTCCAGATCCACGTCTATTTCTGTATCCCTGCGCTTCAGCGAGATGGCGCAGAAAAACGATCTGATGACGATCGGGGAGACCCGCAGCGGCGATCAGCCCCAGCAGCCCGAACAGCAAGCCTGCAACAAACCACATCCGGCTGTTGCGAGCCTTCTGCCGCGCAATCGTCGCGGCCAGGAAGGCGCTGGCCAGATGTGAAGCGGCAATCAACAGCAGCAGCATCCAGTCCATGGGCAGAGAGACAGGTCACTTCAACTAGCTAGCCACATCCACACCTCCTGGCTCAAGCTGCTGTCAACAACGGCTCGTACATCATGAGGGCATGGTTTTCGACCAGCAGCCTGTCTGAGCTGGAACCATCGAGATCCTGCCGGATCTGGAAAATCTGATTGTGCCTGGAATAGCCGCCCCAGATCTGTTGCTTGATCTGGTGATGACGCTCTTCCAGGGAGTAAGTCGATGAATAGTTGGTGTCACAGAAGAGCTCACCATGCAAATGCGTCTCATCCAGCCATAAGTGAATGCGAAAGCAATAGGCCGTGTGATTGGTCAACTGCAGATCGACATAGTTGTAAGCCAATGTTGCTCCAGCACCAAAAGGAATCGATCGATTCACATCAGGAAAAACATCAAACCCATGGCGCCATCGCTCGCTGATCGTGAGTGGACTGTGCCCTGCAATCCAGAATAAAAGATTCCCCAGTTGGCAAAGTCCCCCTCCCGGACCTTGAGCAATCCTTCCCTGTTTTAAAACCAATCCATCGAGATAGCCTTTGCTTCTGGTCGGCCGACCCACCAGCTTCCACACTGAAAATGTATCGCCGGGCCGCAACACAACTCGGTCTAATCGGGCAATAGCCAGCTCAAGATTCCTGCGCTTGTTGTGCTGAAGCTGAAGATCCACTCCTGGCAAGGGACGAAGAATCAACGACCGATGACTGAACTTCAGATGGTTGATCAGCAGGGAGTCCGAGCGTGCAGCCCAGCTCTGGCCACCCAAAAACCTGTGGACCTTTCTTTGTGCAATACGGAATTCTCGACCCAGCACATGCCGGACAATGCTGCGCTGAATCGGTCGGGGAAGTTCAAACATGCCCAACAGAGGGCTGAATCAGAGATCAGCCACGAATTTTGAATGGCCACACAGAGACTCGCCCATTGGAGTCAATCGCCGCCAATGCGGTGTCATCTGGCTTCCAACACACCGCGCTGATCTTCTCAGCAGTGAAGGCTCCTCCCAGCGGATTGCCATCACCATTGTGATCAAGCAGCCAGACAAACACCGATCCATCCCTTGCACCTGAGGCCAGAATCCGTCCTTCATGAGCAAAAGCCAGTGTGGACACCGGTTCGGGATGAAGCACAAGCTGACCCGGCAGTGATCCTTCAGGACCATCACCTTGAAAGTTCCAGACAATGATCTGATCACTGCCACCGGTGGCCAGAAACTGACCGCTTTGATCAAACGCCAGCTGACTGGGCTTGCCTGGATAGCCGGTCATCTCAGCATCCTTGCCAGTTGATCGGCGCCAGAAGTGCACGGAATTGTCCTGGCTGCCGCAGGCCACGATGTCTCCGCCGGGACTCAGCACCATGGAGACCAGTGATCCCTGCCATTTCAATTCCTGCGAAACTTGTTGCCTGGCGGTGTCAAAGAAGCTGACCTTCCCATAACAAGCGCTGGCGAGCTCATCGGGCTTCGACCAGGCGATCGAACTCACGGTGCTGGGGTGTTCCTCAGTGCACCATTGTTCAACACCATCAGGGTGATAGATGTGAACATTTTTTGATGCGGCAACAGCGAGCATGTCGCCGCTGCCTGACCAAGCCAGATGCTCAACCCAGCCTCGCCCAGGCTTGATTGAGTGCAGGATTTCCCCCTGCTGACTATCCCAGATCAGGACACATCCGTCCTGTCCGGACGTGGCGAAACGATCCCCTTTCGGATGAATCGCCAGAGCCAGTAAACCGCCCTGGTGAATATTGTTTTTGGCCCAGATCAGTGCGCCGGTTTTGCCGTCAAAGAGAGACAGTCCACCGGCAACATCACCGACCAGCAGATTGTCTCCGTTGCCCGTCCATCCACAGGCCAGCGCGTAGTCATCAACCTGGGCAGTCCAACCCTCATGAAGCATGCCCTGGGGGGCAAACGTCTTCAGATCAGGCATTCGTCAAAGTCCTTGCGCATCTGGGCCTCATCAAGATTAC
Organism: Synechococcus sp. AG-673-F03; assembly: GCA_003211205.1. Lineage (GTDB taxonomy): Bacteria > Cyanobacteriota > Cyanobacteriia > PCC-6307 > Cyanobiaceae > Synechococcus_C. The sequence goes on from QCTJ01000013.1 coordinate 26,639, forward strand.
GGCCGATAAACACAAGCTGATTGCAGCGCGGCGCATCTCCCCACTCCTGCCCCGGCTTGGCTGTGAAGAACATATGAACCCCCTGAAACACAACTCTGCGGGATTCGTTCTTGTAACTGATGAACCCCTTGGTCCGGAAAATATCAACGCCTTTTTCAGCCAGCAGTGTTCCAATCCACTGATTGAGCTTTTCAGGATCAACATTGCCCTGACGCTCTATGGCGATGGAACCGACCTCATCGTCATGCTCGTGCTCTGCAACCCAGACGCGCTCTTTGATCGGGCTCACCGCTTGCCCAGCTTTGATGATCTTCAGGTCGAATTCTTCTGCCGTGTGCTGGGCATAGAAGCCAATCGTTTCTTCGTTCTTGACATCAAACAGAAACGATTTCGCTCCCTTCGACTCCAACTCAAGACTGAGATGTTGATTGGCAGCGATCGAATCGCCTGGCTTGAGGGATTGCGCGGCCTGGGCGAAGAGCCGAACACACTGCTCGGCGCTTTGCTTCAGTGCGTCTTCATCAGCTTTCTGCCCGGGGATGGCAACCAGAGACATCTCAGGGTCTGGCCCATCCTCGAGAGTCATCTGGTAGTTCCCTGGATCAAGCTGGTAGACACCGGTCCACTCAAAGGGATATTCCGGCTCAAGAAAGGTGGGGCGTCGCTCCAGAATCTGGTCAAGATCGAAAGCGCTCAGATTCAGCACCGTCTCAACAGGAACTTCAGCCTGAGTGCTGCGCACCACACGAGCCATAGTGTTCATGTCACGCAGGCGTGACTCCAGCTTCACCAGTGATTGCTCAGGGACAAGATCAGATTTGTTGAGGATCAACACATCAGCAAACGCCACTTGTTCAGAGCTTTCATTGCTTCGCTCAAGTTGTTGATCAATATGCGCAGCATCAATTAGCGTGACAATTCCATCAAGCGTAAATTCATCACGGATCTCATCATCCATAAAAAATGTCTGCGCAACTGGCCCAGGATCAGCAAGCCCAGTTGTCTCAACCAAGACGTAGTCAAATTTGTCGCGTCGCTTCATCAGGTTGCCAAGAACCCGGATCAAATCACCTCGAACAGTGCAACAAATGCACCCATTGGACATCTCAAAGACCTCTTCATCAGCGTTGATCACAAGCCCTTGATCGATGCCTACTTCGCCATACTCATTCTCAATCACAGCAATGCGTTTGCCGTGCTCTTCACTTAATATTTTGTTCAATAATGTTGTCTTGCCGGAACCCAAGTAGCCGGTCAGAATCGTAACAGGTATTTTTTGATACATCGACTGCATAGGCTCTTTTGCCTCAGGCTAATGACCTTGAGCAACCGACGAGATAATGATTACCATTCTCGCAAGCCGAGCTCCATTGAGCTCTGATCCTCAAACCCATCCTGGCTTTCAAAACTGAATGGCTTCTTTGTTTTCGCGTCTGAGTGCAATGTCGCTCCTGCTTGGCCTGATGGCCTGCGGTGCTCCCGGTGTCAACACCACCGATGCAAGCAAAAGCAAGGGAGTGAAAGTGGTCAGCACATTTCTGCCAATCACACTGTTCACGGAAGCAGTGGCTGGTGACTGCGCAGACGTCACGGCCTTGATCCCAGCCAACCTGGGGCCCCACGACTTTCAGGCCACACCATCCGACCTGAAAGACCTCAGCGGCGCGAACGTGCTGGTCAAAAACGGACTCGGCATGGAGGAGTTCCTTGATGATCTGATCAGCTCCGCTGACAACAAAGATCTAATGGTGATTGACTCCAGCAGCGGGGTGGCCACCATCGAATCGGCGGAGGACGATCATCACGGTCACGATCATGGGCACAGCCACGGTGAAGTGAATCCACACATCTGGCTTGACCCGATTCTTGCGGTTCAACAGGTTGAAAACATCAGAGACGGCCTGGTTAAGGCCGACCCCAGTTGCGCCGATGGTTACAAAAAGAATGCAGAGCTCTACACCGCCAAGCTCAAAAAGCTGAACACGAAGTTCATGGCCAAGCTCGAGCCCTACAAGGGCAAGACGTTTGTTGCCTTTCACGACTTTGCTCCTTATTTCGCCAGCCGTTATTCCCTGAAAGCGGAGTATCTGGTTGACCTCCCGGAAATGAACCCCAGACCTGCGGATCTTCAGCGTGTCGCGGCGCAGGTCAAAGCCTCCGGCTTGAAGGCCCTGTTGAGCGAACCCCAGGAGGGCAAGCGTTCCTTCAATGCCTTGGCGAAAGATCTCGGGGTGAATATCGTTGAATTCAACCCCTTGGAGACAGGCTCAGTTGAATCCGCCAAAGTGCCGGGAACTTACTTCGAGGTGATGAGTTCCAACGTCAACAATCTGGTTAAGGCCATCGGAGACTGACGCTTGATGCTCAACCCAGTTTTGGTTGTCAGCGACCTGTCGGTAGAGCGTTCAGGTCGCCTTGCAGTTGAGAAGGTCTCATTCGAGCTTCAGAGTGAGAGCGAGACCGCTGTGGTTGGCCCTAACGGTGCTGGCAAGAGCACTCTGGTAGCTGCATTGCTCGGGCTGCTGCCACGAAAGGAAGGAGACGTTCAGATTCTCGGAGAACAGCTTTCAGCCAACGGCGACCTTCCCGGTGCGATCAGATCTCAGATTGCCTACGTGCCACAGAGTCTTGCCTTGCAGGGTCGTTTCCCCTTAAGCGTGGCCGAATTCGTTGGCTTCGGGTTTGACCCGCCAGGACCACGCTGGCCCTGGCAGCAACATCGCCAACGCAGCACTGCCGTTGAAAAAGCCCTGGATCGCACCGGCTGCATCGATCTGCGCAACCGTCTTCTCAGTGAACTGTCGGGAGGTCAGCTCAAACGCGTGATGCTCTCGTTCTGCGTAGTTCGGCCCCGTCAACTCCTGGTGCTCGATGAAGCACAGGCAGGTCTTGATGTGCCATCGAACGAACGCTTTCAGCAGCTGCTGCTTGAGCTGCGGCGTCAGGAGGGATGGACCGTTCTGCACGTATCTCACGATCTCGACATGGTGCGTCGCAGCAGCGATCAGGTTCTGGGACTGAATCGTCGCCTTTGCTGCAGTGGTTCACCGGACCACACCCTGACTCCTGAACGACTCGTTGATCTGTATGGACCCAACATGGTTCAGTACAGGCATCAGTGTCATGGTTGACACTCAAGCACTGGCGCTTGTTCTCGCCGAACCCTTCATGCAGCGCGCGCTGATCGGCGGTCTACTCACAGGAGCGCTTGGGGGGTTGCTGGGCAGTGTTGCCGTACTCAGGGAACTGTCGTTTTTCAGCGACGCCCTCGGTCATTCCGCTCTGCTGGGCATCACGGCGGGAATCCTGATCGGCGTGAATCCCACACTGGTTCTGATCCCCTTTGCGGTGGTGTTCGCCATCCTGGTGAATCAGCTGGTGGAGCGCAGCTCTCTCCCAACGGATGCCCTGCTGAACATTGTGTATTCAACGTCTCTGGCGGCAGCAATTCTGTTTCTCAGCTTGGTGGAGAGCTATCGGGGCGGAATTCGCCAGCTGCTGTTTGGAGACATCCTCGGGGTCAGCAGTCTCGACCTGATCGTGATCAGCATCCTGCTGGTCGCTGCACTGATCTATCTGTGCCTGAGCATGCGTGCACAGGTGCTGCTCACCCTGAATCAGGAGCTGGCGGGCGCAGTCGGTGTCCAGACCCGATGGCACCGACTGGCCTTCATCGTGCTGCTCGCCGTTGTTGTGGCGGTGTCGATCAAAGCCGTCGGCGTGCTTCTGATCAGCGCCTTTGTTGTCATTCCGTCCTGCGCAGGTCGCCTGCTTTGTCGACGTTTTCCGATCTACGTCTTCGTCTCCTCGATCCTGGGAGGCACCTGCGCATTGCTGGGGTTGTTGGCATCCGGACTCACCAACCTTCCCTCAGGCCCCTCGGTGGTGATGGTGCAGTTCCTGGGATTCCTGATCGCCCTGATCCTCAGTTCACGCGTCTTCAGGCGGCCATCAACGACAGCACTTGACCCACAGATCTGAGCCAGGCCGATAGGTTCTCGTGGCAACCAATCAGCTTCCATGAGCGTCGCGACATGTCCCAGCACCGGTGCTGTCACGGGCCTCAGGGAGACGCTCGACTTCTTCAGTGACCCTGGCTTCGCCAGCAAACGCTTTGCAACCCATGGCGATGTCTTTGAGACCCGCCTGCTGGCTCAGCGCATCGTGTTCATCCAGGGTGAACGGGCGATTACTGATCTGTTGAAGCAGGGAGCAGTCCTCGAGGGTTGGTGGCCCGAAAGTGTGCGTCAACTGCTCGGCAGCCGGTCGCTGGCCAACCGCAGCGGCCCCGCTCACAAAGCCCGCCGCCGCGTGGTGGGGCAGCTGTTTTCCAGCGGCGCACTCTGCCGCTACACCCCATCGATCCAGGGTTTGATCGAGGAACTGATCCTTGAGCTGCAGCAGTCTGAGACTCCGCAGCCTTTGGCCACCAGGATGCGACGCTTCGCGTTCGCCGTGATCGCCACGACCGTGCTTGGGCTGGACGCCAGCGATCGCGATGCTCTGTTCGCTGATTTCGAGATCTGGACCCAGGCCCTGTTCTCCATTCCACTGGCCATACCGGGAACTCCCTTTGCCCGGGCACTGGCTGCGCGGGAGCGGTTGCTCGCCCGCCTCAAAACGGTGCTGCAACACAGCGACTCCAGCCAGGGTGGGCTGGATCTCCTCAGTGGCGGGCTCGATGAAGTCGACATGCCGCTGGATGACGACGACCTCGTGGAGCAGTTGTTGCTGCTGTTGTTCGCAGGTTATGAGACAACGGCATCATCGCTGAGCTGTCTGTTCCGTGCTTTGCTACTCAACCCGGACGTGGAGCAGTGGCTGCTGCCGGAGTTGCTGTCATCACCCTGGCCTTTCGAAGCCTCGCATCGATCACCCCGCCTGGATGCCACGGTTCTGGAAGTGATGCGGCTGACGCCACCGGTGGGAGGCTTTTTTCGCCGCAATCTGCAGCCGATCTGGTTGGCCGATGTGGAGATTCCCAAGGATCGGGTGATTCAGGTGGTGCTGGGTTCCAGAACTGCAGAGGAGACCAGCGACATCGCTGCATTCAGGCCGCAGCGCCATCTGGATGGATCGTTCAATCAAACCCTGCTGCCCTTTGGAGGTGGTGAGCGGGTCTGTCTTGGAAAGGCCCTGGCCGAACTGGAGATCAGGCTGATGACTGTGGGGCTGATCCAGAGGTTGCAGCTACAACTCCTACCCGATCAAGACCTCTCGTTGAAGCAGATTCCCAGCCCGACCCCTCGCGACGGGTTGCTGGTGAGCGTGAAACAACGCTAATGAACAACTCTGCGCAAGCTGTCAGGACGCCTTGGAGGAATTGTGCCGACGGCGCCTGGCTCGGCGTGGCTTGCCGGCGGCCTGGGAGCTTTGCCTGAGATAGATCTTGCGGCCGTTGGCGTCGAGGCGGTAGAGGCCTCCTCGTGGCCCCTTGTGAACCAGATCATGCTGATCGGAGGCAACCGCCTGAAGGGTTCGTTCCTTCAAAGATTGAGAATCATCCGCGGCAATTTGTTGATCGGATTCTCCGAAAAACAACGACTTCAGAAACCCAAAGACGCCCTTAATCATGGAAGGGTGAAATGCTTTCCCTACTTAAACGTCACCGTCAAGACCCTGGGGATCAAAGCTGTTGATCGATGAACATGAACACGACCCAATCAAGCCGCTCAGCTTCACTGTTCATCAATGATTGGATCATTCTGCGTGAGTCTGTCCAGCAGATCAGGTTCGCCGACGATCACACGCCGGCATCCGTCTTGCCCGATATAAGTGAGACGACCGGCTTCATCAACCCTGAGGGCGGTCAGTGGCGTTATCAGCTCCGGTTCCAGCAAGGGGCTGTGCAGCAGCAAGACTCCATCGTCTTCTGCCAGCACTGGAAAAACACGTGCGCTTCATAAAAAAGTTCCCAAGGTTTTCACCTCAGGAACTGGTGCTCTCATGAACTTCTCAACCGCAACAAGACTCCTACAGCAACCGGAATCTTCACAGGGGGAAAACCGCCGGAACAGGGTCGGTTGTCCAGACAGCGGCAGACGCAACTCCTCCACCGCTCGACACCTCAACAATCAACTAAGCGACCCAGCGGTCAGCGTCCATGATCGTTTTGATCAGCAATCCAAGGCGCTTGAACTCAGCAAAATTGAGGTGTTTCACAGCTTGGTCAAGACCACAATCAACCCAATCACCATCTCGTTTCTCATAGATCGTGAAGTCCTGATCGAGCGACTCACGCCGGATGCAATATGTGAGTCCGTCGTCATGCAGAAACTCAGCCGAGTGAAGTTGCAAAGCCATGCATCGCGAGCCTCAGGGGCTGTCTTATTGGCCCGGAGCGTAAAACTCAGCGCTTCAATTCGAGAACCAGTCGCCTGATCTCAACCGAACCGGACAGAACGGGCACCGCGGTGACTTGCAGCCGTTGATCCCCGGCGACGGGACCGTATCCACAGCGCATTCGAGCCACTTTCCAGGATTGATTGACACGATCCTGCAGCTGCGTCTTCGTTTACATCAACGTCATCGACGGGTCGAGCGCATCACACTCCGCCTCTGTGGGACTGGGCGCATCCTGCGGCTGGATGGAGACCCTGAACACCACAGAACTTCCTTGCTCGTAGCTGAGATCAAGACTGTTCCAGAAACTCAGCTCTCCACCTGCGGGCACATCCACTGTCGCCATCTGGGAACCCATCGCATCGGCCTTGAACTCAAAACGCTGCAGAGCCTCTCCACCCGTGCAGGAAGCAAGCAAAACCGTTGCTCCCAGAGCTGCAGCATCCGACAACGTTCGAACAGCCAGTGGCCTCATCTCAGAACCAGGCACGCCATCTTCACTCTCCAGGGATACACCTGGATCAGGCAATACGCCTTCATGCTCATTGCTTTTGTAGCGAGCGACACCAAAACTGTGCTCATCGAGATCGGAGGCGTTGATGACAGCCGACACTCCACCCAACCAGATTCCAGAAGTCTTCTGACTTTCCGGCCCTCTGCTCCAACAGTTTCCACCCATCCGTGCGGCTGGTCCTTCGACAGGCAGACATCAGGAGCGCCACGTCGATAGACACTCCATTGCACCGCCGCAGGTGCCCCGGAGTCGCATCAGCCCCACCTCTGGACGTCATGGCCCCAGGGACGCCGCAGCCAGTTGCTTCGCACTCCTTCTTTCATCCCGACCTGATGGAGTGAAACCATGCGAGAACGAGCGAGTCACGCCGTCTCTTCCATCCGGAAGGGGCGGCCTTCCGTTTTGGATGCATCACGCCTGACCGTTTTGGCCGCCACGATTGGTGGCCGATCAACACCCCCTTGAGGCCATGCATGACCCCCGCGCTGCGCTGCTGCAGCACAACCGCGGACACTGGAAGGGGTGCTTCATCCGGCTGGGCAGCAGCGGCAACGAGGACGATCGTTTCCCGACATCGCTGAAAGTGCAGGAACGCGATGGCGTGATCGAAAATTCCCTCACCTATCTCTCTTCCGGTGAGCAGCGGTCGATGAATTTCGAAACCGTGCCGTTCACGATGCAGGTGAATTCAAGTGGCGACTGGTCACTCGGCCCGAGTGCGATCACTCCTCTGGCCTGGGTCGGAGAACTGAGCGTCGTCCATGGCGAAGAACGGCGACGGGTTGTTGCACGCCATGGATTCCATGGTCTGGATCAGGTGGTCTACATCGTTGAAACCAGACAAGACAATGAACCAGCGGCACCGGCTCAGCCACTGCAGTGCATGACAAGAACCAGCGGCAACTGGGTGATCTGGCAACCCGAGCCGAATGTGGAGCTCTTGCTCGATGCCAGAGATCGGCAAATGGGAGACGCCACAACCTGCGGCCTGCGCTGGATCACTCCCCAGGGGCAAACCCATCAGATCGTGCGGCGCTACGACGCCAACGGATACCTCGAGCCCCTCTCAGAAACAGACATCTGGGGATGACGATTCGGAGCGATCGGCTGCAGACATCATCCAGCGTGGATTGTTGGCTGAATTCAATCCAGTTCCCAGCATTCACTGCCATTCCTGGTCATCAGACACACCAGACTCGACTCCCTACTGATCACCCGATAGGTGTGCCCATCTGCATCACTTTTGGATCTTGCATGCCAAAGAGCGTGGTCTTTTGTGTCGTGCAAGTCGGTCTGATGCCAGCCCGCGTCAGTGAGCTCTTCAATCTGAAACACAACATCTCTTGGAATCTGTTTTCAAGATGTGCGGCTGAAACAGACATCTCGCGAAGCAACCGAAAGATGTCGGGATTGATTCATGCCCATTCGCAGTTGATCAAGCGATCAGACTGAATGGACCTGATCAGCAGGCGATCCCGGTTTCAAACTGTCTAAGGCAGAAGCATTGCCCTGCAAGCGGTCTCGGCGAGCAGCGCATCACTGGACCCAGACCACACCTCCGCTTGCTTTGCATTCCGTTACAAAAGACTGTAATATTGCTTAAAAGAAAAAAGCTCATGGGCTCTTCAACTCCTACACAAGACCAGTGGTATCAAGATGCAGCTGCTAGCCAGATCAAGGGCGAGCGCATGGTGCGTGCAGAACTCTTGAACGGTCGCATTGCCATGCTCGGATTCGTAGTGGGTGTACTCACCGAAGCACTGACCGGCCACGGCATCCTCAGCCAGATCACCTTCGGAATGTTGGGCCTCAGCTGAGCTCTGCTAATCACCTTCAGTCAATCCAAATCACCTCATAAGCAACTGCTAAGAGGTGATTTTTTTTATGGGAACCTTCCGAACTGAGCCGTTTGAAAGATCCCGGAGGGTACCTAAATTTTAAGAGAACGGCTGCAGCAACGATGGCGCTTGTTTACAGCTAGTGGGCCGGTCCACTGCTCGACACCATCAACGCCGACATCGCCAATACATCGACACTGGCGTCGAGTCTGCTCACACCCATCGTCTACGGAGCTGATCTGTTCGGCGACGAAGCCAAGTTTTTAACCGGCAACTTCGGCTTCGACGGATACATGGGCGTCCCACGCCTGATGGGTGCCAATGCAGAACAGGCGGCTGCGGAATTCAATGTGGCCTGGCAGACCCTTGATCCGGCTCTGAACCCATCCCTCAGGGCATTTACATCCGCCGCGAGCCTGGTGGGCGCGAGCGGCACCTATGCCACCAGACTGCTGCTCGCTGACACCATGCCACTGGTGTTCAGCTTTCCCGTGCTGCCCTCGTCCCTGGATGCCGACGGCAGTAACTTTGACGTAACCCTCAGTGACGGCACAACGGTGACCCCCCAGATCGCGGGTCTATTGCCGAACCTTGAGTACAACGAACGCCAGACTGTCGTGATCGATGGCGACTTCGGCAATCGCATCACACCTGGCAGTCCCGGTGCGAAGTACCCGATATCGGTAGCGATCGTCAACGACGGCACACCGCTGCAGATGATCGGCAGATCAGGGCCGGTGAACGCCGTTGGCCTGTCGATCGACAGCAGCAACTCCTACGTGGCAGATAACGGGCCTCGACTGGTATCCGCGAAGCTCACTCTGTACAGCGATCTGGGAGAGGGCGGACCCGTCGGTGTCGGCCTGCATCACAACACAACAGTGGCTCCGATTCCTACGGCGATCAGGCGCAGTACCGGTTACGGCTATACACCAGCGCTGGTTTTTCACCAGACGGCATCGCGAGCCTGATGCCGAATGACTTCAGCCGATTTTTCCAGCTGAAGGCAACCACGGAAAGCGGAGAGAACATCACCATCACTGAAACGGGAGTGTCCTATGCCATCGGGAATCAGGGCAGGATCACCGTGGTCGGCCTCGCTGATCTGGCAACGGCAGGCACTCCTTTGAATGCGGCTTATGTCGAGGACCATGACAACTACTACGACGTCATCCTTGAAGGTGATCTGAATGCCATCAAGGCACTCAGTGCTGTGCGCATGCCATCCAGAAATGGCTACAGCGCTGTGTACAACCCCGGTGGGCCCGGCAACAGTGCCGATGCTCCCGGTGCCGCTCCGGGACCCTTCACCGTGCCCAGCCAGGACCACAGCATTCCGATCGGCTTCGATCTGGACGGTGCCAGGCAGGTCACCTTTGTGGAAACCGACGGTGCCGTCCTGCGCAATCCCTGGCATCTCCGGCCTGTGGGAGATCTGCTTGGTACTGCTGTCGAAGACACGCTGACAGGACAGACAATCCTGGCTTACATCGATCCTCAGGATCGTCGCTTCTTCAGCAGTTTCGAGGCGTCACCCTCAACAGCAACAGATTTACCAGGACAAAGAACTCAGCTGTCTGCCATTGATCTAATCGATATCAGGGAGATTGATGCGCCGAGTGATGTAACCGTTTCAGGATCCTTCAGTCGATCAGCTGCAGACAACTCCGTTCTTCAGTGGTATTCAGTCAGCGACGACGAGGGCACGGTTGTGGATCCACTCAGCGGAGCAATCCTCAAACCCGGCGAGCCTGGATATGTCGAAGCAGCAGGCCGTCGCGCCGATCTAATCAGCGACAACACCCTGGAGTTGACCAACTCCACGATCGCTCCCTTCAGCATCACCCTGGAGAGCGGTGCGATCTATGAACCGTTGATCATCAATCAGACGAGCGGTGAGCGCTATTTCGCCTTTGCCGCGGCCAACCCCGACAAGCTCGGGCATTTCACCGGATTCGGCGCCAATGGATGGGGCATGGAGGATGGCTACGAAGGCGGCGATCGCGACTATGACGACCTGATTGTGCGTTTCAGCCTGGGAGTATGAACGACACTCTCAAGTCCAGACCAATCTTCCAGTCACTCATCCTTGGTCTGGCCTGACGCAGCGATCCTGGCGTCCGCCCAGCGCGCAAAGAAATAAACCCCCACAAACAAGGGCGTGTAAGCCAGCCACATCCGTTCAGGAGCCAGACCACTGTTGTTGATCACAGTCAGTCCGCCATATCCCACCAGGAAATAGATCCCAGCCCGTCGAAGGGCACCCACCTGCTTGGGATTCATGTCACAGCCAGCGATGAACCCATCCTAAGGAGCCGAACCACGATGCAGAACTCACAGACTGTCGCGATTGCCACGACCAAAGCCGGGCTGGACGTCAACCATGCATCCAATTGCAGGCACCCCATGACCAAAGACCAAGCGATTGCACTGATTGGAGCCGCGGTGGATTACAGCCGCCAGCGCTGCAGAGTTCTGCACAGCACCGAGCGTCGCGTCGATGCCGATGCAGTTCGCAGTGAATTTGAGGAATGGCTGAACCCCTCCGGAGATTGCCTGCCAATGATGCCCTGCCCGCTTCCGGAGGAGAATTAAACGCGCCGTGTAGCGGCGCGAACGACCTCACTGTTGACCAGCCTGCTATAAAAATCGTGTTGAGACTCTCAACATCGTTCACCTCGTCCCTGGCGAGGCGCAGTTCGACTCAGGCCATGGAACGGGGACCTGAGCTTGCTTCGAGGAACCACCATGACACTGACCTACCGCGGCCAGAAGTACGCGCAGAACACCGCTGTCGCCAAAAGCAGCGATCGTCCTGAACTCGTGTACCGGGGACAGAAAGTGGCCAGATGAGTTCCGCCGAACTCCGGCACAACGCCCTGCTCCGTCAGGGCTTTTTTCATGCCAGTGCACCAGCCCCTGAAACTCACCTGCAGGCTTCTGCTGCTGAGCCTTGGCTTCGCCATCACTGAAGCGGCCAGCAGCGTTCATGCCGACAGCACGTTCGCCCATTGCCAACTGAGCAATCACACCCCTTCTGTTTCGCTCCAATCCGGTCCGTGTCGGTTCAGCCAGCGCCAGGGCAACGTGACCATCATGTTCCGCGAACAGACCTTCAACTTCCCGTACAGGGAAGCGGGACTGCGTTATCAGCGCAGCAACAGCACAACAGGCATCCGCTTCGACATGTCCGGAGGAGCCACGATCGAAGTGCTGTGGCAATGAGGCCAGGGCCATGGATGGCTTGGCAGCGTTGCCTTCAGGCCATCAGCAACTGATAAGCGTCATTGACCCTGCGAAAAGCATCTGCCGATCCACCCAGATCGGGATGATGCAACTTGACCAACGTCCGGAATGCCTGCTTGATGGCCTCCTGTGAGGCATCCGTCTTCAAGCCGAGAACCGACAGCGCTTCGGAACGCGCATCACCCGATCCACTGCGCCCCTGCTCGCTTGGCTCTCGATCCGTCGCTCGTTGATCGCTGCGCGTCCGCCGACCGCTGCTGCCGGCGTGGCGATGATCTTGGCCCTGCCGATGACGGTGACGGAGTTCCGCCACCACCCTGCGTGGATCCTCATCAAGCCATTCACTGGCCCGTACCCCATAGAGGGCAAACGCCGCTAGCACCGCCGCGGTTTTCTTCGTGGACTTGCCCCCCACGGCAGCTAACAGATCAGTGCCAAGGCCACTGACCACACGGTCAAGCCTCTGGCTCAAGCTGAGCTGAGAGTGAAAGCTGCTGCGATTGAGCTGGTCGATCAGCTGTTCAAGGCCATGCTGGCGCAACGCACTCCAACCCGGCTGCATCGCCAGAAAATCTCCCCAGCGCTGCACCTGCGCAGAGTTCACCAGAATCGATGGCTGTTGCCGGTTCCAATCACGGTCCGCATCACGCTGGGATCGCTGCCACTGCTGCCGGTGCAAACGATCAAGCTGCTGATGCAATCGCTGCACCTCTCGGCGCAGAGCGTCGTTTTCGCGCAGCAAAGCTTCCACATTGCTGGTGACACGTTCAGCGTGGTTCTGCCGGTTGCGATCGTCACGGGCTGACGATGACGGCGACCACTGGCGCGGATCAAAGCCCATGAAAACCGCGCGACGGCGACCGCTTCAGCGAATGCAAAGAGACTACGAGCCAAGGCGATGGGAGCGGGCACCATTCTTTGATGCTGACGGCAGGATGGTGCTCAACTGCAATTCGGCCCTTGGCGACTTCTCTGGTGACCGGTGCCAACAGGGGAATCGGTCTTGCTTACTGCCAACAGCTCCACGCTCGTGGAGACAAGGTGATCGCAGTCTGCCGTCAGTCCAGCGAAGAACTGGATGCCCTTGGCGTACGGGTTGAATCAGGAATTGAACTCATCAGCCCCGATTCGATCGCTGCATTGGTCAATGGACTGGCTGGCCAACAGCTGGACACAGTGATTCTCAATGCAGGTGTGCTGCAGTCAATGGGGCTGAGCGACCTGGACCCGGATGGCATCCGCCAGCAGTTTGAGGTCAATGCATTGGCACCTCTTCTGCTAGCCAGGGCGTTGATTCCGTTGATGCCTGAGGGATCAAAACTGGTGCTGATGACCAGCCGCATGGGGTCGATCGAAGACAACAGTTCAGGGGGCTCTTACGGCTACAGGATGTCGAAAGTGGCGCTGAACATTGCTGGCAAATCGCTCGCAGTTGACCTGCAGAGCCGAGGCATTGCCGTGGCGATACTGCATCCTGGCCTGGTCAAGACTCGGATGATCAGATTCAACCCCAACGGCATCAGCCCGGCGGACTCTGTCAACGGACTGATTGCACGAATTGATGAACTGACTCTTAAGAACAGTGGCAGCTTTTGGCACGCCAACGGCACAGTGCTGCCTTGGTAAAGAACAGCAGTTCCCATCAAAAAACCCCTGCACCTAGCAGAGGCTTATTAAAATCAGCAGCTGTCACTGCTTATTGAATTCGATCAGAAATAGTTGCTGAGAGCGTCCAGCGATGACCAAAGGTACTTAACAACAATGTTGGCACCTACTCCAAGGGTCGCGATGAACGCACCGAAGAGAATCAGTTGGACGTATCCAACACGATCTTCCGGTGCCCAAACATCATGCTCCTGAATGGTTTTCAACCGAGGCCAACCTGGGAGAGGATTCCCTGACCGGTCAGAAGCTCGGTGCCGAGACCGATCACGAAGCCCATCATTGCCAGACGGCCATTCCACTGCTCAGCGAAGGCGGAGAAACCAAATTTTGCGTTGTCCATCGGGAAGAATCGCGTGTGGACCCTTTGTAACAGATTGTGTCGCCCCTGTGTGGGTCAGCGTGCAATTGATTAGCTGGCCAGACGCTTGAACGGTGACAGGCTGCACAGCGATGGACCCGCAAATACCTGCCAAACCTTCGCTTCAGGACTTTCTGCTGCGAGTCCTACGCATTGCTGCAAGCAGCGTTGCGATCGTGGAACTGCTGCGCAGCCACTGGAGCGGGGGAGTCCTCGCGGCCATGGCCTGGCTTCTGTTCACGCAGGTCGAGAGATCACGCGGCTCTGCCGATGAACACACCCGCAACGAATCCAGCTGAGCAGGTCATGACAGGGACGATCCCGATCGAACAGGTCGCTGCCTTTGCTGAAGGCCCGTTTCAGGGCAACCCTGCGGCTGTCTGCCCTCTGCAGACCTGGCTACCGGATCAGCTGATGCAGGCGATCGCCTCTGAGAACAATCTCTCCGAGACCGCCTTTTATGTGGGCAGCGAAGGACACTATGAGCTTCGCTGGTTCACCCCCACCTGCGAGGTGGATCTCTGTGGCCACGCCACTCTGGCCGCTGGCCATGTCGTGTTCCAGCGTGAACCTAGCCTCGAGATTGTGCAGTTCAGCTCCAACAGCGGACCACTGACGGTTCGCCGCAATGGACGGCAGCTCACTCTCGACTTCCCACTGCAGCCCGGGAAACCGTGCGCCACCCCAACCGGACTCAATCAGATCCTTGGCACCGACGTCGTCGCCTGTCTGCAGGCCATGGATCTGATGGTAGTGGTCGCAGATGAGCTTGAGGTCGAGGTGATCAAGCCTGATTCGGAGGCTGTCGCCGCTCTTCCTGGCCGGGGTCTGATCGTCACAGCACCAGGTTCGGACTCGGGCGTTGATTTCGTCAGCCGTTTCTTCGCTCCGTCATGCGGCATCGCAGAAGATCCCGCGACCGGCTCAGCACATTGCACCCTGACGCCTTACTGGGCTGATCGACTCGATCGCACAATTCTGGTTGCCCGTCAGCTTTCAGCTCGAGGGGGACTTCTGCACTGCGCATTGGCGGATGAAAGAGTGTTGATCAGCGGCCGTGTGATCCCTTATCTCAGTGGTGTGATTCACATCGACGAATGACACGTTGATCAACGCAACAACGACGAACCTGCGTCGACATTGCCTCAAGGGATGTCGACTGGTACCGCCAATCAACGCCGCGCAAGCCAAGACCAGACGAACCAGGCAATCACGCCGAGCAACACCCAGGGCAGCAATGCACGCAACACAATCACGGCGACGAACACAACCAGCAGACTCACAGCACCACGCTTGAGCAGCGCCTTGCTGTCGTCGGTCATGTACCGCCAGCGGGGAATAAGCGGCACGGCATCAACGCAAGAGCAGTGTTGAATTTAGGAGATGCAGCGCAGATCACTCCTCCCAGGCTTTATTTACTCACGGGCCTGCCTGTTCGTTGTTGAACTGATTGAGCCCACAGAGCTCTGCAGCGTGGTTGTAGTGAGGGTCAAAACGATCCCAACGGAAGCTGCGCGGGTCATATCGACTGCGACTTCGATCCACGGCCGCATGCGTGGTCAGGCGCGTGATGGGGATCCCGAATGTCGCTTGCCAAAGCAACACCTGCTCTGCGAGCGATTTGTATTGCTCGTTCGTGTAACCGGAATGGCCATGCGAGTCTCCGCGACCATCCGACGGCGTCACCAAGCTGACATGCAAAGCGATGTTGTTGATCGATCCCACGCTGCCGGGACGGTCCCGCATCGTGATATCACCAAAGGCCGACATGCCGCTGCCGTAGGCACGCTTCCGATCAGGAACGATCCGTACGCGGCGCCCATCCCGGCCAATGAGCATTTGATAACTCACCTGTTGATCATCGTCAGGATGATTGGTCTTAAACAGGCCAAGGGCCTGAGGCTCGCTGATCACTGTTTCGTGCAGCACGATCACCATCGGCTTCACCTGCAACACACGCCCCCACGAATCCCTGGCCTTGCGTTCTCCGAAATTGGTTGGATGCGCCAACTGAACATCTTCCGCAGCAAGACCGAGACGTTGTTCACAGGCCTGAATCTCCTCCAGTGACGCTGCAGCGACACGGCTATCGCCCAGGCGCATCAGAGGGGGCCGATCCAGAGGTGGCAGAACTCCAGCAGCGGTATCAGACACACCTGAGCCACCGGAATCGCCGTCCACAAGCGAACAGCTGCCAAGGCCAATCACCAGTGAAATCACCAGCTGATGCGGCAATGATCTCATCACAGCATTGGGCACGTTCAATGCATGGCCAACAATCTCATACTTGATGAAATTCTCAACAACAGCGACATCAATCATCTTGGTGTGCAAGCAAAGCAAGGCATCTGCCTACAAATCGAGCAATTCATCAATCCATGAATGAATTAACTCATCAATCAATCAATCGATCAGAAGATCAACGAGATTTTTGGAGCGACTTCAGTGAATCAAACAACAGACACAACGAGAGCATTCAGGTTTTCGACGACAGGTCTTCTAGGTCAGGGCTTCATTGCCGCAGAGAAGAAATTATTTTGACCCTTTGCGGCCTCACGATCACTGCACCGATTGCATCAGGTACGGGGCGAAGGTAACGCGTGAATGATCGCGAACGCATCACGCCTCGACCGGGGGCTGCATGGATGGCATCCAGCCGAGAACCATCACTAACCAGAATCCCGGTGTGGCTCACATCAAGACCTCCGACCCGCGTTGCCACAGCAAAAATATCGCCGGACTGAAAACTGGGAAGCGCATCGTCGAGCGCCGCAAGCGGCAAGTAATGCTGATCAATCCGCCTTCCCTGCTCGAGCGCATCGATGCAATGAAACAGAGCAGGCGATTGCAGGGCGGGGTATCGATCGCGATGGCTCGACATGAAATTGAGCGACAGATTGCGCATGACCTACCCAGGCCAGACGGGAGACGTCTCAAGTACTCCCTGAAGCTGGGCCGAGCCAACCCAGTCTTGGAAATAATGCTGACGTGTGCAATGACTGATCTCGCCGTTTCGATAGCGTAGGCACCGGGTTCGTTCAGCGAAACCATCAAACGAATCAGCCGACACGATGGTGAGAAGCTGTTCGACAAACAGCATGCAATCGAATTGGGTCAGGTAGAGAAGCAACACTTCTCGACCTGATTGATCGAGAGACATGGCCCAATAGGGGCTGCCAAGAAAAAATTCAGCTAGACGGGCCATCGCCTCACTTACAGGCAATCCTCGGATCTGGAATAGAGCCTGTTCAAATTTTGATCTGGTGCCTTCAACAACAACGCTCTCTTCAATGGATTGCGACAGGCTGAACGTGGCATCACCAGCCGGCTGTTACTAAAAATCTCCTGACGGAATGGTCTCCGATTCCTGCCGAACGATAGAAAGAGAAAGCGCTGTCAGTACAGCGAAGAGCAGCGCGGTGAAGTCCACATCGGCACTATTGAAGAATTCACCCTCTCACGTCTCGGATGCTTATTCACTGGGCTCCGGCATCCCCTCAAACTTGCGTCGCATGCCGCCGCCGACCGAGAGGCTCAATCCAGTGTTCAACCACATCCCGATGCTGAAGCCACTGAGGCGGAATTCGGCAACCGAGGTTGACAACACCATCATCCATCAAGCGTCCCAGGCGGACTGCAGCGGCCTCCTCGGCTCGAGAGAAAACATGTTGATGAGAAGCCAGCCAATCCACCTCATCTTCCGTAATCACCCCTGTGGAAAGGCTTTCCAGGAACAGTTCACCGAGGGTCATCGGAGTTTTGTAACGAAGTTGTTACATCATGACGCTCGCGGCAGGCCACCGCGAGTGCAACCGCAGATCAGCCGGACAAGCACTCTCGCAAACAGTCGTGACATTTTTTTAAGCTTCCGTCAACAATCGACTGTTTCATGCAGGTCAATCTTTCTCAGCAGTTCGAAGCCGAGTCGCTCAAGCGGATGATTGATGCCACCACTGATGTGCATGAACTTCAGTTTCTGGCACGGGAACTCACTGACCTCTATTTCCGCCAACGGGCTGCCACTGCCTGGGTGGTCTCAGAGCAATAACCACGAATCGCCTGCATCACAGGCGCATCAGCATTGCCATCGAATGATCGACGTGGCACGAACGTTCCAGCCGTTGTCTCTCAAGCTGAAAGGCCATCACAGCGTGAGCAGAGAAGCGAAGCGCCGACAAAACAGCCAGGCCCATGCAAAGCGGACAGTGAAGTAATCCCATCGCTCAAGCCTGGGATCGAGATCGCCCATTCAAACGATTGCTTGCCATTTCTTGACCTGAATACCCGGAAACCTGAGGATCAACCCCTTATCGCTCTCGTCATGCGCGCATTCAGCATCGCTGTCGAGGCCAAAACCACCAGAAGCTTCAGCGGTTCAAGCCCAGCGAAAGTCCAAAAGATTGACCGCAAAGCTGGTTACAGCTATCCGGATGGGGACATGAACTGCTCCAGCAGGTGCAATCAGCGCTGGGCCAAAGATTGAAAAATCTGCATCACTCCGCAAGACGGCATCGTGGCGAAGCAGTAGCCACTATGGATTTAGCTTGATGCAGGTCTCAACCCGGAACAATGCGTGTTTGCACTGATTGCCCAGGGGGCCATACAACATCAACACTGGAGTCATCCAATCGGAGGCACCGGATGACGGCAGACACTCCACCTGAGCAGATCTGAGAAGCGATTCGGCTGTTCGTCACTGCTCCAACGTTTCTATCAACCAACATGAGGTGCAATTGATCGGGTCATCAAGGCCGATCCGATTAGCCAAGCCTCATAGAAATCTGGTCCAAGAGGTGCACAGCAGGATTGTTCGCTTCTACTTTCCTTCGCTTCACTCACTGTCCTTCGCAACGAATTCAACCAGGATTCACGTTCAGATTCAGACAGGAAGCCAATGAACAAACGAGCGAGTTAGGCCGTTCCATTCATCCGGATGGTGCGGTCACCAAACCAGCAAATTGCTGGCAAAAACCCCCGGAATTCAGCACCAACCCTGAATTCCGGGGGTTCATTCATGCCGACTCAAACGGCTGTCGCGGTCAGGGAGCGATACATCGCCTGACCGCGACCAGCATCAATCACATCCTGCTCAACAAGAGAGGCGTTCATGGCGATCCAGTCAGCACACCACCCTGTGATCTGTGGAAGAGAGCAGGAGCTGCGCACTTTGATGCAGAAGTCGACTCGGAACTGGCAATCAACCGAGCCAGGAGTTCAGGGTCTGAAATCGGCCTTCGCCTGTGCGCTGCACATGCATCAGCCCACGGTGCCTGCAGGCCCAAATGGAGCGTTGATCTCCCACCTGCAGTACATGCTGGATCACCCCAATAAAGGCGATAACCACAACGCTGAACCCTTCGCTGAGTGCTACAGGCGCATGGCGAAGCTGATCCCGGAGTTGATCAGAGAGGGCTGCAATCCGCGGATCATGCTCGATTACTCAGGAAATCTTCTCTGGGGCGTCACGCAGATGCAACGCCGAGACATCACCGAGGCTCTTCATTACCTGGCCTGTGATGCCGAGATGGAAAGACACGTGGAATGGCTGGGCACGTTCTGGAGCCATGCCGTTGCGCCCTCCACGCCCATTCCAGATCTGGCTCTGCAGATCAGCGCATGGCAACACCAGTTCGCCGACCTATTTGGCGACGCCGCTCTCCAGCGCGTGCGTGGGTTCTCACTGCCGGAAATGCACCTGCCCAATCACCCGGACACCCTGTTTGCGCTGGTGAACAGCCTGCTCGAAGCCGGTTATCGCTGGCTGCTCGTTCAGGAACACAGCGTGGAACAGCTGGATGGATCTCCCCTCAGTTCCCAAAAACGTTTTGTTCCCAACAGGCTGGTGGCTCGTTCCTGCTCAGGCGAGGAAGTCAGCATCACAGCCTTGATCAAGACCCAGGGGTCCGACACCAAACTCGTCGGGCAAATGCAACCGTGTGAGGAAGCGTTTGGTCTCAGTCGCCAACGACTTGGCAACGTTGAGATCCCCTCTCTCGTCAGCCAGATCGCAGACGGAGAGAACGGTGGTGTGATGATGAATGAATTTCCGGAAGCCTTCCGTCAAGCGAATCGCCGCATTCGCGACAGCCAACCAGACATAGCCGCACTCAATGGATCGGAATACCTCGAACAAGTCGAGGCAATGGGACTGAAGACGAGTGACCATCCCCGCATCCAAGCCGTGCACCAACATCGCTTATGGCATAGGGCGGGTGACTCGGGTGACGTGGAAAGCGTTGCCACAAGTATCGATGAACTCAGCTCAGCCAACGACGGTTTTTCCATGGAGGGTGCTTCATGGACCAACAACCTCAGCTGGGTTGAGGGATACGACAACGTGCTCCAACCGATGCAGCGCTTCAGCGCAAGCTTTCACCAGCAGTTCGATCAGCAGCTCGCTGAACAGCCAGGCTTGTCGCAGTCACCTGCCTTCCGAGATGCACTGATGCATCTGCTGCTGCTGGAAACCAGCTGTTACCGATACTGGGGTCAAGGCAAATGGACCAAGTATGCAGCTGAAATCTGCGAGAGAGGCCTGTCGATACTGGACCAATTGTCTGAGCAGTAGTCTGAGTACTAATTGATGAATGTGACTACCGCTTAGGAGTCCATTCACACTGATGGATACAACGAAAGATCACATCGGAATAAAAGGAATGCAGGCATGGTTGCAGTCGAGGCAAAAATCTATCTATCTTTGCTCCAGTAGAAGCGTGGGAAACTAGTACAGCGTAAAATAAAGGCATCGTAGCTCCACCAATCAGCTCAAATGAAGAACTCTAACCCGAAGGGATGGAAGGTATCGTGCACCCTGGATTATCAAACTTCACCTTATGAGCTTTTTATAAATGGACTGACCACAGAGTCAAAAGAAAAGCTACCAAAGCCAATCCCAAAGCGCATTAAGATCGTCCAAGTAACCAGAGAATCATTAGCATTAGAGCGATTAGAGCCATACACCTCTGGGAACATCGTCATATG
>QCTJ01000014.1 GCA_003211205.1 Synechococcus sp. AG-673-F03
CTGCAATCGCCTGAGCTCCTGACTCAGCCCAAGCGTTCCGGCGAGAGGGTGCTGCTGGTCAGGTTGCCTTGCAATCCCATTTTCCCGATCGGCCCGATCTATCTGGCTGATCACCTGCACAAGTGTTTCCCAGGAGTCCCGCAGCGGATTCTTGACCTGGCGGCGTTGCCGGTTCTGGATGTTCATCGGGTTCTGCGCATCACCATTGACCAATTCCGCCCCACGCTTCTGGTGTTCTCCTGGCGGGACATTCAGATCTATGCGCCTGTTGATGGTCGGGGTGGCAACCCACTACAGAACTCATTTGAAGTCTTCTACGCCCGCAATCCCCTGAAGCGATTGCACGGTGCATTGGGTGGACTCCGCCTGATGACCAGTCATTACGGAGAGCTCTCCCGCAACCAGGCTCTGGTGCGCAGAGGGCTACGTCAAGCAAGGCGTCATCGCCCTGAAGCCAGGGCCGTGCTTGGTGGAGGAGCTGTCAGTGTGTTTTATGAGCAGCTCGGACGATCTCTGCCCAAGGGAACGATTGTGTCCGTGGGCGAGGGCGAGCCTCTGCTGGAGAAACTGCTTCTCGGTCAATCGCTAGATGGAGAGCGGTGCTTCGTGGTTGGTGAACCGCCTCGTCCGGGGCTGATCCATGAGCAACCGGAGAGTCGACCGAAAACGGCATGCGACTACGACTACATCGCCTCGATCTGGCCACAACTCGACTGGTACCTCGAGGGCGGTGATTTTTACGTCGGAGTGCAGACCAAACGTGGCTGTCCCCATAACTGCTGTTACTGCGTCTATACGGCTGTAGAGGGCAAACAGGTGCGTCTGAACCCTGTTCAGTCAGTGGTCTCGGAGATGCGTCAGCTCTACGACAGAGGTGTTCGAGGCTTTTGGTTCACTGACGCTCAATTCATTCCAGCCAAGCGCTACATCGAGGACGCCAAGGAGCTGTTGCGGGCCATCAAGGCTGAGGGCCTGACCGACATCCGTTGGGCTGCTTACATCAGAGCCGACAATCTGGATCCAGAACTGGCTCAGCTGATGGTTGAGACCGGGATGAGCTATTTCGAGATCGGCATCACGTCGGGGTCGCAGGAGCTCGTGCGCAAAATGCGCATGGGCTACAACCTGCGCACGGTGCTGGAGAGTTGCAGGATGTTGGCGGATGCTGGCTTCCGCGACCATGTGTCGGTGAACTATTCGTTCAACGTCATCGACGAGCGTCCGGAGACGATTCGTCAGACCGTTGCTTATCACCGCGAGCTGGAGCGCATCTTCGGCGCCGATCTTGTTGAGCCTGCCATTTTCTTCATCGGGCTGCAGCCCCACACCCACCTTGAGCAGTACGGATTCGACCAGGGTCTGATCAAACCCGGTTACAACCCAATGAGCATGATGCCCTGGACGGCGCGCAAGCTGCTCTGGAATCCGGAGCCGATGGGAAGCACGTTCGGCAGGATCTGCTTGGAGGCTTTTGATCTTGATCCTTCCGATTTCGGCCGAACTGTGATGTCACTGCTTGAGAGGGATTACGGCGTGGCTCCTCTGCAGGAAGCACTCCGAGCACCGCTTCAGGGCCGAGCTGCTTTGGCCAAAGCCGTCAGCTGACGCCAGAGCAGAACGCTCAGGGCAATGATTCCCACCAGCCCGCCCAGGGGGTTGGCATGGGCGCCACCGGGGCCGATAAGCCATTCGGGAGCACTGGGAGAGACCTGCAGCAAACCTGAACGCAATGCGAACCAGCCGCCGACCAGACCGCCATGCAATCCGACGCAACCCCACAGGCAACCGCTGTCCAGGCGCCGTTGCACGGCAAGAATCAGACCAAGCAGCAATAAACCCGTCAGCAGACCGACCATCGGCAAAACACCCTGATCAAATCGGGTGTGGGCGAGGCTGAAGATCGCGGCCTGTCCGATGACGGCTGTGCGAGGACCTGTCAGTGCGTTGAGCTCTCCCCACAGCCAGCCCCTGAAGAGCAGCTCTTCGGCTAATCCAAGTCCGAAGCAGAGCAACAAGGCGTTGATGACATCACCCGTGGTGAGCTCCCCGAGCCAGCGCCCCCAGGCCCCCAGCAACAAGGGCAGGCAGATCAGGGCCAGCAGGCCGGCGGAGTGCAGCAGGCCCCTGATCAAGCAGGATCCGGCTGATGACTCACCACGACGGCTGCGAACTCCAAGGGTGAGCCAGGGCTGACGACTGTTCCAGCGTTGGCGCACCCAGCTGGGTAACACCAGGATGAACAGCACGAAGGTGATGACGGTGCCGATCAACGACAGCCGTGGAGGTGAGGACCCCGGGATCAGGTAGGCGATGGGTTGTGCCATCAACCATCCCAGTCCGTACAGCGCGGGAATCAGAATGATCGCCATGACCCAGCGGGGTTGGCGGCTGAGCAGACCACCCCAGGCTTCGGCAATGGGTTTAACGATTACTCCTCCGGCTCGATTGTGCTGGTGAGCCCCTTTCCTTTGAGCGTTTCGCAATAGAACTCGGCCGGCTCCAGGTCGCAGACGATCACAAGACCCACGCCTGTGTTGTGAGCTTCAAGCATCACGGCCATGCAGTCTTGCTCACTGAGTTGGGGCACCACCTGCCGCAAGGTGGTGACCACGTACTCCATTGAGTTCACAGGGTCGTTGTGAAGCAGCACTTTGTACCGGGGAGAGCGCTTCCGCACCTTTTCCGGTGCCTTGTCCAGGACGGCGGCTCCACCTGGACTGCGGCTGGGGGTATCCACCGCCATGACCATGGTTCTCAGGAGTGAGGAATCTAAAGGGACTGGAAGCACAGCTGGCGAGTCAGAGGGCCTTGATCCGCGCCATGGCGCTGTCGACATTGTCTCGGCTGTTGAAGGCCGAGAGGCGGAAGTAACCCTCTCCGGCTGCGCCGAAGCCACTTCCCGGTGTGCCGACCACATTCGCCTGATTGAGCAGATGGTCAAAGAAGCCCCAGGAGTCCATGCCATCCGGAGTCTTGATCCAGACGTAGGGAGCGTGCTCCCCGCCATAGATGGTGAGGCCAGCGGAATTGAGTTCGCGACGGATGATCGCGGCGTTCTCCATATAAAAAGCCACCAGGTCTTTGACCTCTCGCTGGCCGGCATCGGAGTAAACGGCCTCTGCCCCACGCTGAATGATGTAGCTCACACCGTTGAACTTGGTGCTTTGTCTGCGGTTCCACAGGCCCCAGAGTTCAACCGCCTCACCAGCGGAAGTTTTGCCTTTAAGGCCCTTGGGTACAACGGTGAGCGCGCAGCGGGTGCCGGTGAAGCCTGCGTTCTTGGAGAACGAGCGGAATTCAATGGCGCAGTCACGGGCTCCGTCGATCTCGAAGATTGAGTGGGGAAGACTCGGGTCCTGGATAAAGGCCTCGTAGGCGGCATCGAACAGGATCAGAGAGCCATTGGCGCGGGCGTAGTCCACCCAGGCTTTCAGCTGCTCCTTCGTTGCGACAGCCCCTGTGGGGTTGTTGGGAAAACACAGGTAGATGAGATCTACAGGTTCGCTGGGGATCTCGGCAGTGAAGCTGTTGTCGGCACTGATGGGCAGATAGGTGAGACCGGCATAGCGACCTTCGTCCCCGGCATCGCCGGTGCGACCGGCCATCACATTGCTGTCCACATACACGGGGTAAACAGGATCTGTGACGGCGATCTTGTTCCCGGTCCCAAGGATGTCCAGGATGTTGCTGCTGTCGCACTTGGAGCCATCGGACACGAAGATCTCCTCGGCGCTGATGTCACATCCGCGTGCCTGGAAGTCGTGCTTGGCGATGGCCTCTCGCAGCCAGCCGTAGCCCTGTTCTGGGCCGTAGCCATGAAAACCTTCAGCGGTGCCCATCTCATCGATGGCTGATTTCATCGCTTCGCGACAGGCCTGAGGGAGTGGTTCCGTGACATCGCCTATGCCCAGGCGAATCAATGCTGCATCGGGGTTGGCGGCAGCAAAGGCTTTCACCCGACGTCCGATTTCAGGGAACAGATAGCCCGCCTTGAGTTTGAGGTAATTGCCGTTGACCTGAACCACAGAAAGACCGATTTCTGCGGGCATCCTGCTACATACGATGAAGGAAGTCGGGTCGGAAGACCGTGACCGTCGCGTTGAATCCATCCACCGCGCCTGTGGCGTTTGACGAGCTGGTGGATGCGGGCATCAACAGGCCCGCTCGCTACATGGGCCATGAGCTCGGTGTGGAGCCCAGGGACTGGCATGCCGCCCGGGTTCGCTGGGCTCTCACCTATCCCGAGCTGTATGAGGTGGGCTCCAGCAATCTGGGGCACATCATTCTCTATTCGATCCTCAATGCCTTGCCTGGGCAGGTGTGTGATCGCTCCTACCTGCCGGCCGCTGATCTCACCGAACGCCTCAAACAGCGTGAGCAGGCGCTATTCGGTGTGGAGAGCCGCTGGCCCCTCAACGCCTTCGACATCCTTGGCTTCAGCCTGAGTTATGAGCTGGGAGCCACCAACATCCTGGAGATGTTGGATCTCTGCAGGGTTCCGATCCGAGCGGCAGACCGCGGTGACTTGCCGCTCAGCAACCCCCAGGCTCCGCCGCTGATCTTTGCTGGAGGGCCAACGGCCACCAGCAATCCAGAGCCTTATGCCGCCTTCTTCGATTTCATCGCTCTTGGTGATGGTGAGGAGCTGTTGCCGGAGATTGGACTGGTGCTGGCCGAAGGCAAACAGGCAGGGCTGACGCGCTCGGCTCTGCTGCTGGATCTGGCGATGGTGCCAGGGGTGTATGTGCCGTCCCTCTATGCCCTGGGTGCGGATGGAGTGAGCCTTGAACCGCTCAAGCCAGAACTACCCAAACGGGTGTTGAGAAGGGTCGCCACGCCGATGCCCCACTACGCCATGGGTCTGGTGCCTCACGTGGAAACGGTCCATGACCGGCTGACGGTGGAAATCAGACGGGGCTGCACGCGTGGCTGTCGTTTCTGCCAGCCGGGCATGCTCACGCGGCCTGCGAGAGATGTGGAGCCCGAAGCCGTGATCGAGGCCGTTGAAACGGGGATGCGGCAGACGGGCTACAGCGATTTCTCACTGCTGTCGCTCAGCTGCAGTGATTACCTTGCTCTACCGGCTGTGGGAGTGGAGCTTCGCAATCGGTTGGCGGATCGCAATGTCACCCTTCAGCTCCCTAGCCAACGGGTGGATCGTTTTGATCAGAACATCGCCCACATTCTCGGAGGGGCACGCAAAGCCGGACTCACCTTCGCTCCGGAAGCCGGCACGCAACGTCTGCGCGACATAGTCAACAAGGGGTTAACCGACGATGACCTCCTGCATGGCATCCGTACGGCCATGCAGAACGGATACCGCAAGGTCAAGCTCTACTTCATGATCGGGCTTCCGGGAGAGACCGATGCCGATGTGCTCGGCATCGCCGAAACCTGTCGGATGCTTCAGGAGTGTTGCCGCGATCTGGGCCGCCTCAGCCTCAACACCACCATCAGCAACTTCACACCGAAGCCCCACACTCCCTTTCAGTGGCACAGCGTTTCCACCACCGAGTTTCTCCGTCGTCAGCAACTTCTGCGTGATGCAGGTCGACGACTTCGCGGTGTGCGCTTCAACTTCACGGATGTGCGCCTTTCGGCGATGGAAGATTTTGTGGGTCGAGGAGACCGGCGGCTGGCGCCTGTGATTGAAGCCGCCTGGCGTGCCGGCGCGGGAATGGATGCCTGGTTCGAGGCCCTGGATCGCACTTACAACGCCTGGACCACTGCCATTGCCCAGGCCGGGCTTGAGGGGAGTTACCGGCAGATGGAGCTTGGTGGCTGGAGTTCAGTGTCGGCGCTGGATCGTGATGATCTTGAGGCGTTCTGCCGACAACCCCTGCCCTGGGATCACATCGACAGCGGTATCGACAAGGGCTGGCTCGCCCAGGATCTGCAGCATGCGCTCGCCTCAAGCGTTGTGCCCGACTGCTCTTTTGAGACCTGCAGCAGTTGTGGCGTCTGCGGCCCTGATCTGGGCCATAACGTTGTGGTGGCGCCACCTGCAATTCCTGTGGCCAGGCCTCAGCAGGCGCCACCGAGTGACCGTGTCTGTCGCATTCGCTTTCGCTTCAGCAAAACCGGAGCGATGGCGCTGCTCAGCCATCTGGATCTGGTGCGTCTTCTCGAGCGGGCACTGCGCAGGTCCGAGCTGCCCGTGAGCTTCACAGGTGGATTTCATCCATTGCCTCGGCTTCAGCTCGCATTGGCGCTCCCACTGGGAGTGGAAGGGGGAGGCGAATGGATGGATCTGGAATTTGTGGAGACAGTGGACGCGTTGATGGTGAAGGAACGTTGGCAGCAGACGTTGCCGCCTGGATTGCGCCTGATCACGGCTGAGGAGGTGTCCGTGTCATCTCCCAGCCTGGCTCAGCAGCTGCGAACCAGCCGCTGGCGTTTTGTTCTGAGTGGCTCTGAGCTGCTGTCGCAGAGTGAATCCGTCGACTGGTCGCAGGCCATCGCGGCTCTGCTGGGGCAGAACGAGCTGATCTGGGAAGACACCGACAAGAAGGGGCGTCCGCGTCGTCGTGACCTGCGTGACCTACTCCAGGATCTGCGCCTACTGGAGCAGCTTGAGCCCTGCTCTGAGGAAATCAGCTCCAGGGCGGAGCTGGAGCTGATTGCTGCCGTTGATTCCCAGGGCCGCAGTCTTAAGCCTGCTCAGTTGCAGTTCTGGCTCTCCCAATATCTGGGGTTTGACTTGACCCTCTCCCGTGTTCGACGGGTCGAGCTGACTCTGCTGCAGTGCTAAATTCAATTCAGGACTTCAATCCAGAGGCTTGAGCCACGGATTCGTCCCGGCTTTCTTGTCCCAATCATTGTTTGGAATGAGAGGCCTAGGCCTCCGCTCCTGCCAGCGCCCCTGCGCTGATGTGGATCGGCCATAGGAGTGATCAACTCCGTTCCATTTGGACCCCAGGGTCTTTTCAAAGCAATTCCAATTCACCCCCGATTGATGAGCCCAGCGGCTCACTGATCGGTTTCTGCCCTGACGGGCATCGTCAGTTCCTGTTTATGCCCCAGCAAATCGTCATCGCCGAGCAGCTGCGCATCGCGGCGGTTCTGTCCGATGATCGTGTTGATGAGCTGATCGTGGCGCAAGGCCGCTATCAGATCGGTGATGTTTACCTCGGAACGGTGGAGAACGTGCTCCCGGGGATTGACGCTGCCTTTGTGAACATCGGTGAGAGTGAAAAAAACGGCTTTATCCATGTGAGCGACCTGGGCCCGCTGCGCCTTAAAAAAGGTGCTGCAGGGATCACAGAGCTGCTTGAACCGCGCCAGAAGGTGCTTGTTCAGGTAATGAAAGAGCCCACCGGCACTAAGGGCCCACGTCTTACCGGCAATCTGGCTCTCCCAGGCCGTTATCTGGTGTTGCAGCCCAGTGGTCAGGGTGTGAATATCTCCCGTCGTATTGGCGCCGAAGGGGAGCGCAATCGCCTCCGAGCTCTCGGGGTGCTGGTGAAACCGCCGGGTGCGGGTCTGCTCGTCCGCACGGAAGCAGAGGGAGTCAGTGAAGACCTGCTCATCGATGATCTCGAATCCTTGTTTCGTCAGTGGGAAGCGATTCAAAAAGCAGCTGAAACCGCTTCGCCGCCCGTTCTGCTCAACCGCGATGAGGATTTCATCCATCGGATTCTCAGAGATCACACGGGACCT
Organism: Synechococcus sp. AG-673-F03; assembly: GCA_003211205.1. Taxonomy (GTDB): domain Bacteria; phylum Cyanobacteriota; class Cyanobacteriia; order PCC-6307; family Cyanobiaceae; genus Synechococcus_C. The sequence continues at coordinate 7,660 of QCTJ01000014.1, forward strand.
GATTTGGCCCGCGTGGTGCTGGATGATGCCGCAGCCGTTGATCGAGTGACCAGCTTCCTTGGCCAGGAAGGGGCGAACGTTTCAGTGGAGGCACACACCGAATCCGACGAGCTGCTGGAGCACTTCAAGGTGAATGCGGCCATCCGTGATGCTCTGAAACCTCGGGTGGATCTTCCCTCCGGCGGTTACGTGATCATCGAGCCCACCGAAGCTCTCACTGTGATCGATGTGAACTCGGGCTCGTTCACCCGCTCCGCCAATGCCCGTGAGACGGTCCTCTGGACCAATTGCGAAGCGGCTGTCGAGATTGGACGTCAATTGAAGCTCCGCAACATCGGAGGCGTGATCGTCGTCGACTTCATCGACATGGATTCCCGTCGTGATCAGCTGCAGCTGCTGGAGCATTTCATGACGGCGATGCGTGATGACACGGCGCGCCCTCAGATTGCCCAACTCACCGAGCTCGGCTTGGTTGAGATGACGCGCAAGCGTCAGGGCCAGAACATTTATGAGTTGTTCGGTCGAGTCTCCCCTGGTTACGAGGCAGTCCTGCCTGGCAAGGATCTTCCTCAGCCTCAAGCTGCCGCCACAGGCCTGGTGAGATCGGCGACATCGGCGCGTGCGGAAGTCGCGGCTCCTGCTGACTCAGGAGGCGGTCGTCGCCGACGTGGTGGCCGCGGCCGGGTGAATGGATCCACGGAGAACAAGGTGGTGGATCCGACCCTTGAGGCGACGGTGGCCGGTGAATCCACATCGGATGCCACCGAGCCCGCAGGTGCCAACCGCCGTCAGGACCCTGAACTGGTCGCAGTTCCGATGGACGATGACCAGGAAAGAGTCTTTGGCTGGCTGGGACTGAATCCAGTGCTTCTGCTGGATCCCCCTCCTGAAACTGACAACCTGCTCGTGCGGGTGGTGCGACCGGGAGAAGATGCCGACGTGGTCTTGGAAGAAACACGCCAGCAGCTGGCGGCCAGTTCAGGTCGCCGCCGTCGCCGCGGCTCTCGCGGTGGTCGAGGTGGAACACGCAATGGTTCAACCGCTCCCGCACCTTCGCCTGTGTCGGCCACGGAAACTGCTGAAGAAGCACCACTGCTAGTTGAGATCACCCCATTGGAGGTGACTCCTGCAAACGACGCCCCGACAGAGTCGCGATCGGTTGCTGCTCCTGAGTCACAGGTTCCTGAATTTGTTGCAGCAGCAGTTGCCGAACCTGAGAAGCCCGCTGAAGAGGCCCGCCCTGGCCGTCGTCGTCGTCGGTCTTCCGCGACCGCCGAGTGATTGCTGGAGTCGATGAAGTTGGTCGTGGATGCTGGTTCGGGCCTGTCTTCGCTGCCGCGGTCTGCCTCACTGATCCTGCCGCGAAGGCACTCTCTGATCTCGGCCTGACGGACAGCAAAGCCCTCTCCCCAAAGCGCAGAGCTGCGCTGGTTCCCGAGATTGAAGCTCGAGCCACCAGTTGGGCCCTGGGCCAGGCGGCTGCGCGTGATGTGGATGCGAAAGGGATCAGAGTGGCCACGGAACTCGCCATGCTCCGAGCGCTTCAAAAACTCCCCCAGGTTCCAGAGTTGGTGCTGGTGGATGGGGTACTGCCCCTACGCCCCTGGACAGGACCTCAGCGCACCATCGTGAGTGGTGACAGCAGTGAGGCATCGATTGCTGCCGCCAGCGTGCTGGCAAAGCAAGCGCGCGATGCCTTGATCTGTCGCCTGGCTCGACGTTTCCCTGGCTATGCACTGGAATGCCATGCCGGATACGGCACCGCTCAACATCGAGCGGCCCTGCTGGCTTCAGGTGCCACTCCGATGCATCGTCACACCTTCCTCACCAAGGTGTTCTCCAGGGTCTGAGCGCGGTTCTGAACTTGTGGTCTCCTCAGCTGGTGATTGCAGTGCCCAGTCCTGAAAATCTCGCACCAGCTGTCGTCCGACCCGACCTTTGATCGTCATCAGGATGCCGTTCAGAATCGACTCGCCGGTGCTTTCCAGCACCCGTTTAGGAATCAGCTTCAGCAGAGGTGGCTGACTGACGTTCACTCCCAGTTTGGCCTCGCCCTGCAAGCCGTGATCCGTCACTTCCAGTTGTGCTTCCAGGCTCAGCTGGAAATCATCCACAAGCCCAAGCCCTTCCAGCGTGGCCTCGGTCGCCTGGATGGAGATCGTTCCATCACCAGGCTCGATCTTCAGGGACACAACAGGACAGACCTGCAGTTGAAACACCTGAAGTGTGGTGACGGTGTACCGGTAACGTCCTGGACCGATCCTGTCGAGCTGACGCGCATCCAGAAGAGCTTTGATGACTCGGTCTTCCTGTTGCAGGTAGCTGCGCAGGTGCTGGGTCTGGTTGGCGACCGGCAGATCGAGATGCTGACTGGCGCGGAAGGCAAGGGTCATGCCCCTTGTGCTGACGCGGCATGATCCTATCGATGCAAGTGCTTGGATCCATGCCGATTCGGATGGCGTTTCTAGGGCCGAAAGGCACCTATGGCGAGCGAGCGGCCAAAGAGATGATCCGGCTGGAACAGATCAGTGATGCTGAGTTGGTGGCATGCACTGGGCTGCGTTCAGTGGTCGACCACGTGGCGGATGGTCGTTGTGAGGCTGCTGTGGTGCCCGTTGAGAACTCTGTGGAGGGTGGTGTTACAGCCAGTCTTGACGCTCTCTGGTCTCACCCCGATCTGTGCATTCGACGCGCTTTGGTTCTCCCGATTCGCCATGCCCTGCTCAGTAGTGGTTCGATTGAGAGCGTGACGGAGGTGCTGTCTCACCCCCAGGCGCTGGCGCAATGCAGCGGCTGGCTGGCAAACCACCTGCCGCAGGCGCTGCAACTGCCGACCACATCCACTGCGGAAGCCGCGCGGATGGTGAAGGGCAGCCGTTTCCGAGCAGCGATTGCTGATCGGTCCGTTGGCGAACTGCAGGGTCTCGGGGAACTGGCGTTCCCGGTTAATGATGTTGTGGGCAACAGAACGCGCTTTCTGCTGCTCCATCGTGGCGAGCGTCTGCGAGGAGGTCAGCTCGCCAGCCTGGCGTTCTCTCTGCATCGCAATGCTCCTGGGGCCTTGATCGAAGCTCTGCAGGCGATTGCTGGGCTGGGCCTAAATATGAGCAGGATCGAGTCGAGACCGTCGAAACGTGAATTAGGTGAGTATGTGTTTTTTGTGGATGTGGAGTTGCCAGCCTCTGACGCGGATGCGGTCCTGTCAACACTCCAGAGCCTTCTGAGCCCTCTGTGTGAGCATCTGGCTGATTTCGGCGCTTATCCCAGTTCCGAATTCAACTAATCAGCGGCGAGTCGGAAGACGCCGAACTGCATCATCCCCCGAGCGAAGGCCCAGCGCATCAACATCATCGTGGGCGTTTCCCGCAGGCCCTGGAGCAGGGCGGGTGGCCCGAGTCTGAGCACGGCTGAGGGGCGGCGAAATCCTTCCAGGATCGATTGGTTCCACGACGGAAGAGTCGCCCTGGTCCAGTCGTCAGTGTCGATCAGGCCCCTGTGCTGACTGCTGCACTCTAGGTTGTGCTGGAATCCCAGGATGCTGGCGAATTCGGGATGGGCCCACTGCGTCAGCAGCTGGTGCATCACCCAGCGCTCGCGGGCATCCAGAGCACCGTCGCGGGGATCGCGACGGTTCCAATCGGCGAGAGCGAGAGCTCCACTTGGTTTCAGAACTCTGAGCAGTTCGTCCGCGAACCGTTGCTTATCAGGCATGTGTGGGCCTGCTTCCACACTCCAAACTCCGTCGAATTCAGCGTCCGCAAGATTCAGGTTCAGTGCGTCCATCACCTCAAAGCGGCAGGACAGGTTGTCCGGCGTTAGTTCTGTGGCCCGTTGGATCTGTGCGGGACTGATGCTGATCCCAAGCACGTTGAAGCCGTAGTCTTTGGCAAGAATCCTGGCGCTGCCGCCGATCCCGCAGCCCACATCGAGCACCCGTGAGCCGGGAGGCAGACGATCCAAGCCACTCCAATGCACCAACTCGTGCACGAAATCGGCTTTGGCACGGCGGAAATCCCGTCGCTTCGGAGGATCACCGTAATGTCCGAGATGTACGTGCTCACCCCAGAGGGTCTCGAGCAGACGATCGTCAGTCCAGGCGTCATATGCAGAAGCGACGCTTTCACTGGAGTGATAGGTCCGACTCCGTCGAGTCCAGAGTGCGTAGGCGCCAGCAGCGGCTGCGATCCCGATGACGGCCGGAGTCAGAACAGTGGAGAGAGACATCAACCGTTGCCGGAATCGGCGGAAGAAAGGGTGTCGCGCAGCACGGTGCGTGCTGCCAGCTGGCGACGGGTTTCATCGAGCATTTCGTACTCCTGTTCGAGCCGGGTCCGGGTGCTCGTGAGCTCCAGAAGTTCCTGCTGTTGATCGGCCACTGGACCACCGAGGTGAGCGCCGATCCAGAACGACAGTTCCCTCGGAAGGTCGGGCAGATCGTCGGGCAATGCGGTGGGGGAGTCGGTGAGCTTGCCTGTCAGCTCGACCACATCTCTGAGCGCTTTGGTGACGGAATCACTGAGGCTATGGAGCTGATCGAGATCGTCTTCCGGCTCATCCTCAATCCAGCTCACCATCGCAGTGCGAAAGGGAGTCTCGCGGGTCACATTCAGCACTCTGAAACGCTGTTGCCCAAGCGTCACGATGTTGCTGCGGCCGTCGTCGCCTGTCTGATGCTGGATCACTTCGGCACAACAGCCGATGGAGGCCATGCTTTGACTGCGCGGATCCCAACGAACGACACCAAAACGTTGATCGGTCTCGAGGACGCTTTGCAGCATCATCCGATAACGCGATTCAAAAATGTGCAGAGGGAGTACGTCGCTGGGGAACAGGACGACATCCGGCAGAGGAAATAGGGGAAGCTCTCTGACGGACAGGTCAGCCACGCATGAAATTGCTGAGGAAACGAATCTTAGGCAGCTGACCGAATGAGCGTGCTCAGCTCAGAGCTTCACCTCGATATCCACGCCACTGGGCAGATCGAGCTTCATCAAAGCATCGATTGTCTTCGCGGAAGGGCTGTAGATATCAATGATGCGGCGATGGGTGCGGGTTTCGAAATGTTCCCGTGAATCCTTGTCCACGTGAGGGGAGCGGAGCACGCAGTAGATCTTGCGCTTGGTTGGAAGAGGAATGGGGCCGATGGCAGTTGCTGCTGTGTTATCGGCCGTTTCAATAATTTTGTCGCAGGACAGATCCAGCATGCGGCGGTCAAACGCCTTCAAACGGATGCGGATTTTCTGCTGGGCAATTGCAGTGGACATGAAGCGCTAAGAAATCTCCTAGGGAGATCACGAGAGGTGGATTGTCGAGGTGCTGATTGAACGTGTCTTGGCAGCGTTCAAGTCATCCATGAATGCTAAGGGATGGCCTGACAGCGGTCAGACCATCCTTGCAATCATCCCAGTGAGATCACTCGATGATCTTGGAGACGACGCCTGCACCGATGGTGCGACCACCCTCACGGATGGCAAAGCGCATGCCCATTTCCATGGCGACTGGGCAGATCAGTTCGCCAGTCATCTGGATGTTGTCTCCGGGCATCACCATTTCCACGTTGCTCCCGTCTTCCGCGGTGAAGGCGGTGATCTGACCGGTCACGTCCGTGGTGCGGATGTAGAACTGCGGGCGGTAGCCAGCAAAGAAGGGAGTGTGGCGACCGCCTTCTTCTTTCTTCAGCACATACACCTGACCCTCGAACTTGGTGTGAGGTGTGATTGAGCCAGGCTTCACGAGCACCATGCCGCGCTCAATGTCTTCCTTCTGAATGCCGCGGAGCAGCAGACCCACATTGTCTCCAGCCATGCCCTCATCAAGCAGTTTGCGGAACATTTCCACACCGGTAACTGTGGTTTTCCGAGGCTCTCTGATTCCGACGATTTCAACTTCTTCGCCAACCTTGACGATGCCGCGCTCGATACGGCCTGTTGCCACGGTGCCACGGCCTGTGATGGAGAAGACATCCTCAACAGCCATCAAGAAGGGCTTGTCGACTTCGCGCTCAGGCTCAGGGATGTTGGAGTCAACAGCCGCCATCAGCTCTTCAATCTTGGCTTCCCACTCAGCTTCACCTTCGATGGCCTTCAGTCCGGAGACCTGAACCACGGGGATATCGTCGCCAGGGAAGTCGTAGCTGGAGAGCAGTTCGCGGATCTCCATTTCCACCAGTTCGATGATCTCTTCGTCATCGACCATGTCGCACTTGTTCAGCGCAACCACCAGAGCTGGCACGCCCACCTGCTTGGCCAGCAGGATGTGCTCCTTGGTCTGGGCCATGGGGCCGTCGGTCGCGGCACAGACGAGGATGGCGCCGTCCATTTGAGCGGCACCGGTGATCATGTTCTTCACATAGTCCGCGTGCCCAGGGCAATCCACGTGGGCGTAGTGACGTGAGTCCGTCTCGTATTCGACGTGGGCGGTATTGATGGTGATGCCGCGCTCGCGCTCTTCAGGAGCACCGTCGATATCGGCGTAGTTCTGGACCTCTGCCTGTCCCTTTTTAGCGAGCACGTTGGTGATCGCGGCTGTGAGGGTTGTCTTGCCGTGGTCAACGTGGCCGATGGTGCCGATGTTGACGTGGGGCTTGTTCCTTTCGAACTTCTCGCGTGCCATTTTGGTTAAAGAATCGGGGGTGGAATTAAAGGGGGGGAGAGATCAGGAATTGCCCTGATTCTTGGAAATGATGGCCTCGGCCACGTTGCGAGGAACATCCTCGTAGTGGCTGAATTCCATCGAGAAAATACCCCGACCCTGGGTCATGGATCGGAGCTCGGTGGCGTAGCCGAACATCTCGGCCAAGGGCACCTTGGACGAGACCTTTGATGTGCCATCGTCAATTGCCTGACCTTCGACCTGCCCTCTGCGTGAGGACAGGTCGCCGATGATCGAGCCGAGGAAATCCTCGGGGACCTCGACTTCGACCTTCATCATCGGCTCAAGAAGCACTGGGTTGCACTTCTTGACCGCATCCTTGAAGGCCATCGAACCGGCAATCTTGAATGCCATTTCCGACGAGTCCACATCGTGATATGAACCATCGATCATGGTGACTTTGACGTCGATCATCGGGAATCCGGCGATCACGCCGGACTCACAGGTCTCCTTCATGCCCATTTCGGAGGGCTTGATGAATTCCTTGGGAACGACACCGCCAACAATCTTGTTGACGAATTCAAAGCCGGATTCGGGTTCGCCCGGCTCCATTTCGATCACGACGTGGCCGTATTGACCCTTACCACCGGTCTGACGAGAGAACTTGCCCTCGCCTCGTGATGAGGCGCGAATGGTTTCGCGATAGGAAACCTGAGGAGCGCCGATGTTGGCTTCCACTTTGAATTCGCGCAGCATCCGGTCGACCAGGATCTCCAGATGGAGCTCTCCCATTCCGGCAATCACGGTCTGGCCAGTTTCTGAATCAGTTCTGACCCGGAAGGTGGGGTCTTCCTCAGCCAGTGACACAAGAGCTTTGGAAAGTTTCTCCATGTCGCCCTTCGTTTTGGGTTCAACCGCCACGGAGATGACCGGTTCTGGAACGAACAGAGTCTCCAGGACAATTGGATCTTCAATGGAACACAGGGTGTCTCCGGTGGTTGTGTTCTTCAGACCCAGAACAGCTCCCAGATCGCCGGCGCGAAGTGCATCGACTTCCTCGCGGTCGTCTGCCTTCAGCACGACCAGCCTGGAGATGCGTTCTTTGTTGTCCTTGGTTGAATTGAGCACATAACTGCCCTTTTCGAGCACACCGGAATACATCCGAACAAAAGTGAGCTTGCCGTAGGGATCAGCCATCACCTTGAAGGCCAGCGCACTGAAGGGGGCTTTGTCGTCGGACGGACGAACAGCCTCCTTGCCATTGGGAAGCACTCCCTGGATCGGGGGAACATCAACAGGGGCTGGCAGGTAGTCGACAACTGCGTCAAGAACAAGCTGCACACCCTTGTTCTTGAAGGCTGAGCCACAAAGCACAGGCACGAGACCATGCTTCAAAACGCCTTCACGAATGCCGTTTTTCAGCTCATCGATCGAAAGCTCACCGGTTTCTAGGAATTTCTCAATCAGATTTTCGTCGTTCTCGGCAACGGTTTCCATCAGGACGTTGCGCCACTCATCTACCTGATCCCTCATGTCAGCCGGGACATCAGTGACTTCGATGTTCTGACCGAGGTCATCCTTGTAGATGTGTGCCTGGTTGGCCACGAGATCAATGATGCCGCTCAGCTCGCCCTCAGCGCCGATGGGCAGCTGAATTGGAACGGCATTGGCCTTGAGGCGATCCTTGATCTGATCGTGGACCTTGAGGAAGTCGGCTCCGGTGCGGTCCATCTTGTTAACGAACACCATCCGGGGTACGGAGTAGCGATCGGCCTGTCGCCAGACAGTTTCCGACTGAGGCTGGACGCCTCCGACGGCACAGAACACAGCGATCACGCCATCAAGCACACGCATGGAGCGCTCCACCTCAATGGTGAAGTCCACGTGACCAGGTGTATCAATGATGTTGATGCGGTGGTCTTTCCAGCTGGTTGAAATTGCCGCAGCGGTGATGGTGATGCCCCGCTCGCGCTCCTGGGCCATCCAGTCGGTCACCGCTGCACCGTCGTGCACTTCACCGATCTTGTGGACCACACCTGAGTAGAACAAAATTCGTTCTGTCGTGGTGGTTTTGCCCGCATCAATGTGGGCAGCGATACCAATATTTCTGACGCGTTCCAGGGGAAAGGCGCGAGCCACAGGAAACTCCGGGGTGGGGCGTAAAAAGGCGGGTGAGATCCTACAGGTCCGCCCTGAGCAAATGAGGCTTCAGAGCGGGGTTGGATCAGTAGCGGTAGTGAGCGAAAGCCTTATTGGCTTCGGCCATCTTGTGGGTTTCTTCGCGCTTGCGAACGGCACTGCCGGCTTCATTGGCAGCGTCCATCAGTTCACCAGCAAGCTTCTGAGCCATGCTGCGGCCGTTGCGAGCACGGGAGAAGCTCACAAGCCAGCGCAGAGCCATCGCTGTGCCGCGCTCCTGGCGAACTTCCATGGGCACCTGATAGGTGGCACCCCCGACGCGTCGGGCACGCACTTCGACAAGGGGAGTCGCGTTTTTCACGGCCGTCTCGAAGAGCTCGATGGGGTCGCCACCGGTGCGGTCGCCAATCAGACTGAAGGCATCGGACAGGATTCGCTGTGCCGTGGACTTCTTTCCATGCTTCATCAGCCGAGCCACAAGCATGGTGGCAAGTCGGTTGTTGAACTGGGGATCGGGAAGGACCGGGCGCTTGACGGCGGCGTTACGGCGTGACATGGACTGTCAAATGAAAAAGGAACGGAGAAGGGTGAAGGTGATGGGCAGATCACGATCCTGAAGGCGGATCGTTGGCGATCATTCCTTCGGAGATTTGGCGCCGTACTTGGAACGGGACTGACGACGGTCCTTAACTCCTGCGGTGTCAAGGGTTCCGCGGATGATGTGGTAACGAACTCCAGGCAGATCCTTGACGCGACCGCCGCGGATCAGCACAACCGAGTGCTCCTGCAGGTTGTGGCCGATGCCGCCGATGTAGGCGGTGACCTCGAATCCGGAGGTGAGGCGCACACGGGCCACTTTGCGTAAAGCCGAATTCGGCTTTTTGGGAGTGGAGGTGTACACACGGGTGCAAACACCACGGCGTTCGGGGCAGGCCTTCAGAGCTGGCGATTTGGTTTTCGCCTTTGAGCTCTGACGCTCGGTCCGGATCAGTTGCTGAATGGTTGGCATCGACGGTCGCGTAGCGGCCGGAGATCCGACCTGTTCGACAATTCATCACAATACCGGTTCGACCTGCCCGATTTGATCAAAGGCGGCTGAAAGCGCTGCCGCAGGCGCAGCAACGCACTGCATCGCTGCTCAGGATCAGAAAGCCTCCGCCGCTGATGTCACTTCGATAGTCCAGTGTTAGCCCCTCCAGCAACGCCTGCTGGGCATCGGGAACATGCAGGGTGACCCCCTCGGCCCGGGCGGCGGGTGTTCCACTGAGTCTGCCTGGCTGCAGACGGATGACATTGCGCTCACAGTGACCTGCCGTGAGATCCAGATGCATGACTCCGGGGGTGCCTGCAACAGCGGCCTGTCGCCCCAGTTCGGCGGCTGCAGTTGCGGTGATTTGCAGCGTGGCGCCCATGAACCGATGCTCAGGAAGGGATCCAGTGTGCCAGCTGTTGTTCAGCGGCGAATAAGCCCAAGACCGTTCTGAACCCTGGGCGTCACGCCGCGCCCGGTCATCAGGGTTCGATTCGCTGCTAGCAGCGTCGTGGAGCTCCCGCCGTCAAGGTTGAGGGCATCGAGCATCCCCAGCTGCTGAAGAGCCAGCGTGGTTTCCAGCAGCGTGGGATCACTGCCTGAAGTGCCCTTGAGTGTCATTAGCCACACACGACTGCGGTCCTGGGCGACGACCGTTCGCGGAGCGGCAAGGGACAGGAATCCTGCACTGAACCCTTCCTGACGACCGCGCAGCACAACTTGACCATTTTTCAGCAGAAGTGGTCCTCCAGCCAGGACTTGCGGTTGCTCTCCGACTGGATTGGATGGCCGCAGGCTGATGTTGACCCGATCACCGGGTTGAGCGGGAAGCGGTGCTCCAGCGCGCGACACGATCAGGGAGGCTCCGGGAGTCAGAGGAACCCCTCGGCTCAATTCGGCGCGATCATGAAGGTTGATGGTGACGCCATCCTTCACGGTGATGGCTTTCTCCTCGCCGCTCAGTGACTTGTAGAACGGACCCCATGCCCGGGTGTAGCGACTCAAGCCTCGCTGGACATAGCCACTGTTGAGAAACCCCAGGCCCCAGAGTCGGCCACCATTGACCTGCATGGATTGGTCCAGGCGCAGGCGGTTGAACAGAAGCTTGTGTCCTGCTGTCCAGCCGATCGCCCCCCGGTTGAGAATCGGTCCCGAAAGCCAAGTTCCATCTACACGCAGGGCGCCCAGGGGGAGTTGACGAACCCGATTGAAGAACCCCCCATTCACAGCCAACAAAGCCTGTTCAGGCTTGGCCAGCTGGCTGAGAAATCGAATCCCGGTTTGTGCCCCTCGAGCAGCGAGTGGTCGCAATTCGAGCGATTTGTTGTTGAAGGGGACACCTGCCCTGAAAACCTTCACCGGCTTCACTCCCACACGAAACGTGCGGGCGTCCAGCACAAGTCCGTCGCGGCGTGCCGCCTGGATCTCTGGATTGAGCAGAGCCGACTGCAATGCATTCCCCGAGGAACGAACTCGGCTGGTGCGGGAGCTGCTCAATCCATCAATCACAATCCGCCAAGGTGTTGCAAGGGTCAGCGTCGGACGATCGGCAAGTCCCTCGAGTCGCAAAACCTGCCTTTCGCGTTTGGTCTTCAGGCCGATTGCGCGCAACTTGGCGTCCTGGGCGGCGGTGATCGAAATCCTGAGCCATAGGTCGTCGTTCTGCCGTTGCACCAGCGCAGGTCCACTGAGATCGAGGACCAGCCGCCCCGCTGTGCTGCCGCGGCCTTGACGCAGCTTTTGAACCCTGGGTGCTTTCAGTGAGATCGACAGGACACCACGTCGATGGCTGGTGACGACATTCAATTGCTTGAACCAAGGAGCTGCGTCAATCGCCACCTCATCGTCCAGAGAGCGCTTGGTCAGCTTTTGTAGAGGGACGCGTTGACCAAACCACTCAAGTGCTTCCCCTCCTTCACCGTTAACCCGCTGGAATCCGAGTCGACCGATCAGCACATCCAGGGGAATCCAGAGCTGGATTGGTGAGTGTTGGTCGTTTCCGACCCACTGCCAAACTCCCTTGGATGCAAGGCCTCCGATCTTCACTTCGCTGCCGGTGACCCGGTCTGCTGTGCGCACTTCGGCAACCGGGACTGGAGGAGGAGGCGTCAGGAACATGCGCGGACGCTAGCCGGGGTGGCCAATCCTTAGGATCGAATTTCCACCGTGATGGATGTTGCATCCAGAACGGGTTCAGTCCGACTCTTATCCAGGTCATGACTCACCTCACCGGCTCCTCCTGGCCTTACAGCGACAGCGCTGCGCCCCAGGCAGTGGCTGGTGAGAAGGACGCCTGTGGAGTGGGGTTTCTGGCACAGATGCAGGGGCATCCCAGCCATTGGGTGCTGAAGCAGGTCTTGCGTGGCCTCGGTTGCATGGAACACCGCGGTGGTTGTGGGGGTGACTCTGACTCCGGAGATGGTGCGGGTGTTTTATGTGAAATTCCATGGACCTATCTACGGGCGATCTGGCCGGAAGCCGCTGATGCCAAAGGGCTTGGGATGATGTTCCTGCCCACAGACGCTGAACGTCGCCAGCAGGCACGCCAGTTCTTTGAAGCGGAAGCCATTGCACTTGGTCTGCAGTTCGCCGGTTGGCGCGAGGTGCCTGTCGATGCAGCAGTGCTTGGGCCCATGGCCCGTGAAACGGCTCCAGTCATTGAGCAGTGGTTGGTCAAGGGGGACGCTGAAGGTGATGCCTTCGAGGCGCTTCTCCTGCGTCTCCGGCGCCGTGTTGGCGCTAGGGCAAGGGAAGCTTGGGGCTTTGAGGGCTCACGCGATTTTTATGTGGCTTCTCTGAGCAGCCGAACCGTCGTCTACAAGGGCATGGTGCGATCGGAAGTGCTCGCTCAGTACTACGCCGATTTGCGGGATTCCCGCTTTGAAGTGAGCTTCGCGGTGTATCACAGGCGCTTCAGCACGAACACCCTGCCTCGCTGGCCCCTGGCTCAGCCGATGCGGTTGTTGGGGCATAACGGTGAGATCAACACCCTGCTGGGCAATCTCAACTGGGCGAAGGCCTCTGAAGCCAGCCTCGCTGGTGTCTGGGGAGAAGCCGCCGACGACCTCAACCCCGTGGTGAATCCAGCTTTCAGCGATTCAGCCAACCTCGACGCCACCCTTGAGCTGATGGTGCGCAGTGGTCGTTCCGTCACCGACAGCCTGATCACCCTGGTTCCTGAAGCATTCCGCAACCAGCCGGACCTCGACAGCCGTCCTGATGTGACGGCCATGTATGAATTCAACGCTGGCATTCAGGAGCCCTGGGACGGTCCAGCTCTATTGGTGTTCGCTGACGGCAAGCGTGTTGGAGCCACTCTGGATCGCAACGGCCTGCGTCCAGCTCGCTGGTGCTCCACGGAGGATGGATTCGTGATCATGGGATCCGAGACCGGTGTGGTCGATCTCAGCGGCAAGACCGTGGTCCAGAAAGGTCGGCTTGGTCCAGGCCAGATGCTCGCGGTGGATCTGCAGACCGGCCAACTCCTTGACAACTGGTTGGTCAAGGAAGACGCCGCTGCGCGTTTCCCCTATGGCGATTGGCTGCAGCAACACCGCCGCAATGTGCGCCCGCAAGCCTGGACTCAGTCTCAGCAGGTCGGAGAACTCGACCTGCTGAGACTGCAGACCGCCATGGGCTTCACCGCAGAGGATTTCGACCTGATCATCGGCGATATGGCTTCCTTAGGGAAGGAGCCCACTTTCTGCATGGGGGATGACATCCCACTGGCGGTGCTCTCGGACAAGCCCCATTTGCTCTACGACTATTTCAAGCAGCGTTTCGCGCAGGTCACGAATCCACCGATCGATCCCCTGCGGGAACAACTGGTGATGAGCCTGGAGATGCATCTCGGTGAGCGTCGTCCGGCCCTGAAACCTCAGGCGGAAGCCGCTTCGGTGATTCACCTCGATACCCCGGTTCTCAATGAGGCCGAGCTGGAACAGATCAGCCAGCAAGGTCTCCCGGTTCAGTACTTGTCCACCCAGGTTGCGGTTGAATCCTGCACCGGTGGATTTCAAGCTGTTCTTGATGCCCTGTGCCAGGCAGCTGAGCAAGCCGTGCACGATGGGGCTCAGGTTTTGGTGCTCTCCGACCGCGTTGATGCCAACGCTGAGCCCACACCACTGACGGCCACCACGGTGGCGATGCCGGCACTGCTCGCCGTTGGCTCCGTCCACCACCATCTGCTGCGCCGCAAGTTGAGATTGCGCTGCTCCCTTGTGGTGGACACCGCTCAGTGCTGGAGCACCCATCACATGGCTTGCCTGATCGGCTATGGCGCCAGTGCCGTTTGTCCGTGGTTGACCTGGGAGACCACCCGCCACTGGCTGCAACACCCCAAAACCAGAAAACGGATTGAGCAGGGAAAGCTTCCCGATCTAAGTGCTGACCAGGTTCAGGCCAATGTGCGCGTTTCTCTGGAAAACGGCCTCAGAAAAATTCTGTCCAAGATCGGCATTTCGCTTCTGGCCAGCTACCACGGTGCTCAAATCTTCGAGGCGATCGGGCTGGGAGCCGATGTGATCGAGACCGCTTTCAGCGGCACGACCAGCCGGGTTGCCGGCATGACCCTTGGGGAACTGGCGAACGAAACACTTTCGATGCATGCCAAGGCCTTCCCCGAGCTGAACCGCAGCAAGCTCGAGTTCATGGGTTTCGTTCAATACCGCAACGGTGCGGAGTATCACCGCAACAACCCTGAACTCTCCAAGGCCTTGCACAAGGCCCTGGCCCAGGGCCCTGGCTACGACCACTTCTCCACGTACAAGACCTTGTTGGAGAACCGACCGGTGATGGCGCTGCGTGACCTGCTGGAGTTCAAGGTCGCATCCACGTCGTTGCCCCTGGATCAGGTGGAGAGCGCGGAAAGCATCTGCACCCGTTTCTGTACCGGCGGAATGAGCCTCGGAGCTCTTTCTCGTGAAGCACACGAGGTGCTGGCGGTGGCCATGAACCGCATCGGAGGCAAGAGCAACAGCGGTGAAGGTGGTGAAGATCCTGCCCGCTTCCAGGTGCTGAGCGATGTGGATGACGACGGCCGGTCTGTCGCTTTCCCCAGCATCGGCGGGCTTCAGAACGGCGATACCGCCTGCTCTGCGATCAAGCAGATCGCCTCAGGACGCTTCGGTGTGACGGCTGAATATCTCAGGAGCGGGAAACAGCTGGAAATCAAGGTTGCCCAGGGTGCCAAGCCTGGAGAAGGAGGCCAGCTCCCCGGTCCGAAAGTGGACAAGTACATCGCTTGGCTTCGCAACAGCAAGCCTGGTGTCGCTTTGATTTCACCACCACCTCATCACGACATCTATTCGATCGAAGATTTGGCCCAGCTGATCCATGATCTGCATCAGGTGCATCCTTCGGCGCCGGTCAGCGTCAAACTGGTCGCCGAGATCGGTATTGGCACCATCGCCGCCGGTGTGGCCAAGGCCAATGCGGACGTGATCCAAATCTCCGGCCATGACGGAGGCACAGGTGCTTCCCCGCTGAGTTCGATCAAGCACGCGGGTGGGCCCTGGGAATTGGGCCTCACTGAAGTGCATCGCGCCTTGCTCGAGAACGGCCTCCGCGACAGAGTTCTGCTGAGAGCCGATGGCGGTCTCAAGACCGGCTGGGATGTGGTGATCGCTGCTCTGCTCGGTGCTGAGGAATATGGCTTTGGTTCGATCGCGATGATCGCCGAAGGCTGCGTGATGGCTCGTGTTTGTCATCTCAACAGCTGCCCGGTTGGAGTGGCGACACAGAAGGAGAACCTGCGTCAGCGCTTCACGGGAGTGCCTGAGCATGTCGTGAATTTTTTCTGGTACGTCGCAGAAGAGGTGCGTCAGCTGATGAGTCTTCTTGGTGTGGCCCGACTGGAGGATCTCATTGGTCGCAGCGACCTCCTTAGGCCCAGAGGCGTTTCGCTGGCCAAAACCAAGTGCGTTGATCTTTCCAGCCTTCTGGCACCGATCAGTGGTTCTGAAGATCGTTCATGGCTGACCCACAGTGCTGAAGCCCACGGCAATGGGTCGATTCTCGAAGACCAACTGCTGGCTGACCCCGAGCTGATGGAGGCCATTGAGAGTCATCGATCCATTCGCCGCACCGTTGAGATCATCAACACCGACCGGAGCGTCTGCGCTCGTCTGGCCGGTGAGATCGCCCAGCGCTATGGCAATCGTGGCTTCTTGGGCCAGCTCGATCTCACCTTCCGTGGAGCTGCTGGTCAAAGCTTCGGGGCTTTTCTGGTTCAAGGCATGAATATGCGCCTTGAAGGGGAAGCCAACGACTATGTCGGCAAGGGCATGAACAGCGGTCGCATCACGCTTGTGCCATCCGATTCCACCGCAAATCCAGGTGATCAGGTGATTCTCGGGAACACCTGTCTGTATGGAGCAACCGGTGGTGAGCTGTTCGCCCATGGGCGCGCTGGTGAGCGTTTCGGTGTGCGTAACAGCGGGGCCCGCACGGTGGTTGAAGGTGCCGGCGACCACTGCTGTGAATACATGACTGGTGGCGTTGTGGTGGTGCTTGGCAGCACTGGCCGCAATGTTGGCGCTGGGATGACCGGCGGAGTCACCTTCCTTCTGGATGAAGGTGACCGGGTTACTCCACGCGTGAACCCGGAGATCGTGGAGGTTTGCCCCATCACCACATCTGAGCAGGAGTCCACTCTCAAGGGTCTACTTGAACTTCACGTCGCGGCCACCGGCAGTGAGAAAGCTGTGGCTCTTCTGTCTGACTGGTCCGCGGCAAGACGCCGCTTCAAGGTTCTGGTTCCACCTAGCGAACGAGCTGCCATGGGACTTGCGGACAAACAGGCGGTTGCGGCCTGATCGATTTTCTGTACAGTGCCTTGGTTCATCAAGACCGAAACCTTCACCCCGGAGACGGCCTCACTGCCCATTGAGCAGAAGCGGCCTCATCTTGAGGCTCATCGCCAATGGGTGATGTCCCAATGCAACTGCGGACGTCGCATCCACAGCGGTTACTTAGTGGATGGTGAGCAGCGGCCCGGTGGCGGTGGACTGTTGATCTTTGAA
This sequence comes from Synechococcus sp. AG-673-F03, assembly GCA_003211205.1. GTDB lineage: Bacteria > Cyanobacteriota > Cyanobacteriia > PCC-6307 > Cyanobiaceae > Synechococcus_C. The sequence goes on from QCTJ01000014.1 coordinate 24,442, forward strand.
GCCAGCAGCTTTGAAGACGCCCACCGCTGGGTTCAAGCCGATCCGATGATTCAGGCCGGACTAGTGATATGGCAGTTGCAGCAATGGATCCAGATCGGCGGTGATCAGCTCTGATCGTCAGCGTGGGTGGCTGATCATCAGCAGCTGCACTTCGCCGGCGTGATAGCTGCTGCGTGTCAGTGGACTGCTCACCACCTGCAGGCAACCCAGCTCTTCTTCGCCAATGCGCCGATAACGGTCGAACTGTTCGGGTGTCACAAACCGGTTCACAGGTAAGTGTCTCGGTCCGGGAGAGAGGTACTGGCCAATGGTCACAATGTCGACTCGGTGGGAGCGCAAGTCGCGCAACACTTCGATCACCTCCCCATCGTTTTCTCCGAGACCCACCATCAGGCCTGATTTGCTGTACGACCTGGGCCATCCATCCCTCACCCGTTTCAGCAGTTCCAGAGAGCGTTCGTAATTGCCCTGAGGTCTGGCTCGTCTGTAAAGGCGTGGAACGGTTTCGATGTTGTGGTTGAGCACGTGCGGAGCGGCGTCCATCACCGTTGCCAGTGCGTCCCAGTTGCCGCAAAGGTCGGGGATCAGCAGTTCGATTGTGGTGAAGGGAGAGCGTTGTTTCACCTGCTCAATGCAGGCAACGAACTGGCTTGCTCCTCCATCGCTCAGATCGTCGCGATTCACCGAGGTGATCACCACATGCTTCAGTTTCAGCCGTGACACCGCTTCACCAAGACGCTCCGGTTCGGTGGGGTCCAGCGCTCGAACACTCTTGTCGAAGTCGATGTCGCAGTAGGGACAAGCACGCGTGCAGCCCGGCCCCATGATCAGAAATGTGGCGGTTCCCCCAGCGAAGCATTCACCGATATTTGGACAACTGGCTTCCTGGCAGACCGTGTTGAGCTTGAGGTCAAGAAGCAGGTCGGCAACAGCTCCGATGCGTTCCCGCTGAGGGGCTTTGACGCGCAACCAGTCAGGTTTCAGAGCTGAGGTCATCTTCTACAGTCGGGCCATCGGGATGTGGCGCAGCTTGGTAGCGCACTTCGTTCGGGACGAAGGGGCCGCAGGTTCGAATCCTGTCATCCCGACTGCACTAGGTCGTCATCAGTTCAGAGCTGCACCTGGATAACCCCTGGGGGTCACCATGCGGCCGTCCTGAATGCGGCTGCTGCTGTTTCCAATTACCAACACCGTAAGCATGTCCACGTCTTCAGGCCGCAGGTTGCCCAGGCTGTGAAGACTGACCTGCTCGTCGCTGCGTCCGAGCTGGCGAGCCATCACAACAGGAGTTGTCTCCGGACGTGCGCAGAGCAGCAGCTCCTTGGCCCTTGTCAGCTGCCAGTCGCGTTCTTTGGAACGAGGGTTGTAAATCGCTACGACAAAATCGCCGCAGGCAGCTGCCTCGATGCGTCGTTCGATCACCTGCCAGGGTGTGAGCCGGTCGCTGAGAGAGATGGTGCAGAAGTCGTGCATCAGTGGTGCCCCTGCCCTGGCGGCAGCCAGCTGCAGTGCGGAGAGGCCAGGATGCACCTGGAAGCGAGGACGTTCTGTTTCAGGCAGGTCCATCCAAAGCTCCAGCGCCAGCCCAGCCATGCCGTAGATGCCGCTGTCTCCTGAGGAGATCAGTGCCACACGGGCGCCCTGACGGGCCAAATCCAGTGCTTGCCAGCAGCGATCCCGTTCACGGGTGAGTTGTCCGTCCAATCGGACTTGATCGCAACGACGCAGCGGTTCAAGCAGATCCAGGTAAAGGCCATATCCCACCCAGACGACGCAGCGGCTGAGCGCTGTGCGGACGTCTGCAGTGAGCAGTTGTAGTGAGCCTGGCCCACTGCCAACCAGATGCAGCTCCCCTTGGCTGGGTGCCAAGGGATGGGCAGCCTCTGCGATTGCCACCGTCACGGCACCCTGCTCGCCGCCCTCGGCATGGAAGATCCGCTTGGCCTGCAACAGCTGTGCGCCTTCTCCTGATGCCAGAAGTGCCGAGGCTTCCGCAACAGATGCTGTGCCCATCTCCGCCCTCACTACATCAGAGGGCGTGGGCACGGCGACATCGGCAAGGTCAGGAGCGCTGAACAGTCGTAACGGCCAACCTCGATACTCACAGAACCGCAGCAGGGCCGGTTCGTCACCCTTGGCGTCGATGCTGCTGATGCCTGCCACGGCCTCCTTGGCCAGTCCTGCGGACTGAAGAGAGTGATCCACAGCTCGTCGAATCAATGCAAGGCTGCTCAATCGTTCGCAGCCGATGCCGATCCAGAGCGTGGCTGGGTGCCAGCGACAGGGAGCCCCGTCGGAGCGCGGGCCGATGGCGAGCGCAAGTCCATGTTCGGAATCAGAGGCAACGCCGAAGTGTTGACCGGCGGCACTGCTGCGCCAGAGGTCTGTTCCTGTTTGCTGAACAACATTGAGGCTTGGTCCAGAGGCCTGGGAGAGCATCAGGTCATGCCAGTCTTCCGGCGTGCCTCCACGCACCCATCCCCAGGCTTCTCCGAAGGCGTCGAGAGCCAGTCGCTCCTGGCTCGCTGTATCACCGGTCAGCACCACTTGTCCTCCCAGTGCCGCAGCCAGTGCATGGGCAAGCTGTTCCGCTCCTGCCGCATGACCACCAATCAGGGGCACGATGTTCTGACCGTGTGCATCCATCACCACCACGGCAGGATCTTTCTGCTTGTCGCTTAACAAAGGTGCGATCAGTCGTGTGACGGCACCCATGGCTCCGATCACGATCGTGGGCCCACCCCTCAGCCACTGGTCGGACAGAAGTTCCGAAGCCGGTGCGACTAGCAAGTCGCTTGGAGGGGTTTGCAGTGCTGCGGCTGCCAGAGGTGTTAACCCCACCCGATCAGCCTGACCCGCCTGTTGCAGTTGCTGAAGCAGGGGCCAGGCACTCACGGATAGGCCCAGTGCGAGTGGCGCTCCCATCGGCTGGATGGAGGTGGTGTTGACAGCGTTCAGGGCTAGCGGCCTCAGTGAATCAGCGCTGGGTGCCATCCTCGTTCACCAGCTCCCTGGCTGATCCTCCCAGGCTGCTGGTGATCCTTAGCTTCTCAGGCTCGGCTGCCGGTTCTGTCGACTTGATGCTGCGCTCGGGAGCAGCCTTTTCGGGTTTGCTGGTCTCCAGCGGTTTTTCGCTGTCGGCCGCTGACTGATCAGGTTGTACTGGCAGCTCATCGTCAGCTGTGGTGGCCGGAGACGAGGATTTGATCTGCTGCCGGCTTGGATCCATGGTTGGCTCCTCAATGGTTGATTCCTGAACTGTTGGTGCGTCCGGTGTGTTGATCAGTGCTGAAGGGTCGTCTTGGCTAAACCTCTCAGTCGCAGAGTCAGTTTCGGTTTCAGAATCAGGATCGAGCGCAGTCTGTGGCGGTATTGCTTCTTCCTCAGGTGACTGTTCTGTTGCAGGACTGGCGACGCCGAGCAGACGCGCCATCTGCTCATCGCTCAGCTTCGACTGCATCCAGATCGGACGGAGGCCGGAACGCGCTGCGGTGGCTCGTAATTGATTGTTGAAGACCGGAGTGATCGGATCACCAAGACCATCCAGCAGTTCCATCTGCACGCTGCCATTCCCGTTGCCTGAAGCCTTCAGCCAAAGGGCCTCCTGGCGGTCAACCAGAAAACTGTCGCCATTCACGCTGATCCTCAGCCTCCAGCGGCCATCACCCTCCCGCAGGTTCTGCAGCGGGGCGTTCCAGATCAGCCAGTCGATCAGCAAAGGATCTCCGTTGCTGAGGTCTGAGGGGCTGACCATGGCAAGCCAGGGAGCATCCTGATTCGGCTGCGTTCCTGAAAGCTGCTGCAGGAGATCCAGTCGCCACTGGAGGCTGGATCCCTGAGATTTCACGGCTTCGCCCCAGGGCATGGCGGCATAGGCCGTAAAGCGATGACTCCCCGGGCTGAGACCGGGAAGCGTGATCTGCAGTCGATCGTTTTCGGCGTGCCCGAAACGCAGTGGTGGATCGTCGTCGATCTGCAGGGCCACATGGGCTCCAAAGCCCAGTTGTGGATCCTTGGCCAACGGCCAATCCTGGACGCGCAAGGTCAGTTTCACCTCACCTGTGTTCAGCAGAGTGCCATCCGAGGGGCTGATCAGTTCAATGCGGGGGATATGGCTGCTGAGCGCTGCTTGTAGCTGCTGCACAGCACCTGGGGGACTGACTTCCTGAAGTCGCCCGGAAGGAGAAGAAACACTGATGATCTCTGCAGAGCGTTCTCCATTGACTGAGCCGTCTGCTCCCCAGGGCCAGGCCTGCGCGGCTGCGGCGGGGACCACCATGATCCAAAGGACAAGCAGAGCCTGAAGCCAGTGATGAAAGTGGTCCGTCCGGCCTGATGCCGCCATGGGGCAAAGCTTGAGTCGACCCATTCTGGGCACCGATGGAAGCGGCGCACTATTGGGAATGGTTTGCATTAAATAGATCGATATCTGCGGCTTGTTTGTGTTGCACAACGTGCCTAATCGGGAGCTTCTCGCTGATGCTCGGGCTGATGCAGACCCCTGGCCTGGACAGGCCCGCGGCCGGATTGAACCTTTGTAACTCCCTGTCGTGTGATGCCCACTCCCCCTCCTATGCTTTCGCCAGCGGTCCCCTCTTTGGGGCACTAGCTCCAGTGAGAGACAGAGTTCTACTCTGAATACCACTGGCGCCCGGTCGCGGTGAGGCTTTGCTGAACCGCGACCGGGGCCCCGGCAGTCCAAAAGATTTCCGGAGGGGTGTCCCACCACCTCGATCCCGTCCCTCGAGGAACGACTCGATGACCATCAGCCCACCAGAGCGTGGGAGCACCGCGAAGACTCAGGTCGAAAAGGTCGACAATCCAGCGACCTTCGAGCTGTTCGGTAAGCCCGGACATTTCGACCGAGCCCTCGCGAAAGGTCCCAAAACCACTACCTGGGTTTGGAATCTCCACGCCAACGCTCACGATTTCGACAGCCACACGAGTGACCTTGAGGAGGTTTCTCGGAAGATCTTTAGTGCTCACTTCGGCCATCTGGCCGTGATCTTCATCTGGCTGAGTGGTGCCTTTTTCCACGGCGCCCACTTTTCCAACTTTTCCGGCTGGCTCGCCGATCCCACCCATGTGAAGCCAAGTGCTCAGGTGGTTTGGCCGATCTTTGGCCAGGAAATCCTCAACGGCGATATGGGTGCCGGCTTCCAAGGCATCCAGATCACCTCCGGTCTCTTCCATGTCTGGAGGGCCTGGGGCATCACCAATGAGACGCAGTTGATGTCTCTGGCCATTGGCGCTCTGGTGATGGCCGGCCTGATGCTGAATGCAGGGGTTTTTCATTACCACAAGGCAGCTCCGAAGCTTGAGTGGTTCCAGAACGTTGAGTCGATGCTCAACCACCACTTGGCTGGTCTGCTCGGCCTGGGCTCACTTTCCTGGACCGGTCACCTGCTGCATGTCTCCCTGCCCACCACGAAGTTGATGGATGCCATCGATGCCGGCCAGCCGCTGGTGTTGAACGGCAAAACCATTGCTTCCGTGGCAGATATTCCTCTTCCCCACGAATTCCTCAATCAGGATTTGTTGGCTCAGCTCTATCCGGGATTTGGTGCCGGCGTCGGTGCGTTTTTCAATGGCAACTGGGCTGCATACAGCGATTTCCTCACCTTCAAGGGTGGGATCAATCCTGTGACCGGAAGCATGTGGATGACCGATATCGCTCATCACCATCTGGCTATCGCGGTGCTGTTCATCGTGGCCGGGCACATGTATCGGACCAACTGGGGAATCGGGCACTCAATCAAGGAGATCCTCGAGGGCCAGAAAGGTGATCCTCTGCTTTTCCCTGCAACGAAGGGCCATGACGGCCTGTTCGAGTTCATGATCAACAGCTGGCATGCTCAGCTTGCCTTGAACCTTGCAATGCTCGGCTCCCTGAGCATCATCGTTGCTCAGCACATGTACGCGATGCCGCCCTATCCGTACATGTCGATTGACTACCCGACTCAGATCGGTTTGTTCACCCATCACATGTGGATTGGTGGCTTCCTGATCGTCGGTGCTTCAGCTCACGCCGCCATCGCGATGATCCGCGATTACGACCCCGCCAAGCACGTAGACAACGTCTTGGACAGGGTGCTCAAGGCCCGTGACGCTCTGATCAGCCACCTCAACTGGGTGTGCATCTGGCTTGGCTTCCATAGCTTTGGCCTGTACATCCACAACGACACCATGCGTGCTCTGGGTCGTCCCCAGGACATGTTCAGTGATTCAGCGATCCAACTGAAGCCTGTCTTCGCTCAGTGGATTCAGGGTTTGCATGCCGCAGCTGCCGGCAGCACCGCTCCTAACGCACTCGCTGGTGTCAGTGAAGTGTTCAACGGTTCCGTTGTGGCCGTTGGTGGCAAGGTCGCAGCGGCTCCGATTCCCCTGGGCACGGCGGACTTCATGGTCCACCACATTCACGCCTTCACGATTCACGTGACGGTGTTGATCCTGCTCAAGGGCGTTCTGTATGCCCGTAATTCCCGTCTAATTCCAGACAAAGCGAACCTCGGTTTCCGCTTTTCCTGTGATGGACCCGGTCGCGGTGGCACCTGCCAGGTGTCTGCTTGGGACCATGTCTTCCTGGGTCTGTTCTGGATGTACAACTCCCTGTCGATCGTCATTTTCCACTTCTCCTGGAAAATGCAGAGCGACGTGTGGGGTGCGGTAAGGCCTGACGGCTCAGTCCAGTACCTCACTAATGGCAACTTCGCCAACAGTGCCATCACCATCAACGGCTGGTTGCGAGATTTCCTGTGGGCTCAAGCTGTGCAGGTGATCAACAGCTACGGCTCCAACACAGCCGGCTACGGAATCATGTTCCTTGGTGGTCACTTCATCTGGGCTTTCAGCCTGATGTTCCTCTTCAGTGGCCGCGGCTACTGGCAGGAACTGATTGAGTCCATCGTTTGGGCTCACAACAAGCTGAGGGTGGCCCCTGGCATCCAGCCTCGTGCGCTGTCCATCATCCAGGGCCGTGCTGTTGGTGTTGCTCACTATCTGTTGGGCGGTATCACAGTCACGTGGTCCTTCTTCCACGCCCACATCCTTGTGGTGGGCGGATGACCTTTCCTGAACTTTCCCTCTAATGGCAACGAAATTTCCTTCGTTCAGCCAGGGTCTGGCACAGGACCCGACAACCCGCCGCATCTGGTACGGGATCGCCACGGCTCACGACTTCGAGAGCCATGACGGAATGACGGAGGAGAGGCTTTACCAAAAGCTCTTCTCCACCCATTTCGGGCATCTCGCGATCATTGGACTTTGGGTTTCGGGAAACCTGTTCCATATCGCCTGGCAGGGCAACTTCGAACAGTGGGTCGCCGACCCTCTGCACGTGAAGCCCATTGCTCACGCAATCTGGGACCCCCATTTCGGTCAAGGCGCCATTACCGCCTTCACCCAAGCGGGAGCCACATCGCCAGTGAACATCGCCTATTCAGGCCTATACCACTGGTTCTACACAATCGGCATGACGAAAAATGCCGAGCTGTATCAGGGTTCCATCTTCATGATGATCCTGTCGGCTTGGGCACTCTTCGCAGGTTGGCTGCACCTCCAGCCCAAGTTCCGCCCGTCACTCGCATGGTTTAAGAATGCTGAGTCACGTCTGAACCATCACCTGGCTGTCCTCTTTGGTTTCAGCTCCATTGCCTGGACCGGACACCTGGTGCACGTGGCGATTCCCGAATCCAGGGGTCAGCACGTTGGCTGGGACAACTTCCTGAGCGTGATGCCTCACCCCGCCGGTCTTGGACCTTTCTTCACCGGCAACTGGGGTGTGTATGCACAGAATCCGGATTCCGCTGGTCAAATCTTCGGTACGGCCGAAGGCTCCGGTACTGCGATTCTCACCTTCCTCGGTGGCTTCCATCCTCAGACAGAAGCCCTCTGGCTCACAGACATCGCTCATCACCACTTGGCGATTGGTTGCCTGTTTGTGATCGCTGGTCATATGTACAGGACCAACTTCGGTATCGGACACTCCATCAAGGAGATCCTCGAAGCTCACAACCCTCCCAAGGGCACTCCCGGTGATCTAGGCGCTGGTCACAAGGGTCTTTACGACACCTTGAACAACAGCCTTCACATGCAGCTCGGTTTGGCTCTTGCCTCACTGGGTGTGGTCACCTCGCTGGTGGCGCAACACATGTATGCGATGCCGTCGTATGCCTTTATCGCGAAGGCCTACACGACACAGGCTGCTCTGTATACGCACCACCAGTACATCGCCATCTTCCTGATGTGCGGTGCTTTCGCCCACGGAGCGATCTTCTTCATCCGTGACTACGACCCCGAAGCCAACAAGGACAATGTCCTGGCCCGGATGCTTGAGCACAAGGAGGCGATCATCAGCCACCTGAGCTGGATCACCCTCTTCCTTGGCTTCCATACGCTTGGTCTTTACGTTCACAACGATGTTGTTGTGGCGTTCGGAACACCTGAGAAGCAGATTCTGGTTGAACCCGTCTTTGCACAGTTCGTTCAAGCCGCTTCCGGTAAGGCGATCTATGGATTTGACGTGCTGCTCTCCAATTCCGCTGGTGCAGCCGCCAATGCCAACGCTGCCTACATGGGTGGCTGGATGGATGCAATCAACGGGAACACCGATGTGTTCTTGCCGATCGGCCCTGGTGACTTCATGGTTCACCACGCCATCGCACTGGGTCTGCATACCACCACCCTGATCCTGGTCAAAGGCGCTCTGGATGCCCGTGGCTCCAAGCTGATGCCAGACAAGAAGGACTTCGGTTACTCCTTCCCCTGCGACGGCCCTGGCCGTGGCGGTACTTGTGACATCTCTGCCTGGGACGCCTTCTACCTAGCCGTCTTCTGGGCGCTGAACACAATCGGTTGGGTCACCTTCTACTGGCACTGGAAGCACCTGGCCATCTGGCAAGGCAACGTGGCTCAGTTCAATGAGTCCAGCACCTACCTGATGGGTTGGTTCCGCGATTATCTTTGGCTGAATTCCTCCCAGCTGATCAACGGTTACAACCCATTCGGCAGCAACAACCTCGCCGTCTGGGCCTGGATGTTCCTGTTCGGCCACCTCGTCTGGGCGACTGGATTCATGTTCCTGATCTCCTGGCGCGGTTACTGGCAGGAGCTGATCGAGACCATCGTTTGGGCTCATCAGCGCACACCGCTCGCCAACCTTGTTGGCTGGCGCGATAAGCCTGTGGCTCTGTCCATCGTTCAGGCTCGTGTTGTGGGTCTCGCCCATTTCACGATTGGCTACATCCTCACGTATGCCGCCTTCCTGATCGCATCGACATCCGGCAAGTTCGGCTGATCAATCCTGATTGCCCTCACTGCAGGGCAATCTTTCATTTACCCCTGTCCAGCTCATCTGGCGGGGGTTTTTTGGTGTTTGAATCTGCATAGCGCAGAACAATTCATCCGTTGATCAGCCGCTAAACAGAATGTCGAGCGTTCGCAGATAGGTATGCAATCCTGCGTCCTGAATCGGCAGCACATAGGCATCTGCACCTGACTCGTTGTGGTGGGAATGCCAGTAGCCCGGTGGAGTCACAAAAGCGGCACCAGCTGCCCAATCTTCCCTGTGGGGGGTACGGATTCTTCCCTGATCATCAAGCTCAGTGCCAATCAGGGTGTAGCAACCGGGCTTGCAGTCCACGGCGAAATCCAGGGCGATCGATTGGTGGCGATGGGGCTTCTGTTCCTGCCCCGCCGGAAGAATGCCGAGCATGGCCCAAAGGGTGTGGCTGACCGTTCTTGTTTGGGGAAACGCTGAGTTGCCCAGCAGCACGCTGACCCGGTTGGCACGGGCGCCGCTGGGACTTGCTGCGATCTCAGCTAGTCGCCCCTGGCTGTCGCGATGGCTGTAGAACGTTGGCTCAAAACGGGCTTCATTGGGAGTCACACCCAGAAAACGCAGCAGTGGTGCGTCGTGCACCCAGTAGAGAGCCGCTTTGCCAGAGCAGCTATGAATGGCATCTCCTCCGGCGGGGAGAACGAGCATGTCGCCCTTGCTCCATTGGAAGTGTTCGCCGCAGGCTTCCGTGTCTCCCTGACCATCGGCGACGAAGAACAACTGGCTTGTTGCCATAGCGGCAGTGCGAATCCCGTCGCCATCCATTCGGATGAAGTTGGCGCACAACGATGGACCGGTGGCAGGTCCGCTGCACTGCAGTTCTTCGCTCAGATCCAGAGGCATCACGGCACTGCCGTTCTGGGAAAAGAAAGCCGGGGAAAAGGAGCGATAAGGAACGGCGCCCGTCAGTCCGCTGAGAATCGGATTGGCCGCTTCGCCGTAGGAGAAATACTGAGCCTGGGCAGATGACGCTTGGCGATTCGTTGCGCTGCTCAGCATGCCGTGACGTCTCAGCGCTTCATGGATCACACACCTTACAAATCTGTGCATCGCGTCTTCGTATGCAAAGCGTCATTGCTTCGATCGATCTCAGTCACGTTTTGATCCCGTTGTCAGCGTCTACTGGACCTTCACCGCTTTGGTTGAGGTCTTGATGTCGCTCCCTTCCCTTCCTCCAAAACTGGAGCTTGTGGTGCTGCTGGTTGGCGTCGCTGCCGGTTACAACCTCACCTTGCAAATCCTGCCCAGAGAGCGAATCAACCTGGCTCAGCTTGAGGCGGATGAGCAGATTGCTGAGCTTATGGCACCTCGGCCGAGGTTCGCTCCGACGACGTACGATTCGATCGCGACTAAGGAGTCAGCCGCTGAATTGTCACCCCCTGGCGGGACGTGCCTCATCCCTCCAGGGGGTGGCCCTGCCGTGAACGATCGCTTTGAGCCCTGTTGAAATCAGCCGTCTAGCTCTGGACTGGCCGCATCGACTCCTCGCCAGCGCTTGAACAGCAGATAGGTTGCGGGCACGATGAACAGTGAGAGCAGCGTGGATACCAGCAGCCCGCTGAACACAACGGTGCCGATGCTGATGCGGCTGGCGGAGCCTGTGCCTGTGGCGAGCAGCAATGGCAGAAATCCGGCCAACGACGTCACTGCGGTCAGCAGGATCGGTCGCATCCTGTTCAGCGCTGCTTCCTCGATTGCATCCGTCAATGCGACGCCTTGCTTCAGACGCTGATTGGCGAATTCAACAATCAGGATTCCATTCTTGGCGGCCAGGCTTACCAGCACCAGCAGGCCCATCTGGGCGAAAACGTCGAGGGTCAGACCGCGCAGCTTCAGACCGATCAGTGCTCCCAGCAGTGCCATCGGCACTGTGAGCAAGATGATCAGTGGGTCTACGAAGCTTTCATAGAGGCCCGCCAGCAATAGATACACCACCGTGACGCCAAGGCCTAACAGCACCCAGGACACGGATTCCGCCCGGGTCTCCTCTCTGGCAAGACCGGTGAAGGCGAGACCCAGGTTGTTGCCTCCGGTCTGATCACTGATCGACTGCAGGAGATCGATGGCCTGGCCGCTGCTGATCCCATCCGCTGTGACGGCAGTGATGCTGATGGATCGGTTCTGGTTGTAATGAGTGATTCGATTCGCTCCTGAATCACGCTTAAGCCGCGCAACGTTTGCCACAGAGACCAGATCGCCGCTGCGGTTGCGCACCATCAGGCTGGTGAGATCTCCAGGCGTGCTGCGATCTGTTCCCTCCAGTTGCAGATAGATGCTGCGGATTTCCCCTCCCGCGAAGGTGTCATCAATGAAACGGCCTCCGATGGCGGTTCCGATGTCCCTGAGAGTGGGACCCACCGGTAGGTCCAGAGCAGCCATCTGGCTGCGGTCCAGCTCTAGTCGCCATCGTGGTGAGCTTGCATCGAAGCGCGTGCTGACGCGCTGGAATTGTCCGGAGTTCTGGGCAGTAAGGATGAACTGTTGGGCCTGGGTCTCGAAATCCTGCAGGCTGAGCTGGCCGCTACTGCGATCCAGCAATTCCATCTGCAGGCCCGATTCGCTGCTGAAACCGCGCACTGTGGGCGGTGTGGTCACGATCACCTGAGCATCGGTGATGCGTCGTCTCAGCTCGCTGTTCAGGCGCTGCTTCACGGCTTCACTGCTGTTCTGCCGCCCTAAGCGTTCTTTCATGGGTGTGAGGCGCAGATAGAACGATCCCGTGTCCTCACCGCTCTGTCCGAACGAGCTTCCGGCATAGAAATTGCCGCTGCGGATCAGGGGCTCTTCGGCAACCACCTCGCGGATTCGTTCCATCACAGCCTCGGTTCGTTCCAGGCTTGCCCCCTCCGGAAGCGTGAAATAACCGCGGACCTGGCCCTGATCTTCGTTGGGGATGAAGGAGGTGGGGATCGTCGCCAGACCAATGCCGGTGAGCATCAGGCCTGCCAGCACCAGAGCGATCACGGTTCTGCCACGCGCTAGCCAAACCGCCAGCATCCGTGCGTAAAGACCTTGCAACCGAGCCATGCCCGATTGCAGTCTGCGACTGATCAACCTGAGCGGTCTTGGCAAGCGTCCGTCGCCCTGTCCGAGCACGCGGGCGCAGGCCATCGGAGTGAAGGTGAGGGCATTGAACGTTGAGAACAGAATCGCGCCACTGATGGCCAGTGCAATCGGTTGATACAGGCGGCCTATGGATCCAGGGATCAGCAGAACAGGCAGGAAGACTGCAGCCAGAACAAGCGATGTGGCCAACACGGCGCCCGCCAGTTCTGCCATCGCATCTTCCGCAGCCCCCTGTGGTTCCTCGCCCCGCTCGATCCGACCTGCAATGTCTTCGCTGACGACAATGGCGTCGTCGACCACGATGCCTGTGGCCAGTACGAGGCCAAACAGGATCAGGCTGTTGAGATTGGACCCGCTGAGGCGCACCACCACAAGACTGCCGATCAATGCCACAGGCACCGCCAGGCCAGGAATCAAGGCCAGGCGCCAGCGCCCCAGAAACAGCACCAGCACCAGCAAAACCAGCAGCACCGCGTCCCTGAGGGTGGCTCTGGTGCGATCGAGATTGGCCTGGACCGTTTCGGCCACATCCACGATCACCTGAACATCCAATCCAGGAGGAAAGCTGCTTTCCAGGCTTTTCAGCCTCTCCCGCACCGCCCGGCTGACCTCCAGTGCATTCGATCCATCCCGCTGGAAGATGCCGACAGCCACGGAGCTTTCGCCCTGAAGGTTGAGGGCGCTGCTGCCGTAGCTGCGTTGGCCCAGCTCAACGCGTCCCACATCCTTCAGCCGAACCAGGCCTCCGTTGTCGGTGCGTTTCACCGCCATGTCTTCAAAGTCGGCCTGGCTGCGTAGACGCCCTTCGGCATCAACCGGCAGGCTGAACAACTGCCCTGCCGGTGCCGGTGCCTCACCCAGGTTGCCCACTGCGGCAAGAACGTTCTGCTCTGCCAGAGCATTGGTGATGTCGTTGGTGGAGAGATTGAACTGCTCCAGCCGATTGGGATCCAGCCAGAGTCGATAGGCGAGCTCGCTACTCCCGAATACACGGATGTCGCCAACTCCAGGCGTGGTCCGCAGGCCTTCGCTCAGTCGCTGGTCGAGCCAGCCACCGATGAAGATCGGCTCATACAGCCCCGGAGGAGCGCTGAAGCCGAGGATCAGCAGGAGATCATTGGTGGAGCGGTTCACATTCAGCCCCTGCCGTGTCACGGCCTGGGGCAATCGGCGGCTGGCCAGGTTGACCTCGTTTTGAACCTTGATCGCGTTGAGTTCTGGGTCGCCAGCCTCGAAGCGCAGGCTGAGACTTGCTCCGCCCTGTCTGCTGTTGGAGGTCATGCTCTCCAGGCCGTCGAGGTCACTGAGCTGGTTTTCCAGCACTGCTGTGACGCTTTGCTCGACAACTTCAGGACCTGCGGCAGGAAAACTGGCGCTCACGCTCACGCGGGTGGGAGCCAGTTGAGGCAGGTCTTCCAGCCCGAGGCCCACCAGAGACACCACCCCCGCCAGCAGCACTAGCAGGCTGCAGACGATGGTGAAGACGGGCCGTCTCAGAAATGGCTGGGAGATGGACCGCAAGTCGGCGACCGCTCAGCAAGGGCCCAGATCCTGGCAGCAGAAAGCCCCGAATGAGTCATTGATGACGTCATCCGGGGCATCCCAAACAGTGATTTCAAACTCCCATTTTGAAGTTTGAAAGGAGTGAATCAGCCGACGGGCGCGACACCACCAGCGATCTTCGCCAAATAAAGCAACGGAGTTGCACTGACAAGGAACCAAGCAAATGCTGCTCCCCCGCAACCGCCAAGCCAGAAGCCACTGGCAAATTCCGACCAACCTTCTTTGGTGAAGAGGTCAGAAGGTGGGCTGTCGATGGTGGCGTCAGCGGGTTGGACCTTGGGTCCGTTGCCAGCGGTGCCATAGATCGACAGGCATACAGTCAGGATCGACACCAATCCGATCGAAGCAAGGAGTCCTGCGGTGGATGCGTAATCGCTGTTTCGGAGAGGACCGCAGACGGCGAAGGGCCCATACAGCAGATACCCATGGGTCATGCCGATCTCCAGGCCGCGTCTGTTCGGTGAAAGAGATGGTCGATAGATCGGCAACGCGTTGAGGAACGCCTTGACGAAATAGCTGCTGTTCACCGGGGTGGCGAGATTGCCAACCGTTGGATCGGCGACGGGGGACACAGACATGGATGAGGAAGCGGTGGGTGGGCAGTGCGCTTGATCGTTGGCGGGGGCTTGCTAGCGATCAGTCAGCGGTGGTTTCGATCAGGTTGAACATCAGAACCATCACGACAGCTGGACCCAAAACCCCAGCCAGTGGAATGAAAACAGAGGGCATCCAGGCAGCGGCGAATTCTCCAGTCATGGCAGCGACCCAAATGTCTGCGGCTACTGTAAAGACTGCCTATCTGGTGGTCTTCGACCGATCGGGTCGGTGACATAAAAGTTCAATCCATTCGGCCTCCGCTGCTTTGAACCCATGAATCAGCTGCTTGCAGGTGGTGCCGCCCTTGTCCTGGTGGTCGTGCTCTGGGGTCTTGGCCGACGGCCTGGCAAAACGCTGTTGCGCAGCACCGATGCGACCTCCGTGGCAGCCATCAACAGAGCCCAGCTGGGACTGGTGCAGGTTTCATCGCCGCAGAAAGATCATGAGATTCAGCCAGGTTCTGCCAAGGGAACCTGCGATTCGGCCTCGTTCCAGCCCCCGGTCAGCAGCGCTGAGCGGATCTCGCTTGAGCGTCGGTTACGCGAGGCAATGGATCAAGGCAACCCAGCCGAGAGGCTTGAGGCCGTGAGGGTGGCCGGTCAGTGGGGGCATGCCTCCGTTTTGCCGCTGCTGAGGCGCGGTTTGCGTGATGCCGACAGTCTTGTTGTCGAAGCCGCTGCAACAGCCATTGAGCGGCACCGTGGCGCGACCCGACCATCTCCGGCTCAGATGGCCCGGCCACCTCGCAACGTTGCCCGGATGCGATAGATCGGGCGCCCCTGGCTTTCGTGGTACGTCCGGATCAGCAGTTCTCCCAACAGTCCGAAACAGAACAATTGAATCCCGGCCAGGCCGAGCACCACCGCCATGGTCAGCAGTGGCCTGTTGCCGATGTCTTCGCCTGTCAGCTTGATCACCAGCAAATAGGCGCTTGCTACCAGGCTTGTTGCGATGGCGACGAGGCCTCCAAACCCAAAGACGTACATCGGCCGGGTGAGGAAGCGTTTCATGAACCACACCGTCAGCAGGTCCATCAGGACTCGAAAGGTGCGATCAATTCCGTATTTGCTGGTTCCGTATTGACGCGCACGGTGATTCACCTTCACTTCCGTGATGCGGGCTCCTTCGATGAAGGCCAGCGCCGGCAGAAAGCGATGCAGCTCGCCGTACAAGCGCATGTCGGAGAGCACGTCGCGGTCATAGGCCTTGAGCGAGCAGCCGTAGTCATGCAGACGAACCCCAGTGACGCGCCCGATCAGACGATTGGCCAGCCTGGAGGGAAGTTTTCTCTGCAGCTCGGCATCCTGGCGATCAAAACGCCAACCGCTCACCAGGTCATAGCCCTCGCGCAGCTTGTTGAGGAGCAGCGGGATGTCGGCGGGATCGTTCTGTAGATCACCATCGAGGCTCACGATCACTTGCCCTTGGGCGATATCAAAACCTGCCGCCATGGCAGCTGTCTGACCGTAGTTCTTGCGCAGCAGAACACCCACCAGCTCCGGCACTTGTTCGCTGATGCTCTCCAGGACTGATGCGGTGTTGTCGGTTGAACCGTCATTGACCAGCACCAGTTCAAAGCGCTCTCCAATGGGTCGCAGCGCCTTCAGCAATTGGTCTACCAGCTCAGGCAGGCTTTCTTCTTCGTTGTAGAGCGGCACCACAACCGAAAGGTCCAGCCCAGCCGTCATCAGGATCCGATCGATGTCAATGCAACCTAATCGGCGCCTGTTGGACCAACTCTGAGCAGACAAGGCAAGGAGACAGTCAGGTCATTGAAAGGAGTACTTAGGGCAGGGTGCTGCCGTCATGGCAGCGCGTCACCCTGCCGGCACCCCGCAGTTCAGCCCTGTAGTGACTGGCCACGGGCTGTAGATCCTGGGGATTCAGGCTGTCGATGCCGATGCCATTGCGGCCATGTTCAATCCCCGAGCTGTGCATGTAGCGGCCGTTTTCGAGATGGATGCCGACGTGCGTGCAGCGCTCAGGTGTGCCAAAGAAGATCAGATCACCGGAGCGCAACGCTTTCAGATCATTCGCTTGCACCGCCAGCGGCTGGCAGAACCGTTCCTGCTGATAAGCATCTCTGGGCAGCCAGATCCCAGTGCTGGCAAAGGCTGTCTGCACAAGGCCGGAGCAGTCCAGGTCGGGCCCGATGGTGCCTCCCCACAGGTAGGTGTTGTTGAGTTTGGCGGCGGCTTGCAGCCACTTCAAAACCGCATTGAGCCGGCTGGTGATCTCCGAGCTTGAGAGCAGGCATGGCTGCCAGACCTCGCAGGCCACAGCCTGATCCGCCAGTTCATCCATGGACAGCCAGCAGGGGTAGCCGTCCTCGAGCAGCACAACTTGCAAACGTCCGCGATCTTCGGGGCGAAACGGTGCAGCGACCTTGAAGCATCGGCCCGCTGCGGCCTGTGTGGCGAGTCCGCTCTCTGTTGGTGTGGCGTAGCCGTTCTGGCCACATAGCAGTTTCCAGCAGCTCCCTGGGCTGATCAGGTCCGGAGTGATCGGGGTGCCTAAAGTCGGCATTGCCAGTAGCCAGTGCTATGGCGTTCTACCGTCCCGATCCGGCGATGCAGCAGCACCTCGTTGCTCTGATCGACAAGCTGGCGGCCGATGGCCGTCCCGGTCTGCACGATCAGATGGCCGTGACCTGGGTGCGTTACGACACCACCTTTCCGACCAATGGCAGCGGCAGCGGTGCGGCCTGGGCTGACCAGAAGCTGCTCTATCCAGCGAGTGTGGTGAAGCTGTTGTTTGCGGTGGCGGCCGAGCACTGCTTGCAGCGGGATCTGATTCCAGACAGCGATGAACTACGCCGTGCGCTCCGCGACATGCTGGCTGACTCCAGCAATGACGCCACGGGGTTGATCGTGGATCTGCTGACCGGCACAACAAGTGGTCCGCCCTTGCGCTCCCCTGCATGGGAGCAGTGGCAGCAGCAACGCCGCCGAGTGAACGACTGGTTTCATGGTTTTGGCTGGCCTGAGTTGGAGCGCGTCAACTGTTGCCAGAAAACCTGGGGTGATGGTCCCTATGGACGCGAGCGAGTGTTCTACGGGGAGAACAACAACAATCGCAATGCCCTCTGCACGGCCGCTGTTGCCAGGATTCTCGAGGCGGTCATGACCGATGGCGTTCTCTCACCTCCGGCTTGTCAGCGACTTCGAGCCCGATTGGCGCGTTCACTCGGCAAGGCAGACAGGCTGGAAGATCCGGAGAATCAAGTGGATGGGTTCCTCGGCGAGGGCTTGCCGGAAGGCAGTCAGCTTTGGAGTAAAGCCGGCTGGATGAGTCAGGCCCGTCACGACGCAGCCTGGTGGTGCATCGACGCGCAGGCACCTTCTCTGCTGGTGGTCTTCAGCGAAGGTCAGGAGCGCGCCGGCGACGAACAACTGCTGCCTCTGATGGCGAGCGAACTCGCGGCCTATGGAGCCGATTGACGACTCGCTGTTCAGTTCAACGGAGAGGGAGGGATTCGAACCCTCGACAGAAGTTGCCTCCTGTAACTCCTTAGCAGGGAGCCGCTTTCAACCACTCAGCCACCTCTCCAGCGGCCCGCCCACCCTATCAACAGGGTGTCCGTTCAGACCACCAGTCGCGGCAGGCGGTGCTTGAAGCCGCACAACACTTCCCAGGGGATGGAACCCGACAGTTCCGCCCAGTCCTGAGGGCGGATCACTTGCTGATCATCCTCTCCCAGCAGCGTGACCTCATCACCGCTCTCAAGATCGGCATGGTCGGTGACATCCAGCACCAGTTGATCCATGGTGATCGCACCAACCTGAGGAAGGGGCTGGCCACGATGCAG
>QCTJ01000015.1 GCA_003211205.1 Synechococcus sp. AG-673-F03
CAGTCCAACGTTTCCCAGATGCATTTCGCCCGTCAGGGCTTGGTGACCGAGGAGATGGTCTACGTGGCCAGAAGGGAGAACCTGCCCGAGACCTTGGTGATGGAGGAGGTGGCACGGGGTCGCATGGTTATCCCCGCCAACATCAACCATGAAAACCTTGAGCCCATGGCGATTGGGATCGCCAGCAAGTGCAAGGTGAATGCCAATATCGGCGCATCTCCGAATGCCTCGGATGCCGAGGAGGAGGTCAACAAGCTGAATCTGGCGGTGAAATACGGGGCCGACACCGTGATGGACCTGTCCACAGGTGGCGTCAATCTGGATGACGTTCGCACCGCAATCATCAAGGCTTCACCCGTGCCGATCGGCACGGTTCCCGTCTACCAGGCGCTGGAAAGTGTGCATGGCTCCATTGAGCGCCTCTCGGAAGATGACTTCCTCCACATCATCGAGAAGCACTGTCAGCAAGGGGTCGACTACCAGACCATCCACGCTGGCCTGCTGATCGAACACCTGGTGAAGGTGAAAGGACGCATCACCGGCATCGTCAGTCGTGGCGGCGGGATCCTCGCGCAGTGGATGCTTTATCACCACCGTCAAAACCCTCTCTACACTCGCTTCGACGATATTTGCGAGATTTTCAAGCGCTACGACTGCACGTTTTCACTGGGTGATTCCTTACGGCCGGGCTGTCAGCACGATGCTTCAGATGCAGCTCAGCTCGCCGAGCTGCACACCCTGGGTGATCTCACCCGCCGTGCCTGGAAGCATGACCTGCAGGTGATGGTTGAGGGTCCAGGCCATGTGCCGATGGATCAGATCGAGTTCAACGTGAAAAAGCAGATGGAGGAGTGCAACGAGGCGCCTTTCTATGTACTCGGCCCTCTGGTGACGGATATCGCGCCCGGTTATGACCACATCACCTCGGCGATCGGAGCGGCCATGGCCGGCTGGCATGGCACTGCGATGCTCTGTTACGTGACTCCGAAAGAGCATCTGGGTCTTCCCAATGCTGACGATGTGCGTGAGGGCCTGATCGCTTACAAGATCGCAGCACATGCGGCCGATATCGCCCGTCATCGTCCTGGTGCCCGTGATCGGGATGATGAGCTCAGTCGGGCACGTTATGCCTTTGATTGGAACAGGCAGTTTGAATTGTCACTGGATCCCGAGCGGGCCAAGCAGTATCACGACGAAACTCTGCCTGCGGACATCTATAAACAGGCTGAATTCTGTTCGATGTGTGGCCCCAAGCACTGCCCGATGCAGACCAAGATCACCGATGAGGATCTTGAAAGTTTGGAGAAGGTGCTGGAAGTGAAAGGTGGTGCTGAATTATCCGGGGTGAAGATGGATAAGGCTGAATGATTGAGCTCTGCTCTGAATCACTTCCAAGAGCAAAATTGATTGCTTTTGGTGGTGATTCATTGGGCTCGTGGTTTATTCGGCTTTCTTTGCGAGTGCTTTGCGGAACCAGTCAATGGTGGGTTGAAGGCCTTCTGCGAGGGGAATCTTGGGCTCCCAGCCCAGTTCCTGTCTAGCAAGTTCAATCATGGGTTGACGTTGGAGTGGGTCATCCTGCGGTAGGGGCTTGTTGATCAGTTCCAGGTTTGGATTGATCTGATCGCGTACGAGCTCGGCTAACTGACGGATCGTGAATTCGTTGGGATTGCCAATGTTGATGGGTCCGATTTTGTCTCCATTCATCAGTCGAATCATGCCTTCAACCAGGTCATCCACGTAGCAAAATGATCGCGTTTGATTGCCATCTCCATACAGCGTCAGTGGTTTTCCTCGGAGAGCTTGAACGATGAAATTGCTGACAACCCGCCCATCATCTGGAAGCATGCGGGGGCCATAAGTATTAAAGATGCGCATCACCCGGATCTCTGTTTCATGCATGCGCTGGTAGTCGAAACAGAGGGTTTCGGCGATACGTTTTCCTTCGTCATAACAGCTGCGAATGCCTGTTGTATTCACGCAGCCTCGATAACTTTCTGGTTGGGGATGGACTTCTGGATCTCCGTAAACTTCACTAGTGCTAGCGAGTAAGAAGCGTGCTCCAACGCGTCTTGCAAGGCCCAGCATGTTGTAAGTGCCTAGAAAGCTTGTCTTCGCTGTTTTGATGGGGTTGAACTGATAGTGAATCGGAGAGGCGGGGCAGGCTAAATGCCAGATTCGATCAACTTCTAATTTGATTGGCTCTGTGACATCGTGGCGAATTAATTCAAAATTTGGGTGCCCAATCCAATTCCTGATATTTGCTTTCCTTCCAGTGAAGTAATTATCGAGGCAGATGACTTCTTCCCCAGCTTGCATCAAGCGATCAACTAAGTGGGAGCCTAGAAAACCGGCACCGCCAGTGATTAAATTTCGCATGGCTCCATGTCAAAGTTGATGGGCGAAAAAAAGCGGAGGAATCAATCCTCCGCCTGTTTGATCAGATGGAACTCAGTGTGGAAGTGATTAGCTGAGAAGAGCTTTGGATTTGGCGACAACGTTTTCAACGGTAAAGCCGAACTTCTCCATGCAGGTGCCGCCCGGAGCGGACGCACCGAAGCGGTTCATCGTGACGCTGTCGCCATCGAGGCCGATGAAACGGTGCCAGCCAAAGGACTCGGCGGCTTCCACGACGATGCGCTTGCGAACAGAGCCGGGAAGAACTTCTTCTTTGTAGGCATCACTTTGCTCATCAAACAGTTCGACGCAGGGCATGGAGACCACTCGAACTTTTTTGCCCTCGGCGCTGAGCTGTTTGGCGGCTTGCACGCAGAGGTCAAGTTCGGTGCCAGTACCGATCAGGATCAGATCGGGCGTTCCATCGCAGTCTTCGAGGATGTAGCCACCAAGTGCCACTTTCTCAATTGAGGAATTGGCTTGATTAGCCATGCCTTGCCTGCTGAGGCAGAGCGCACTCGGACGGTGGCGATTTCCGATGGCCAGTTTGTAAGCGCCACTGGTCTCATTGCCGTCGCCGGGTCGAAACACCAACAGTCCTGGCATGGCCCTCAGTGAAGGGATGGTCTCGATCGGCTGGTGTGTGGGTCCGTCTTCGCCAACACCGATCGAGTCGTGGGTGAGCACGTAGATCACTCCCAGCTCACTCAATGCCGAGAGGCGCATCGAGCCGCGCATGTAATCGGCGAAGACCAGGAAGGTTCCGCCGTAGGGGATCAGTCCACTGTTGTGATAAGCGATGCCATTCAGAACAGCGGCCATCGCATGCTCTCTCACACCAAAATGCAGATACCGCTTTTCGGGGGTCTCTGGCTGGTATGAGCCCGTTTCGCCCTTGATGTCGGTGTAATTGGAGTGGGTGAGGTCGGCAGATCCACCAATCAGCTCCGGCAGATTGGGGCCCAAGGCACCCAAGCAGATCTGTGAATGTTTACGGGTGGCGAGGCCTTTGTCGTCTGCTGTGTAAGTGGGAAGATCTTTATCCCAGCCTTGGGGAAGTTCTCCGCGCAGCATGCGCTCAAACTCGGCTGACTCCGTCGGGTACTTGGAGCGGTATGTCGCCAGTGTTTGGTTCCATTCGGCTTCAAGGCTTGCACCGCGATCGATGGCTTTGCGGAACTGGTCGTATGCATCTTGCGGAACCTCGAAGGGTCCGTAATTCCATCCCAGCTGCTTGCGAGTCAGTTCTGTTTCTTCGTCGCCAAGGGGGGCGCCGTGCACACCGGCGGTGTCGCTCTTGTTGGGTGAACCGAAACCGATTGTGGTTGTGATCTTGATGATCGAGGGCTTGTCGGTGACAGCTTTGGCAGCCGCGATTGCTTTGGAGATGGCATCGACATCAGTGTTGCCATCAGCAACGTGCTGTACGTGCCAGCCGTAGGCCTCATAGCGCTTGAGCACATCCTCTGTGAAGGACACGTTCGTGCGTCCATCAATGGTGATGTGGTTGTCGTCGTAGAGGGCAATCAGCTTGCCTAGCTTCAAGTGGCCGGCCAATGAAGCTGCTTCGGAGGACACACCCTCCTGATTGCAGCCGTCACCCATGATCACGTAGGTGAAGTGATCAACAACAGTGGCTTCCGGCTTGTTGAACTTCGCAGCAAGGTGAGACTCGGCGATGGCCAGGCCCACAGCATTGGAAATACCAGCTCCTAAGGGGCCGGTGGTCACTTCAATGCCAGGCGTTTCAAAGGTTTCAGGGTGTCCAGGCGTTTTGGAGCCCCATTGCCTGAACTGTTTGATGTCATCGATAGTCACCGAGTCATAGCCAGTGAGGTGCAGCAGTGCGTACTGCAACATGCAGCCGTGACCGGCCGACAACACAAATCGATCTCTGTTGAACCACTTGGGGTTCTTGGGGTTGTGGTGCAGGAACTTGTCCCAAAGCGCATAACCCATCGGGGCACAACCCATGGGGAGGCCGGGGTGGCCGCTCTTGGACTTGTTGATTGCATCAACGGCCAGCATGCGAATGCTGTTGATGCAGAGAGTGTCGAGAGAAGCGGGCGCGGCGACCATGGCGTGAGATTCGAGAGCAGTAAGGAGTTGGATCAGTTTGAAACACCATGGTCAGAGTCACCGAAGGTGAAGCTGACCTCATGGTTCAGTTCAAACGCTGGAAGGCGAGACAGACGTTGTGGCCTCCGAAGCCGAACGAGTTGGATAACACTGTCCGAAGTGTGTGTTCGCGGGCGGAGTTAGGCACCACATCCAGATCACAGTCGGGATCGGGATTGGTGTAGTTGATGGTTGGGGGAACAACATTGTGCTGTAGGGCAAGCACGCAGGCCACAGCCTCGATGCCACCAGAGCCACCCAGCAGGTGCCCAGTCATCGATTTAGTTGAGCTCACAGGTATCTTGTCGGCGCGTTGGCCAAGGGAGCGTTTAATCGCTGCGGTTTCGTTGCTGTCATTGGCCGGTGTGCTGGTGCCGTGGGCATTGACGTAATCGATGCTTTCAGCACTAAGGCCGCCGTCCTCGAGAGCGAGGCGCATGGCGGCTGCCCCGCCGACACCACCAGGTGTTGGTGAGGTGATGTGGTGCGCATCACAGGTGGTTCCATAGCCCACAATTTCGGCCAGAATTGTTGCGCCACGGGCCTCGGCATGGCTGAGGGTTTCAAGCACCAATAAGCCCGATCCCTCACCGATGACAAAGCCATCGCGTTCCTTGTCGAACGGTCTGCTTGCGGTGGCTGGATCATCGTTACGGAATGACAGTGCCTTGGCACTGGCGAAACCAGCCACTCCCAGAGGGGTGATGGCTGATTCTGCACCACCACAAATCATGGCGTCAGCCTTTCCCATCTGCAGAAGACGGAAAGCATCTCCAATGGAATTGGAACCGGCCGCACAGGCCGTGGCGACAGCTGAGCTAGGCCCTTTAGCTCCGAGGGCGATCGCCGCCAGGCCTGTGGCCATGTTGGGAATCATCATCGGCACGGTGAATGGACTCACGCGGCCTGGCCCCTTGCCCTCAAGCACATGGGCTTGGGTTTCCATCGTGAGCAGTCCGCCAACGCCGGAGCCGATGCTGACGCCGATCCGCTCGGCGTTGGCTTCGGTGATCTCCAGGCCTGCATGGGCAAGAGCCTGTTTGGCGGCGACAACACCGAATTGGCAGTATCGATCCCAGCGCTTGGCTTCCTTGGGCTCAATGAACCCCGTCGGATCGAAGTCCTTCACTTCAGCTGCAAAACGACAGGCGTGCCGAGAAGCATCAAACAGAGAAATTGATGCCACCCCGCTCTTGCCAGAGGTGAGACCGAACCAGTAGTCGGCAACGCTATTGCCGATCGGTGTCACCGCGCCGAGGCCAGTAACCACGACTCGTTGGAGACCCTCCACCATGCTGCCGATCCTCAGGCTTGCTTGTCTTCGATGTACTTGACGGCGTCGCCAACGGTGGTGATGCCTTCGGCAGCTTCGTCTGGAATTTCGATGTCGAAGGCTTCTTCCAGTGCCATCACCAGCTCGACGGTGTCGAGGGAGTCAGCGCCTAGATCATTTTGGAAATTCGATTCGGGCTTGACTTCGCCGGCGTCGACGCTGAGCTGCTCAGCCACGATCGAACGGACTTTTTCGAGGATCGCTTCCTGGGACATGGCCGTGAAGACGGGACGCCGCATCTTACGAGCTGGCCTCAGTCTGTCCAATCTTGGTCTCCGAATCACCCACTGGCGTTAACAACGGTGACGGCCGGGCGTGCGCTCGGCTTCAGTGTCACCAAGCCCCAGTAACTTATTTTCCAAGTCACCTGCTCTCAGAGGGATTCATGTCCCACGCTGTCAAGATTTACGACACCTGCATCGGCTGTACTCAGTGTGTTCGGGCCTGCCCTTTGGATGTGCTCGAAATGGTCCCCTGGGATGGCTGCAAGGCTGGCCAGATTGCTTCTTCTCCCCGCACGGAAGACTGCGTTGGATGTAAGCGTTGTGAAACTGCCTGCCCAACCGATTTCCTGAGTATCCGCGTTTACCTCGGAGACGAGACCACGAGGAGCATGGGCCTCGCCTATTGATTAGCGGCGTTCGTTTTTTAGTCCAATAACCCATAAGCTCTGCCCGGCATCGCCGGGCTTTTTTGTATGTGCGGAATCGTTGCGGTGATTGGCTCTAGAGAGGCAGCACCGCTGCTTCTTGAAGGGCTACGACAACTGGAATATCGCGGTTACGACTCCGCCGGTATCGCCACAATTGAAACCTCGGTTTCAGATGCAACAACCCAGTTGCACTGCATTCGAGCCAAGGGCAAGCTCGTGAATCTCACCGCAAGGGTCGATCAGGACGGGGCGCCAGGTTTCTGTGGAATCGGCCATACCCGATGGGCGACCCATGGCAAGCCGGAGGTCCATAACGCCCATCCCCACTGCGATGGTGCTGGTGATGTCGCGGTCGTGCAGAACGGCATTATCGAAAACCATCGAGCCCTGCGTGACGAGCTCACTGACGTCGGGGTCAGCTTCCGCTCAGACACCGACACCGAGGTGATCCCGCATCTGGTCTCTGCTGAGCTTCAGCAACAGAGTGCAGCTGGCGAGCCTGCCGATGGCAACACTCTGTTGCATGCTGTGCAGGCCGTGTTGCCAAGGCTTCAGGGTGCCTATGCCTTGGCGGTGTTATGGGCAGAGGTCCCTGGGGCTCTTGTGGTCGCACGTAAGGCGGCACCCCTGCTGATTGGTTTGGGGGAAGGCGAATTTGTCTGTGCCAGCGATACACCTGCACTGGCTGGGTTTACGCGCACAATCCTGCCGATGGAGGACGGAGAGGTGGCGTTGCTCAGTCCGCTTGGGATCGAGCTTTACAACGATGTCGGTGAGCGTCAGCAACGCAGTCCGTCGCTGCTCAACGGACAGGAGTATGTGGCTGACAAGCGCCATTACCGCCACTTCATGCTTAAGGAGATCCATGAGCAGCCAGAGACGGCACGTTTGTGGGTGGAACGGCACCTGCCGTTGAATCTGAAGGCTGCTAATCCCGTGGCCTTGCCCTTCGACGATGCGTTCTACGCCGACATTGACCGCGTTCAGATCCTTGCCTGTGGGACGAGCCGACACGCGGCGCTCGTGGGGGCCCATCTGCTGGAACAGTTTGCAGGGGTGCCAGCAAGTGTTTATTACGCCAGTGAGTTTCGCTACGCCCCCCCGCCGCTGGCTCCCAACACGCTCACGGTTGGTGTGACCCAATCCGGTGAAACGGCCGACACCCTGGCAGCTCTGGCCATGGACGCTGAACGGAGAAAGGCTCAATCGGATCCTGCTTATGCCCCTCGTCAGCTAGGCGTGACCAATCGAGTGGAGAGCTCTTTGGCTCGCCAAGTGCCCCACATCCTTGACATCGGAGCTGGCATCGAAGTGGGCGTTGCAGCCACCAAGACCTTCCTCGGTCAGCTTCTAGCGTTTTATGCCCTGGCCCTGGCCTTTGCAGCCCGGCGCGGCAGTCGAAGCGAGGCCGAGATTGCTGAACTGGTCGATGAACTGCGCGGTCTTCCTCAGCAACTCGATGCGCTCATCGCGCAACACGATCAGCTTTCGGAGGCGATGGCCCATCGTTTTGCTGAAACGCAGGACGTGATCTTTCTTGGTCGGGGCATTAACTACCCGATCGCACTAGAAGGGGCTTTGAAACTCAAGGAAATCAGTTACATCCATGCCGAGGGTTATCCCGCAGGTGAGATGAAACATGGCCCGATCGCCTTGCTCGACACGCATGTCCCTGTGATTTCCATTGCTGTACCAGGCGTGGTGTTCGAAAAAGTGCTCAGCAATGCCCAGGAGGCCAAGGCAAGGGATGCTCAGTTGATTGGTGTTGCCCCCATCTGTGCAGACACGGAATTATTCGATGAACTGCTGCCGGTCCCGGAGGTGAGCGAGTGGATCAGTCCTTTGCTCACAGTGGTGCCGATGCAACTGCTCAGCTATCACATTGCAGCTCATCGAGGCTTGGACGTGGATCAGCCTCGTAACTTGGCGAAGAGCGTCACTGTGGAGTGATCAAGGCCTGGGCTGCAGCAGCTGCTACGACGCTGCGGCCATAGACATCGTCGAAGCGCACGATGTCGTCTTCACCTAGATAGGCCCCGCTCTGCACTTCGATCAGCTCCACTGGAATCCGGCCGGGGTTACTGAGTCGGTGCTTGCAGCCCATTGGGATGTAAGTGCTTTGATTTTCACCGAGCAGTTGTGATTGGTTGTCGCGTTCGACGACCGCTGTGCCTTTCACCACGATCCAATGCTCGGCACGGTGGTGGTGCATCTGCAGTGAAAGGCTGGCACCTGGCTTCACGGAAATGCGCTTCACCTGCCAGCGGCTGTCTTCCACCACGCTTGTGTAGTGGCCCCAGGGGCGATAGATCTTGCGATGCGCCTTGCCTTCCGGGCTGCCATCAGCCTCCAATTGCTTCACTATCGTCTTCACGTTCTGTGCCTGACTGCGGTCAGCGATCAGCACAGCATCGTCGGTTTCGACCACAACAAGATTCTCCACGCCAAGGCCCACCACAAGTCGGTGTTCGCTGCGCAGGTAGCAGTTGCGGCTTCCCTCACTGATCACCCTGCCGCGCAGCACGTTGCCGTCGTCATCGCGGTCGGCGGTGTCCCAGAGGGCACTCCAGCTGCCGACATCACTCCAGCCTGCAGCCAGGGGAATCACTGATCCGAGCTGGGTCTGTTCCATCACAGCCACGTCAATGGCAACGTTGGGACATTTGGCGAAGGCTTCGCGCTCCAGTCGCAGGAAGTCGAGGTCTGCCACATCCTGCTCGAGGGCAGCTCGACAACAGCTCACCACTTCAGGTGTCAGGCGTTCCAGCTCCGAGAGCATGGCGCTCGCCCTGAACAGAAACATGCCGCTGTTCCAGGTGAAGCGTCCGCTGGCCAGGAACTGTTCGGCGGTGGCCTGGTCTGGCTTCTCAACAAAGCGTGCGATCGGTACCGGCGTGAGAGTGCCGGTTTGCAGGGATTCGGCGGCCTCGATGTAGCCATAGCCAGTTTCTGGAGCCGTTGGCACGATCCCGAAGGTCACCAGACGGCCCGCCTCAGCGGTACCGCGACCAGCTTCGATGGCGCAGCGGAAGTGTGCGGCGTCGCGAATGACATGGTCAGCCGAGAGCACCAGGAGAAGAGGGTCATCTCCGTTGGCTGTGGCTTGCAGAGCGGCCACCGCCACTGCTGGAGCTGTGTTGCGTCCCATCGGCTCCAGCAGGATGGCACCTGGTTGGATGCCGATCTGGCGCATCTGTTCGGCCACGATGAATCGGTGGTCGTCGTTGCAGATCAGCAGAGGATCGCCCAGCGCTTCGATCCCTTCCAGACGTTGCTGGGTTTGCTGCAGCAGGGTTTCGTCACCGTTGCCGCCGAGTGCCCAGTATTGCTTCGGGTAACTAGCTCGGGAGAGTGGCCAGAGGCGCGTTCCTGTGCCACCACAGAGGATCACCGGAATCAGAGTGGTGGTCACGGCACACGCTCGGTGTTTGGCGCCATTGTTGCGCAGCTTTTTCGCTGCTGTCACCCTGCAGGCGTCATAGTTCCAGCAGTCCCGGCGGTGGGGTGATCAGGAGCCAACCTTCTTTTTGATGCACCTCAGGAACGATCTGCTCCACAAAGGGAATCAACAGTTTGCGCCCATCTGGCCGAGTGATTTCCAGCAGGTCGTTGCCTCCGCTGATCAAATCGCTCACGGTGCCGACCAAACTGTTGTCGTGAGTATTCAGACGGGCTTCCAGGCCCACCAGGTCGAGCAGGTGGAACTGTCCCTCTTCAAGTTCGGGCCTGTCGTTGGAACTCACCAAGAGCGTCTGACCCACCAGAGCTTCTGCAGCGCTGCGGCTGTCGACCCCCTTGAAGCGCACGATGAACAGACTTCTTCCGGGGAGTTGCCGACCGCTGGTCAGCGTCATTTCCTGTGCAGCTGCGCCTTTGCGCTGAAGCCAACGAGGCCCTGGCTTGGTGAAGCGTTCGGGGAAATCACTGGCCGGGTTCACGCGTAGTTCGCCATTTAAGCCCTGCGCAGCCACCACCGTGCCAATGGCCAGCCAGTCCTCCTCGGCTGATGCTGACTGCAAATTGGAGTTTGAGGCCACGGATGACAGCTTTTGAGGCACTTGTCGATAATGGCTCCACGACTGACCCTTGATTGCATGGCTTCCGCCGCTCCGATCCTGCCTGGTGCCACTGTCACGGTGGTGGATCAGCGGTCCATATACAACGGTTACACCGGTTTCGTGCAGCGGATCAGTGGCGACCGGGCCGCCGTGTTGTTTGAAGGTGGCAACTGGGACAAGCTCGTCACGCTGCGCATCAAAGATCTCAGCGCTGACTGACGCCGATGGAGGTCGCTCTACGCAAGCGACTCCGGCGAGTCGTTCTCGATTCCGACACCCGTCCAGGCAGGGTCTACAACCTGGTGATCTTTGGCACGATCCTGCTGAGCGTGGCAGGACTGCTGGTTGAACCGCACCCAATGCGCGTGGCAACGCCCGGGGAAATTCCTGCTTGGGTGAACACGCTTGAACACTTCTGCCTACTGGTGTTCATGGCGGATTACCTGCTGCATCTGTGGGTGTCGCCGAAGCCCTTGGCCTATGCGCGCAGCTTTTACGGGCTGATTGATCTTTCTGCCGTCCTGTTTTTTTTCGTGCCGCAGATCCGCAGCGGCCTGGTTTTGTGGATCTTCAAGTTCGCCCGCGTGTTGCGTGTGTTCAAGTTGCTGCGCTTCATGGATGAGGCGCAGATGTTGGGCCATGCACTGCGCGCCAGCGCACGCCGCATTGGCGTGTTTCTGTTTTTTGTGATGATGGCGCAGGTGGTGCTGGGCTACCTGATGGTGTTGATCGAGAGCGGTCATCCCGACACCCAGTTTCAGACCGTTGGGCAGGGTGTGTACTGGGCCATCGTGACCATGACCACGGTGGGATACGGCGACTTTGTGCCACAGACCGTGCTCGGCCGAATGCTGGCGGCCGTGGTGATGTTGCTGGGTTTCGGGATCATCGCCATCCCCACAGGCATCGTCACGGTGGAATCGATTCAGCAGGCCCGTCTGGACAGGCGTGCCTGCAGCAGTTGCGGTTATTGCGACCATCGCCGCGAGGCCAGCCATTGCGATCAGTGCGGAGCTGAGCTTCAGGGCTCTGCTCAGCTGCCAGTCAGCTGATCTAGAGCAGCGCGGGCAGCCTGTTGCTCGGCCTCACGCCGTGAGCCGCCCCATCCTTCTGCTGCCAGCTGCTGCGGCAGAGTCACCCTGCAGCAAAAGCGGCGCGGGTCACCATGGCGTTGGCTGATTTCTTCGCAGGTGTAGATGGGCAGGCCCAGGCCCTCACCCTGACTCCACTCTTGAAGGGCAGATTTGCAGTTGCCTCGGTGCGGGTCGGCGAGAACAGCCTCAGCGCTGCGCTGCCAGTGAGGCGTCAGCCATTGCTGCACGGCTGTTAAAGCATTGATTCTGTAGACAGCACCGATCAGTGCCTCGCTGAGTTCTGCGCGGATGGTGGCTGCCGCAGTGGCGTCGCTACTGGCTTTGGGGCCGATCTGCCACCAGCGCTCGATCTCAATGTTGGCGCCCAGCTCCGCCAACCAGCTATCGCTCACCAGCTGGGCCCTGAGGCTGGAGCGTTCGCCCACGGGCATGTGGGGATAGGCGGCGGCGATGAATTCACTGGCGGTGAGACGCAGCACCGCATCGCCGAGAAATTCCAGCTGCTCGTGATGAGGGTTCAGACCGCTGGAGGTGTGGGTGAGCGCTTCTTGCAACAGGGCAAGGTCATCCTGTTGCAGGGGCTTGGAGGACTGGTTGAGCGCTTCCCAGAGCTCCTCTAGGGGCCGACGTGGTTGGCTCATGTGTTCTGAGCAGTTCTCTTAAAAGTGTGAAAGCAGGTCGTAAGCCGGGTTCTGTTCTCCCTAGTAAAAGGGGGGCGATCATCTATCTGGGACCGTCGTCTCCGGCGGCCTCTAGCGGCTCACTCATTGGAACGGGACAGATGGCCAGTCATCGTTCCTTGGCCTTGCTCCCGGCTGGGGTTTACCTAGCCAGCACCTCTCGATGCTGCTGGTGCGCTCTTACCGCACCCTTGCACCCTTGCCTGTGCCGGCGAACCGGCCATCGGCGGTGTGTTTCTGTGGCACTCTCCTCACGGTCACCCGCACTGGGCGTTACCCAGCAAGCCTGGCCATCGGGGAGCCCGGACTTTCCTCAACCGGATCTCAGCACTGGGCTGCAATTCGGTTGCGATCACCTCTCCTGCTTTCAAACCCCATAATGACTTCTAAAGGGGCTGTAGCTCAGCTGGATAGAGCGACGGTTTCCTAAACCGTAGGTCGTGGGTTCGAGTCCCGCCAGCCCCGTCATTCACTCCTGCTTGTCGTGTCCTTGCGCGGGATTTGAGTGCCTGTTTAAGAGGTCTTGAGTTGCTTGCCGATTTGATCTTCGAGCTCTGATGCTTGTCGGGCGCTACACCTGTGTTCGCGCAAACGTCTAGCGGTAGTTAGCACTACATTTAGTGGGGTAGCCAGGCTCGACGCCCTCGCTAGCGTTGTATTAGTGAATCCGGCTCCATGACCCAGCTTCACGATTTACGGCTTCAGCTTCTGGTGCAACAGGAAAGCGAGCGCATCGCCGACTCGCAGCCCACTGAACTCGATCTTTCTGTGGTTCAGGCGCGTTGCCTCTGTTGGTTGGCTTTGCTGGCTGAAGCGCACGACGAACAAGCTAGTGATGCGGAACGTCGTGGTGATACGGAGCAAGCCATGGGTTGGTTTGCCGATTCCATGCGCTTAAGAGATGTGATCCAAGTCGTGACCTCGATCGAAATCCCTTTGCCAGGTCTTGCTGAGGGAGATGCTGATAACCGTTTTGAAGGAGGTGGCGATAGCGACGGTGGTTTTTCGTCTGAGCCGCCCCTCGCAGCCTGATCAGATGTAATGATGGTTCTCGAGCTTCGGGTTCCACGTGTCAGAAGAACCCTGCCAATGTCCCGACTGTCAACGCTTCTACAGGGAGCATGATCGGCTGATTCGCGAGAACCCCACCCTCCGCCAGCAGCAGGAATTGAGCTGGGCAGCTCTTCAATCCTTCCGCACACTTTCTGGCCGGGTGCTGGAAGACCTGCAAAAGCAGCATGGACCTCGCTCCAGCGATGGCCAGGTGCATGCCACTCCAGTGGGTAGCGCTGATGAGCCCACGGATGCTCTTCAGCAGGCGATGGCTGATATGGAGAACATCAACGCGCATCTTTTCTCGATTGAGGCGCTGATGGAACGCATCTTTGACGTCCGCGTTCCTGAGGATATTGAGCAAAAATTTCGTGAATTGGCGGGCGAGCTGGCGCCTGATCCACTCAATGCTGATCGGCTGCGGTTAAACCGGCTTCTCCACCAAACTCCAGATCTGCCTGATCACAACTGAGAATCTGAACCAAACGAATCTGAAGACGGCAACTTTGAAGGCCCTGGTTGTTGATCAGGGCCAGGTTGTTGTGAGAGACCTCAGTTGATGTCGCAGGTGATCTCGACAGGCATCGCTTCCACGTTCCAGATTTCCCGGCAGTAATCGCGGATGGAGCGATCTGAGGAGAAGAAACCCGTGCGAGCCACGTTCAGCAAACTCATCCGGTTCCAGTGCATGCGATCGGTCCAAGCCCGGCTGACTGCATCCTGTGCTCTCAGATAGGCCGCGAAATCGGCCATCACGAAGAAAGGATCGTTGCCAGTGAGATTGTCCAGCAGTGGTCTGAACAGTTCGCCGTCGCCATTGCTGAAGTGACCCATTTCAATCAGTCGGATGGCTTCCGCCAGCTCCGGAATCGCTCCGATCACCTCGCGAGGGCAGTAGCCACTCTCTTTGAGTGCAGCGATCTCTTCCACTGTCTTTCCGAACAGGAAGAAGTTCTCTGAACCCACACGATCGCGAATCTCCACATTGGCCCCATCGAGGGTGCCGATGGTGAGCGCCCCGTTCATGGCGAATTTCATGTTGCCGGTGCCGGAGGCTTCCTTGCCAGCCGTGGAGATCTGCTCCGAGAGATCAGAGGCTGGATACACCTGCTCACCCAGCTTCACGTTGTAGTCCGGCAGGAAGACCACCCGCAGGCGACCGTCCATATCGGGATCGGCGTTGATCGTTTCGGCGATGCCGTTGATGAAGCGGATGATCAGTTTGGCCATGTAGTAGCCAGGGGCTGCTTTTCCGCCAAAGATCACGGTGCGTGGAGCCAATCCGTCGGCCTGTCCGTTCTTGATGCGCAGGTACTGGGTAATGATCTGCAGCGCATTCAGGTGCTGGCGCTTGTATTCGTGAATGCGCTTCACCTGCACATCAAACAGGCTGGAGGGATCCACCAGAACGCCGGTGTTGCGGTGGATGTAGCTGGAGAGCTTGCGCTTCACCGAGAGCTTGGTGTCGCCCCATTGTTCGAGGAATCCATGGTCGTTCTGACGGTCTTCGAGGCAGCGAAGCCGATCCATGTCGGTGACCCACTCCGGACCCACATGTTCATCGAGCAGCGCCGAGAGCTCCGGGTTGGAGAGGGCCACCCAGCGACGGGGCGTCACGCCGTTGGTCACATTGGTGAATTTTTCGGGCCATAGCTCAGCGAATTCTGGCATCAGCTGCTGTTTGACCAGGTCGGAGTGCAGAGCAGCAACGCCATTCACATGGTGTGCGCCGATGGTGGCCAGGTGGGCCATGCGCACGGCCTTGCCGCCATCTTCATCAATGATCGAAAGCTTGCGCTGGATGGAGTCGTTGCCTGGATAGCGCAGCCGCACCTGCTGCAGGAAGCGACGGTTGATCTCATAGATCAGCTCGAGGTGGCGTGGCAGCAGGCTGCTGAACAGGTCCAGATCCCACTTCTCCAGCGCTTCAGGCAGCAGGGTGTGGTTGGTGTAGGCCACCGAGCGGCTGGTGATGTCCCAGGCTCTGTCCCACTCCAGGTGGCGGTCGTCGATCAATAGACGCATCAGCTCGGCCACAGCAATGGCAGGGTGCGTGTCGTTCAGCTGAACGGTCCAGTGCAGGGGGAAGTCCTCCACAGGCAGGCCGCGGCTGTCGAGACTGCGCAGCATGTCCTGCAGCGAGCAGGACACGAAGAAGTGCTGCTGTTTCAGGCGCAGGCGACGTCCCTCATCGGTGCCGTCGTTGGGGTACAGCACTTTGGACAGGGTTTCACTGCCCACCTTTTCTTCCACGGCGCCGTAGTAATCGCCGATGTTGAAGGCATAGAAGTCGAAGCTTTCGGTGGCATCCGCTCGCCATAGACGCAGGCGATCGCAGGTATTCACGCGGTAGCCGAGCACCGGCACATCGTGAGGCACGCCGATCGCATGTTCCGAGGGGATCCAGCGAGAGCGGTAGTTGCCTTTGTCGTCGATGTAGCTCTCCGTGCGGCCGCCGAAGCCCACGAAGCAGGCTTCATCGGGTTGGGGCAGCTCCCAGGGCCAGCCACCCTTCAGCCACTTATCGGTGACCTCCACCTGCCAACCGTCGCGGATGAGTTGGTCGAAGATGCCGAACTCGTAGCGAATGCCATAGCCGGTGGCAGGAATTTCAAGGCTGGCCAGCGATTCCATGTAGCAGGCGGCAAGACGGCCGAGCCCGCCATTGCCCAGACCGGGTTCTTCTTCCACCTCAAGAATCGGTTGCAGCGATTCGATCCCGAAGCGTTTGAGCGCCTCTTCCGCTTCCTTTTGGATGCCCAGGTTGAGCAAATTGTTAGCCAGTTGCGGACCGATCAGAAACTCAGCCGAGAGATAGGCCACGGTTTTCTGGGGTCTGGCGCGGATCGCTTCCTTGCTGGCCAGAAAACGCGTCATCAAGCGATCGCGCACTGCGTAACTCAGCGCCATGTAGAGGTCATGGGGGCTGGCTGACGGTGCGAGTTTGCCGAGCGTGAAGAACAAGTGCTCGGTCATTCCATCGAACACGGAATCGGCATCGAGCCCAGCTCGTTCCGGATCCACGGAACATCCCGGAGTCGGTAATCGCAGGTCGAGGGGCTCGGAGGTGCTCATCGCTTCTCGGGAGATGCCTTGAGGTTGGCTCGGATCGCATCTCTAATGCATGAAATTCAGGGTTTCCAGTCAGACCATCTATTTGTTTCGGCGGAAGTTTGCAGACCGTTGGCGCTATGCAGCTGCACTCTCAGGATCAGTTCAGGGCGTGATGCTCCTGCTGAAGCGTCAGCTTGAGCATTGCGGAAACCCGTTTAGGGATAAGGTCCCACCGAGAGGAATCAACATTTCTGATGCTCGCTGCTGCGATGCCGCCTTTACTCACGCCGTTGCTGGCTGAGATTTCGCCTCATGATCTGGAGATGGCGGAAACCCTGATCGGGGTGGCCCGATTTGTGCTGATCTTCGTGGCGGCCCGCGTCCTTGCCGAAGTATTGGTGCGTTTGCAGTTGCCCACGATCCTTGGTGAGCTGCTGGCCGGTGTGCTGATCGGTGCTTCAGGACTGCATCTGCTGGTGCCGCCAGAAACCCAGGTGGAGCTCAGTCAAGGGTTGGTGGGGTTGGTCAGCGGGCTGGTCAATGTCCCCCCGGAAGTGGTTCCGGAGATTTACAGCGAGAGTTTCCCCTCGCTGGAGTCGGTGGCTGAGCTGGGTCTCTATGCCCTGTTGTTTCTCACCGGCCTGGAAAGTGAGCTGGAGGAACTGATTGCTGTCGGCGCACAGGCCTTCACTGTTGCCGTAGCTGGTGTGGTGCTGCCCTTCGCTTTTGGCACCTGGGGTCTGATGGCGATTTTTCACGTGGATGCGATTCCGGCGATTTTTGCCGGTGCTTCCATGACGGCCACCAGCATCGGCATTA
Organism: Synechococcus sp. AG-673-F03; assembly: GCA_003211205.1. GTDB lineage: Bacteria > Cyanobacteriota > Cyanobacteriia > PCC-6307 > Cyanobiaceae > Synechococcus_C. The sequence continues at coordinate 17,259 of QCTJ01000015.1, forward strand.
CCGCCAGCGTGTTTGGTGAGCTGGGATACCTCAAAACCCGTGAGGGTCAGATCGTGATCGGCGCTGCGGTTCTTGATGACATCCTCGGCATCGTGATCCTGGCCATCGTGGTGGCCCTTGCTGGCGGGGGCTCCCTGGAGATCGGCCCGATCGTGAAGCTGGTCGCTGCTGCTGCCGTGTTCGTTGTGGCGGCCATTGGCCTTAGCCGTACGGCGGCGCCAGCCTTTGACTGGTTGATCGACAAGCTGAAGGCCCCTGGGGAAGTGCTGGTGGCCTCCTTTGTGATCCTGGCCATCAGTTGTTTCGCGGCGACGGCGATCGGTTTGGAGGCTGCTCTGGGCGCCTTCGCTGCCGGTCTGATTCTCAGCAGCTCCAAGCACAACCGTGCCATTCAGGAGGCGGTTCTGCCGATCGTGACGCTGTTCGCCACGGTGTTTTTCGTGCTGGTCGGCGCGGGGATGGATCTCTCTGTGATCAATCCATCCGATCCCTCCAGCAAGACGGCGCTGATCGTTGCAGGCTTTCTGCTGGTGGTGTCGATCATCGGCAAGATTGCTTCAGGCTGGGCCTTCGTCAGCAAGCAACCCACCAGGCGCCTGGTCGTGGGCCTGGGCATGATGCCCCGAGGTGAAGTCGGCCTGATCTTCTTGGGTCTTGGCACCAGCGCCAAGCTGCTGTCTCCGTCTCTCGAGGCGGCCATCCTGTTGATGGTGATCGGCACAACCTTCCTCGCTCCGGTGCTTCTGCGTCTGGTGATCGGCGACGACAAGCCAGATGATGACGACAAGGTTGATGACGAGGTGGCCGCAGATCCTGTGGGTCTGCTCTGAGCCTCAGTCCTTCCGCGCCAGGGACAGAAACAGGCTCCAGCCAATAGTGATTAGCGCCAAGCTTGATGCCCAGCCCGGACCCAGAGCCCAACCCAGCAACAGTTGGATCACCACGCCAACGGTGAGGGCCAGCAGCAAGCTGCTGATCACCAACGCGGCCTGACGCCATGTGGCGCTGAGGGAACCGCTTTCGAGGCTCGCTTCAAAGCGGCCGAGTGGTGCACTTAGTGGCAGATAGACGGCAATGGCCCAGAACAGGCCACCGCTGAGTGTGCTGCTTTGCAGAAGCAAGCCTGTGGTCTGATCGAGCATCGCGGCGATATCGGCCTGGCAGGTCGATGGCGAAAAAGGATGCTTAGCATCGCCACCTCAAGCAAAGGATGTGGTGAGCGAGGCCCAGCAGCCCTGGTGGCAGTTCCAAGGTCATGCCGTGCATGGTCTCTGTGTTGGGCCTGATCCAGAGTCGGGTCATCTCGAGCGGCCTGCTGTGTTGCTTGTGCATGGTTTTGGGGCTTCCACCGATCACTGGCGCCACAACATCCCAGTGCTGGCAAGCACTCATGAGGTTCATGCCATCGATCTGCTCGGTTTTGGTCGCAGCGCCAAGCCTGAAGGTCTGGCCTATGGCGGTGCTCTCTGGCGTGATCAGTTGGTGGCCTACGTGCGTGAACGTATTGGCCGACCCACGGTGATCGCAGGCAATTCACTGGGTGGATTCGCTGCTCTTGCCGCTGGGGCTGAGTTAGGGGATGAAGCGGCCGGCGTTGTTTTGCTGAACGCGGCTGGCCCTTTCAGCGATGAGCAGTCGGCGAAACCCAAAGGCTGGTGGCCGAGTGCACGGCGCTCGATCAGCACAGCATTGCTGAAGAATCCTGTTCTGCAGCGGTTGTTGTTTGAGAACCTCAGGCGACCCGCCACGATTCGCCGCACCCTCAATCAGGTGTACATCGATAAGACCAACGTTGATGACTGGTTGGTCGAGGCCATTCGCCGCCCCTCTCTCGATGCCGGTGCTTTCGGAGTGTTCCGCACGGTGTTCGATATCCCCCGCGGACAGCCGTTGGATGAGTTGTTCGCTTGTCTGAAGTCGCCTTTGCTGTTGCTCTGGGGCATCCGCGATCCCTGGATCAATGCTGCAGGTCGTCGGGCCAGCTTCCAGCGCCATGCGCCTGAGGCCACCACTGAGGTTGTGCTTGAAGCCGGTCACTGTCCGCATGATGAGGTCCCTGATCAGGTCAATGCGGCATTGCTGGAGTGGTTGTCGAATCTTGCTGGTGAAAACAAGCAGGATTTGCAGCCTTCCCGGTAGTTTCTGGCCAATCTTGGGTGTCCCGGTCCTGTGGCTATGACCTTTCGCCAACAGTCCGTTCCCTATGCACATTGGGAGTATGTGCATCCCAGTAGCGGTGATCGCCTGCGGGTGGTGCCCGAGCGTGGTGGCCTGGTCACGGAATGGCTGTGCAACGGCCGTGAAATGCTCTATTTCGACCAGGACCGCTACGCCGATCCAGCCAAGAGCATCAGGGGTGGCATTCCGGTGCTGTTTCCGATCTGCGGCAATCTGCCGAATGATTGTCTGCCGCTCGCCAGTGGTGACTTCACCCTTAAGCAGCACGGATTTGCTCGTGACCTGCCCTGGCAGATTGCGTTGCTGGCTGATCAGAGTGGTGTGATGCTCAGCCTCGAGGACTGTGCTGACACCTGGAAGGCCTACCCCTTTGGTTTCAGAATCCAGATGGAGATCAGGCCGCTCAGTGCTGCGCTGGAGATCACCATCACGATCAGCAACACCTTCGGGCCTGAAAGCGAGCCGATGCCCTTCAGCTTCGGGCTTCACCCTTATTTCAAGGTGACTGATCTGTCCTGCATCGATTTAGAAGGTCTGCCTGGCCGTTGTTTCAATCATTTGGAGATGGCTGAAGCCGAGACTGCCTTCCAATTGAGTCGCCTGGCTGAGGGGGTCGACTTCCTCACGCACGCCGCCGGAGCGGTGACGCTGGTGGATAAGCAGGCAGGCACCCGGTTGCAGCTTCAGCATCACGAGCCCATGGATCTCACGGTGGTTTGGACCGAGCCTCCTCGAGCCATGGTCTGCCTTGAGCCCTGGACAGGCCCGCGGCAGGCTCTGATCAGTGGTGATCGAAGGCTGCAGCTGGGCATTGGAGAGAGCACCACGCTCTCCTGCCGCTACAGCGTCAGCTGACGCATGCTCACGCACAGGAACAGGCTTTGGCGAAGTCCAGTGGCCATTTGCAAAACGCTGTCGTGAGCGTTGCCGAAGCTGCAGTGGCTGAGGCTGCCAGGAAGATTGTGGTGATCGACGACGATCCCACCGGATCCCAAACGGTGCATAGCTGTCCCTTGCTGCTGCGCTGGGATGTACAGACCCTGCGCCAGGGACTGCGTCACCCTTCTCCGCTGCTGTTCGTGTTGGCGAACACCCGTGCTCTGTTGCCGGAGGCCGCGGCTGCACGCAATCGTGAGATCGTTGCTTCGCTTGAGCAAGCTCTTGCAGCGGAGGGGATCAATCACCAGCAGTTGCTGCTGGTCAGCAGGGGGGACTCCACCCTGCGCGGTCATGGGGTGCTTGAGCCCGCTGTGTTGGCGGCGGAGCTGGGTGATCGCTTCAGTGCTGTCCACGCCACGCTGCATGTGCCTGCGTTTCTGCCCGGTGGACGCACCACCGTGGACGGGGTGCACCTGCTCCATGGTCAACCGGTCCATAGGACCCCCTTCGCACGCGACCGCAGCTTTGGTTTCAGCACCAGTTGTCTGGATGCCTGGCTGGAGGAAAAGAGTGGCGGCGCCATTGCAGCTGCTTCTGTGCTGCGCTTGCAAGGGCAGCAGCTCGACCGCGCTGCTGCTCAAAGGAAGGGCGAACCCTGCGCTGATGGCTCGAACGGTTTCACAGCACTGGTGAGCTGGCTGGAGGCGCTGGATGGCAATTGTTCAGTGGTTGTGGATGCCGAGAGACAAGAGCAACTGGATGCACTTGGGGCGGCAGTGCACCACTTGCAGGGCAGGCGCAGATTCCTGTTTCGCTCAGCTGCCAGCCTGATTAATGGGCTGGTAGACGGGGGCAGACAGCCCCTCGGTCCGCAGCCTCTCAAGGGTGATGATCTGGTCAAGCTGCGTCGTTGTGATTCAGAGGGCACGTTGCTTCCGGGGCTCGTCGTGGTGGGCTCCCATGTGCCTCTGGCAGATCAGCAGCTGGAGGTTTTGCTGAACGAATCAGGGACCACTGGCCTTGAGCTGCCGGTGGCCCGGATTGCCAGGGTGCTTGAGGGGAGTACCCCAGATTTGTTGTTGGCTGATCTGGAGCTGGAATGGCTGGACTGGATTCGGTTGGTTTTGGATCGGCAACAAACACCAGTGCTTTACACCAGTCGTGGGGAGTTGCAGTTCGGTGAGGGGCCGGCCGCCGACCGTCGTCGTTTTCGTTTTGGCATGGCTCTTGCTCAGCTCACAGCACGGTTGGTGGCAGCGCTCGCGCCACAGCTGGGCTATCTGATCAGCAAAGGGGGGATCACCACCGGCAGCGTGCTGGCTGATGGGCTGGGCCTGGGGACTGTGCTGCTGGAGGGCCAGCTGATGCCTGGGCTCTCGATGGTGCGGCCCATGCCTGAAGACGGCAACGCTGATGTGAGTGGTCTGCCTGTGATCACATTCCCCGGCAATCTTGGTGATGGCCAAACACTCGCTAAAGCCTGGAGAATGATGGAACAACTTGAAGCTAGATAATGCTGCTTGTTCAGCACCCCCAAGATTGAGGGGTTTGAATGTATGAACGGTCAAGTTTGTGAACTGAATCGCAGCCCAGTAATTTCATGGTCCTGATGATGTCCGTTTTCAGGATTTCGATGGCACGGGCAACGCCAGGACCACCTCCAGCAGCAAGCCCATAGGCATAAGCTCTGCCAATCAACACTCCTTTGGCTCCTAAGCAATAAGCTTTCACAACGTCACTACCTCGTCGGATTCCACCATCCATCAAGACATCGATCTCCCCGTTCACAGCCTTCACGATTTCAGGAAGAACACGAATCGTTGGTGCAACACTGTCTAATTGCCGAGCACCATGATTGGACACAACCACTGCGTCGACTCCAAGGTCGACTGCTTTGCGAGCATCGTCACCAATATGAATTCCTTTGATGATTAATTTTCCTCCCCAGGCTTCGCGTATCCATTTGAGATCATCCCAGGTGACAACAGATTGCTCCAGTGCTGGTCCAATTTCGGTGTATCCCATCGGTCCATTCTCAAGGACCACATTGGGGAAATTCATTAAACCTCCATCTCCAAACCATTGACTTAACCAACAAGGCTTTGCCAGCATTTGTGGAAGAAATGGCAACATCGTCAGAGGATTCTGAGACAGTAGTTCTTTGGTTCCGTTGCGAACATCGAGTTCACGTAAGCCGGAGACCGGTGTATCGATCGTGAGTACGATCGCTGAAAATCCAGCTGATTTTGCGCGTTCAATTGTTTTCAGAGCAACGTCTCGGCCTCCAAGAAGGTAAAGCTGATACCAGGCTGGACATTCAGTGGCTTGTTTCACATCTTCCAGTCGGCATCCTGAAAGTGTCGAGAGGGTATATCCAGTACCTGCTTTACCTGCTTCTCTTGCGGCAACAACTTCTCCTTGAGGGTAAAACATTCTGCTGCTGCCAATAGGACCAAGCAGGAATGGCAAGTTGAAATTCTGCCCGAGTACTGAAATCTTTAATTCAACCTCTGGGGTCGCAACAGCACATCGAGGCCTGAATAGGATTTCATTGTAGGCACTGCAATTCTGCGCCAAGGTCTGTTCTCTGTCGGCACCACTGTCGATGTAGCCAAAAACCATTTTTGGCAAACGTTTCTTGGCAAGATCGCGGAGGTCCGAGACATTGACCACTCGTGGGGCGGAAACGTTTTGATTCATCCCAGGCAGTGGATAACATTAAGTCTGGTAATTTTACCCCTTAATGACGAATCAGAGACTTTCTGATGAAGTTCTGCATATTTGCTCTTTTCTCGAGTCAGCCTGGGGTAGAGCGTTGCTGGTAGTTTTTTGACTTTGACATTTTGCCAATTCCGGGATTGAAGCTGTTGGTTGGATCTATTTTTTTATAAAAATTGGAGAGATCTGTTTCTGCTTTGTATAAATGACCAACATTGTGTTCAGCAGGGTATTTAGCGCCCGATTGATCGAGGAGATCTAAAATTTGCTTTTTTAGTTTTCCTGCATCGACTCCTTTCTTGACGACAAAGTCCCAGTGAAAGACCATGCAGAAGAAATGTGCCATTTGGAAGGATTCGGCCATCTGCGAGAGAATTTCTTCAGGCAGAATCTCGTGCCACGTTTCGCAGTTTCGGGGTAAGGCAACATCAAGTGGTAGTAATTCCCCAGAATCTTCTTTGTTTAAGATCTGGTAGCGAGCTGGTGCATTCCCAGCGACATAGCGGTGAAGTAAGGCTGCTTTCCCTTCAGCTTCGCTGCATTCAAAATAGGCATGATCTTCATTAGTTTTCCAGCACTTTTCGAGAAATTTTTGAGTTCCTTTGATTGACTGGTCGCTTGTAAGAAGAATCATATGATGTTCGTATTGGTTGCGAAATGCTCTCATTCTGGGTGGCAGGTGATCGGGCGTCACCCGGGAGATGCATTGCAGTGTTCTGTCGGAAAAGTGATCCTGAAATAGTGCTGTTGGCCATTGAGACACGATTCGATCAACGTTTCGCTTGATTCCGAATAGCTTCGGAATAAATCCAGTGCCGAAATATTTAATTGCTAGATAAGCATCCTTGCAATAAAGATCAGCACCATCGAAATAGCTGCGATGAAGATATTCGCCCATGTCTGGCAGGACTTTGAAGTTGGTAAGGATCTGTTTGCGTAGTTCGGTTAGGTCTTCGGGTTTGTTGGTACCCAGGTAAAAAACTTTCTCTTTCTTGGGTTTTGGAAAAGTGTCGAGGCGTACCGCAAAGACCGCCAGTTTTCCTGCACAACCACTGGCTTCGCGCAAGCGTCTTTTGTCAGCATTAAAGCGTGCTGGGATTGGAGATGTGATCTCTCGCACTCGTTCTTGGTAGTCGTGGTCAGAGGCCAGTCGTTCAGATTCTGCTAAGTCTTCTGTGTTGAAATCAGCTTGTTGCAGAGTGGTCAGTATCTCTTCAGGGCATGCACCAAGTTCGATGCCGAGATGATTCACGAGCTCCAGTGTTCCGTCTTGATCGACACGTGCAAAGAGTGAATATTCCGTGTAGGCCGGACCACGGTTGACAAGATTTCCGCCCGAGTTATTGCAGATTCCCCCGACGACGGATGCGCCAATGCAGGATGAACCAATCACAGAGTGAGGTCCTCTGCCCAGTGGTGAGAGCTTTTCTTCCAGTTGATATAAACTTGAGCCAGCAAAGGCAACAACCTGAGTTCCGCCTTTTAGTAAAATTAAGCGATTCAGATTTAATGTATTGATGATGACGATATCCCTTTCGTAGTCGTCTCCGTCGGGAGTCGATCCACCGGTCAGGCCAGTATTTGCTGCCTGGAGAATGATGATTTTGTCGAGCTTGACGCAAAGTTCCAGGGTTTGCCAAAGCTGAAACAGATCTCTTGGGATCACGACTGCACAGGCTGCACCCTGGCCCACACGAATTCCGGTTCTATAGGGTTTCGTTTGCTCGGGGCTGGTTAGAACCTGCTGTTCCCCAACGATTCCAATGAGGCCATCACGCAGTTCTTCTAACCGGTCCTGTCTCATGTTTTGCAGGCCTCCTGTTGCAGCTTCACCCCGTTATTGATCATCGTTTGTGACGTAGGGCTTCTGCTGCGATCAGAAGTGTTGAATGACAGCATCAGCAAAACCACTGCAGCTCACAGGCTCGACTGGCGGGTCCATGAGTCGGGCCAGGTCATAGGTCACTTGCTGGTCAGCGATGGCTGCACTGAGGCCTTTGGTGATCAGATCGGCGGCCTCTTGCCACCCAAGAAACTCCAGCATCATTACTCCGCTCAGGATGACTGAGCCAGGGTTGATGCGGTCGAGGCCGGCATGTTTTGGTGCCGTGCCATGTGTTGCCTCGAAGATTGCTGCTGTTTCACCGATGTTTGCGCCCGGGGCCATCCCCAGGCCACCCACCATTGCGGCGGCTGCATCGGAGATGTAATCACCATTGAGATTGAGGGTGGCCAGAATTGAATATTCCTGAGGACGTGTCTGGATCTGCTGGAAGATGCTGTCGGCGATGCGGTCATCGACCATCACCATCTGCTTCCATTTTCCGCCTCCATGACTCGGCCCGATTGTGTCGATCACGCTCTGAACTTCTGAGTCGATTTCAGCCTTCTTTTCGGGTGTGAGGCTGTCGTAGCCGGGCTCGATCATGCGCGCGTTGGATTGCGCACTTAAACGAGGATTTTCATCCAGGTTTCCGAGGATCCAGCTTTCCCGCTCAGTGATGCAAACGTTGCGAAATTCGGTCGTTGCGAGCTCATAACCCCAGTCGCGGAACGCACCTTCGGTGAACTTCATGATGTTGCCCTTGTGCACCAGGGTGACGTGGCGTTTGTCGCCTTCCAGACGCAGGGCGTGTTGAATCGCTTTGCGGATGTGACGTTGGCTGCCGTGCTTGCTGACCGGTTTGATGCCGATGCCTGAGCCTTCAGGGATCTGGCGCTTGCCGAGTTTGCCATTGGCAGGAATCACCACTTCATTCAGGTGCTTGCGAAGCTCCTGACCCACAACGTCATCGGCCTCCCACTCCACACCCATGTAGATGTCTTCAGTGTTTTCCCTGTAGACGATCACATCGAGATCCTGCGGGCGCTTGTGTGGACTTGGTGTGCCCTCGTAGTAACGACAGGGACGCACGCAGGAGTACAGGTCAAAGATTTGACGGAGCGCCACATTCAGTGAACGGATGCCTCCACCAACAGGGGTGGTGAGGGGGCCTTTGATGGCAACGCCGTAGGTGTGGATCGCTTCGAGAGTGTCCTCAGGCAGGTACTGGTAAGTGCCGTAGCGATCACAGGCTTCATCACCGGCGTAGACCTTGAACCATTCGATTGTTTTGGAGCCTGCGTAGGCTTTGGCTACGGCAGCATCCAGCACTTTCTGTGTCGCCGGCCAGATGTCGACGCCCGTTCCATCTCCACGGATGAAGGGAATGATCGGGTTGTCGGCCACCACGGGCTGTCCGTTCTCGAAGCGAATCGGCGTTCCCTTTGTGGGGGCTGTGAGCTTCTCGAACTGAGCCATGGCTGGGTTGCCGCCGGGCGACATCACGTTGTCGAGAGCCTATGACTTGAAGGGTGATCCCTACAGTCATTTGCGATCCGACCTCCATCCCATGCCGAAGTCAGAGGGTGTCTGGGTCGTCGCGGCCTGTTTCAACGAACAGGAGGTGATCATGCGTTTTGTGGAGCGCGTGTTGGCAGTGCCTGGTGTGGGTCAGCTGGTGCTGATTGACGATGGATCGTCCGACGCAACCGTTGAACGCATCCGCGCCTGGATTCAGGATCATGCGGGCTCGCCAGTGACGTTGCTGGAACTCACCCGCAATTTCGGCAAGGAAGCAGCGATGCTGGCCGGCCTTGACCATGTCAACGGTCGTTGCGGCGCAGCCGTGTTGATTGACTCAGACCTGCAGCACCCCCCCGAGCTGATTGAACAGATGGTGCGCCAATGGCGTGCCGGAGCTGAAGTGGTCACGGCGGTTCGTGATGACCAGGATCAGGAATCTCGCCTGAAGGTCGCCAGCGCGCACTGGTTTTATCGGGTGTTCAACAAAGTGGTCGATTCGATTGAGCTCCAGGAGGGAGCCGGTGATTACCGCCTGCTTGATGCCGCTGTTCTTGATGCAGTCACCCAGTTGCGCGAGTCCAGTCGTTTCTCCAAAGGTCTTCTTCCCTGGACGGGCTATTCGAGCGTCGAGCTGCCTTATCAGCGGGTTAGCCGGCAGGGAGGGCAGACCTCCTGGAGTCCGCTCAAGTTGTTTGGCTATGCGTTCGATGGGATCTTTTCGTTCTCTGTTCTGCCACTCAAAATGTGGACAGGGATTGGCGTTTTGGTCTCTTCCCTCAGCCTGTTTTATGCCTTGGTGATCATCCTGCGTACGGCTTTGTTTGGTGTGGATGTTGAAGGTTATGCCTCCTTGATGGTGGCGGTGCTCTTCATCGGAGGAATTCAGCTGATCGGCATCGGGGTGCTTGGTGAATATGTCGGCCGCATTTATGTGGAGGCGAAGTCACGCCCCCACTACTTCATCCGCCGGGTTCACAAGTCCTGAAGAGCACGCCATTCGCGCTGTCGCCAGATTGAAGCGGCGAATGTCTGGGATACGGAGAATCCTGCTTTCACCAGATCGAGCTTGAGTGGCGCGCCGGGGTGGGCCAGTAGCAGCGGCGGGGTGGCTCCAGGTTGTGGTTCCACACTGCTGAGCTCCCTCCAGGCAGCAAGGATTGGAGCTCCTGCCATCTGGCCGGTGAACAGCACGCCGGCGAAGCTCTGATTGCTGGCAAGTCCGCAGCGCCGGATGGCGGGCCGAGCTCTACGGCTGAGTAGTTGCAGCACCAGCCACTTCAACAGTCCTAAGTGACGGATGGCTGCCCTCCAATAGCGCAAGGGCAGACCAGTGGGCAACGGTTCCTCGGTCAGGCGCATCCAGGTGATGCTGTTGCCGCCAGCTCTCGCCAGAGCAGCCCTCAGCACGATCGGCACCAAGTGAATGTGTTGATGGCCATCCAGATGAATGGGTGCATCACCGCAGAAGCTGCGGAAGCGTTTGATCTGGGCGTCTAATTCCAATCCCAGTTGGTCTTCGATACGACGTCGGGTGGGATGTCGGCGCGGTAGCAGCGACAGCAACAACCACTGTCCGAACGATCGCTTCAGATAGCCGTGTGAATTCACAAGGTCAGGCAGCAAAGCGGGGTCAGCGCTCGACGGTCCTTCGGTGAGACAGAGGTGCAGACAGATCTGCAGCTGAGGATGGGTCTGCGTCAGCTTCTGCCAAGCGTGAAAGCCGTGGGCTGCCACGGGGCCATTGACCAGCAGGCTGCTGCTGTCCAGCCTTCCTTGGCTGGCGAGTTCGAGAATGGCCTGGTTGGTGGCCGGGCTGAGTCCGAGATCATCGGCATGGCGTCGTGGAGTGACGCGGCAATCCCTCCGCCGCTGGCTGAACCGCGCTGCCCTGGACCAGATCAGCGCATTCAGTGCTGTGGGGGTGAACACCAGGATGGCGACACGCAATGGCTCGCCTAGCGCGTTGGGCAGGGCGAGAGGTAAGACGCCGCTCACCGTGAGATTGACCACGTATTGAATGACCAGCCAGCGTCGGGCAAAGCTTTGGCCACCGGTTTCCGGGCGGAAGGTGAATCGTGCATGCCCCAGATAGCCGCCAAGTGATGCGGCAAGAAAGGCCAGGGGATTCGCCAGCCAAAGGGGCATGAACAGGCCCAGCCCCAACAACACCAGGGCATGCACGGCTGCGGCCACCACGCCCACGAGTCCGTAGAGGCTGAGTCGGGAGCTGAGAGTGCTCGGAATCATGGTCGCAACCGTAACGGCCACTGGCGCTTCGGCTAGGCAGCCTTCAACCTGTGGTCATCGACGATGAACTGGTGAACGCAGGAGAAGCGGTTGACAGCGTGCAGCTCGCTCAGGCTTTGGCTTCGGCCGTGACCCTGGTGAGAGATCGTTTCCCGGCCGCCAGCGTCAATCTCAATCCCTGGCGCGATGATCCCCAGACGCGCCGCTGGCAAGAGGATCAGACCCTAGATCTGGCCTTTCACTTCCCCGGATGGAGCCCTCGTCTGGAGTGCCGCAGTCTGTTGTTGCAGTTACGGCTGCGGAAGGTTGATGCGGCTGAATCTCCCGCCGCCCCGGATCTGCTGGGGGTGTTGATGCGTGGAATGACCTACGACGGTGAACGCTGGCGTTTGGTGACCGTGGGCGATTGGCAGCCTGAGGGTTCGCACCTGCCTCAGCCCGAGCAGGTTCAGCAACTGCGTGGAATCTGTCGAGACTTGTTTGATTTGTTCTCCAATCCGGCAGCGACGGGCACAGCGGCGTAACCCTTCGCAACCCTTCTGTCTCTCAAACGAAGATCGATTTTATGGTTGCTTACACCGATCAAATGTCCATCCCATGTCCGTAGCACTGGCTGCTCAGCTCCGTGAAGGCACCAAGAAAGCTCACACGATGGCCGAGAACACCGGTTTCGTTAGCTGCTTCCTTAAGGGTGTTGTCGATAAATCCAGCTATCGCAAGCTCGTTGCCGACCTCTACTTCGTTTACTCCGCCATGGAGGAAGAAGTGGGTCAACTCAAAGACCACCCTGTGGTCGGCCCGGTCGGGATGGAGCAGCTGAACCGACGTGAGTCGCTTGAGAAGGATCTTGTCTATTACTTCGGTGAAAACTGGAACGATGAGATCCAGCCCTCGCCTTCTGCAGTGGCTTATGTCGAGCGGATTCGTGAAGTGGCTAAGGATTCACCCGAACTGCTTGTTGGTCATCACTACACCCGTTACATGGGTGACCTCTCCGGTGGTCAGATCCTGAAGAACATCGCTCAGAAAGCGATGAACATGGATGGAGATGACGGTTTGCGTTTCTACGTGTTCGATGAAATCGCTGACGAGAAGGCCTTCAAAACGAACTATCGCGCCACGATGGATGAGCTTCCGATCGATCAGGACACCGCTGATCGCATCGTTGAGGAAGCGAACAACGCTTTTCACATGAACATGCACATGTTCAAGGAGCTTGAAGGAAATCTGGTGGCGGCCATCGGTAAGGTGCTGTTCGGCTTCCTGACCCGCCGTCAGCGCAGTGGCAGCACAGAAACCGCCACTGCTTGAACCAGCTTATCGAGACGGACAATCAGCGTCGCTTTGACCGAGTAAGGGTTCTTGTACCTGGTACGGGAGCCCGTTTTCGCTGTGGTGGGCTAACTGTCGCTCTGCAAACAGCAAGGATTCTTTCAGGCCTTCTGACCACGGAGGTTGTGACTTATCGAGAAAGGAATCCAGACTGTTCTTTTCTTGAAGATCTTCTCGTTTTGCCAGCTGATAATGATCGTTCTTTGTGGTTGGTCAGTTGGGGATTTGATATTCCTAAACTTTTGAAGAGACTTCGTTGTCGTCAGGTTATTTATCAAGCCCATAGCACTGGTTATGGATTTGATCTTCCTCCTGGAATACCTGTCATTGCAGTAAGCCGAAATACTCTGGGTTATTGGGCTGATCGTGCTCCACGCAATCCTCTCTTCTTTATGCCTAATGCTCTAGAGCCTCAGTGGATGATGTCAAATGATCCAGCAGTAGCGAGGTCCAGACCAATCGATGTTTTGGTTCAAGTGAGGAAAAGTAGTCCTTATGTGATTAATCAATTGCTGCCAGTACTTAGAAGCGAGGGGCTTAATGTTTGCCTTCAGTCTGGTTGGGTTGATGATTTAGTTCAATTATTTAGAGACGCCAAAGTATATATCTATGATTCTGCCGAGTATTGGCGTGGTAGGGGTGTATCTGAGGGTTTTGGCTTGCCTCCAATAGAAGCATTAGCCAGTGGTTGTGTTGTTTTTACGAGCTTTAATCATGCTTTATCAGATTTACTTACTCCAGGAACTACTGCTCATCAGATAGGCTGTGGAAATCTCAAATATGATGTCAGCAGGATTGTGGCTGCCGTCAATTACCCACTCGAGTGGAGTGGAGATGATCATGAAATCAGTAGCATTTTGAATAAAGTGTCTGAACAACGTTTGATCGATGGTTGGTCATCAGTGATCAAGCAGTTGGAATCAGGATTTTATTATTGGCATAGAAACTCTGATCTACTCTGCAGTTCACCAACTTTTATTTTACGCCAACGCCATCGGATCAGCAGGATTAAAGCAATACTGAAGAGAATCCTAGCGACTATTGTTGGACGATCAGTTTAGTGTCTGGCTTGCCGCTGACTTAATTGGCTTATGCGCCAATAAATTGAAGAGACAGTGAAGCGTTCAACGTGGCGGGCATCGGTGGAAGCCAATCCATCAATCAGCTCAGGCAGCTGCTGGGTTATCTCCCGAAGCGACGCATTAGGTCGATCCGAGGGCTTTTTTGGCTTTCCTTGGTGCCCGGTATTCTCGATTTCGCATCAATTGCTGTTGTGGGGCGGCTTTCCGGGGCCTTAGTGGGTGGCCGTCTTAGTAATATTCTTCCTGGAATTCGTTTTTTTGGTGGTGGCGAGCTCGAGCAATCTCTCTGGCTCGCGATAATCTTTATTGGCCTAATATGGTTGCAATCAATAGTTAAGATTACTCTTCGCTTTGTCCAAGAAAAGATAGCCAGTGATATTTGGCTGGACTTGTCTGATCACATTTTTACAGGGATCATTCAGCAACCTTATGAGTATCACCTTTCCAATAACCTTGCTCGACTTTCATCTGAATTGCTTGGAAATTTAGAATGTTTATTGCGCGAAATTGTTACTCCAATATTGCGAGGCATTAGCAACATAGTTACGATTCTAATTTTGACAGTTGGGATTATCTATATCGGAGGAAAAACTGCTGTAGGACTGTTGTTCGTCATGCTTTTTGCTTATATCTTGATGACAGCATTAATGACTCCAACACTCCGACTGGCTTCATCTCAGAAAGTGAGAACAAGAGATGTCTTCACTCAAACTTTTTTTGAAGTGTTTAAGTCAATTAATGATGTCAAACTGGCTGGAGTTGAAAATTATTTTTCTAAACGTTTTAAAGACGCAACCTTGATGTTTAAGCAGGCGGATGCACAATCAATTGTGCTTCCTGAAATCCCAAGGATGATCATTGAGCCCTTGGGCATTACTGCAATATTTGCAATAGGGGTTATTCCAAGACTGCTTTCTGAGGATAGATCGCAAATTCTTGAGATTTTGCCTTTCTTAGCAGTGTTGTCTGTTGGCGCTTTAAGGTTGGCTAAACCTTTGCAGGATCTTTTTACTGCAATTGCGAAACTGCGTGGTGGTTTGCCAGAGTTGTCACTCATTAATCGATTGCTTGGATTAAAGGTTGCACAATCGTTCTCTTCACCTCTAAATGTTTCGTCTGCAGGGATATTCCCTAAGAGAACAGTGTCTCTTCAGCAAGTTTCTTATCGATATCCTTCTTCTGATCGTTGGGTACTGAGCGACATCACTCTCTCAATACCTGTAGGTTCTCGAGTGGCTTTTGTTGGTCCTACTGGAAGTGGAAAAAGTACCGCTGCAAATTTGCTGCTATCACTGTTGAAACCCCAAAAGGGTTCGTTGTGTTTGGATGGTGTCGACGTCATATCAGCACAAGAAATTGATGCATGGCATGGATGCTGCTCTCAAGTCCCACAAAATATTCAGCTACTTGATAATTCCGTTTTATCCAATATCGCCTTTGGCATTGATGAAGATGATATTGATATGAAGTGTGTTTGGGAATGTCTTGAATCTGCTCAACTCGATGAATTTGTTGCAGACCTTCCTTATGGTCTATACACACAAATTGGGGAAAATGGCATTGCTTTATCTGGAGGGCAACGTCAGCGAATTGCTCTTGCAAGAGCATTTTACCGTCGATCCAAGTTTCTGATTCTCGACGAAGCGACCAGTGCACTTGATAATCAAACTGAATCAGATGTGATCCAAGCTTTGGAACTCATTGGTCGTCGCTGTACAACAGTAGTGATTGCTCATCGTTTAACGACAATTCAACGCTGTGATCGTATTTTTGAATTTTGTGATGGCCGTATTGTTCACCAAGGTGGCTACCAGGATCTTCAAGAAAAATCCAATATATTTAAACGATTTGTCGAGTTGCAGCAGTCAAGTATGTAAGTTTCAGTTAAATTAAATTCTTGAAGATTTTTTCTTTCTTAGAAAAAGTTTTATCCACTCTGGTATTGTGGATAGTCTGATTTGATATACAAAAAATATCAGTGCTAGTCGTCTTTTGGCAGAAACTGGAATTATCAAGGACTCAAGCGTCTCTTTGATTAGAGGTCTAAGATGTAAAAATAATGCAGCAATCTCTCTCAAGGGCTTTCCACTACTTCTGTCAAACTGACCCCCAAGAAGACGTTTTGATTTAATGATTTGCTCTTGCTTACTTCGAGCTGGATGGTAAACAATACAATCAGGGTCGTAAATAAGACTGGCATTTAATTGTTGTTGAGCACGAAGACAAAAGTCACGGTCTCCGCCTGACTTCAAGCTTTCGTTAAATCCAGAGAGTAAAAATAGATCTTCGCTTCTAGCCCATAAATTCGCTGTTATTCCATAACGACCGCGGTTAACAAACTTTTTTTGTGTCATACCGAAGTGTATGTCCGCCAAATCCGCTGAGGTTTCTGGCTGTTTTGATGGAATGATACTGATTTCCCCAGCAAGAATTACTGGCTTGCTCAACTTTTCGCTTGTAATATTAATGTTTTGAATCCCAGTCTCAATCCAATTTGTATTAAGAATGCAGTCAGCATCGGTAAATGCAACGATCTTGGACTCTACTTTTGTAAGAGCTGTATTACGAGCTGAGTAAGATCCAGCTTGCGCACAGTGAAGAAGATGGACTTCGAAACTAGTAGGGGGTATTTGTATGGCCGGGGACGAATTGTTGTCAACAACTAACACTCGAATGAGTATTTTTGACACACTTTGATTTTCTATCGAAGATAAAATCGTATTGAGTCCTTCTTGGTCATTGTAAACAGGAATGATAATGTCAAGCTCTCTAGTCATTGAATCTAAGATCTTTAAACAGTAGATTTAATTAATGACGAATCAATCTGGTAATGCCAGACCGTCCCAGTATCGTTGCTACGCAATATTGTAGTCCTTTAAGACTTGGATACTTGGCAAGTCTTATCAGAGGCTGTAGAAGATTGATCAGGTAATAAAATACGCCAAGCTTTTGACGTCTGATGAGTTCATAACGACCCTCCGCGTATTTTAGTGATCTTTTAAATGAAACTTGTGAAGAGTGATGTTCAATCTGAATCCCTTTGCAATGGACAATGTTTGCATTTTTTCTAAGCATCCTGATGAGCAAATCTGTTTCTTCATTCGAGATAACGTCTGTTTGATCTCCAGGGCCAATACACTCATTGAATAGTGTTGGCATTTTCAGTATCAATCCCTTTCTGCAGAACATATTTGATGTCTCAGCCTTTGCATTAAATAAATTTAAAACCGTTATTATAGGTTTATTCTTGGTTGCTTTGGTAGAACATTCGGCCTGTCTGATTGGCTTGTGTCCGATAATGACATCAATGCTTGGATTGTTGAAAAAAGTTTGCTTGACCAGTTCAATGGTCCTTTCTGTAAAAATACAATCATCATCTGGGAATGCAATGATTTCAGTCGTTAGCTTTTGAGCTCCATGATTCCTGGCTTTTGAGGCTGATTTATATGAAACAATATTGTGTTGAATCGGTAATTTTTTTGCCCATTCACTAATAATTAAATCTAGAAACCCACGGTCATTCTGGTCGACTATTACGATCTGATCTGGGAGTATTGATTGATTCGACAGGCTTTCCAGAAGCCTATTGAGCTCTCTCTTCCTGCCATAAGTAGGAATGCTTAAGCCTACGCTCAATATCGATGGTCTACTTTTCATTGTTGGCGATTGATCGGACTTGAGGATGGCATAAAACTGGTTAGCCTAGCTTAGTGTTGTCTATTTGAATCTCTGCTTGTGAATAGTGCCTTAAGTTTAGCATTCGTACTATTCTGGCATCGGATTTTAATGGAACGTTCGTGTCGTTTTGCGGTAAGTTAGTTTTCAGGTCTATAGTCAAAGATTAGGTTGGCTTTTGCTGTGCTTGTTGCTGTCCATCGCTATGTGTTGTCTTTTGGTTTTGTGGTTTGGCTTTGGGCTTTTGTTTTCGCTCGTATTCCCTTAGCAGCTATCCAGCATTATTTTGGATTACAGTCAAGGCCATTCGTGCTGACTAACTTAATAAGTATTGGCCTGGCTTTTATTGCTTTCAAGGATATCAGGTGGAATCCTATATCTTTTTTGAAAAGACAACTTGTCGTTTTAGCTGCTGCAGCCCTCTTCGTCTTTTGGATTCTTTATTTCTTACGTCTTGGCTTTGATACTTTCATAGAGCCAGTTGAATTTATTGAGAGTAGTTTTAGCCTTGCCAAGAGTTTTGTTAATTCAATATTGATCTCAATTTTGTGTTTGCCCTGGATTTTAACGATGCGCCGTAGTTCTTTTTCCATTGATTTGTGCGCATTATTTGGAAGTGCTTCTGTATGTATTGGCGCTATTGCGTATTTGATGAAGCCATTTAAAGACGGAATTTATTATACGCGTTTTGGCTTTGAAGACCTGAATCCAATTCCTGCAGGGCATTCCTCAGCGTCTTTAGTCATCATGGGTGTTTTATTATTTGTTTATCGGTATACACAAGATCGCTCTTTTGGAACCAAGTTACTTTTGCTGAACGCTTCTTGCGCTGTTTTGATTGGTTTGTGGGGCTTACGCCTTTCGATGACTAGGAGTGCATACCTGGCTTTATTCCCAGTGATTGTTTTTGGTCTTCTGTGGTTGTTTCGGCGAGGACGACCCCATCGATTAGTTTTTTTTACGGCACTCAGCACATTTTTAGGATTGGTCGTCTCCAAGATCGTGAATATTCTTGGTAGAGATTTGCTTTTCCAGGATCCCAGTTTATCCGGGCGTCTGACGCGGTTCGCTGCTGTCTGGGAGTGGATCTGCGCTAACCCATTTTTAGGTGTGGGTTTTCGTGTTCAGTCTTTACTAAAGGCCTTACCTGAGCCTGCCAGTCATTGGTATTCCCACAACCTATTTCTCGAAACCTATGTTATTGGAGGATTGTTTATGTTTATTGCTTTGGTACTATTTTTGTCTGCAGTTGTCCGCTCAGTTTTGACCGCGTTGGTGGTCCAGTGGCGTCATCCTGGTCCTGATGTCACGGCTCTTACACTTGCCTTCCTTTGGGTTCAGGCGTTAATTCTCGCTTGTTTCTCAGGGCATCCAGCTTTATTGCCTGGTTTTTGGGTTGGTGGGTCATTGATTGTTCTTGCCATAAACCCTGTCATGGTGCCAGGTCAGCAACTAAACTTGAAAAGAGAGTGATTCATGATTTCTGATTTGCTTTATTTCTAATGCTTTGCTAAGCATCCTCTCATCCTCATCATCTCTTCCTAAAGACTCTTCCTTTAATTGATGGGTAGCCGCCTCGGCACTGCTTACTCGCTGATATTAAGCTAATATTTGATGGAGTTGCTGGTGCTGAAGACCTCCAGTTCAGATTACTTTGGATTTTCATTGGTTATGTATAATTGGTGAAATGAATGAAACTTGTTCGCTCATTAGATTTTCTTGATATTTCCTCTGATTTGATCATTGATTTGGCATTACAGGCCAAGCTCTTGGATCATGGTCGTTTGGCATTGGTGGGAGGTGCAGTTCGTGACGCTTTTCTTTCTGATTTGTGCTCTGGTGCTTGTCAACGAACACCTGATTTAGATTTTGTATATGAGGGTGATATGAATTTGTTTTGTATTCGTTTACAGGCATATTTTGGACTCCAGCGTATGCAGCAATTACGGCTTCATGATCACTTTGGTACAGCGACATTACAGCTGGATAGTGTCCGGATTGATTTAGCGTCTGCGCGCCTCGAGACTTATCCGTCTCCAGCAGAGAACCCACTGGTTGTTTTTAGCTCGCTCGAAAATGATCTTTCTCGACGTGATTTCACTGTTAACGCTATGGCATTGGTCGTCAATGCTGACGGTGACTCAGAGCTTTTGGATCCTTATGGAGGTAGCCATCATTTGATCTCTAGGGAATTGGTTTTTCTGCACGACGAAAGTGTTTCGGAAGATCCCACCAGGGTTATTCGCGGTGCTCGTTATGCAGCTCGTTTGGGATTTTCTTTGGGTACGCAGTCCATTCGTCAGGTCAAGTCGACCTTGCAACTGTGGCCCTGGTCTTGGCGGTTTGGAGACCCTGTGGATTTGGTACCGCCTGCGTTGGGTACTCGTCTCCGCATGGAACTTGAGCTGCTTTTCAACAATGAGCCTTGGCCTCAAGCGTTGTCTTCCCTTCAGGACTGGTCGGCTTTGTCACTATTGGATCAAAATTTGCAAAATGACTCTCTCCTTTATCCTCGTTTGCGTTGCGCTAATCGTCTTCAACTACCACTTCTGTGTGCTTTGCTTAGCGCAGCTGCAGATCCCGTAGCACTTTCGCAACGTCTTCAAATTCCTGGGCAGCAGCAACGCTGGTTAGAAGAGCTTTTGTTGTTTAGGCGTTGGCTTGAAACTGATGTTTTGATTACCTCCTGGGGTGAATGGGATGCTTTGCAATGGACTTGCTCATTGGAGCAGGAATGTTGGACTCCCGAAGTTGTTGCGCTATCTATATGTGATCATCAGGTTTGTTGGCGTCCACTTCTAAGATGGTGGGGGCGATGGCGTCATGTTTCTGCTGAGATCACCGCTAGTGAGCTTATCAACCAAGGTGTTCCGCCTGGGCCTCGATTGGGCGATGAGCTCCATAAGTCTCGGTTACAAGCTATAGAAAGGATGCGTTAGGACATCTAATTTCAGGGATGTTGATTTGACTAGAAAATTGTGTAGATGAATGGTGCAATCACCGATCCTTGTGTGAAGACCAGCAATGCTCCCATTAGTACAAGAGTGATGATGAGTGGTGCTAGCCAGTATTTTTTGCGTACACGCATGAAATCCCAAATGTCTTTGCACAGTTCCAATAGGGCTTGCATTTGAATTCGTTCCGAACGTGAAATTTAGAATGGACGTGTAAGATCTGTTGGCTTACGTGTTATGAGCTCTCTATAGCTTCTGGTTGACGTTGACCTCCGACGAAGTGGGTCATATCCAGTCAACCGCATAACCGCAGCAATCGGCTGAAGGACAATCACAAACACGGCTCCAAGGATGATGTGTCCATTGACCCAGCCAAGTGCATGCCCCAGCCTCATCCATCCTCGGTAAGGGACGGACAGCATATGCGCGAATCCCAGGCTGAGTATGAGGGATGGAATCGCAATCCAGATGGTCCAGAGGTGAAAGCTTTTTCCACGGAGTGTGGGTATTAACCAGCCCAACAACAGTGGAAATCCAACGGCTATCAAAAAGCCGAATTCACGGAGTTGTTTGGTTGTCGGGGCTGGATTCGTCATCATGGTTAGTCTAGTTCAAATTCTTGCATCCAGTTTTCATTTTGTTCTACTTTAGGCTGTTGAGCTTTAAGTAGCAGGTGATTCTCAAGCACTAATACATCCATTTCTGTACGCATGAAGCAGCGGTATGCATCTTGAGGAGTACAGACTATCGGTTCTCCTCGTACATTGAAGGAGGTATTGACTACTGTTGGACAGCCCGTAAGGCGTTGAAAACTTTTAATTAGGTTGTAGTAGCGGGGGTTTGTTTGTGAGCTAACCGTTTGAACTCTAGCTGAGTAGTCAACATGTGTTATGGCGGGTAACGTTGAGCGTGAGATTTTGAGTTTTTCGATGCCAAACAATTGTTTTTCTTTGGCATTCATTGAACGGCAGAGCTCCTGCTTTACAGGGGCTACTAGTAGCATGTAAGGACTTTCTGAATGTAAATCAAATTGATTGCTCACCTCTTCTTCAAGGACTGATGGCGCAAATGGTCTGAAGCTCTCACGATATTTTATTTTTAGGTTCATTATGCTTTGCATCTCTTTACTACGTGGATCTCCAAGGATGGAGCGAGCCCCAAGTGACCGTGGACCAAATTCCATAGCTCCGTTAAACCAACCTATGACTTTCCCTTGATCCAGAAGTTCGGCTAGGCAAGAGAATAGGTCTGGGTCGTTCATGAATTGATAAGAAGCATTGATTTTGTTCAGATACTTAGTGATTTCTTTATTGCTAAATTGCGGCCCTAAATAAGTCCCCTGCATTGCATCTTTGCTGTGAACATTTCTTTCTTTTTGAAAGTAATGATGTTCGGCTATCAATGCTGAACCAATCGCTGAGCCTGCATCCCCACTTGCTGGTTGAATCCATATTTGCTCAAAGATTCCTTCTTTCAACAGCTTTCCGTTTGCAACGCAGTTAAGAGCTACACCACCTGCTAGGCAGAGGTTGCGAGCTCCAGTTTCTTGTTGTAGGCTTCGGGCTAGTTTCAGTACGATTTCTTCAGTTACTTCTTGAATAGATGCGGCAATATCCATATGGAATTGGCTCAATTCTGTTTCTCCTTTTCGCGGTGGTCGTCCAAAGAGTTTGTGAAATTTTCGTCCGGTCATTCGGAAGCCCCGGTGAAATTTGAAATAACTTAAATTAAGTCGAAAAGTTCCATCTTGTTTGATATCGATTAGGTGATTCTTGATTTCATTAACAAAACGGGGTTTGCCGTATGGCGCAAGACCCATCAGTTTGTACTCTCCGGAGTTGACTTTGAAGCCGCAGTAGGAGGTGAATGCCGAATACAGCAGTCCAAGAGAGTGCGGAAAATTAATTTCCCAGAGAGGTCTAAGTCTGTTGTCTGTTCCTGTCCAGGCGGAAGTTGTGACCCATTCGCCAACCCCGTCCATGCAGAGGACTGCAGCTGAGTTGAATGGGCTTGGGAAAAAGGCTGCACCAGCATGTGAGAGATGATGCTCGCTGAATAGAAGCTCGGGCAGTTCAACCAGCCTCGGCGGGCATGCGGCATCGCCTAGTTCATCAGCCACCAAGCGCAGTTGCTTCTTGAGTTCTGTTTTAAGGAATAGTTTTTCCTTCAGCCAAACCTGCATAGCGGCCACGAATGAGCGCCCTCCACGTGGTGCTGCTCCGAGATAGGTCTCTAGCAAGCGCTCAAACGTCAGCAGCGGCTTTTCGTAATAGACGACGGCATCACAATCTTCAAGTGTTAGTCCTTGGCTTTCAAGGCAAAAACGCAGAGCCTGCCTTGGGAAGCGTGCGTCATGCTTTTTGCGACTGAAGCGCTCCTCTTGGGCAGCTGCTTTGGTAACTCCATCCACCACTAAAGCCGCTGCGCTGTCGTGGAAGTAGGCCGAAATGCCAAGAACTTTCACGTATGTCGAGCTGGTTGTCCATTCTCCCATGAACGGTCGATCATGGATACTGATCTGGCTGGGATGGAAGCCGTATGCTCTGGAGAGCTCCCTGGATGCAGGAACGCTTCGCCTTAGTGGGT
>QCTJ01000016.1 GCA_003211205.1 Synechococcus sp. AG-673-F03
TATGCCCCAGTCCCCAATGTGGATTCAGCGCTACTCGCCAGCTGCCGGACTCGTCCCCTGCCGGCACACGCCACAGCGGACCTTTTGCAGGTGAGGGCGCTTCCCACAAATAGGGACAGATCACGACCGGATACTGCAGACCTTTGCTGCGATGAACAGTCACAACCGCAACCGCACTCTCGGCTAGATCGCTGAAGGGCTGGCGCTGCTCTGGGATCGTGTCGGGAGGGTCAAGGCGTTGGCGTCGCAACCAATCGGCACCACTTGGGGCATCCAAGCCCTGGCGGTGCATCGTGTCCTGCACGAGTCGTGCACATTGCTGGAGATCACCGAGTAAGCGGCCGCGGCTCGATAGATCGGCCACGGTCTGCCCATCCATCAGGCGTGCCAGGCAACCCATCAGCCCTAGTTTCGGAAGATCGACGGCGAGCTGCTGGAGCTGTGAAGCCAGTTGATCCAGCTGACCGTTGCCATCGGCGGCTGCCAGCTCATCGCTTCTCCAATGCAAGAGTGAGGACACGGCCAGTTGCCGTAATCCACCGGCATGGGCAGGACGTGCGAGTGCGTCAAGGAAGGTCTGCAGATCCGAGGCTCCCTGGCTACTGAAGACATCCCCTTGACTGACAAGGCGGCTTGGCAGTCCAGCAGCCGCCAGCTCTGCGCGGATGGCTTCGGCTTGGCGATGCCTGCTGACCAGGATGCACAGTTCGGAGGGATTCAGGTCTGGATCTTGTCTGAGGGTGTGCAGGATCAGGCCGGCGGCAACGCGGGGAATCTGCTCCTCCAGAGATGTACGGCTACTAACCCCCTCGTCGTCATCGGGATTGATGTCGTGGATCTGGAGTGATGTACTCCCCTCAAGCAGTGGCAGGGGTTGTGCGGAAGATCTTGGCATCACCTCAGGTACCGAGAGTTCGGAGAACAGCAATCCTGGAGCCATCAGCTGATTCATGGCCTGCATCAGCAGGGGTGTTGTGCGGCGGTTGTCGAGTAGGTCATCAATACAGTCCGCTTGCCGCCGTGCCGCTTTGTAGGTGTTCAGATCTCCGCCGCGGAAGCGATAGATCGCCTGTTTGGGGTCCCCGACCATCAGCAGCAGGTGGTTCGGCGTCGAGAAAGCGGTTTTCAGAAGTCTCCACTGAAGCGGGTCGGTGTCCTGAAACTCATCGATCAGGACCACCCGATAGCGCGCCCGCAGAGGAGTGAGCCAAGCTTCCGCTGCATCCGACTGAGCGGGGTCGAGTGCGTCCAGCAGCCCTGAAAATCCAACCACTCCGCGTTGTCTGCGCCGCTCGATGAGCTGATTCAGCCCTTTGATCAGCAGATAGCGCCAGGTCTGTTCGGCTGGTCCGTCCCAGAGGTCGGCGATAGCGGTCTGCAGTGCGGCTGAAGCAAGGCTGGGGTCGGCTTCAGCGCAGGACCGCGCCGTTTTCTGAAAGCTGCCTGGATGGAAATAACCACCGAGAAGCATCTGATTGCGTACTTCGACGTAGTGCATCGAAGGTCCACAGGTCTTGCTGATGTGGTCAATCCAGGTGTCGAGCTCCTGGCTTCGGTCTTTCCTAGGGCGGGCACTAAAGGGTTTGGTGTCGGTGCAACCGAGGCTGCGCCATTCGGCTGCGCAGCTTCGAAGGGCTTGTTCCAGAGCCGCTCCACCGCTATTCCATTCAGCAAGGAAGTGCTTCCAGCGGCTCTGCAGCCAACCCTCAAACACCTCGCCAAGCGTTTGCTCGGGCGCGATCGGCTCTGCATCCTCAGCGATGTGCACCGCACAGTCACCATCCAGTCTTTGAAGTGCTGAAGCGAATGCTTCGGGCGACAGGCCTGCTTGCAGCAGTCCTGCAACGTGCCCTGGTTCAAGCTCGAGGACCTCTTCTCGCCAGAGGTCATGAGCGACCTGGATGGCCAGGGTCTGTGGATCATCATCAAGGGCAAGATCAATGGCCTGACCGTTCTGAAGCGCTTGCCGGCGAAGGCTGCGGCGGCAGAAGCCATGGATCGTGGTGATGTCGGCTCGCTCCAGGGCTTCGAGGGCCTCGAGCAGTCGGCTGGCCAGCAGTCTGCGTTGCTGGGAATGCTGTCCGTGCTGCTCAAGCCAGTTCTGCAGAACTGCATCCGTTTCAGGCAACAGGCTGCTGCTTCGTTCCTTGTGCAGTAGTCCCTGCAGCGTCGCGTCAAGTCGGCGTCCGATCCGGTCGCGCAATTCATCAGCCGCGGCTTCCGTGAAGGTCACCACCAGTAGTTGATCGAGGCTCAATCCTTGTTCCGTTACCAGCCGCAGTACGAGGTGGGCCAGGGCGAAAGTCTTTCCTGTTCCAGCGCTCGCCTCCAGGAGTCGAATGCCGGGCGTCAAGGGGTAGGTATTGGCTTCGAATCGTCGCGTGCTGCTAGCTGTTGCCATCGTCATCAGCACCGCGCCTCGAGCAACGGTTGATACAAAGCCTGAAAAGCGGCTTCAAAGCCTTTCAGGCTTAACAGCAACTCGGCATCGCAGTGGCTGCCGAAGCAGACTTTCTGCTCGGGCCGATCCCGTTCGGCCCAGCCGCTGAAGCCTCCCTGCCAGCGATTCATAAAGGCCTTGTCCGCCGCTTCTTCCCCCTTCGACCACGCCATTGCTCTGGCCAGGCCGCTGTCCGGTGGGACTGGCCAGCACAACTCTGATCCCTGCTGTGCCAGGCTTTGCAGAGCTCTGATTTCGTGATCAGCCTCCTGGGGTTTCAGCGCTCTCCAACGCATGGCGATGTGGAATTGATCTGCTTTTGCACTGCTGTCTTGTCGGCACACCACAGCTGTGTGGCAGGCAGCATCATCCAGTTGGGCTAGCAGGTGCTTCAGCCAGCTCTGCAACAGAGAGCGTGACCTCAGCCTTGACGTGCTGATTTGAACAGCTGTCTCGCCTGCCATCAACAAGGCTGAATGCTGGGACGCAGGTTGCTGCTGCAGCCGTAGAGGTCCCAGTTTCAGAACAGTTGTTTGGAGGTTTTGCCAGCGTCTCTCCAGCCGATTGTTCTCCAGTTCAGCTGCCGCGCCAGGAGGCATGAAGCCTTGCCCGCAACTACGGGCAATCCAGTCTTCCGTCTCCTGAACGTCCCAACGGGCTTCGGGATCGTGCGTCAGCAGATCGAGCTGTTCAGACAATCGCTGGTTGAGCAACTGATGACAGTCCAACTCCGGTAGCGATAAGGGAGAAAGATCGTTGACAGGATCACACCATTCACCTGCATCGATGCCTTGACGTTTCAACCATTCCTTTTGCGGGGCCTGCAGCCAGCGTTCAAGTCGTTCGATTGCTTCCGCGTTGATTGGTAAGGCTGCATCGGTTGTTGGAGGCTGCCAAACAAGCGGTAAGGCCAGGCCTAAATCACGATGTGCATGATCTTCCCCGATCTGTGCATCGAGATTGCGTCGTGCGATTAAGAGCCGGCGGTCGCAACTGATCGCGTCTCTTTGTGGAGTGACAATGAAATTAGCGACATCCAGAGGATTGGCGGGAGGGTGAATCAGTAGCCGCTCCATTTGCTCAGTCTCGAACTGCTCTGCCAGCAGACTCAGCCACTGTTGAACCGGTGGGCATGGCGGCAGTGGGTCACCTTGTCGCTCATCACGGTTACTCCAGCTGATCAGCAGATGCTGCCGAGCTGAGAGCAGTGCTTCAAGCAACACATAGCGATCCTGGTCTGTACTGCTGGGGTCGCCGAGTCGACGTTGTAGTTCGAGCAGGTGAAAGCCTGCACGTTCCTGATGTCTTGGAAAGGAGGAGGCATCAAGACCCATCAGAACGATCACACGGTGTGGGATTGCTCGCATCGGCTCCAGAGCGCTGATCGTGAGGGCACCGCTGCGGTGGCCGAAGCGGCCGCTTTCTGTGGAGAGCGCTTCCTCCAGCACGCTGATCACAACTGCAATATCCAGTTCCAGAGCGCAGTCATTGGCTTGGAGCTGCCAGGTCTCAAGGCACTGATGAATGGCCTGCAGCTCCCAGTCCCAGTTGCCACCATCATTGAAAAGCTCCTGAAGCAGCCTGCGCAACCGATCCACCCATTCAGGGCAGGGAGCACTGCAACGCAACTGGGCGATCCACCCCGCCAGTTGATCCAGCAGCGGCCACCAGACCTCGAGTTGCTGCAGGCTCAGATCAGTCAGCGCGGGTGCGCAGGAATCAACCGCCAGTCCTGGTTCTTCCGGTAATGCCAGACCCAGCAGCCAGCGATCCAGGCACCAGCGCAAGCTATTGGTGTCATCTCCGTTGCGTTCAGCTGCATCCAACCCCCAGCGGAAGCCACTGCGCTGCAGTGCTTCGCTGATTGCCATCGCGTCCTGCGATGTCAGCTGTTTCAGGCTTTGCAGTGCAGGATTGCCAAGCAGTGCCTCTAGTCCGCTTGCGGTGAGCCGATCAGCGCTCAAGCGCAACAGGCTCATGAAAGCCTGCTGAAGTCCAGGACAGTTTTGTTGACTTCGATCGGTTAATCGCCAGGGCAAGTCCACACCAGTGGCATCCCGATCGGAAAAGACAGAAGCCAGCAGCGGTGCATAGCGCTCCACATCGGGTGTCATCACCAGAACATCCCTGGGCTGCAGGCTTGAATCAGCGGCCATCCAGCTGAGGATGCGATCACGCACAAGCTGCACTTCTCTCCAGGGACCTGCGCAGCCCATGAACAACAGCGAATGATCGCCTTGCCTGAGTGACAGGGTTGCTTGGTCCGATTCGCTGCTCGCGAGCTGCCGTTGCAGCTGTTCCAGTAGAGACGCCTGGGAGTCTTCTGGCGTTCTCATCACAGTGGGATCAGCGAATAGGTCACCCTGTTCCCAGCTGCCCAGCAGACACTCGCCGCTTCCCTCGAGCAGCAACTGAAATTCGGCACCCATGCGGCCCAGGATTCCTTCCAGACGGGGAGCTTCAATCAGCCAGGAGCCATCGGGGGAGTTGATCCAGTCTTCACCCAGTTGCCTGCGTCGTCGCTGCGACCGCTGCCAAAGGTCTGGACAGGGTGTGAGTAAAAACAGATCAACGCTGATGTGTCCGGCCAGGGCCTGCAACAAATTGATCTGGACCGGGGCCAGATTGCTGACGCCGAAGAGGCGTAGGCGTGGCGGTAGGGGTAGCGCAGGCTCTTCTCCGTTGCGGAGTCGTTCAATCACCTGTTGCACCTGCAATCCGAAAGGCCTGCATGGCAACTGCTCTGCCAGAGCACGGGCCAGACAAGGTTGCCACCGCAATCCCTCCGGGAGTTGATCGCCCGCGCCTCCTGCCAGCCAGTCAGCGAGCTCCTCTGGCCTGTAGAGCGCGTAATCGTCGATTGCATCGGCCAGGCTGCGGGCCAGTTGCCACTGGTTACGATTCAGTTGTCCCTCTCGACCGCCATGGAGTTCCCACCACTCCCTGAGGTTCGACGCACACTCTTCTTCAAGCAGGTTTGGCAGAACGTCCAGGACCTGCCAGACCAGACGTTCCGCTCTCCATGGATCTTCGATGGCAGGCGCATCGCTGAGCATGGTCTGCACGAGCTGCCGCAGGCGACTACCAGGGAATGGAAAGCGCACCAGTGCACTGATCCCATTCACTCTGGCCAGCTGTTCACCGAGCCAACGGCTGGTTGGCCAGGTGTTAACCACCACCTCGATTTGTTCAAAAGGGCCGGGAGGCTCAAGCCTGAGTTCCTGCGCCAGAAGCTCAGCGAGTAATTCCGCTCGGTTGCTCCGGTAAACCCTCAGCAAGGCACTTCTGCAAAGAGCTCATAACGGTCTGCGGGCGTTGGACTGTCAGTGGGCTCTCCGATCACCTGCACCACCGCTTCGGTTTCTGGGCAGAACGCGGTGAGCAGACCGCCGTAGACCGCGCCGGTGTCAATCATCACGATCTGGCCGCGATGTTCAACCGCCGGTCGGGGCGTATGGCCCACCACCACGGTTCCATAGCGACCGTCGTAGCCCTCCCAGAAGGGTTCGCGCACATTAAGGTCTGGTTGACCCTGTTCATCAAAGCCGGCATGGGTGGCCACCCATCCATCTCCGGAATACATCAAAGGAAGCGTGCTCAGGCATTGTTGCCATTCCCTCGTCAGCGAGTCACCAAGTTGTCGGTAGGTCTCGATCGTGAGCAGATCATCTCTCCCCTCAGCGGAAATGGCCTGAAGGCCTTCCACCAAACTTTGCTCGTGGTTTCCTCGCAACCAGGTGGCTCGACCGCTGGCCACTAATCTCCATACCTGATTGATGCATGCGGCGATTCCAGGCCCGCGATTGATCACATCCCCACAAAACACCAGGTGATCTTCAGCTGGAAGCACTGAAATCAGGCGATGCAGGGCCTCGTGACATCCATGCACGTCACCGATAACCCAGTGATGGCCTCGAGTGGACGCCATTTCGAGCGCTTTGATTACTTGATTCTGACTGTGTGAACCAGAGCTGTCAGCGAATGTGATTACGGTGAGTCGCCAAAGAGCTCTGGATATGGATCCCCATTCTCTTTCCCCTTTCCGTCGTGTGGCTTTGTTGGTCAGGGCACTCGATGGTGCCAAGAAAACAAATCAGGCCTTGGCTCGGTGTAGCGATGGAGAGGAGATGCTGGATGTGCTGCTCGGAGCCTCACAGAAGCTCAAACTTGGATTGAAGCGTGAAGAGCTGCGCAACACGCCACCCATTCGCGACTGGGTGTGGTGGAAGAACAAAGAGGCCCTTGTCACCATTGGGAAGTGATGCTGGGACAAGGGTGGGACGTCCTCTGCATCTGGAGAACCAACTGTCCTTCAACGGTCAGCAAGGATGTGAGTCACCAGGTCTGCGTTGATCCAACGAATCACCCCTGAATCGACATCGGCCACCTGAAAAAGGTTGTGGATGCTTGGGTCACGAGCAGCTCCGCCGCAGTGGATCACTTCTGCCATCCACCAGTCCTGGTCTTGGGTTTTTCCAGGTCGCTCGTCATTCCTCACGATGACCTTCATGCCAGGTTTCACATCCAAGAACCCTGGCTTCGCCTCATCAGGAGCTTTGGTCGCGGCGACGTGATCGACCGACACAGTATGACAGTACGAAAGTACTAGTTACGTTAGGACGCTCGTCGGGATTCGCCACTTCTTTCGTCTCAGATCAGAGCCCATATCGGCGGTGAATGGGTCGATCGTCAGATTCCAGGAATAATCCGAAAGACGTTCAATTGGGATCAAGAACTTTTGGGCCCATGGTGCGGGATCTCCGTGGTTGCGAGGCATCTGTCACCTGACAATGCAATAGCAGCAACGCACAATTCATAGGTTCGGCAAAACTGCATGAGTCCTACGTATCTGATCACCACACCTGTTGAAGTCGATGTGCTCTGGAAAGTCAAGGCAGCTTCTGAGGAAGAAGCTGTTCAAAAGCTCTCAGAACACTGCACAGAGCTTCAGAAAACACCCGATTCAACGACATTAGGTTCCATCACTAGGGGGATCTCATACCGAGGATTGCCAGACGAAACGCAGAATATCCAACAGATGTCGATCCGCTTCGCTGCAGATAATCCTCATCGATGTGTTGTTTTCGACGAGCTTGACGAAGTCGAGATTTGACCAATGCGGCTTAGCGATCTGATTGCACACCAGTGAAGGGTTGCGAACCGGTACTCAAGCCGATGTTGATGTCGATATGCGATTTCATTGAGGGTGGGTAAACCTCATACTCTTTCTCACTCAACATGACCTTCCCTACTTTGTAATTTTTGGAGTCACCCTCGTTTGGGTGATGACGGACCTAGGGAGTAGTTGGTAGCTACTCCTTTTTCCTGATCCAGCAAGTAGATCATGAGTTTTTCTTGCCTAGCGTCGCGAGATGTCTCCTGTTTTTGAGTGGTGATCGCCTAGCCTAAGTCGATGCAAAGCAGCCAGCCACAAGACAATCGAAGATGGGAAGAAAAATTCTATTCCATTAAGGACGATCTGATTGAGCATGCGAAAGATTATTCAAGGTATGAAAGTGGTTTTTATTGGAATGATTCTCAACACTCAGGATTGTTATTTGTTTCGAGCAGGATGGTTGGCAAATATCAGCTCCGCCTGATTCCTGATGACAATATTGAAAGCTGGATTGAACACTGTAGCTTAAATGCAAGTGAGACGGCAGAGTGTCTTGAAAGGTATGATCACGCAATTTATATTCACCATGCGGAAGCCTTTTCTATCACAAAAGATGGGTTAGACTTTTCAAGTGGCACTTATACGAAAACACCTCACGGAGAATGCTATTCTCGCGAATTTGTTGCTTGGTTTAACGACTTTCCCGTTGATCTGCTGAAGGAAGGCAAAGAAGATATGAAAATTGTTAAATGGTGTGATGGCTAATTTTTCAAATTGGTATGAATCAAAGAGTTTGCTTGTCCAAGCACTCGTTGATCTGATCTGTCAGAGAACTTCCTTTGTGCTGAAGGAAACCGAAATTGATAGGTTTCTTTTGATGCTTGCAGATTATGGTATTAAATCGGAAAACGAGTTTGCAGATTCATTCTTCGGTGAGTACGCGGGTAATGAAGATGATGTCTTGCAGCAGTTTGTGCAAGACTGGTGCGCTTTGGCTAAGGGATGTCGTCCTAAGCAGTTGTTGAAGCAGAATGATTCAGCAAAGCTTTGGCATGAGTTGATTCAGTTTGACTTTCACGGGTTTGTTTTCAATGGCAACACCTATTTCTTTAAGAGAAAATATTAGATTATATGGTTTTAGAGAGTAACCAATATTTTATTCATGTTTGGGTCAAAGGTGAAGAACATCTTGACAGTGATTTTACTGCCTTGGAGCCGGCTGTAAAAAAATTTGAATACCTGAAAGATCATTGGCAAGAAGTATTCCCTGATGGATGGACTGCTGTTGAGTTGGTAGATCAGTACTTTGATCAAATTGATCAATTCAATCCCATCAATTAAAGCCTAAAATGGATTCGTCTATTAATGTTGGGTTGATTTTTGGTTGAGAGGTCTATTGCTCTCCTCAATGCTTATTACCACTTGCTTGATCAATATTGAACGCGCCTGTCTTTGAAAACTGTGTTAGCTGAACAGGTAGCTGAGAACCTTCTCGAACCTCATTCCTCCCTTCATATAGAGAAGCACGACGCATGAAATGATCATCGAGTTGAGAACCAAGAAGCCTGAGACGACTTTTATTTCATTTTTCATCCTCTAATTCTCGCCAATGTTCCACTGCTGCTGTGGCTTCAAAGCTGTTGTGATCTGGAAGAAAGTCACTTGGAGCACCCTCTGTCAGTACTTGCTCTCTGACTTGTCTGGTCTGTGTTGTTGTCTGTTCCAGCTTCTCTGCAGATGTCCTTTTAAATTCGGTGGTGTCCTTAAAGCTCAGCCGCTTATTGTCTTGAGGCCCCATGCTGGATCCAGAAACAGTCTTGTCTTGTTGGCGGACTATTGAGTCGAGGCAACTGGTTGTGCTTTGAGACCAAGCTGTTGGCTGATCTCGTCTGGGGTTGCTTTATGGAAAAATAATGAATTAAGGAGGTTTGTAGGTGGTTACAGCGACTCACTCCTGAGTTTGGAGCAGCCTGGAACTATGAGCATGACGCTTCAACTGGCTGTAGCACGCGGCACCGCACGTGGTCTGATCAACGGCACAGCCGCTGCTGACTACGGTGATGTCATTTGCCTGAGACGTCTTCTTTTGCGTGAAGGTGAGCATGGTCTGGCAACTGACTTGCTTGTGTTGGCGAAGGCGATGAGTCCCACTGCTGCTGAGCTTTCCGAATATGGTCCTGCAGCGTGAACAGCCAATGAGTTGATTCTTTGCTGTTTTTTACACTAAATAGCTTGTTGTGATGCTGATGTGCACTCAGCTAGAGAGCTTGCTATGCATTGGCTGAATGTGATCATATCCAAATGTCGGAGAATTCGGATCCTCAAAATGTTGATGTCACGGCGATTGTGGAATCTCACCCCGTTCTCGATGAGGATGATCTTCATGGAGGAGTGGCTGAAAGGCTGAAGCATTCCAAGGAGTTTGGAGCGCTTGTCTGGGATGCTACTAAGGATTATGTGCAAAAAATGAATCCCAATTCTGAAGAGAAAGCTCATTTCAGTACTTGGCTCTCTTCAAAAAAAGATCGACTGCAAAAAACAATTGTTGAAAAGCTCCATCAACTCCATCAGCGTGATGCCTGATCAGTGAGTCACTTCTCTTCCATTCTTCCATGACATATTTTTCTGTCAATCGTTGGAGGTGATCGCTTCAATCTGGTGGGCTGGTCACGCGCTGATGAATGCTCGTCCTTAAGCTGAACACATAAGCTTCACGTTGTTGATGATCCACAACGAAGACAACCAGCCATCAGATCATCTTCTGAACATCTCACATGAAACTGTGCGGTTGCGTGATTGGCTTGATTCGCGACTCCGACAACTCGCTCGTGAGCAGCGTATCCAAGATGCAAGATCAATCAGAAATGAGTTTTTGATTGAATAGTCTTTTCAAAATTGGCCGGAATCGGCAAGATGAGATTTGCCAGTAGCTACTTTTTAAACGGTTTGACGCTTGAGTCGTCAAGTTGTGCTGTTTTTAAGCTACAGCTACCTCTAAAGAATCATTCAGTTCTTCAGGCTCATCCCTGAGATCATTAAAACGCTCACCCTCTTCAATGGCATACAACTTGTACAGAGCCATTGCTGCTTCATCCCATTGCTGCCCTTCAACAGCTTCGATCATCTGTTGGAAGAAGAGCACATTCACGACTTCAAGATCGAGTAAGTTCATCGAGTCCCGATTTCTGCCGTCAACCTATCGGCATTGCGACTCTTGACTAGGTCTCAAAGTAGTAGAGAGGTGGAAGATTCAGCTTGAGTCTGGTTCTGCTTCGCTATCGCTTTGGGTCAAGGCGATGGTTGCTCTCGTGAGTGTCGTTACTGCTGTCAGTTGTCTCATGGAAGCTGTTGGGGTGGTGCATCACTCAAGTACACGGCGTGCTCATTTCTGCATTCCTGTGTCTGAATGTCGTTCAGTTCCTTCTGTTCACTTTCGTTGTCTGACGCTTGAGCAACTCTCAGGCCTCACATTAGGGCTGCGACTGCACGGTGGTCGCTGTCCCGCCAGCATGGTCTGATCGACGCGATCTGCCTGGTTACGGGGCTTTGGTGAGTTCGTGATCGGTCAACAGCGACCCAGTCATGGTTCTGCTTAGAGTCTTGCGGCAGCGTTGGCGGCGCGAATGTTTCTGGCTGAGCCTCCCCTAGAACCGCTGGAGCCACTACGTAGCTGCGCTGCTGCAGCTTAGGCGGACGGGCCTGCCCTCACTGGAATCTGTCCACTCACGACCCCATCGATCCCTTCGATGTCCTTGTCTAGTAAAAATGATTCAACCCCGGTGAGGGATTTTCGATAACTTGCCCTTGAGTTTCTTCCGAGACAGAACGCCAAAATGCACCAATCATTTGAATAGCTCTGCGACCTGCGCTCCAAAAAAAAGACCTGTTCGACGAGTCGACTTTGATCTCAAGTCTTATATGGCTAGTGATGATCGCATCGCTACCTGGCAGACTGTTAATACTGTTGTTCCCTTGGCTCTATGTACATTTGGATTATCTGCAGTCACAACATCGTTTGATTTGACATCGGTGGTAATGGCCCCGATATTCTTTGTGCTCATCATTCTGCTGATGAGCCGAAGTTTTTCCTTGATGCATGACTGTGGTCATCAAAGCTTGTTTGGCTCTAAGCGAGTTAATCGTTTTGTTGCTTTTTTGCTCAGCATCATTCACGGCATCCCCCACCATCCGTGGTCGAGAGGCCATGCTTTTCACCATAAATATAATGGCAACTGGGATCGTTATAGAGGCCCTTGTGCTTTGACGACACGGGTGCAATATGAAGCGAAGAAATCAGACGAAAAGGCTTTTTATCGATTTTTGCGTCACCCATTGTTGTTGTTACCTGGAGGCTTTTATTACCTCATTCTTAAGCCGAGGATTGCCCTTATTCTAGGTTTCTTTGAATGCTGTTTTGTAAGCCTAAGAAAGGTAGTTTTTGCGATCTCTAAAGGGAGGATTCCTAATATTCCTTTGATCATTAATAAGCATCAATCAAGTTTTTTCTACACGCGAGGTGAGGTTTACGACACCGTCGCAAATACAGCAATACTCTTTGCTTGCTGGTTCTTCATTGGTCGTTCGATCGGTCACTGGCATTTTTGGCTCCTCTACATATGTGTAATGAGTACGAGTGCCGCGTTGATGATTGCTGTGTTCTTTGTTCAGCACAATTTCTCAGGCTCTTATGCCAGTGATGAAAAGGATTGGAGTTATTTCAAGGGCGCTATCGAGGGATCTTCTTTTCTTCAGATGCCAGCGATCTTGAATTGGTTCACTGCAGATATCGCTTATCACCACATTCATCATCTTTCCGAAAGAATTCCTAATTATCGGCTTCGGGATTGTCACCGTGCAAACCTTCATTTGCTTGACGACGTTCAGCCTCTTTATTTGCATCAAATACCTTCGTGCTTTTCTCTTATCCTTTGGGACAACGTTAATTTGGAGCTTGTGCCCGCTGGTCTCTAGATATTGGTTAAAGACTTCTTTGTTTGCTCGATTCATGGTGTTTTGACCTGGCCGTTCTTCGTTTAGAAATGCTTCCATTCCTCAAGAACGAGGCGCTTGCTGTTATGTCGTGATAACGGTTGCTAGTAAGAAGAATGATTGTGCGATCTTTATCTGCTCCTTGGCTGATCAGGCTCGTGTTGGTACTGGAGTGACCGCGTTGGATTGCTTCGGCGCCAATCAAGCGCCAGACCTGCTTGCGTCAGTGTTGATGAAGGGCCAGAACAGAAACAGTGGAACTGCAGGCCATGCCGTCAAACCCTGTCCAGAACTTGTCTGTTGATTTGACGACCAGAGTGATCGTGGTAATTGGTGTTTTGTCTGGTCTGACCTGTCTGGCAGTTGTGGTCATCGGTGGCTTCATCACGGCAACGGCGGTCAAAGAGGGAATCAAGCAAGTGCCGTTGGAGGCCCCCATTCCGATGGAGGATTCCCAAGTTCCGTCACTTCCGCTGCAATGATCAGCTGCGGAGTTTTTGACTCTCGTCAGATTCAATGATGTCCAACGATCATCCTGACGCCTCTCAGTTCGACCAGCTGCCCCAAGCTGGGTCATGGCTTGTGAATTCTCAGGAAGGTCTGTTCATTCACCTTAAGCCAGACGTTTCGACAGAGAAGCCTCAGTTCGTTGTGCTGAGCACGTTTCGTTGGTCACCTGTTCTGGGTCAACCAGTCCGCCAGCAGCGGATGCTTCATTACCTCGGAGTTGAGTTATGGAAGAACCTGCAGAACACCGGCTGGATGCCCTGTTCTCCCCCTCTGCGTTGACTTTGCGGAAAGAGGGAGTGTTACGTCTCCCTCTCCCCAACGCACATGAGTCGGCTGCTCGACTTGCCTCTCATGTCACTCTCCAAGGTATCAAAGTGAACACCTCTTTGCACGCTTGCAGGAGGCCTTGCGGCCTTGTCTGCCCAGCCACTTTTCAGCACTCCACGTGTTCGCTTTGGCGATAAGGGGTGATGAAGTTGTCGCGAACGGCATGAATCAAGGCTTCAGGTAGTTGAAGACCGCAGCCCTTGCTGTAACGCATCAGGCTTCCATCAAGCCATGGGGAAAGCGCGATGCATTGTGCCGCTGATAATGCCAACGCCAGCTGGTATCTCTCCGGGTGTTTTTTGCCAGCATGAAACAACCTGCAGCCTTCATTGATCACGGCTCGAATCTCTGGGGCTCTGAGATCCACGGTTCCCTCAGAGCCAAGATGCATGATCCGATCGCGGATGGCCGCTCGAACCAGTACGAATGATGCCATAGCCAATTCAGGCCCAAAGCGATCTTCGCTTTCTTGCTTCTCTCGGATCTGCAAAAGAGCATTCACAAGCTCTGCTGATTTGAAAACAGACAGCTTGTGCTTGTCTTCGCAACTGAGCGTTTCAGCTGTTGGGAGATACGAAGCCACAGCATCCAGAAACTCAGGAGACCTGTTCTGCAGTGGTTCCAGGGATCGCCACAACTCCTGACCCGATGCCATCAGCCGTCAATCTGACTTCTGAAAAGCTAGCGATTGATGTCTGGCTCAAAAACGATGGTGTCTGTGGTTTAGCCAGCTAGCGAAAGCCCAATATTGACCAGCGCTAGGCCACCTAAAAAGAATGCCGCTAGCAGGGAGGATTCGGGGAAGAATTTGGCCAACGCCAGCCCTGCTCCCATGAAGGTGGATGAAACCAGAATCGCCGTGACATCAACGGGCATCTGAACGGGGCCTTCGGTAGTGCTTTTTAACAGATGACGGCTTTTGATGAGGTCAACTGCGATTGATCCTGCAGATCACCTGTCTTCAGGCTCCAGTCACCTCTTAAGAGCCTCGGAGCGTTCGCTGCAGCTGACCATTGTTCTCGTTGGCAATTGGCGGGCCTCATTAGAGCGCTGCCAGCCATTCTCTAACGCTGTTGACGCACTCCTCTGTGGATTCATAAGGAAGAACGTTTCTGCCAGGGATGGTGCTGATCGAAGCGTTGGGCAATTGTTCTTTGTAGGTACTGAGCCGCTCGTTTAGATCATCCCAGTTCTTGGATGAACCAATTCCGGTGGCCTTGGTTCCAAAGGTGATCTGCGCCGGGATCTTCAATCCTGTCAGCAGCGGTTCCCAGTCACGTCGCCAGAATCTTGCAAGGAATGAATACACGGCCCAGCGGGTGTCCATCGCGCGTGATCCCTGATTGAGCATCTCAAGCCATTCCTGATCGACGGCTTCAGGTTGTGCGAACAAATTTTTTCTAGAGAAGGCGTCTAGAAATCTGCGCCGCCGCGCATATCGGTAAAACAAGTTGCCAATCAGTCCACCAAACAGCAATCGCCAGAGCCAACGTGCTCTCCTCTGGGGGAATTCCTGCTTGAGGACCAGCCCGGCTGGAGGCCTGATCGCCACTAAAGCTCTCACCATCTCTGGTGCCTGGGCTGCCACCGCTAGTGCTATTGGCAAAGAAGCTCCTGGGAGACCACTACTGCAGGTCCGTTGTTTCGCTCGCGTAGCAGATGGATGAGCGGCTCAGCCCACTCTTCAGGCGTGAGTGGCCGTGCTGGGCATGGTGCAGTTCCGCAACTGAGCAGATCGTCGACGGTCTGCTCGACTTTTCTCCCTATGCGAAACGCCCTGAAGTATTACGAGCATTGCGTTTAAGCGCTGCTAAGCGAGATGACGCTGCGGCTTTTCAATAAGCGTTCTCAAAATTCGACCAATAACTGTGTTGGTGGTGCTGCGTGGCATTTGATCGCGGAACCTGATGAAGTAACAAATGAACTGGAATTTGTTTTCAGGCGTTAGCTACAGAAAGTGCAGGAGCTCTTGCCCTGTTAGAGGTGACTTGGACTTGAGCTCAGGCGGTTTGGCCAGTACCAGGCTGGATCGTCCTGCCTGGAGTTAGCTCTTGGTATCTCGACCAGGTCGATCACTGTTGAGATGAACCCTCCGGTGATGCAGCTTGGATCGGAACAGGTGTGATTCTTCCTATTGCAAAAAACCAGATTCAAATCAATATTCCTGCTTCTGACTTCTCAAGGCTGAGGTCTGCTCTTTGCAGGGTTGGTTGCGGCAACACTCTTAATGCCGAAGAGGCAGCTTTGCTGCATGAGTTGATGAAAATCCTGGAAAGTGCCCAGGATCAACTTCTTGGAGGCTCACTCCCCTCAAAGAGCTTTGATGGCTCAGCTTCTGACTGACTGCTCTCATCCCGCTGTTCGGGTGAGGATGACTCCTTGTATTTATTTGTACTTGGCTGGGCATCAGGGGGTACGGGTCTCTATCGATAAGAGCAAGACCTCAGCAAGTGACGATGTCTGACGCCTGGCTGGAAGACCCCAAGACTCATTGGGCGATGAGGTTCCATCAGCAATCAAAAACGCTTGATGGCGATGTGCAGGTCGTTGTGGAAAACGGCAGACCCATGCCTCATAGCCAGCCAGCTTTGATCAAGTCACGCATCCATATGGCTTATGAGGATGCAGTGTCTCTTTACCAAGAGTTGCAGCAGATTGGCTGGTTGCATTGTCCAGCCTTTTGGTAATCCTCCATGGCGATCAGCCTGAAACCCATGACGACTGATCCCATCTCCGCGGTGTTGGAAGGAGTCTTGCTCGGAGCCGAGGATCTTCAAGGCATCCATCCATGGAAGGCCAGTCCTGAGCAAATCATCCGCGCCTGTAAGCGACTCGTTGAGGACTACGGCATCAGGCTGGAAGGGAAGGGCAACGATTGCCGAGATACACGGTTCCATCTCGGAGGTGACGACGAATTTCGGTATTCGCACCAGGAAGACGATGCGGGCAATCCTGCTGTTTTGATTGAGTTGGCAGAGGGCTAAGGCCTTGCCGTTCGTCGCTCTCCGGGCAGCAGCCGATCTTGTCTTAGTCAGTGAGTGATCAGCTCATAGGCTCCGGATCAGGAGAGACAAGCCCATCAGCAGGGCGAGACTTTCAAATGCAACCTTGACCACTCGGCCTCCTCTTTTCAGTGATAAGTGAGCGCCGATATATCCCCCGATCAGGGATCCCACGATCAAGGCCGGGACCCAGTCCCAGCGAATCTCACCACTGAATCCGAGTACAAGAGCGCCGGTGCCATTCCAGGCCAGACCCACCAGGATCAAAGTGTGGGCAACGGCTCTTGGATAACTCAGGCCGAACCAGCGCACCAGCCACAGTGTGACGAAGAGGCCGGAGCCAGACGTGAGTGAACCGTTCAGCACTCCGATGACGAAGAGCACAGCAATGCCGATGAGCTTTTGCTGTCGGTTGTGGTTCACCAGCCTGTCGGTCTGTCCCAGTTCAGGCTTGCGGTTGGAGTACAGCCCCAGGCACAGGGTGAGCAGCCCCAGTGCTGCAGTGGCAAAGCGATCCGGTAAAGCCATCACGCTGCTGGCGCCGATCCACACTCCCGGCATTCCTGCGAGAAGAACGAAGAGGCTGATGTGGGGATCAAGGCTGCTCGCCCGCCAGTGGCGACCGGCGGCGCCAACGCCGAGGGCCACGCTGGCCAGTTTGTGGGTGGCGAGAGCCGAAGCGAATGGAAGCCCCAGCAGAATGAGGGCTGGTAGCTGCACCAGGCCGGCACCGCCACCGGCAAAGGCTGAAAGGCCATTGGCCACAACCGCAATTGCAGCGAGTGCCAGCAGCAGCAGCAGCTCACTGACCATGGAACGACATCGAGTCAGACATCTGTGAAATTAGTGTCCTCTTGTAAGACAACCTCGCCTGCGGCTGGCACGAATGTCCTGTCCGCACAGTTCTGTTGGATGTCTACGGGGTGAATCACTTTTCCTGTGCAACTTAATCATGTCCCCTGGATGCGCATCTCTATGGCAGCGGTGATTGTGAAACACCACTTGCAGGCCAGGGACGGGTGATCGGGGCTTGTGAATGGGGCGTGTCATCCATCTCTGTTGAGTTGTCTTTTTACCAATTCTGTTCTAGTTGCTAGAACTGCTGGTGATACTCGTTTGTTTGAGCATGAGCGATTACTGGGCAAACCGCATGACCGTTACCGTTGTGCGTGCCAAAGAGTTCGCCGAGCTATCAGCTTGTTATCAGGAAGCTCTGAAGGACCGTGGTGCTCTGGATTGCACCTACAAGCTTTGGTCAGAGATGACTACTGCTGAGAAAGCAAAAGTTGCCAAGAGATTGCCTAGTACAGCTAACAACTGGTATGTCAATTGATTGGACGGTTATAACCTTTTAGTTTTAATCAAAGAAGGTCGGCTGATGGTGGCTTCCTTGATGGTCTTTTCCTGGCAAATGGGTGGCCAGGCGAAGTCTGTTGCTGCAACCTGGATTTGCAATTCAGCTTCCAAGAGGAACTAGGTAGTAAGAATTGATCGCTGCTGCTATACGGCTAATTCCCGGCATTACTGGTTAAAGAATGTAGCTTTATTTAAAAAACTATTATTCGAGTGCACTATTGGAAGCCCTCGAGATCTAGTCAAGGTTAGACCACGATCATTTGTTGGCCAAACAGTTCAAGGAAATCTGCTTTTGTCTATTAGTTGTTGCTGTATGTCTGACTCATGATGTGAGTTCGCAGTGGATATACATCAGCTCAGGTGCAGGATCCCAGCACAGCTTGAGCCATGGGCAGAGCCAAGCTTGCTTTCCAGTGACTTCGTCTAACCAGTAAGTGGAACCTGGGTTTTTAGAGTCTTCTCTTAGCTTGGTGAATGTGGTTGTTTGATCTTTTAATGGCACGCGACTGACGGTGACTTCCATCGTTGAGAAGCGATCAGGCTTGACTTCAGATATCGATCGATAGATATCGTCCATGATCTGCTCAGTACCACCCACAAGCAATTCGTTGTGTGTCTTGTACTCGGGCATCGAGAACTGCCACATGCCGTCATCACGACGTTCCATATTGAAGGACCACTTGTCTTGATCCGGTGCTGAAGCATTGACAAGTGAACGCTCTTCGTCAGTCAGCTGCCAGTAACTACAATTATCTTCGAGCAGGGCTGTGTTTTCTTTGGTTGACATTCAGTTAATTGAATGAGGTCATGCTGAAAGCAGCATAGGTATTAATCGCGACAAGCATTGAATATCTTGATTTATGCATTTGATCCCAAAATAAAACCAATGGTTTGTTGATAGAGCTTTAGTGCAGGTCGAGACTTTGAGTGAATCCATGGCTCGATCCATGAAAAGCCACAAGCGCTATACAGTCAGACACCGCGAGACCAGTAGTCGAAGAATTGAAAGCTGCTACTACGCTGGTGACGCTTTCGAAGCCCGTGTTCTGGCGATGGAGGTTGTGCCCTTTATCAAAGCTCACCCCAACTCCATTGAAGAGATCCGCTGCGAGGAGCCAAAGCAGGTTTAGATCGACTCCAAGCTTTCAGAGGATGAAATACCGCCCTGTTCAGGCTCGTGCGTCGAGTCGTTATCAGTCGAGGGGACTTACGACTGAAGTTGTTCAGTCATGCTTGATGAACAACACCTCTCAGCTCAGCATTGAAGCGATGCGCCTGTCATCGCAATGCCTCAGCCGATCCACACTCCAAGCAGGATTCCGATAACCAGGCCCGAAAACCACACAAGGGCGCCCATTTGGTACTCACCCAGACCCAACTTCTTTTTGATCCAGAAATAGGCATCACGATCTGCGCCCACTAGTGCTTTGAAGGGGTTCTGAGTCATTGTGCTGAGTGCAATTGTGTGGATGATCGCTCACCCATGATCTGAATGCCAGAGAGCTCGTGCAATCTTCTCTATTCGTGGCCTTTTCTTGTGCGGGATGATGGTGTCATGCCAGTCGATTAAGGGGTCTGCAACTCTCCGGAATCAGAGAGGCCGATCTTCCTTGGCGTGGCTCCAGAGATGACGGTCATCGTTAAAAACGACGATCTGACTGGCGAGAAAGTAGACAAAGATTGGTGGATGGGGCAGGTGATCAACTGCAACGGTGCTGCCCGTGACCCTTCGATGCACACCTCTTTCCGAATGCAGATGTCGATTCAGGCGTGATCCGCTGGGTCAACGCTGATCTATTGACCCACAGCCATCCAGCTTGCTGGCTCAGTAATAAGTGCTCACAAATCAATGCCATGTAGCAATGTACAGCCATCAAAGTTGCTGTAATTTTTGAGGGCTAAAATTAGCCATGATGAAAGGACTGACTTTTTTGATCGCGATCTCTCCCTTCTTTGCGGGATCATGTGCGCATGCACAAAAAGAAATACCGAAAGCAGAAGGTCATGACCATTGTCCACTAGGATATATAAATACGCTCAGCACAAAATGTGTGTCACCTATTTATTATGAAGTTGAACCAACCTACGGGCAAGCCTGTGCCTCAGGTTGGATGAATATTGGTGCTGGTTATTGCAAGAGAAAAACAATCCTTGGAATCTTTTGACACAGGTAGATGTTGACCCAGCGGATCGAAACTAAAAACCACGCGTGAGAGCGAGGCATTGCGTTGAAACGTCGTGGCTCAGGAGCTTGTACCACCAGGTCCAGGATTGCCGCCGATTTCAAGAACAGGGTTGAGTAATTCCCCGAAGC
This sequence comes from Synechococcus sp. AG-673-F03, assembly GCA_003211205.1. GTDB lineage: Bacteria > Cyanobacteriota > Cyanobacteriia > PCC-6307 > Cyanobiaceae > Synechococcus_C. Next base: position 20,055 of record QCTJ01000016.1, read on the forward strand.
TGTTCATCCCAGTGGATGGTTCGAAGGTTTCAGTCATGAAGGTCGAACCACCATGACCAGAGTTGGCGCCGATGCTGTTGTTTGGAAGATTCGGGCGCTGAATATCAGGATCGATTCCATTGCAGAGCGCTACATCGTTTTTGTCGGTGTCAGCAAAGTTCAGAGTCATTCCGTCTTCAAAGGATGAGGCACTGCTGTTTGTCCAGACTTCATTCGATGACGCTCACCGGTCACAGGAAGTCACGGAAGCTGCTTCTGCTGTGGTCTTTAGCGAATTCACCATGTCCAGGGAAGATGGCGCTTTCTTTGTGGAAGGGACCTGGATTGAATCGGTTTTATTCACCTCGAATGGGGTGGGTGTCCTGTCTTCGAGTTGTGTAATAACTTCAACTTAGTCACTTTGAGTAATCGCCTTATTCGGCTTAATCTCTCTATTCGCGTAGGACAGGTCTGGTTTTGTGTAGTGATCGAAGTTGCCGATCAGCTCATCAGCTCTGCCAGAAGCAACAAGCAGTCCATATCAGGTAATGGAGTGAGGCATGGTTTTGAAGGCGGTGGAGGGTTGTTCCCTCTCGATGGACACACCATCTCAGCAATCAACGGTTGACTTGATGCCCTGTCTCATGCAGGGCTGTGATTTTGCTCGTATCACGTTAAGCGAGGACTTTTTATTCCTTGAGTCATCCACAAAAGATCATGAATCAGCCTCCAATGAATGGCACGATTGAGCACTGTTGAGCTGAAATAGTCAGGGCTTAATTAGCAATCAAGCCTGCTATTAATTCGCGCCTCCGGCTAATACTCGTTTGGTAGAAGCTTTCTTGTCTGAGCTTTGCTGCTTTTTAGGAGCTTCTGAGCTATGTATTAAGAGTACTGCTGTTGGAAACTCCTTATGAGTACTCGTCGTTGGTTGCGTGAATTCAACGAATTTTTCTTTTCGAAGGGCAATGCCTTAAACCTGGCGATTGCAGTGGTTGTTGGTACACAGTTTCAGCAGATTGTGAATGCTATTAGCAAAGATCTCCTGATGCCCATGCTGAATCCTCTGGTTCGAGGTGGTACCTGGCAGAGCCTGGCGATTCCCTACTTCGATGGCGAACTGGCTATTGGCCAGATTCTCGATGTTGTAATCAACTCTCTAATCGTGGCTTGGGTGCTGTTTCTAATCATCAAAGTGATCAATCGCTCTGAGAAGCTGGCCTCATCCACTATCGATAAAGTCCGAGGGCAGCAGTCTGCAGAAAGCGAGAACTTGTGAATAAGAAAATGCTATTCAGAGTTGAGAATCGCATCGATCAAGTAGCCATCAACTCCGACTCCCTAGCGTCATCCAGCCAGGGATGCAGTGACGGCAGCAATGTCGGTCTGATCCAGCCAGCGGTGATATTCCCGGTGATGCACGGCGATGTCGTGGCCCATGCACTTTGCCGCGATTGATATCGAAGGCACTTTGCTGATGCTGCTTATCGCCCAGGCATGCCTGAAGCCGTAAAGCTGCATCCCAGGGAACGCCGTTTCAGCCGACCCTGCCAGCAATCACAAAGGAGCTTGGCTATCTTCCCCAGGCCTTTGGTGTCCACTCGGTTGTCGAGGGTTTTGTCGTGGATGCCTTCATCGAGCAGTTCGGCCACGCGGCTGACGCAGTCCTCCATTGAGCGGCCAAGGAGGTCGAGCTTGGACACCACCAGCACATCGCCCTGGCTGCCCCCTACAGCGATCGCGTTCTGAAGCTCTACTCGCTCGCTATAGGGGGCAGCACCGCTGATGTACTCAGAAAAGATCGCGTCACAGCCCTGTCGTGACGGTGCTTCGAGCTGGGTCTCGGTGTTCTGTGTGGTGGTTGAGCAGCGGGCGTAGCCAATCAAGGTCATTTCTTCCAGCAATAAAGAAGTGCTTTGTTTGGCTGAGAAACGCAGGTGACACTGCCAGGGAATGAAGAAACTGGCCCTTTGATGTCGTGAGCTCCGTTGACTTGAACACTTCTCTGATTTGGTTCGAAGCCTTTGGCGCAATCTGAACAGCAGATAGCTGTTCCAAAGCGAAGATTTCAATCACCTACGGCAGTAAATGATCCATGGATATTTCCGTACGTATCGAGCACGCACCCTTTAGGGATCTTCGCTCTCCAGTAATTGAATTAAGGGTCCAAGCCTCAACTTTTATATCTGTTGCGCATGCAGCTTGGGCCGATGGAGTGACTCCGCCGAAAACGATGATTGTCGTGCCGATACACGCAAAAAGCCATGTCGTTTTCTCTGCCGACCGAAGGATCAAACGTAGCGGGTTGGTGGTCATGGCGAATCACAGAGGAGAAAGTGATTTCAGCTGCCCGAATTGGGCCTGTAACGCCAGGTCAAGGCATTAAAAAACCCAGTCGTTGACTGGGCTTCTGAAACGGAGAGGGTCGGATTCGAACCGACGGTGAACTTGCGCCCACGCTGGTTTTCAAGACCAGAGCCATAAACCACTCGACCACCTCTCCTCACTGCGTGACATCAGCGACATCAGCCCTGGCAGTTTAAAGGAGTCACCTCCGGATGACTCCTTTCTTTGTTTCAGCTGTTGGGCTTGGCCAGAGGCAAGAGGCACTTGTCTGAATCGCAACCGGCGGGGCCGGCTTCGCTTATCTCACCCATGTCGTAGCGCTGCAGGGCCTCAAAGAAATCAGAGCTCACGCGTCGTTGGATCACCTCGGTTTGCATCCGTTCGTACGTTGCGGCATCGATTGGTTCGAATGGCAGGCGGGGGAATGTGGCGTTGGCGTCGAAACGGGCCAGCAAGGCCGCTGAAATGTAGCCCTCTCCACGTTCGATGGTGCCGTGCAGTGCATCGGTGAGAGCTTCGATTTCATGTTCACGGAACTCGATCGTTGCCGAGGTGTTGTGAGCGGTGTAGTGGGTCTGAACCTGCATGTAGAGATCGAACTGGGCCATGGCCGAGAAGGCGTTGATGTCTACTGCATCCGCGCCGGGCAGATTCGCCCAACTCACTTCGGTAGGAATTTCCACCAGCCATTCGGTGCAACGGGGATCGAACGGATCATCCAGCAGTCGACCTTGCTCATCTTTGTCGGACTGTGATGGCACCACGGTGTAGCCGTAGTCCATGCAAGCCATGGCCACCGGATCGTTCTTGCCGAAAGTGATGCGGCGGATGAAACGCTGAGCCTTGGGGGGGGTGCCAGCCAGGGGCTGCACCGGTGAGCAGGCTTTTGGTGCCGGCGGGTTGCACTGTTGTGCAGCGGTTAGGACGACGCAGTCCATGACTGTCGCAGTATTCCCAAACTGCTTCATTCACGGTTGTCTTCCAGCGACTGAGATACTCCGCTTCCTGGCGTTTGAAGTCCTGGCCATCCTCGGTGTCTGGGCGACCGGCTTCCCACCATTTCAGCCAGGGCGTTCCGAAGGCGTGCACAAAGAAATCGAACAGGCCCGTGAAACTCACGCCAACGATCGGATCCCAGGCGCGGCTTTGGCGATAGCGTTCAACTTCGAATTGATGGTTCAGCAGGCAAGCCACTGACAAGGCACCAGCTCTGAAGGCGTCGCGTTGACCCTCGTCATCGCTGGGGTCGATCTGGTTTAGATGAACTTCTGCAAGATTGCAGTGGAAGTCGGCACCGAGAATCTCCCCACAGGGATTGAGCCCGTAGCGTCCGAGTCGATGCTCGAGTTCGTCATCTGCAATTGGGCCGTGATTCAGATTCAGCCAGCGACCAGCCTCTTCTTTGCCTTGATCGCAATAGATGTCGATGAATTCCCGACGCAGTTCAGGTGTAGAGAGAAGATCAGCATTGGAGCGAGCAATCGCTTCAGGCGCGAACTGGATCGCTCCCTCACCGCTGTGGAACTGGCGGGTCACCGCTTCTAACAGCTCTTCACGGCTGGGGCGGGTGTGATAAACCCTGGTGTGATTGGCCATGCGCAGGGCATCACGCTCGGGATCAATCCGCCAGTTGCCATCTGCATCCTGCTGCCAGAGGTTGTCTTTAACGCCGGCCGCGCTGGTGTCGTTGAACGCGAACTGACGCATGCCCGCGCTGCGACGGATGTTTCCGGCCACGATGGTGACGGCAGCCTCATCAATCAGCAGACAGCATTCAACCGAGGTCAGCTTGCGCCCAACGGCTTTGCCCAGAAGACGGGCAACACGTCCGTAGAGATCCTTGAGTTTGACCGGATTGGCCATGCCCCCGAAGCCCTTGAGGGTTTCGCCAACAGGTCGAACGTCGGAAAGATCAACATCAACTTTGATTGTGCGTCCTGCAAAACGCTCATCACTGCTGAGGTTGAGCAGCAATTGATAGCTGTCGACCCAGCCCCGGCGGGTGTCGCCAACACGGATCGAGACGGTGTCGCCATCGATGGTGTGGTTGGTGGAGTCTTGGCGCTTGCCGGCTGGAGTGACGCCGATGTCAGTGACCTTGACAACTTCAATCGGATTGGTGACCACCGGCAGGCGGTCGATCAGGTGCGGTTCGATGATGGCGCCTGTACCGCAGCCCATCATCGCCAGGTCCATCATCAGACCGAAGGCTTCCCAATCCACCAAATTGGTGGAGGTGCAGTTGTAAGAACCGGAAAAATTTTCTTGGCGTTCGATCCAGGGGGTGCCGCCGATCCAGAGCCAACGACCAGAAGGCAGAGCTTTTTGATTGGCCTGCATCCGGGCCAACAGCGACACTTCTTCATCGGTTAGCTGGCCGAGCTTCTGTAAACCGCCGAGATTTCGCGATCCAACTTCACTCCAACTCTCTCTTCCGGAGCTGCTGCGTCGGCTGTATGTCCGATAGAAAACGGGGTTGGCGGCAGGAGCTGTGGCGGGGAAGTTCCCATTACTGGAAAGAGTTTTAGTGATGTCCTGGGTGTCACTGCGGCTTGGAGACAGGGTCACGTTGTCGGGCGGGTCAGTTCCGGCACACTAACGCCAGCAATGGGGGTGGCAACCGGTTGGTGGCACTATCCGCAGTGTCGCTGGTCAAGAGGGGGCAGAGACTGCCACCATTTCGATGAGTCATCGTCAGCAGGTAGATGGTTGGTTCTCGGCGCCTGGTGGGGCGACTGTTCACGCGAGCATTGACCCGACCGTTTACGCGTGCGTTGAGATTTCTGCTGGTTGGTCTGGTGGCATTGGCCTTGAGCATTGCCCCACCTCTGCTGAATGTGAAAGCCACTGAGGCTTTTCAGCAGCAACCCATGACCTCTCAGGGTTTTATCCCGATTGAAGATCAGCCGTTTTATTCGCTGCTGCTGAAGTCTTCCGAAACCTGGAGTGATGTCGTGCTTGATCAGGTGGTGGGCGACAGCCCTCGAACCACCTTGCTGAACTTTTATTCCGTGATGGCGGATGTTGGTCTAAGAGCCGATCGTCTTGGTCAGAGATCTGCCGCCAAGGAACAGTCACGTCAGGAACAGATTGACGACACAAATTTGTTGTTCGCTCTGGCTGTTAAGGCACTTGATTCCAGCTCAATTCCCAAGAGCGTTCGCGATGACATGGCCGATGAGGCAGCGATTCAGCTCAAGCACGTGCTCGATTATGTGTTCACTCACAGCCGGCAGTTGATTGAAATCCCCGATGTGGAGGGGATGAAAGAGCTCAATGACCGACGTTCAACGCCGACAAATTCATGGCGCATTCCTGGAACGGCAGTCACGCTCACCTCGGATCTTGATGATGATCCGGAGAATGAAAGTTTTTATTTCTCTGCGTCAACCGTGTCATCGATCCGCTCGATGTATGACGAGATCAGAACTATCCCAGAGATTCAACAACCTTTCGCCACCCCACGTTTCTACTCAGATTTCATCCACACTCCCGGCTATCTGGTGCCTCCAGACTGGTATCTGGCTCTTCCAAAGAGCTGGCGTGGCTTGTTTGAATGGCCAATCGGTGATCAGACGCTTTTTCAGGTTTTTTGCGCAGCACTCGTGATCGGTGTGTACGGGTTCATCTGTCTGCGCTTGCTGCGGATGCTGTTCAATACTTACAAATCTGGCGCGCATCGAGTCGAAAATGATCGCTTGATCTTTCAACTCGATTCTTTGGCCTGGAAGCGGGTTTTGATTGTTCTGCCCGCGCTGCCTCTCACTTATGCCACTGAACAGCTGATCGATAACTTCCTCAATTTCACGGGATTTCCACTCGTGGTGGCCATCTATTCCTTTTATGTGATCTGGTATTTCTCGGCCAGTGTTCTCGTCTTCTTTTTATTCGAAGCGGTTGGTCGAAGCAGCTCTGAGTTCCTCGCACGGGTTCGTGGTGGTGAGTCTCCGATTCGATTGCGCAGGATCACCAGTCTGGTGATGCCAATCAGTCGCGTCGTCGGCGCATTGGTTTCGGTCGTGCTGATTTATCGGCTGCTGCTCCTGCTGGGTCTCCCTTCCAGCACCGTGCTGGCCTTTTCAGCCATACCAGGTCTCGCTATCGGTCTCGGAGCTTCCAAGCTGCTCGGCAATCTGTTTGCTGGTTTGTCGATCCAAACCGATCGTCCTCTGCGGGTTGGCGAATTCTGCGAAGTCGGAGGCAATCTCGGCTTCGTGACCAAGATCGGTCTGCGTTCAATGGAACTGCAAACGCTGGAAAGCCGCGTCACGATCCCCAATTCCGTTGCGGATGAAGCCACGATCGTAAATTATTCAAGACGCGGTATCAGCTGGGAGCGTCAGCCGGTGCAAGGGCTTGAGTTGCGCTTGCCGATTCTTGATCCTCTCTCACCGTTTCAGCTGGATGAGCTGATGCGTCAGGCCAGGCGCATGATTGCCGCACCTGAAACGCTGCAGTTGGAGGTGGAACTGCATGAACCTGTGGTGAGTCTCGAATCATTGGAAGACGGCACGAACCAACTGATTGTGTTTGTGATGGTTGAACTTCACGGTTGGACAGCATTTTTGAAAGTGCGTGAAACGCTGCTTGTGGCCCTTGAAGAGTTGCTGGAACGCGTTTCACTCAGTGAGCTTGTGGTGGGTGTTGCCTACAGCACAACTCCTCAACAGTTGGAACGCATTCCGGAGCTGATGCGATCAGTGGTGGCAGAAGATTCTCAGCTTGATTTCGAGGCCTGTCGGCTCATGCGCATTTCAGCGTTCAGTTACGACCATGAATTGGAGATCCGTTCATGCCACGCCATGCATGACGACTTTGAAAACAGTTTGCACCGCCTCAATCGCAGGATCCTTGAGGTGCTCTCGCAGCATCGCATCGAGATCCCCTTCCCCACACAGACCTTGGAGCTGCATTCCTCTGAATCAACTCAATGATTCTGCGCATTCCAGAACCTGAAGTGATGAACGACCCGCTGCAGGTGGATGCCTACGCAGCAGCAGATTTCAGTGGAACGGACCAATCGATGGTCGAGCGAATTGCCACGTTGCTTCACACATCCGGCGCATCGTTCAAGCCTCAAGCACGTTTGCTGGATCTCGGATGCGGACCAGGAAATATCACCGCTCGTCTGGCTCAGAGATGGCCGAAGTGTTCAGCGCTCGGACTCGATGCGGCGGACCGGATGATTGCTGTGGCGGATGATCGCCGTCTTGCAGCCGGTTTGTCGCGCGAACACCTTCGCTATGAGCAGGCTCTGCTGCCGATTCACCAGGCGGATCAACCAGCGGATCTGATTGTCAGCAATAGCTTGCTGCATCACCTCCACGACCCTCATCAGCTTTGGTCGTCATTGATCCCACTGGCAGCGCCTCACTGCCTGGTGCTGCATCGCGACCTTCGCCGCCCAGACAGCGAGGCAAGCATTGATCGACTTTGTCAGTGCCATGTCGCTGACGCTCCGTTGGTGCTGCAACGGGATTACAGGGCATCGCTGCATGCGTCCTTCTCGTTGGAGGAGGTCAAAGCGCAGTTGCTGCTTGCTGGTCTACAGCATCTGCAGGTGGTTGCCGTTGAAGATCGCTACCTGGAAGTGAGTGGCTGGATCACGGGCTGTCAGGCTGGATCTGGTCAACGCACACCATGAGCACCGATTCAGCACTTCAGGACGGACGTGAGCTGCTGGATGCGGTGGCGCGACGGCGCAATTTTGCGATTATTTCTCACCCTGATGCGGGTAAAACCACGCTGACTGAGAAATTGCTGCTGTACGGAGGAGCGATTCAGCAGGCTGGTGCGGTGAAAGCCCGTGGTGAGCAGCGCAAGGTCACGTCCGATTGGATGGAGATTGAGAAGCAACGGGGTATTTCGATCACCTCCACTGTTCTTCAGTTTGATTACACGGGTAACACCATCAATCTGCTGGATACGCCCGGCCACCAGGATTTCTCGGAAGACACCTACCGGACCTTGGCAGCAGCGGATAACGCCGTGATGCTTGAAGACGCGGCCAAGGGGCTTGAGCCGCAGACCCGCAAGCTGTTTGAGGTTTGCCGCATGCGGGAAATTCCTATCTTCACGTTCATCAACAAGATGGACCGACCGGGTCGGGAACCTCTGGCACTCCTTGATGAAATTGAATCGGAGCTGGAACTCACCCCTTGGGCCGTGAACTGGCCGATCGGCAGTGGCGAGCAGTTCCGTGGAGTGATTGATCGTCGTTCCCACGAAGTGATTTTGTTCAGTCGTGCTGAACGTGGGTGCCAATCGGAAGAACGTCATCTCTCTTTGGATGACCCTGATCTCAAAGACCTTGTGGAACCCGAGCTGCTGGAGCAGGCGGTTGAGGAGATGGAGCTGCTCGAAGCGGCAGGGGCTGAACTTGATCTCGAGCTGGTGCATGCCGGCGAGCTGACGCCAGTGTTTTTTGGTTCAGCGATGACCAATTTCGGCGTGCGTCCCTTCCTGAATGCGTTTCTGGAGATGGCTCAGAAGCCTGTGGCGCGTCAGGGGCAAGACGGTCCAGTCGATCCGTTGCGGCCTGATTTCAGTGGTTTCGTGTTCAAGCTGCAGGCCAACATGGATCCTCGTCACAGAGACCGGGTCGCTTTTGTCCGTGTCTGCAGCGGGCGTTTTGAAAAAGACATGACAGTCCGTCATGCCCGCACGGGCAAGGCCATTCGCTTGTCACGCCCACAGAAACTGTTTGGACAAGATCGTGCGGTTGTGGAGGATGCGTTCCCAGGTGACGTGATTGGACTGAACAATCCCGGGATGTTCTCAATCGGCGACACGCTCTACACCGGAATCAAGGTGGAGTACGAGGGAATTCCCTGTTTCAGTCCAGAGATCTTCAGCTGGCTGCGTAATCCCAACCCCTCAGCATTCAAGAATTTCCGTAAGGGGGTCAATGAATTGCGTGAAGAGGGAGCTGTGCAGATCCTCTATGACAATGATGAAAGTAAAAGGGATCCAATCCTTGCTGCCGTCGGTCAGCTGCAACTTGAGGTTGTTCAGCATCGTCTTCAGAACGAATACGGCGTCGAAACTCGTTTGGAGCCGCTGGGCTATCAAGTGGCTCGTTGGGTCACTGGTGGCTGGTCGTCGCTGGAGAAAGTCGGTCGGATTTTTAACTGCAAAACCGTGAGGGATGCATGGAATCGACCGGTTCTGTTATTCAAAAACGACTGGAATCTCAATCAGCTTCATGAAGAGCATCCCGATCTTGAGCTCAATGCTGTGGCTCCTGTCGTGAGTGGAGTTGAGCCGATCAGTCTCTGATCACAGAACACGCTGATTGATCAGCTGAGGAAAAGCCTTCTCAAGCTGGAAGGCCTTTTCTATTGGTTTTCACATCTGGACAGCTATTCAGCCGATCACTCGTCGCCTTCTTCATTCATTAAGCCAACAGGACTCAAGCGAATGGCTTGGCGAGCGAGCTTGATTTCACCAGTCAGCATCAATAAACCTTGTCTATGTTTATTGATGCATGACATGCATTGGCTCGTCAACTATTTAATCCCGATTTCATCTGTACGAGTCTGAGTTGGAGGCCTGTTGCTTTGATATGCACCTCTGAAGTCAATGGTTTTTTCTGGAGGATGAAAATTGCAAAGATCCTATTCAGAAAAATCTTGATCAATATTGAAGAACTGCCTTGGTCAATGTGTAGTAGGTCTTGGTCGCCGGCTCCTCCCACCCTGTTCTCATCGAAATCTGCGCTGGTCTGCACGAAGCTGTTCGCAAGCTAGTTCAGAGTTGTCTTCAGATCTGATTGGAGCCGTTGTTGGCTTCAATCCCAATCCTTTTTGAAATGTTGAGATTCACTCTCGACCGCTTTTCAGTCACGGGCAAGCAAATTCATCGCCAGAATGTTGCATCTGAAGCGGTCTGCTGTGGACACCCTATGGCTGCTCCGTCCTTGTGATGACGGCGGTACTGATTACGTCTGTTTTCGTGATCATCGCGATCATGTTGAGGTGCTGGAGGGATATCACCAGCCTCCCCAAATGCCCCTGATCAAGCACCGTCAGGTCTTGCTCAATGCCGATGTGCCCCGTTTTCGGCACCGTTTCGAGCGCCAGCAAGGATTTCGCCACGGTCCACCTCTGTTCTGAGTCGCTTCCGAATTCAAGGTTTGTGCTCGCTTGAGCGAGTCTCTCGATAACCTCTAGAGAGATTTCTGTATATCAATGGCTGCAGGGCTGGATCCAGGCTCGGATTCTGATCCAAAAGATCCCTATTCCATGCTCGGCGTCACTCCTGGCGCCGGATTTGACGACGTTCAAAAAGCAAGAGACCGGGTCGTCGCCTCTTGTGGTGATGATGCAGTTGCCCGCGCTCGTGTTGAGGCTGCTTACGACTCAGTCCTGATGGAGCGTCTGCGAGATCGACAGTCTGGCCGTCTCAGTTCGGCAGCCGCCTCTGCTTCACAGGTGGAACGCCAACAGGTGTCTGCAGGAGTGCCCAGTAGCGGCAATGGTCCTGCAGCTTTGGTAACCCGTTTACGCGGCATGTCATTGCCGGCGCCGTCACTGAGTGGTGCCGGTTTTATGCCTGATCTGCAATTGGTGCAGGGTCAGGGTCTTGTGGTGCGCTCCATCGCAGGAGCTTTGGCCTTACTGCTTTTGCTGCTGGCTCCCCAAACGGTCGACCTGCTTCTGCCCCTGTCAACCATCGCGGTGTTCATCAGTCAGGTCAAGCGAGGCCGTCGGCCCTTGGGCTCCCTTGGCTGGACCCTCCTGCTTCTGGTTGTTGGCCTGGCTCTGGGTGCATTGCTCAGTGCTGTCACTGTTCAGGCGGGTCTGCCACTGGGTGTGGAGCAATGGCAGGCACTGCCCACCCTGCTGTTGTTGTTTGCCGGAGCTCTGTTATTCGCCTGATTCGATCATTCCCTCAATCAGGCTTTGCAGCTCTGATTCATTGAATCGATAAACCTCGCCGCAGAAATGACAAGTGAGCTCTGCGCCCTTGTCGTCTTCCAGCATGGACTGCAATTCTTCTCTGCCTAGCAATATGAGTGCGCCCAAACTTCTTCTACGGCTGCAGGGACAATGGAACTGCACCGGCTGCGTCGGTTCGCTGCTTGGGATGGGCTGGGGATCAAGATCTGGGAAAACCTCCCGAAGCAATTGTTCCGGATGGTCACCGCAGCGGTGCAGCTTCTGGCTGAAATGCTCAATCTCGCGGCACCTCTCCTCGAGCAGAGCAACCAGAGCTGGCTCTTCTGCGGCCTTCGGCAGCACCTGAACCAGCAAGCCTCCGCTGCTCTGCAATCCTTCGCTGTTGATCGTTTCGCCCACGAACACCGCAGAGGGTGTCTGTTCGGAATGGAGCAGATAGGAAGCGACATCCTCCCCGATGCCTCCGCTCACCAGCTCCACTGTGCTGCTGAAGGGTTCGCCTTTGCCGTCGTCCCTCACCACATGCAGATACCCCGTTCCTGCAGCTGAGGTGAAGTCGAAACTGGCTTGTCCTGCTGAATCGCTGATCGGGTCCAGTTCAAGCGAAGGGTTGCCGACAAAACCACGCACGCTTCCGTCACGGCCGGCATCAACTGTCAGGCCCTTGAGAGGGCCATCTGATCCCAGTCGCAGGTTGACGCGACCATGCCGAACCTTCATGGAGCTGGCCAGCAGTAGACCCGCACCCATGGCTCTGCCGAGCATCACGGTGGTGAGGTACGAGAGTCCGTGACGTGATTGGGCGGTACGAGTGGTTTCGCCGGTGGTCACCGCCACAAGCCTGATTCCCCCACCTGCTGCGGTGGCACGGACCAGCCGATCAGCCATGGCTTTACAACAACCCAGGCGTCATGGTGACAGAGCATGCAGTCGGCCATTGCGCAGGCGCAGGTGCTCACAGCTCCAGCCCTGGAATAGTTCCGGCTCGTGGGTCACCACGATCAGCAAACGCTCCTGGCTTAGCCGGTCAAGCAGTTCGAGCACTTCGGCACGCACTGACCAGTCGAGTCCTGCTGTTGGCTCATCGAGCAGCAGCACATCCGGCTTGCGTAGCAGCTGCACCGCCAGAGCCAGACGCCGCTGCTGTCCGCCGCTGAGTCGCTCCGGAGCCTGACGCCCATCCACGCTGCTAAGTCCGACCTTTCGCAGCGCCGCAATCATCTCTTCGCTGCTTAGCCGCCTGTGGCCCAGCTTCAGTTCCTGGTTGACGCTCAAGCCCAGAAAGTGTCGCTCCGGAAACTGAAACACCACTCCGCAAAGCCAGCGTCGTTGGCGCTGATTGAGTGGCTGCCCCTTCCAGCTGATGCTGCCGGTGTCAGCACCGGCCATCCCGCTGATCACCTCCAGCAGACTGGTCTTTCCACTGCCGCTGTCGCCGGATATCAGCAGTGGGCGCCCCGGATCGGCCTTCAGCTGGATGCTGTTCAAGACCAAGTGTTCTGCCGTTGCAGGTTTGTAGTTGATATTTGTGAGTTCCAGCATTCCGATCGAATGCCCCGGTCTGGGCTGCCTTGGCTCCCCAGCATGGTCGATGGCTCCGTCGCCGGCGATGATGACGGGATCAGCGGTGGGTCATGCGCGTTCGCTTCCGAGAGGTTGATCCCTTCAATTGCTGGGTCTGGTTGCGATTCAGCGAGATTCCCAGTCAGGGAGAACGGAATTATGTGGATGGCATCTTTGACAGTTGGTATGTGCTGGGACGTCTTGGCGGGTTCAATGCCGAGAGCCTGCAGGTTCACGAAGAAGGCGATGAGCTCAGCTGGATGAGCTACGAAACCGAGGAGGCAACGGGGGTGATGCCGGCTCTGATGCACAACATGGGCCAGATGGAGTTCCAGCAGGACTGGGCCCGTTGCTGGATTGATCTGGGCACCAGTGATGGGATTGCCCTCGATGTTCTGATCAATGCCCTGCGTCAACTTGATTCTGATGTGGTGCAGCTCGAGGAACTGTTGATCGGAGGCGTGAATGACGACTGGCCGGTGGAAGACCATCCCGACAGTGTGTTCCCCGGCATGGGTTGAGCGTTGACGTGGCGGAACGACGTCGCCTGCTGATCGCCTCCCGCAGGTTGCAGTCTGCGGATGACCATCGTCGCTTTGTGCTTGAGGATCATGAATCGCGCTACCTGCGCAAGGTTCTACGGCTGAAGCAAGGTGCTCAGGTCGATGTCATTGATGGCCGGGGCAACCTGTGGGTGGCTCGTCTTTTGAACGGTCATCAACTTGAGTTGTGCTCAGAAATCGAGGCGCCTAGTCAGACTGTGATCTCCCCAAGGCCGAAACTGGGTCTTGCCATTGCGTTGATCCGTCGAGGAATGGATGACGTGATGCGGATGGCTTGTGAGTTGGGTGTGGATCGGTTGCAGCCGCTGGCTTGTCAACGCTCCGTTCCTCAGGCTGAGCATCGTCCGGAGCGTTGGGGCTCGATCCTTCAGGAAGCCGTTGAACAGTGCGAGCGGCTCTGGGCTCCTGAACTGGCTGAACTGTGTCCCTCCGCAGAGTGGTTGGACACACCGGGGCCGCACGACCTGCGCTTGATTGCGGTGGCTCGCGAGCTGGAGAGTCCTCGATTGTCTGAATGGCTTGCGACTCAGGCCTCAGTGGATCGATCCATCTGGCTGTCGATCGGACCCGAGGGAGGGTGGAGCGAGCAGGAACTGGCTGCAGCACAAGCAGCAGGCTGGATCTTTGTGTCTCTGGGTGACACCATCCTGCGCAGTTCCACCGCTGCTGTGGCTGGGATCAGCAGCCTCAGTAACTGGCGCATGCTCAGGTGCTGAGGCTCCGGCGCTTACAGGCATCTATGAAAGGTCTCCCGGTCACTCCCATGCGCTGCATAAGCGTGATCTGCACAGAGGAGGGGCTTTGAAGCGCCTCTCTCAGACCAGATTCTGAGCAAGTTGCATGTTGCTGAGGGCAGAAGGTGCGTCACGCCAGTGATCCTCCACTGAAGCATCAATGGAATGAGGCATCAATGGATCAGACCAGGATTGTGCCTGATTAGGCCTGTCCCAGATCGTTTAGCTCTTGAACAGCTCGCTGGCCATGCTGCGGAAGTCGGCCAGGTTGTTGCCTGGACGACGCTTGCCGGGACGAATCGAGTTGCCAGGTTGGAGAGCATCTGGGGCAAAGGTGGTCAACTGAATCTCCGGTTTGGCGGCTTCTGCGGCGGCTAGCTCTGCGGCGATGGCCTCTGCAGTGGTCAGAGATGGCTTGGCTTTCGGAGCGTCTTCACTGCTCTTTGCAGTGGTATCGGGATTGCTTGCAGCTTGGCTTTCAGCAACTACGGCCACAGGAGCAGGAGCTGGATCAACAGCAGGGGCAGGGACAGCCTCTTCGACTGGAGCTGGGGCCGCTTCTGGCTGGGATGGCTCAGCAGCGTTCTCGACCTTCTCCGGCTTGGGTTCAGGCTTGGTCTCTGCCGCCTGCGGTTCCTGCTCTCCCAGCTCAAGGAAGAAACCCTTTCTGTTCAGCACCATGCCTGAGCGGGGAAATCGTCAAGCTGATTATCCGTGCAGAAGCGCCCGTCAGCGTTGATGCTTAGGGCAGTGCAACACAGCCTGATGTTTTTCACGCCTTTTGAGCTCCCGTCTCAAACCGCTGCGCTGTGGCTCACCGCGCTCCTGGTTAATGCGCTTTTGATCGGTTTTGCGCAGCGCTTTCCGTTGCTCACCCGGGCCGGTTGGTGTCATGCAGGCATCCTTGGCACGGTGCTCTGGGGTTCGCTGGCTTGGCGCGGCTGGTTGGCCGTTGTGGCCTATCTCGTGCTTGGTTCGCTGGTCACCAAGCTGGGCTTTGCCAGGAAGCAGGAGCTTGGTCTTGCCGAGGGGCGAGGCGGTCGTCGCGGTCCAGAAAATGTCTGGGGCTCGGCCTTCACCGGTCTTGTGCTGGCTTTGCTGATCGCCGCTCGCATCGGTTCGCCGATATTGTTGCTGATTGGCTTCTCCGCGAGTTTTACGGCCAAACTGGCCGACACCTTCGGCAGTGAGATCGGCAAGCGCTGGGGCCGGACCACCTTGCTGATCACCACCCTGCGGCCGGTGCCCGCTGGGACCGAGGGTGCGGTGAGTGTGGAAGGAACCCTGGCCAGTGCCGTTGGCAGTCTGCTGATGACGGTTGTGATGGCTCTGCTCGGATTGCTTCAATCCGGAGCTGCCTTTGCTATTGTATTTGTGGTGGGTTTCATCGCCACACTGCTGGAAAGTTTGCTGGGAGCTCTTGGCCAGGACCGCTGGCCCTGGCTGAGCAATGAGCTGGTTAATGGTCTGCAGACCGCATGGGCGGCAGGCCTGGCGATCGTTTTCGCCTGGCTTCTGGGCTTGTCGGGGTGAAATCTCGACCGGCTTCGGCACGCAGGGTGTTGAGCATTCCTCGCAGTGCAGTTCGCAGCATGAGCCGGTCGATGCATTCTCGGCGTGTAATCTCTGTCAGGGAGAGTCCGTCGATCTAGAACGCACAGAGCCAAAGGCAATGGTTCGGCTCCAAGCTGTTCAACATTTGGATCAGCCATTCGTGCTGTGGATCAGCCGGCTGGCATCGGTGATCTTGCAGACCATCTATCCGGGCCTCTGGTTCAGAAGAACCATCGCTGTTGCTGCGCTGATGATGGAGTGACTGGATTCGCCGATCCCGGTGTGCCATGCAGGCCTCTCGCCAGCGATCAGTGCTGACTCCGAGTTGTTGAGCGAGATCTTCATTGCTGAGTAGCGGCTGCCCGGCATGCAATCGCAGCTCCTGCGCTTTCATTCCCCGGGCATGCAGATCACTTAGTCGCCAGGGGATTCGCATCGTTTGCAGCCGGTCTCTTCTGTAATGCCTGATCTGGCCGGTGATCCTCGGCATCGCATAGCTGCTGATGCGGTGGCCGCGACTGGCCTCAAAACGCTCAACAGCTCGGATCAGCCCATAGCGGCCTTCCTGCACCAGATCGTCGCGTTCACCGGAACCGTTGCGCAGCAGACGGTTGGCACCGAGATGTGCCAGCCCGAGGTGCATCAGCACAGTGTCATTGCGCTGCAGAATCTGCTTAGGGATCGATCGGCGGCGTTCATGCTGTCGTTGACGTTCAAGTCGTCGTTGAATTGCCGCCGGTTGCGTGGTGTTGGTCATCGATGCCATCAAGCAGGAAACTTTTCAAGGTCCGCTGAGTCATGGCTGGCTCACATCACTCCTGTGGATGAACGGATTCATCCTCAAGGGGGAGGAATGGGAAGGTGATCAGTGCTTGCCAGTGCGCCCGATCAGGTAGGAGCTGAACGCCAACATCAGCACACCTGCGCAGTACTGAATCAGCTCGGTGATTGAGGTCACCTCAAAGCTCACCATCACCTTGAACGCCGTCACGATCAGGGCAACGATGATCACCTTGGTGAGCTTCTGTTTCAGACCATCGAGATCTTGGATGTTCAGCAGATTGCGTCTTGAAGACGATTCAGCGTTCTGTCGCGGGTCGATGTCGGAAATCACCAGCTCGTAGATGCCATAGCCAAAAATCAGCAGGGCGATGCCGATGAGGTAGTAGTCGATTCCTCCTACCACCTTCCCAATCAGCAGCGTGCTGTTGTCATGGGTGAAGTCACCTCGAAAGACTTTTCTGAGAACGCTGATCTCTGCGTAGGTGCCGATAACAAAACAGCTGATGCTCCCCAGCAGACTCATCACCACGGGAATCAGTGTGACCAGTCGGAACTTCCAGATCAGCCCTTCAAATTTGCGCTCCAGGCGGCTCGATCGGTTCATGCTCGGCTTGTTCATGGTGGCGCTTGGTCTGGATTCGTTTGGGTGTGAAGGGATGACTTAAGCGAGCTTCTCCGATGTCGGAGGTCTGGAAGGAGGTGGAGGGCCCAGAAGCGCTGGTATGGAGAGTCCCACAAGGGCTGAGCTCACGGTCAGAAAGACAGCCAGTGGAATGGGCTTCACCAGTGGCTTCCGTTCCATCACGGTGCCGCAACGGAAGCACACAGGCAGGGCCCCTTTCGGCGGGTGCAGCACGACCGCAGGACCACAACAGCAATCAGGGCAGCGGAATCGAGGCATGGCCGAAGAGCGCGTGCTG
The DNA here is from genome assembly GCA_003211205.1 of Synechococcus sp. AG-673-F03. GTDB lineage: Bacteria > Cyanobacteriota > Cyanobacteriia > PCC-6307 > Cyanobiaceae > Synechococcus_C. The sequence goes on from QCTJ01000016.1 coordinate 37,397, forward strand.
ATACACGCAGTGGCGAACTGTGAATTGCGACAATCATGCGTTGCCGTCAGTGGTCCTGCCATGCCTCTCAGTTCCCTGGTGCGCCTGCTGCAGTGCTCAGCGCTGACCAGTGAGCTCGGCGAACGCATCGATCGCCCCGACCGGCTCCTGCTCCGCGGAGGTGGTCGGGGGGCCAGGGCTCTTGTGGCCAGTGCGCTGGCGCGCCAAAAGGATCGGCCTCTGCTTGTGGTCGTGCCGACCCTTGAGGAGGCGGGTCGCTGGACGGCTCTTCTGGACCTGATGGGCTGGCGCAGTGCCCAGCTTTATCCCACCAGTGAAGGTTCGCCCTATGAACCGTTTGACCCCACCAGTGAAATCACCTGGGGGCAGTTGCAGGTGCTCAGTGAATTGCAGCTCGATCAACAGAGCTGCGATCTGGCGATTGTGGCCACGGAGCGCTGTCTTCAACCGCATTTGCCACCGCCGCAGGCTTTTTCTGATCGATGCCGAACCCTTCGTAAAGGTGACAGCGTCGATCTTGAGGATCTAGACACCAGCCTGGCCCAGCTTGGTTATGAACGGGTTTCCACCATCGACCAGGAAGGTACCTGGAGCCGCCGTGGCGACATCGTTGATGTTTTCCCAGTCAGCAGTGAACTGCCGGTGCGTCTGGAGTTCTTTGGTGATGAGCTCGACAAGCTGCGTGAATTTGATCCCGCCAGCCAGCGTTCCCTTGATCCGATCGAAAGTCTGAGGCTGACCCCGACAGGCTTCAGTCCTTTGATCGCTGAACAGCTGCGCGATGCCATGCCCGATGGTCTCGATCAGTTTCTCAGTGAGGAATCCCTGTCTGAATTGCTGGAGGGGGGGACTCCCGAGGGCATGCGCCGCCTACTTGGACTGGCCTGGAAGCAGCCTGCCTCACTTCTCGACTATCTCCCGGCCAACAGCTTTGTGGCCATTGATGAGCGACGTCATGGCCGCTCCCATGGGGACCAGTGGCTGGACCATGCCAGGGAGCATCACGACGAACTGGCGTTGCCGTTGCCGATCCTGCATCGAGACATCGAGGAGGCGATGGGGCTGGCTGAAGCTTTCCCAGGGTTTGATCTGGCTGAGTTGCAGGAAAGTGATGACCATCCCAACGCTTTTGATCTCAACAGTCGTCCTGTGCCGGCCTATCCCAATCAGTTCGGAAAGCTTGGTGAACTGATCAAGAGCTACGGCAAGGAGAAACAGGCCGTTTGGCTGCTGTCTGCCCAGCCCAGTCGAGCTGTTGCGTTGCTCGAAGAGCATGACTGCATCAGTCGTTTCGTTCCCAATGCTGCCGATGCGCCTGCCATCGAGCGTCTGATTGAACAGGGAACACCTGTTGCTTTAAAGACACGCGGCACTGCTGACCTCGAGGGGCTTCAGCTTCCCTCCTGGCGGATCGCTCTCATCACTGACCGCGAGTTTTTTGGGCAGCAAACCCTCACCAGCACGGGCTATGTGCGCCGCCGCCGCAAGGCAGCCAGTCGCACGGTGGATCCCAACAAAATGCAGCCTGGGGATTTCGTGGTGCATCGCAATCACGGCATCGGCCGTTTCCAGAAGCTGGAAAAGTTGGCGATCAGCGGCGAGGTGCGTGACTACCTGGTGGTGCAGTACGCCGACGGCATCCTGCGGGTGGCGGCGGATCAGCTGGGCAGCCTCGGTCGTTATCGCGCCAACAGTGATGCTCCCCCCCAACTCAGCAAGATGGGCGGATCGGCCTGGGTCAAGGCCAAGGAACGTGCCGGAAAGGCTTTGCGCAAGGTGGCGCTCGACCTGGTGAAGCTTTACGCCGAGCGACATCAGGCCCCTGGATTCGCGTTTCCGGTTGACGGCCCTTGGCAGAACGAGCTCGAGGAGTCATTCCCATATGAACCAACCCCGGATCAGCTCAAGGCCACAGTCGATGTGAAGCGGGATATGGAGAAGTCGCAACCGATGGATCGCCTGGTTTGCGG
>QCTJ01000017.1 GCA_003211205.1 Synechococcus sp. AG-673-F03
TGACCCGCTTTGAAGCGGCTGCACTGCTTAATGCCTGCCTCGACCGCGTCACCGAAGTGACCGACGAGCTCAAGCGTCTGATGAAGGAGTTCGAAAAAGAACTCGCCATCGTGAAGGGCCGTGTTGACGGTCTGGAAGCCCGCGTAGGCGAACTGGAAGCAACCCAGTTTTCCACTACAACTAAAATGTCAGTTAACACCTTCTGGGTTGTTGGCGCAGCTTCTTATGGCGGCGATGCCAAAGGCTATTACGACGGAACGACTACTACAGAGTCAACCGTAGATACAGCTGATTACGCGGCTAAAACAGCTGGTGCAACTTCATTCTCCTACGACTATCGAATTTTCCTTGATACCAGTTTTACCGGCAAAGATCTTCTAAGGACGCGAATTCGTGCCGCAAATATTTCCGATCTTTACTCTGGCAACGTTGTCTCAGCTGGTGGAACTTCAGTTGTAGGCCTTTGGAGCCAGGAATACGGATACAACACCAGCAATAAGCTTGAAGTTGACAGGGTTTACTACCAGTTCCCTGTTGGCGAAGATTTCAAATTGACTGCTGGTGCAAAAGTCCGTCAGGATGACATGTTGGCTGTTTGGCCTTCGGCTTATCCCTCAGAGATGACGGTTGACTTCTTCACCTATGCAGGTGCTCCAGGTACATACAACCTTTCCCTTGGCGCTGGTGCGGGTTTCATTTATTCCAAAAATAATTGGAACATCAGTGCCAGTTATCTGAGTATTAACGGAGACAACTCAGACCCCAATTCTGGTGGTCTTGCCAGCGATGGTGCTGGCTCGAACGGAACGGTTCAGCTCTCCTATGCTCCTGAACAATGGGGCATTGCGGCTGCTTACAATTACGGGTCAACTGACAATGGTGTCGGCCTGTATGCGGGTAACGGAACTCCTTACGCTAACAAGCTTCAGACTTACGGTGTAACGAACTCAGCAGCCTTAAGTGCATGGTGGATGCCTGCGGAATCTGGGTTGATCCCTTCAATTAGTGCTGGTTGGGGCATCAATTCAACCGGTGACTCGTCCCCTTACGGTACCAATCCGATCAAATCCTCGACTTCACAGTCTTGGTATGTCGGCCTCCAGTGGGATGATGCTTTCCTGAAGGGGAATGCACTCGGATTTGCAGTTGGCCAACCCACTTTTGTGACCAGTATCGATAAGAGAAACTCAGACGATGATTTCGTCGCTGATGGTAATTATGCCTTCGAGCTTTTCTACATGTTCCAGGTCACGGATAACATCGCGGTGACGCCTGCAATTCATTATTTCAGTCGCCCTTTGGGTAATTACACAGGCGGCGGTGGTAGTACCACCACGTCTGGTACTTTCAATAGTTTCGGTGGACTGATCAAGACCACGTTTAACTTCTGATATCAGCCTCAGGCCTGATTCTTCATTGCCCCCCTCAATTGAGGGGGGCTTTTTATTTAGAAAAGTTCGTTATTAGTAAGCACTTTTCCGGCTTGAAGGGCAGCATATTGAACTACTTTGAGAGATGGCATCGTCTTCAATCGGTATTGGTACAAGTTGGATGATTAGATGGATTTGATTCAGCACATGACACCCGAGCCGAATGCCGATCGCTTCTGATATCACAGCGTTGGTAGGTCGTACACCTCTGGTACGGCTCAATCGTCTTCCTAAGGCTTTTGGCTGCAAGGCTGAAATCGTTGCCAAGCTTGAGAGCTTTAACCCCACTGCTTCGGTGAAAGACCGAATCGCAGGCGCCATGGTTGAGGTCGCAGAGGAAAGCGGAACGATTAAGCCTGGCAGCACAGTGCTGGTGGAACCCACTAGCGGTAATACCGGCATTGCTTTGGCGATGGTTGCAGCAGCGCGCGGTTATCGCCTAATTCTCACCATGCCCGACACCATGAGCACGGAGCGGAGATCGATGCTGCGTGCTTATGGCGCGGAATTACAGCTCACCCCAGGCAATGAAGGCATGCAGGGTGCGATCGCTCTCGCCAGGGAGTTGGTTGACGAGATTCCTGGCGCGTATCTGCTTCAGCAATTTGATAACCCTGCTAACCCCGCCGTACACGCGGCGTCAACGGCGGAGGAAATCTGGCAGGACACGGAAGGGCGTCTGGATGCCCTGGTGGCAGGGGTGGGGACAGGAGGAACCATCACCGGTTGTGCCCGGGTGCTTCGCAGCCGGCAGCAGGATTTGCAAATCATTGCAGTGGAGCCTGCTGCAAGCCCGGTGCTGTCCGGTGGAGCGGCGGGTCCGCACCGTCTTCAAGGCATCGGTGCAGGTTTTGTACCTCCGGTGCTGGAGCAGGAACTCATCGATGAGGTCATCGCTGTGACCGATGAGGAGGCCATGGAGCTTGGCCGGCGTCTGGCCAGAGAGGAAGGACTGCTCTGCGGAGTGAGCAGCGGAGCAGCTGTTGCAGCAGCCTTGAAGCTGGGCCAGCGTCCAGAGATGGCAGGTCGCCGAATCGTGGTGATTCTTGCCAGCTTCGGCGAGCGATATCTCTCGACTCCGATGTTCAGTGCTGCATCTGTTCTGCCGGCGCGCAGGGATGGTCAGCTTTGAGCCCTGCATTTTTCGATCATTCGGATCGCCCTCAGGATCCTTATGCAGTGCTTGAGGTGACATCCAATGCCACCCAAGCCGAACTCAAAGCGTCCTATCGACGCTTGGTGAAGCAGCATCATCCCGATGCTGGAGGCGATGAAGAGCGAATCCTGGCGCTCAATGCAGCCTGGGAGCAAATCGGTGATCCCGAGACCCGGCGCTGCTTTGATCGCGAGTACGGATCCTCGGAGTCTGCCCGTGAGGAAGCACGGGCCCGCGGTGCCCGCAATGCCCGTGCCAGCCAGGCGGCACGGCGTGCATCAGGCCAGGGAGCCAGCGAAGACCAGGCACTGTCCACCTGGCTTCAGAAGGTCTACGCCCCGATTGACCGTTCGCTCGGTCAGGTGATCAATCCCTTCTCTGCGGAACTGAAAGCTCTGTCGGCCGATCCTTATGACGATGATCTGATGGAGGCGTTCTGCGGCTATTTGGAACAGAGTCGAAACCGATTGGATAAGGTCAAAAACCTGTTTCAATCCTTGCCGACTCCGCCATCGGCCCGAGGCTTTGGCTTAAGCGTGTATCACTGCCTCTCTCAGGTAGAGGATGCCGTGGCGGAGCTGGAGCGTTACACGATGGGTTACGTCGACAGCTATCTCCATGACGGACGGGAGATGTTGCGGGAGGCTCGTCAACGTCGACAGCGTCTTCAGCAGGAACGACGCAGGTTGGAGATCGGTTGATGGGTGCTTGGCCGTTCCGTGTCTGCCTGGTCCTGATCTGGCTGTTGTCCACCGTTGCTGATCGTCTGTGGTGGGGCCATCACGCTGGTTTGCCGTCGTGGGATCAGGCGGATTACCTCAACAGCGCCCTGGACCATGGACGTGCTCTCGGTGTTCTGGCCGGAGGCGGTTGGCAAGGCTGGAACGCTCTGCTCGACCTCTCGCCCAAGATCCCCCCTCTGGCCTCATTGGTGAACGGCACGGTGATGGCCGTGGCTGGCGATGCTCCGTCTGAAGCGGCATGGGCGTTGAGCTTCTGGAATGCGCTGCTGCTGTTCTCCAGTGCCGGTTGGGCAATCCAGCTTTTGCGCCCCAGGCGATCAGCCAGGGGATTTGCCTTGCTGGCTGCCTCGGCTGTAGCCCTGGCCCCGATGCTGCTCGATCTCAGGACGGATTACGTGCTTGAGCTGCCTTTGACCGCTTTGGTCACATTGGCGCTTTGGCGGCTGGGAGCTTGGTGGAGTCCACGCGCTGGCGGTCTTTGGTGGCAGGCGCTGCTCGCAGCTTGTGCTGTGGCCTTGTCATTGCTGGTGAAACAGAGCGCTCTTCTGGTGTTACTGCCTGCACTGGGTTGGTCACTTGTGACAGCCCAGCGCATCGGACGGGGCCGGCGACTGCAGGCGCTAGCGGGGTTGATGTTGGTTTTGGTCTCAGTGTTTCCCTGGCTTCGACATAACTGGATCACGACCCTTGGTGGCACCAATCGAGCTGTGATCGAGTCTGCGGCCCGAGAGGGTGACCCGGGGGTCTTCAGCTTGTCGGGCTGGCTCTGGTATTTGCGCCAGGTCCCCCTTCAGATCGGCTCGGCACTGCTTTGGATTGGGCTGGCCGGTCTTGTCTTGCTGGTCGCCATGCGTTTCATGCCACAAAAGGCAACGGTCAGCAATCAACAGGATCAAGCGGATGCCTGGCGCTGGTTGGTGGGAACTCTGTTTCTGGGCTGGGTGATGACCAATCTCAGCCCTAACAAAGACTCCCGTTACATGGCTCCGTTGTTGCCGCCATTGCTGTTATTGCTGAGCCGCGGCTGGTGGCAGTGGGGCGTGTGGATCCGTCAACGCTGGCCTGCTCGATCAGCCTGGCAGCCTGGATTGGCTCTCACTGCGGGAGCACTGGTTGCGATCGCACCAGCTTGGACTGCCCAGTCTGCACGTCTGAAACCAGGAAATCGGCATCCGCTGCAAGCGATCGTTGAGAAAGCTGGTGGCGCGGATCCCGTCGCTGATCCAATCACCTTGATTGTTGTTCCCAGTACGCCTGATCTCAATCAGCACAATGTGAGTTACTACGGCCGCCGCAACGGAGGCCGGTTGGTGGGTCGCCAGCTCGGCGGCAGCACGGATCACATCCAGCCCGTGTTGGACCATGCCAACTGGGTCCTGCTTGCTGAAGGTGACCAGGGCTCGGTCCGCAGGTCTGCTCGTTCCTTGGATCAGGCCGTTCGTAAGAGCGGGGTCTTTGAGGAGGTGGAGGTGTTTCCGCGTCCACAGGGAGGCAGTTATTCGCTCTGGAAGCGACGGATCGATTCAAGGGTTCCCGAGGGTTTCGAGCAGCGGTTTCCCCAGCTCGCTGCAGGATTGGCGCAAGGACCTGCAGGGCTCGATCCCGTCTTCAGCAGTGTGGCGATCGAGCACATGCTTGACGGCCATTTCAGCTATCGAGCACCGCTGCGGCGGGCGGCTCTTGAGCGCCTCAAGCAGGATCCATCCGATGACTCTGCTCGCTGGAGTCTGGCCCTACTGGCGGTCCTGACCAATCGGCCGGCTGAGGCTGCTCATCATTTCGAGCTGCTGGAGACTTCCAACCCTGAAAGTCCATGGCCTAGCGCTTATCGCAGTGTGGTTCTGCTGGCGGGCTGGAATCCCTGGTCTGCTTCCTCGGTGGCCTCAGCTGCAGTTGTGCGACATGGGCAGCATCCCATTTTGGTGAGCCTTGAATCGCTCTCAGCTGTTCTTGGTGGAGCCATCTGGCGACTTCCAGAGGCTGTTCAGTCGGTGCCCGCCGCGATTACCACAGTTGAGGAATCGCTCAATCCTCAGGCGAAGGGCTCGAGCTGATCGATACGTAACCAGACATCGGGTACCGGACGCCGCCAGCGGACCTGCCCGTAGTCGCCCTTCACCACCAATAATTCTCCAGGACCATCGAAGATGTAAGCCGGAGGATAAGGATCGCTAGCTCCGGCCTCCACGCTGCCTGCATAGGCCGCTCGGTTCACCCGCACCAGCGCACCTTTTTTTAAAGGCGCGGTGGGCTTGGCAGCTGCTGCAGGGCTCAACTCTGTCTCTGCCATCACGGGTCGTTATTCGCTGGTCAGGCTAGAACCCTTCAAGACCACTTCCGCAGTTGGTTTGGACAACGGCCTCTCGCTTTATCTGGTGGCATTCGGCGGTTTGTTGCTGGTCGCAGTTCTGTTGGATGACCTTGCGGCCCGGGTGAGGGTTCCTGGAATCCTCATGGTGCTGCTGCTCGGTCTGCTGATTGAAAATCACGTGGATGTTTCCGGCAGTCGCGAAATCACACTGCTGAGTCTTGATCAGGCCAAGCAGATCACCGAAGCAGCTCTTGTGCTGGTGTTGTTTTTCGGTGGTCTCACCACCAACTGGCAGCAGGTGCGTGGAGTCATTCGCCCAGCGGCTCGTCTGGCCACCATCGGTGTGCTGATCACGGCAGCCTTGATCACGTTGGTGGTCTTCGGCTTCGGTCTGGCGCAAGGAACGGAGTCGAGCGCCGTCCTCCTCCCCCGCAGTCTTTTCGTTGGGGCAATGGTCGCGAGCACCGATGCTTCTGCTGTTCTGGCTCTGCTACGTCCGCTTCAGGGGCGACTGCCGAAGCCGCTCACTGATCTGATCGAGTGCGAGTCCGGGTTCAACGACCCCATTGCCGTCGTGCTTGCCGGACTGGCTCTGGCACTGGCCGCTGGTGAGGGCGTCGGCGCTGGTCTGCTGGTGATGGATCTAGTCCGTCAGTTCCTGCTTGGAATGCTGATCGGTTTCCTTGGCGGCAGTCTCACGGTGCAATTGCTCGGAACACGCATGGGGCTGAATCAGACCTCGATGCTGCCGGTGGTCAGCCTCGCCTTGCTGATGGTGCTGAGTGGTGGCACTTCGCTGCTGGGCGGCAGTCCACTGCTCGCGGCCTACGTCGCGGGGCTGGTTCTTGGCAACAGTGCCGATCTTGACCAGAACGGCCTGGAGGAAGCCCATTCCAGCTACGCAAAAATGGCTGAGCTCCTGCTGTTTCTCTGCATGGGGCTTGTTGTGAACCCTCAGGATGTGGTTCACGCCGTCGGTCTCGCTTTCGTGCTGTTTCTGGTGATGCAGCTCGTCCGTTTGCTGATGGTGCAGATCCTTCTCTGGCGGACGCCCTTCAGCCATGGCGAACGGATTTTTGTGTGTTGGGCAGGCCTTCGCGGCGCCGTGCCCATTGCAATGGCCATCAAGGCCTGGTCGACTCCGGGTGTGAGCTGGGGTGTGGAGATGCCTCCGCTTGCTTTGGCCGTGGTGCTGTTTGGCCTCTTCATTCAGGGCTTTGCGCTGGTGCCCATGGCGCGCAAGATGAATCTCACCTTGCCGGTTGAAGACACTGATCCCTCCATCGCTTCCTAACGTCGATTACTTAACGCCGCCGTTGCCATGCGCCTTCTGCTGATTGGATGCACGGGCTTGGTTGGCCGTGGTCTGATTCCCGTTCTGCAGGCTGCCGGTCATCAACTCACCATCGTCAGTCGCCGTGTCTCACCAGCGGCCTTCCCAGCAGACGTTGCAGCACGTCTTCAATGGATTCAGGTGGATCCAGCTGTGGCATCCAGCTGGTCTGAGTCCACGCCTCTGCATGATGCGTTGGCGGCCAGTGATGGCGTTGTCAATCTCGCTGGTGAACCGATCGCTGAACAGCGCTGGACTGTTCAGCACCTTGAAATCTTGGAGTTCAGTCGTCTCGAGACAACCCGTCATCTTGTGAGTGCCCTGGCCACGCTTGCCAAGCCTCCATCCGTGTTGGTGAATGCCTCGGCTGTTGGCTATTTCGGCACCAGCCTTGATGGACGCTTTGAGGAGAGCAGTCCCGTTGGTCAGGATTTTCTGGCACGTCTTTGTCAGAAGTGGGAGCAGGCTGCCGCTGAAAAGCCTGCAGCAACTCGGCTCGTCGTGCTGCGCATCGGCATCGTGTTGTCCTCTCAGGGAGGGGCTCTCGCAAAAATGCTGCCGGTGTTCCGCGCAGGCTTCGGAGGCCCAATTGGCTCCGGTCAGCAGTGGATGAGCTGGATTGAACGTGGCGATTTATGCCGGATCATTCAGAGTTCTCTGGAAACAGACTCCTGGTCTGGCGTGATCAATGCTGTGGCTCCCGAGCCTGTGACCATGGCTGTCTTTGCTGGAAGTCTTGGCCGTTGTCTCGGCAGACCAAGTCTTCTGCCGGTGCCGGGTCCGATGCTTCAGCTGCTGCTGGGTGATGGCTCAAAGGTTGTTCTGGAGGGGCAGTTCGTGGGTTCGAGTCGACTTGAGGAGCTTGGTTTCAACTTCCTCTGTCCGACCCTGCCCGTTGCACTCGACGTTGCCACCAGCTCCAGCAACCGCTGAGCACGGCTGCGCCCATCAGCAGGCCGATGGCTGGCGTGAACAGGGGTTCCCACAGGCGCATGAACACTCGCATTGGTGCCTCCAGGCCCTGACTGCTTCCAATCACTGCAACAGCGAACCATCCAGCCCCAGCGATGACCAGGAAGACATTCAGGACAAGGATGCGATCCAGCCAGCGTTTCCAGGCGGGTTCGGAGTTCGGCTCACTCATTCGCACGGCTGCAGCAGCTGAGAGATCGATGCCGCCATCCTGCTGCCGCCACCGGCTTTGCCGAGACGGTTGAGTGCTTCGTCATGGCAACGGCGCTGCAGCTGTTGATCAAGACGGCTGCGCTCCAGAAGCTCGAGGGCTAGTGCAGCTGTGCGTTCAAGTGTGACTGGTGCGCCTACCTCACCATCTACACAGAACACGGTGGGACCCAACAGACGGCGCTGGGCTTCCGCAAATCCTGCAGTGAACTGAGGACCTCGACCCACCAACTGCAGCACCGGTCGGGCCAGCCCCACGGCCTGTTCCGCTGCCGTTCCGGCCATACACAGCAGCAGATCGGAACTGTGCAGGACTGCTCCGAATCCACCCCGGTGGATCTGCACCCGATGAGCGTTGCGATACAGCAGGGTTATTTGCCCGTTGTCGGCGGTTTGAAGGCTCCAGCCAATGGGGTCAATCAGCTCTGACAGTGCAGCGTCGGAGAGTGAGGACACCAATGCAAGCTCAAGCTGCAGCTCACCACTGCTCAGCAACGGTGCCGGCAGTTGTTCAACCACTCCCAGCAGAAGCACCAGGTTCTGCTCCAGCTCAGGCCGGCGGCTTCCTGGCAGCAGTCCCAGTCGTCGGCGTGCCTGTGGCAAGCTTCGATCGTCCTTCAGGATTGGATCCATGAATGGATTGCCCAGAAACATGACTGGCTTGCGCAGTTGTGAGCTCAGATCGTCTGCACTGAGCTGGTCGCGGCTGAATACGGCCTGAAAGCGAGGGCTGCGCAAGCACTCAGCGCACGGCCAGGGCAGGCGCAATTTCCCCTCATAGTGACTTGAGTACGCCACGAGGTAAGTCGTGACAGGCCGTCTGCAGAGCCAGGCGGCCATCACTGGAATCACATCGCCAATCACCACCACCTGGTCGTAGCGCCCGGCGATGCGCAGCAACCTCAGCAGGCGTCGCAGCAGATAGACCACCTGTCCCTGCAACAGCTCGGTCAGACGACCACGCAAGCTGGTGTAACCCAGGCCTCCCGTGCTGAATTCCTGGGTGCCTCCGATCAATGCGATTCCTGCGTCCCGATAAGGCTGTCCTTTGCCCACCATGGGAAGAGCGTCCACTGAATGGCCTTCGCACTGGAGTGCCTGTCCAAGCAGCGCACCAGACAGATCCTCCCCATGGCCGTTGCTGAGCAGCAGCAGTCGGCCCACGTCAGAGCTCCAGCCAGGCCTTCACCTTGAGCAGTGCCGGCCACTCCGGTCGGCGTTTGAGACCGTCGTCAATGGATTCCTTCAGCTCAGCTCCCACTTCGGGTGCAAGTGCCAGCACCTGCTGAACCACTTCAATCTGATCTCTCACGCCTTTGGCTTTGGTTTCCAGCATCGCCAGACACAGATTGATGCGGGCCTGAGGATCCTGATTGTTCAGCTTGACGGCCATCCGCGCAGAACGCAGAGCTTCTTCAGACTGATCACTCAGCAACTGCAGCCATGCCAGACATGTCCAGCCTGCTGACTGGCGAGGGGCCGCTGCGGTGATGGTCTCAAAATCAGCGAGCAACTCGTGCGCCGGAACTCCTTGCTGGTAACGGTTCATCGCCTGCTGGAAGAGACTTTCCTGGCTGGACTCCATGGAGTGCTGATCGGTCGGGCAATACCTTCAGATTCCCACAGCAGCTCGATGCCCCTTGATGGATCAAACGGCGAAGGAACTTCCGCAGCCGCAGGTCTGGGTGGCGTTGGGGTTGGTGAAATTAAAGCCGCCGCCGATGAGCGCGGTGCTGAAGTCCAGTTGCATTCCGTAGATGTACAGCAGGCTTTTGGGATCACAAATCACTTCAAAGCTGGCGCCATCAGGTGCTTCGTATTGATAGCGCTCATCGTCGTTCTGAATGTCTGTCGCAGGGACGAAATCCATCGTGTAGCTCATGCCGCTGCAGCCGCCCGAGCGCACGCCCACCCTCAGAACCTGCTGGCTTCCTTGATCGCTGCAAAGTCTGGCCAGCTGCTGCATGGCAGGCCCTGTAATAAGGATGCCCTTTCCGTCTCTTGCGGTATGAGACTCACTGGCTGTTGCGGTCTCAGCTGTGGTTTCGATGCTGGACATCGGAGGCACTGGCACTGGATCCTGTATTCACTTTATGAACCCTTCGCTTGTTCTGCCTAAAGCAGTTGAGCCTGATCAATTCATAGAGTCCTCGCAGTTGCACTGATGACGGTGCGGGTCGCGATTGTGGGTTCAGGGCTGGCAGGCCTTTCCGCTGCTGTGGATTTGGTGGATGCAGGCCATGAGGTGAATCTCTATGAGGCTCGGCCTTTCTTGGGCGGAAAGGTGGGCAGCTGGGTGGACCCGGATGGCAACCACATCGAGATGGGGTTGCATGTCTTCTTTTTCAATTACGCGAACTTGTTCGCGTTGATGCGCAAGGTGGGTGCTTTCGACAATCTCTTGCCCAAGGATCACACCCATTTGTTTGTGAATCAGGGTGGTGACCTGCGGGAACTGGATTTCCGATTCCCGATCGGTGCTCCTTTCAACGGTCTTAAAGCCTTTTTCACCACCCCCCAGCTGGGTTGGATTGACAAACTTCGCAATGCTCTAGCTCTCGGCACTAGCCCGATCGTTCGAGGTCTGGTGGATTACGAGGGCGCGATGCGCACCATTCGAGCGCTCGATTCAGTCAGTTTTCAAGACTGGTTTGTGGGCCATGGCGGCAGCCCAGAGAGCATTCGCAGGATGTGGAATCCGATTGCTTACGCGCTTGGTTTCATCGATTGCGAAACGATTTCGGCCCGATGCATGCTGACCATCTTCATGATGTTCGCGGCCAAAACTGAAGCCTCCAAGCTCAATCTGCTCAAAGGATCACCCCATCGTTGGCTGACTGGTCCCATCCTCGATTACATCCAGCAGCGTGGTGGCAAGCTGCATCTCCGCCACCCTGTGAAGCAGGTTGAGTTCAGTGAGGGGGATCAACCCGAAGTCACGGGCTTGAAGTTGAGCACCCCTGATGGTGAACAGCATGTTGTTGCCGATGCCTATCTAGCTGCTTGTGATGTGCCGGGCATCCAGCGTTTGCTCCCAGAGGAATGGCGTCGTTTTCCGCAATTCGAAGCCATTCATCATCTTGAGGCGGTGCCTGTTGCCACTGTCCAGTTGCGTTACGACGGTTGGGTCACGGAACTCGGTGAGAGCAATGGCGAGAGTCGTGGCGACCTTAGTCACCCAGCCGGTCTGAACAACTTGCTCTACACCGCGGATGCCGACTTCAGTTGTTTCGCGGATCTTGCCTTGGCGAGCCCCGAGGATTACCGCAAGCAAGGTGAGGGTTCGCTGCTGCAGTGTGTGCTGACACCTGGCGACCCCTGGATGCGCAAGTCTGTGAAAGACATCGTTGAACACACCGATCGTCAGGTTCGAGAGCTGTTCCCATCCGCCGCAAATCTCACACTTACCTGGAGCAACGTGGTGAAGCTGGCACAGTCTCTCTACAGGGAAGCGCCAGGAATGGAGCCTTACCGACCTGACCAGAGCACACCTATCAGCAATTTTTATCTGGCCGGGAGCTACACCCGCCAGGATTACATCGATTCGATGGAAGGAGCCACCATGAGCGGACATCTGGCCGCTGCTGCCATCCTTGGGCAACCGGCTCGACTTGCCGTTAACCCCGCAGTGGCCTGAACCGATGGGACGTTGGCTCGAACATTCCGTAACCACTGAAGTCCAGGCTCCCGTTGATCAGGTTTGGCATGTCTGGAGCGATCTGGAGGCGATGCCCAAATGGATGCGCTGGATCGAATCCGTTAAAACCCTCGACGATCCCGATCTCACAGACTGGACATTGGCAGCTCAGGGTTTCCGTTTTCATTGGAAGGCTCGAATCACACAGAGGGTGGAAGCTCAGCAACTCCATTGGGAATCGGTGGGAGGTCTGCCCACCAAAGGAGGGGTGCGCTTCTACGCCGAACAACCTCAGCTCACGGCCGTGAAGCTCAGCGTGACCTATGAACTGCCGGGTGTCCTGGCCCCCTTGATGGAACCCAGCATTCTTGGTGGAATCGTGACTAAGGAACTTCAGGCAAATCTTGACCGATTCCGGGACCTGGTGGAAAGCGGATACGCAGCACAGAGTTGAGTTGACAGCCTTGCGTATCTCGGCCTCAGTCTCTTGCGTGGCTGTGCTTTTGGTTGTCGCTCTAGGCGGCCTCAGCGGATGTGGACAGGAAGAAAACAACGCGCCATCAGCCGATGCGCTGCCGGCAGATCAGTCTGTGGCTGAGATGTCTTTGCCCAGCCCCTCCTCACCAGCGACCGGCCTGATTCCCCTGCCAAGCCGTGAGCAGGTCTTGTCATCAGTGCCGGAGGGTCGGGCTGACCCTTTCGCGCCCACCATGGTCAGGTCGACGGCCATAACCTCTCAGGTCGATCCGAACGCGGCAGAGGGTCCGAATCTCCAGGTAAGGGGTGTTGTTGCTGTCGGAGCTGAACTGCGAGCGCTTGTCAGCGTCTCTGAAGTGTCAGGGACGGTCTGCGTTGGTCCCCGTGGCCGTTACCCCGGTGATGCTGCGGCCCTGCTGCCGATGGGCTGGACCGTGAACAGCATCGATCTGGATCGAGGTTGTCTGAGTCTTTCAATCTCCAGAGAATCTCAGCGACTCTGCATTGCCTGAACGCAGGCTCGTACCAGTCCTTCTAGGTCGTGTGGTTTCGCCTCCTGATCCACTCTGCCCAGCAGTTCTTTGCAGCGTTGGCTGGTTTGTGGACCGATGGAAACCACCGCAGGTTTTTTGAACAGCTGTTCAGTGCCTGAACTTCCAAGGGCTTTCTCCAGCAGCTGCACGGTATGGGTGACGGTTTTGCCGCTGCTGAAACTGATCACATCGACCTCTCCATTCTCCAGTGCTTTCAAGGTGTCTGCCGGAATGGATATTGGGCAGCGGGATTCGTAGGCCGCGACCTCCACCACCCTTGAGCCGGCTTCTGCGAAGGCTTCTGCCAGAAGAGTGCGTCCGCCGCTTTGCACCCGCGGTAGCAGGATTCTCAACCCCCAGCCAGACACAGGGAAATGATCAATCAGGCTGTCGGCCACGAATGTGGGCGGTACGAAATCAGCTGGCGCCCCCAGTTCCTCCAAACGCTGAGCGGTCTTCCGTCCCACGGCTGCAATTTTGAGACTCTCGGGGCGTTGCATCAGTCGCTGTCCCTTGAACTGCAGTCGCGACTCCACCGCGTCCACTCCGTTAGCACTGGAGACAATCAACCAGTGAAAGTTCTCCAGGTCAGCGAGAGCATCGTCGAGAGTAGCCCAGCTGTCAGGCGGACCGATTTCCAGAGCCGGTAGGTCGAGAACCCTTGCACCAAGTGACTGCAGCAGCCTGCGGCCTTCGCTCTGCTGCTCACGGGCGCGTGTGATCACCACCGTGTGTCCCTGTAAGGGCTGGGTCTGATCGGCGCTCATGCGCTGGCCTCATCGTCCAGCTTCACCAGTCCATTGACCTGGGCATGCAGGGCGGTGGCTTCTCCCTGTCGCTCCTGTGAGCGCAGCAGCGCGATCGCCTGGCGGAAGCCTGTGCGCGCACCATCGATATCCCCCCCCATCAGCTTGGCCACAGCCAGGTTCTGGTGGCTTTCCGCGTGGGACGGATTCACGCTCAGGGATCGCTCGTAAGCCTTGATCGCAGCCAGCAGGTCGCCACGACGACGCTCCATCAACCCTAAGTTGTACCAGGCGAGTGCCACCTCTGGGGCCCGTTGACAAGCGGTTGTGGTGAGCTGAATGGCTTCCTCCAATTCGTTGCGCTGCATCAGCAAGGCCGCCAGGTTTAGACGCGCACCCAGGCTCAGACGGGTCTCCAGCGGTTGCTGCAGCGCCTCTCGATAGCACTTCACGGCAGCTTCGCTGTCTTCTGAAGCCAGCGCGATTCCGAGATTGAGCAGCAGTTCATAGCGTTCAGCACTGCTGCCATCGCCCTCGGGCAACTGCTCAAGGCCGTAGCGAAGAAGGCTGAGCCCCCTGTCCCGGTTGCCGTCGCTCACCTCCAGAGCACCGAGCTTGGCGCAGGCATAGGGGTCATTGGGCTGGTCTTTCAGCCAGCTCTCCATCGATTGACGCAGCCTGTCCGCCTTATCCGATCCAGCCAGCAAATCCGGTCGATATCCCTCATGTAGCAGTGCTGGTTCGGTGCAGTTGGCAATCCGCCAGCCGGGCTCCTGCTTAAGCAGCGCATCCACGCTCTCGTCGATCATCGAGTGATAGGGCTTGCTCCATTTGAGTCGTGGATGTCGGCGAAACAGGCGGCTTACATTGGAGTAGGGAGCCATTGCGGCTCCCAGTTCGTGTCGCAGCATATTGATCACCAGCACATCCGGCTGTGCCATCAAGGCTTTGAGCTGTGGGATTGCTTCTGAGCGGAGTTCTTCGTCGGCATCGAGCACCAGCACCCAGTCACCCTTTACGAGCTCTAGGGCCGCGTTGCGTGCCGGCGCAAAGTCTCCAGGCCAGTCTATCCGTTCCACCCGAGCGCCGCAGCCCTCTGCGAGGGCGATGGTGCCATCCACCGAGCCGGTGTCGAGAAGAACCATCTCATCCGCGAAGCCCTTGACAGACCTGAGGCAGTCCTCGATCCGCGCTTCCTCATCGCGCACGATCATCGAGAGGCTGAGCATGTTGGTGATGAGCACTGCCGCAGAGGCTAAGGCGGTTCCAACGGTGCGGTTCCGACAGGCTTCGGTTGTTTAGTCGGTGAAGTCCTGGCGTTCGTGCACCTCTCCCTTCAAACCCCACATCCGATTCAAGAGCTGCTGCTGTGCTTCAGGCATCTGCCCCGGGCTGTACCCCGCAGGAATGCTGTCCGGGATGAGCCTGCGCAGAGTGTCCCAGCGGTAGGGACAGCCATAGACCGCCAAGCCCGATAAGCGTTCAACTCCCAGCAACTGCTGGATGGCTTCAGCCCAGGATTCCTGGCGCTGCTGGCCGGCGAGGAATGGATTACCGCGCAGAAACAGCTGCAGGAAAACAGGTCCTTCTCCCAGTCGCTCCAGGTCAAGCGGCCCAACGGCGGATTTGTCGGTGCTCCAGGGTTCAATCCCCCTGTCGTGGCAGATCAGAGCTTTGTATCCATGGTGTTCGGGTGTGGTGATCGCCGCGCTGTTGGCGTGCAGAAATGCGCAAGGGAGAACGCTATCCACCCGGATCAAGGTCACACCGTTTTGATCACGATGTTGTGAAAGTAGTGGGCCCTGCACCTCCAGGGAGCTGTCGATCAGGTCCATGCAAAATGCGCGTTCTGTAGCTGTTTCGAGCTCAACCTCGGAGTCGCTGAAGCAGGGCTTTTCGCAGCGATGCAGGGCTTCTGTTCGGCGTTTCAGTGACTCGTGAAGGCGCGATTCAGGGATCCTGCCGTCGGCCAGTGCTGCACAGATTGCATCAATCGCCGCATCGGCATCAGCGGGCATCATGATCAAATCAGCTCCTGCAGCAAAGGCCTGAACCGCCGCTTCTCCAGGACCTGTCCTGCTGCTGATCGACTCCATCACCAGTGCGTCGGTGACGACAAGGCCAGTGAAACCAAGCTCTGTTCGCAGCAGATCTGTGAGCACCGCTCCTGACAAGGTCGCCGGCTGCGAGTCGTCCAGTGCAGGAATTAGTAGATGCGCTGTCATCACACTGGCTATTCCCGAGTCGATTAATCGACGGAAGGGCACCAGTTCCACATGGTCGAGCCGGCTGCGTCCGTGGTTGATCAGAGGCAGCTCCAAGTGGGAATCCTGGTCTGTATCGCCATGACCGGGAAAATGCTTGGCGCAGCCGAGAACGCCAGCGGCATTGAGGCCACCTTGAAACGCTGCCACGAGATCCGCAATGGACTCAGGTTGATCCCCCCATGCCCGCACATTGATCACAGGGTTTTCAGGATTGCTGTTCACATCGCAGACCGGAGCGAGCACCCAGTTGAGACCGCATCGTTGCGCCTGATCCCCGGTTGTGCGGCCGTAACGCTCGGCCAGCTCAAGAGCCTGTTCCGGGTTGGTTTGATGCAGCCTGCCCAGCGTCATTGGTGGTGCCAACCAGGTGGCACCCGGGAACCTCTGGCCGATTCCTTCTTCCACATCGGCGCAGAGCAGTAGGTCTTCGCTGTCGCTCCAGCTGCGGAGTGTTCGACATCGCTGCTGCAGCTCCATGACTGTGCCACCCAGCAGGATCACCCCGCCAACACCCGACTTCAGCAGCCGCTGCAGCTCACGATTGCAGTGCTCCCAACGTGGGTACTGCCTCTGCCGGTCTTCGTTATGGCCGCTGGCACGGATAACCAGAAGCCGGGCAACGGCCCGACGACGCTCAGCCTCAGTCATTGAAGTCTGGAGACTCGGTGTCGTCGCTGCTGGAGGGGGGGGTGCCCTTGACCTCTCGCTCTCGCTCCAGTTCCCCGAGCAGGTGCAGAACAGAGGTCCCCTTCTCGAGACCGCGGTCGAGCTGAAAGACCACTTCAGGTGCTCGTCTCATCTGCAGACGACGACCCAGTTCCCCCCTCAGGTAGCCACTGGCGGCCTGGAGGCCATCCATAACTTCTTTGCGAGCTTCGTCCTCCGCCAGCACGCTGACAAAAATCTTGCAGTGCTGAAGATCGCCGCTGACTTCAACAGTCGTGATGCTCACCATGCCCTGATGCACCCGCTCATCGCGGATGCCGTTGATCAGCAGCTCACTGAGCTCTCGCCGGATGAGGGCTGCCACGCGTTCAACCCGACGTCCCGGGGCCATGTCAGCTCTGCGGTGCTGAAGACACCATGGCACGCAGGACAAAGCTCAGACTGAGGAAGCCACTGATCAGAGCTCCGATCAGGGCGACGGCAGTGACCGGATTGCTGCGGCGACGTGCGAGTGGTTCTGCAACCGAATTGATCACACCCAGGCTGAAAGCGATCAAGTAGCGCGGATAGCGCGTCACGTTGATGAAAAATTCTTTCATGGCCAGTTATTACAGGGTGTCTTGGGAGTTTCGGTGCTTTCGGAACGACTGACAGATGCTGCAGGGGAGAGCGCACTCAACGACAGGCAGCGGGTTCTCAATAAGAGGATCTTATTGACATCTTTTAGTCTATTCGTAGCAAAAACATGCGAGGGATGGAATCTCTGGCTCAGGGGCATTCGCCCAGATGGCTTGGGCTGCATGCCCGCCCTTGGAATAAGAGTGAATCATTAACTACAGCAGCTAATGATCTTTGTTGCTCTGATTAAGGAGAGGTTATCGACCTCTGAATCACGCCAAGATTGGGGGAGTCGGCAGCGAGTCTCCTTTTTTTGAAGTTTGCAGGCTCTGAGCAGTTCTGATCGGTGAGACCCTTCGGTATTGGCTTGAACAGCTTCAGCAACCAACGTGATGGTGCCCATGCGGGATCAGTCACGGTTGAGGGGATGGATCGAGAGATCACCATCAATCAGGCCCTGGGCAAAGTGCCTCAAGGGACAAAGGCGACCGACACCTCCTGCATAACCATTGAGGTCCGTTTGGATCCGAGATACCGCTGCACTGTGATCTGGGAGTGAAACCAGATTGGCTTCACCCTTCCCGCTGAATCAGCAATCAGGCAGTAGTCATCGCTGTGAACAGTCAGCTCAAGTTGTCGCTGGCACCATGCGCCCCAGTTTTTGCTCGAACCTTGGAGATCCTCGATCTTTTCCCAAGATCCATTTTCAAGGGCCATTTGCCTGAACCGCTGGTCAATCAGTTGCTCAGCATCAGCGCTGATGTGCTGGCTTATCCGGGCGCCAGTCCTGACGCTTCAGCAAAGTTGGCTGGTCAGCTCAGCCAGCAACGTGAGCTCAGTGGAGGGCATCCCGCGATCCAGCAGTTGTGTTCCACCCATCTTCTTCCGGCCTGTGACCGATGGATCGCTTATGTGATGGGGCGTCAGCCTCCACAGGGCCGCGGTCCGTGGGTGCCTGGTCGCTACCAGTTGCAGATGGTGGATCTCTGGCTCAACTGTCAGCGGGCTGGCGACTACAACCCCACCCATACTCATGGGGGCAGTTTTTCAGGCGTGATCTTTTTGAAAGTGCCACCACAGATCAACGGTCAATGTTTTGACGGCCAGCTTTGCTTTCATGGTCCTGAGGATTGGCATCTGCAGTCATTTCGTACCGGCATGGCTCACTACGTGTTGCCGGTGCCAGGTGAGTTTTATGTCTTCCCCGCCTGGCAACCCCACTCCGTTGCTCCCTTCCGAGGTGACGGAGAGCGTTGGTCGATTGCCTTCAACGTGCTGGCTGTTCCTCTTCAAGCGTCGAAGCCTGCTCAATCAGCTGGTGTCTCGACCCAGCAGCGCATCGGAGTCGAATCGCCTCGAAGGTTGCAGTCAATGCCAAGGAATGTCTCGCTTTCAAGTGGTCGAACAATCCCAAAAGGATTCTGAGCAAGGTTGGGAGCAGTCGTGAAGGCTGCTCCAGAGCCGATGGCGAGGAGCAGATCTGAATGGCTACCGTTCCAGCGCCTGAACCGGCTTGGACATGCTGGAGCTTCATCAGTTTCGTCACTCGGCTTTCTGCCTCAAGGTGCGGATGGCGTTGCAAGCCAAAGGACTCAGTTTTCGCGAGATTGAGGTAACCCCTGGCATCGGTCAGATTTCACTCTTCAGGCTTTCCGGTCAGCGGCAAGTCCCCGTTCTTGTGGATGGGGATGACGTGGTGTCTGATTCCAGTGCCATCTGCCGATATCTGGAGGAGCTCCGGCCCGAGCCGGCATTGATTCCCGCTGATCCCCGCCAGCGCGCTCAGATGCAGCTGATTGAGGATTGGGCCGACACCACCCTTGCTGCTGCCGTCAGGGCTGCGCTTGTTCAGGCTGCTGCCGATGATGCTCAGCTGCGTGATGTGCTGCTTCCGGATGATGTCCCCTCACCGGTCCGCCAGGTGATGTCGGGTCTGCCAGGGGGTTGGCTCAGCAGTCTTGGTGAATTGCTCGGTCAGGAGCAGAGGGCGTCGATGCTCAGCAGTCTGTGCGCTGTCTCCGAGGGCCTGGATCCCAATGGCTATCTCGTTGGAGATGGCATCAGCCTTGCGGATCTTGCGGTTGCTGCCCAGTTGTCGCTGCTGCGTTTTCCTGCTTCCTCGGGAGAATCACTCGCCGGGCGAGGGGTTCCAGGGATCAGTGATCATCCCCGTCTTCAGGACCTGTTTTGCTGGCGCGATCAATTGGAGACCAGGCTGATCAACCTTGATCCAGCGCCAGTGGTCTGAGCGTGAGCTTGAAACGGCTGCTGCGTCCTTCCAATGTCTGATCGGTTTCGAGCCCAGGCCCTGCATGGCTCACCTGACGCTGGTCGGCGCAGATGTCTTCTCCACATTGCACGTAATGCGTGAGGGTTTCAATCCTGCTCAGTCGCGGCGCACCCGGTCCGTGCAGGATCTGCAGGACGAGTTCATCGCTGAAAAAATCAGAGTCCTCTCTCGGGCTTGTCTCTCGCCGGCCAATCACGGTGGTTTCGAGCAACACATCGTCTCGAAACCTCGCCAGCTGACGGTTCACCTGGTTGGGGTTCTGTTCGACCGACAGCAATTGATCGCCAAGCAGTGCTTTCCCCACTGCAGCAGCGTTGAAGGGGCGGTCACCGATGAGTTCGCTGCGACGGTTGCGCAGGAAACGGACCTCGTGCACAAGGGGGCGATCATTGGGAATGGGCTGGCCCGAATCATTCAGTGACTCACTGGTCACTTCCCATGCCCCTGAAAACCAGTCGGGATAGATCAGGTCTTGTTTGGCGCGTGGTCGAGGCAGAGGCGCCGGCAGGGACCATTCTGGCCAGCTTTCGAAGCGCTTCTCAAGGAAGCTGATTCCACGATCACTGGCCGCAGCGGCGGACTGGACTGACACAAGCTGCAGCAGCATGGTGATCAACAGTGTCAACAACGGTTTTGCCATGTCCGACCCTCTGATTCGATCCCTCGATCACTACGTGGTGTTGGTGCCAGGCGAACCTGAACAGCTGCTGACAGCGGCCGATACCCTGACATGGCTTGCCGTCCGACTGCAGGATCTGGACCCCTGGCCTTCGGATCTCAGCAGTTGCGAGAGCCCGGAACAGGCGGCACTGCGCCTTTTAGATACAGCCTGTGAACTGGAGATTTCGCCTGGCATCGCTCTGCAGTGGTACGCGGTGCGTCTCGATCCACCTGGCTCCTGATTCTCATTCCGGTCGTTCTTTGGGTGGATCTTTGATCAATTCCGGCAGCAGCTGAATGATTCCATCTGCAACGACATTGGCTGATTCGGATTCGATCACCACTGTGAGATCTGCCTCGTCGTACAGAGGACGTCGCTGCTTGAGGATCTCGTCAAGTGTTTCGGCAGGATCCCCCGACATCAAAAGCGGCCGTTGCGTGGAGTCGCCCTGCAGGCGTTGCAGCAGCTGACGGCGTTCGACATCGAGCCAGATCACAATGCCCTGGTGCATCATTCCCCAGTTTTCGGTCCGGGTGACAACACCGCCACCGGTAGCCACAACAAGGGAATGACGTTCGCTGATCGACCTCATCACCTGCGTTTCGAGGCTGCGGAATTCCTCTTCACCATCACGTTCAAAGATTTCGGAGATGGTGCAGCCAGCCACTTGCTCGATCACCGCATCCGCGTCGACGAATCCATACCCCAACCGCTCCGCTAAAGGCCTGCCGGTGCTGGTTTTGCCGCTGCCCATAATGCCCACCAGATAGAGACTGCGTCCTCCCAGACGCTGCCGCAGGGTTGGAATGGTCTCCGCCATGACTCGGAATTGCCGCTAGCTCATTAGGATGCCTTCTGGCCGGATCGTCACATGACTGATATGAAGTCAATTGCACGTCATGGCCGCGGACGTGGCTGCGTCATCACACGACGTGCATGTTTCAGTGCAAGCCACCGGTACTGGTTACCTGAATTGTCCGCTGATGACAATGCCGCGCGCTTCGGCCCATGTGCACTGGCTCCTGGGCATGGTCACAACTATGAGTTGATCGTTTCGATGGCCGGTGGCCTTGATTCGCATGGCATGGTTCTCAATCTCTCGGAGGTGAAGCACGCCATCCGCAGCGAGGTCACCGGTCAGCTCGACTTTCGCTTTCTCAACGACGCCTGGCCCGAATTCGATGTGTCCAAGCCGGAGGGTTGTCTACCCACCACTGAGGCCATCGTCCGGCAGATTTGGGCTCGTCTGAGTCCTCATCTGCCCATCACGGCATTGCGCCTTTACGAACAACCAGGCCTCTGGGCCGACTATCTCGGACATCCCATGGACGCCTACCTCACGATCCGCACCCATTTCGCTGCTGCCCATCGTCTGGCAAGACCTGAACTCAGCCAGGAGGAGAACGAGCGCATCTACGGCAAGTGCGCACGCCCCCACGGTCATGGCCACAACTATTTGGTGGATGTCACGGTGCGAGGCTCCATCGATCCGCGCTCCGGCATGGTCTGCGACCTATCTGCGCTGCAACGCCTCGTGGACGACCTTGTGGTCGAGCCGTTTGATCACACATTCCTGAACAAGGATGTGCCCTTTTTCGCTGAATGCGTTCCCACCGCAGAAAATATCGCCCTTCATATTGCTGATCGCCTTTCATCTCCGATCAAGGCAATTGGCGCCAATCTCCATAAGGTCCGCTTGCAGGAAAGCCCTAACAATGCGGCTGAGGTTTATGCCGAAGTCCCACAGCTGGAGATGACTCCTTCGGCGCTTGAGGCGGCGCTTCCTGTCTGAATTCCCCTCATCGCTCCAGCGCCCCACGATTCGTCTGGTGCTGGCTGTCAGTCTCGATGGTCGTCTGGCTCCACCGAGCGGAGGAGCTGCTCAGCTCGGTGGACCGGCTGATCGTCGTGTTCTTGAGGAGGCGCTCGCCTGGAGTGATGCAGTCCTAATCGGAGCGGGCACACTCAGAGCCCATCACTCCAGTTGTGTAATTCGTGATGGGGATCTGCTGAACCAACGTCAAGTCCAGGGACGCTCGCCTCAGCCGGCAGCGTTGGTCGTCAGTCGTGAAGTTGGATTTCCTCTGGAGTGGCCTTTTTTCCGGCAACCTTTCGAGCGCCATCTGCTGTCTGCAGGCGACGGGTCTGCTCCTGGATTCCAGTCCTGTTGTCGGTTGTCGTCCTGCTGGAGCGAAACGCTGAACGATCTGGCCTCTAAAGGCTGGTGCCGGCTGGTCTTGCTTGGAGGCGCTGTTTTGACTCACTCTTTACTGGCCCAGGATGCGGTGGATGAGTTGCAACTGACCCTGAGTCCCAGGATCCTGGGCGGATCCTTCAACTGGTTGCTGCAGTCGGACACTCCATTACCAGCGTCGCTCGCGTCTTCGCAGGCGTGGAGTCTGCTGGAGGCTCGTTCCCTCGCAGACAATGAACTGCTGGTGCATTACCGACGCAATCGCTCCATCAGTTTCTGAACGGGAATCTGATTCAGGCTGGATTGGGGCAGACCAGTCAGGGAGGCCAGGCAACGCCTTATCACCGCATGCGCGTCGTCGCCGACTCTGCCTCTCAGGAGTTCTGTCAACACTCCCAGCTCTCTGCCACTGCGGCTGGTTTCTCTGATCAGACACTCACTCACAGGGCGGGCCAGTGTCCGGCAGGGCTGCTCGACGGCGTTGTTCAACCAGCTTTTCGGAGAGATTTCGGCAGCAACGCCATCCAGAGCCTGTTCAGCCAGCTGACGGCATTCGCTCACAAGCTGACGTTCAATCCGTGGTTGTAACAGCTGAATCAACGGCTGGAACAGCCCTGCTCAGGCGTCTTGATGCTCGGAGCTCACCTCCACAAGCAGCGGCCAGAGCAACAGAGCTGCGGCCCATTTGAGGTTGTGCCGAGTCCATTTGGGCATGACCCAGGCCCAATCGCGTCTTCACTGTCTCCCCTTGGGGTTGAGCTGGTTAGTGTCTTGGCCGAGGCGTTTCAATTGGCCCTGGATGGCATCGCTCACGGCTCGTTGGCATCGCAGCATCCATGAGATTCCCCAGTCGCAATGGGAGAACTTGCTCGCAGAACAAGTGAGCCCTTTCTATCGCTGGTCCTGGCTAGAGGCTCTGGAAAACTCAGGCAGTGTGGCTCCGGATCAGGGCTGGCAGCCACTGCACCTCTCGCTTTGGAGGGGTGAAGAGAGCCTGATTGCCATCGCTCCTCTTTATCTCAAAGGTCACAGCTATGGCGAATTCATCTTCGATCAGTCGTTCGCTCGCCTGGCAGGTGATTTGGGACTGCGCTACTACCCCAAGCTGATCGGCATGAGCCCCGTCAGCCCTATTCAGGGCTATCGCTTCCATATCCATCCCGATGAAGATGCGCAGGACATCACGGTCATGATGCTGCGGCTGATTGATGAGTTTGCTGCTCGCAACAACATTCTCAGCTGCAACTTTCTCTATGTGGACCCTCTCTGGCAGTCCTTGGCGGAGGCTGCTGGCTGTGCGGCATGGGTGAATCACCAGAGCCTTTGGTCAGCAGAAGGACAGCAGGATTTTTCTGACTATCTCGCAAGCTTCAATGCCAATCAGAGGCGCAATATCAAGCGGGAACGCAAGGCGGTAAACCAGTCAGGACTAGTCGTGACGCCTTTGACCGGATCAGAACTCACGCCTGAGCTGTTGGTGCGGATGCATTCCTTTTACGAGCAGCATTGCGCCCGTTGGGGCCCTTGGGGGAGCAAATATCTTCAGAGTTCATTTTTTGATCGATTGGTTGACCCCGCTTTGGCGGAGCATGTGGTGCTATTTAGTGCCCACCGCGGAGATCCTGTTGAGCCTGTAGCGATGTCTCTTTGCGTACAGGATGAGTCCCATCTCTGGGGGCGCTACTGGGGCAGTGAAGAAGAGATCGATTGCCTGCATTTTGAGGTCTGTTATTACGCTCCGATTGAGTGGGCTCTGCGTCGGGGCCTGCAAAGCTTTGATCCAGGAGCGGGTGGCAGTCACAAACGCCGACGTGGTTTTGTGGCTCAAGCCCGGACCAGCCTGCATCGCTGGTATGACCCGCGTATGGATGGTTTGATCCGTTCCTGGCTACCGAGGGCGAATGGTCTGATGGAAGAGGAGATTGAGGCCATCAACGACGAGCTTCCCTTCCGCAGCAATCCGCCTGAATTGATGGCTTGAGGCGATCATTTGTAAGGTGTGCCAATGGCAGAAGGCACCTCCACACTTGATGACCAGCTTTCACAGCGATTCATCGAGCTTGACCCGTCTGGTTACTTCCTGATCAAGTTAGATATCGAGGCCGGCGAGATCATTGCTGAGCATTACAGCAATGATCTTGATGAGCGAGGCCGTGCGACTGACCCGGAAACAGGGGAAGTTCTGGCCTGCCGTGGCGGTGGGCCCCGTTCGCCGAGCACAAGCTTCCGTGGCAGAACCGCAAAGGAACTGGGCATTGCGCTGACCGAGGCTGATGGAACACTTCCCGTCAGCCGTCTGGACCATGCTCTGTACTTAGGCCGGGAGTTGCAAAAAGCTGAAGCCTGCCTGAAAGCTGGAGTGGCCTACACGCAGGACTGAATCAGTTCAGGCCGTCATCAGTTCGCGGGATGTGCTGGGTTCTTCGGGCGGGAGAGATTCCAACTGTTCGCGAATTTCGCGTTGAACGATCGCGCGGTACTCAAGGAAGTGTTCGTTGTGGGCGAGCACCACCAGGAATTGCTCCAACATGGCTGGATTGCGTCGAGCCATGCTGAGCATGTAACGCCAGAAGCGACTGCGAGTGTCCCGTTTGATTCCCTGTCTCCAAACCACGATGGATAAAGCTCTGATATCAGTCCATGTGGGCAGTTTTGATGTGCCCTTCCAGCGGGGAGTTCCCATCTTCAGGTAATAGGAGTAAACCCGATCCATGTATGCGTTGGGTTCGTAGAGCGCACAGAAGGCATCAACGTATTCGTTGGCGATGTCCCGGATGGGGCGGGTGGGTTTGAAATTGAGCAGGTTGGTCTGGTTCACACCCTTGGCGGCGGACTTGTCCTGAATCAGCCGGCCCTCTTTCTCAAGGCGATGCCAAAGCGCTGTATTCGGAAGGGCCTGCAACATGCCCATCATCGCCGCCGGAATTCCGGTTCTGGTCACGAACTCAACGATGCGTCGGCCGGCACCATCCTTTTCACCGTCAAAGCCGATGATGAAACCTGCCATCACCCGGATGCCATTTGCGGTGATGCGGTCAACGGCCGCATCCAGAGGGTTGCGGGTGTTCTGGAGTTTTCGGGAGGTTTCGAGACTCGCCTCGTCTGGAGTTTCGATGCCGAGAAACACACTCTCAAAACGCGCTTCGTGCATCATGCGCATCATCTCTTCGTCGTCGGCGAGGTCCACTGAGGCCTCAGTCGCGAAGCTGAAGGGATAGCCGCGCTCTTCCTGAAACTGTCTGATCTCGGGGAGTAGCTGCTTGGCGTTGCGCTTGTTGCCGATGAAATTGTCATCGACCAGGAAGATCGATCGCCTCCAGCCGAGGTCATGCAGGTACTGGAGCTCCGCGATCAGCTGTTCCGGTTTTTTCGTGCGTGGCTTGCGTCCGTAGAGAACGATGATGTCGCAGAACTCACAATTGAACGGGCAGCCCCTCGAGAACTGAACGCTCATCGAGTCGTAGGCCTCGAGCTGCAGCAGATCAAAGCGGGGGATGGGAGTGGAGGTCACATCAGGCTTCTCACCTTCAGCACTGAAACGTCCACCGTTGTCACCTCGCTGGATCGCTTCGATGAACATCGGCAGGGTGATTTCCCCCTCATCGAGCACTTTGAAGTCGGCCTGATCGATTTCAGGCGCGTCCGGAGTGGAACTGGCGTAGGGTCCTCCAACGGCAACTGGAATTCCACGGCGCTTGGCCCCGGCGATCTGAATCTGCATGTCGTCCTTTTGGACGATCATTCCCGAGATCACCACAAGTTCTGCCCAGTTCCATTCGTCGTCAGTGACCTCCCGAACGTTGCGGTCCACCAACTTCATGTCCCATTCCTGGGGAAGCAGGGCCGCTACGGTCACCAACCCCAGCGGGGGAAGCAACACCTTGCGATTCACCAGTTCCAGAATCTTCTCGTAACTCCAGAAGGTCTTCGGAAAGAGGGGATAGATAAAGAGGGTGCGCATGATCCGTGGCGAGGAAGTGGGTCTCTCTGTGACGTGCGGTCGACCCTGCTGACAGAACCTTCCGTTTCTATTTGGTTTCGTTGTGCAGAAGCTTAAGGGGGATTGTCTGATTCCAGGCCTGATGTCTGATGTAAT
Source organism: Synechococcus sp. AG-673-F03 (assembly GCA_003211205.1). Lineage (GTDB taxonomy): Bacteria > Cyanobacteriota > Cyanobacteriia > PCC-6307 > Cyanobiaceae > Synechococcus_C. The sequence goes on from QCTJ01000017.1 coordinate 26,341, forward strand.
GGGACTTGCAATCTTTGACAGGCATGGGCGTCCTCATCTACGTGGGTTTGGTCGGAGCCGGACTGGCAACTGCTGTGACGATCAGTTTTGTTTTGCGCCGGATCAAACTGATCTGACTTCAGTCAGCACAGAGCCGCCGCGGCGCCAGATCTCAAGCAGCGCCAGAACAATGCCAAGAGTGCCGCTGATGGCGAAGGTCGCCTGAAGACCAAAACTGACGGTGAGTTGCGCCGCGATCAGACCACTGAGTCCACCGCCACCCAGAAAGGCAATTTGACCAAGACCCGCCATACGCCCGCGCAGGATCTGGGTCGAACCCACCTGGGTCATTAGGTTGCTGCTGCTCAGAAGCCCTGCGGTACCTGCCCCGATTAAGAGAGTCATGGCAAGCAAGAAGGGCACATCACCTCCAACGGCCATCCCCAGCTGAGCCACGGCGGTGACTAAGGCAAACCCAGCCAGGGTCAGAGAGGGTCTTTGGCAGAAACGATGACTGTTGCGTTGCAGCAGCAGTCCACCAGCAATGCTTCCCAGGGCCAGAACGCTGGTGAAAGCCGCAAGATCCATCGGTGCATTCCCTAGCTCGCGAGCCGCGATCAAGGGCCCAAGTCCAGGGTGAAAGAACCCCACCACACACATCAAGCCGGTGAACATCAGCACGTGCCTCAGGGTGCTGCCGCATTCCCGCCAGGCCACCCGTAATGACGCCGTTTTCCCAGGAGCACTGCGCTCCTCCAGTTCCGTTTTCGGATTCAGCAGCCAGATCACACTGGCGATCGGGAACAGATACGTGGCTGCATCCAGAGTGAGCGCCGTGGCCGGACCCGTCAGAGTGATCAGTAGGCCCCCCAGAAGCGGGCCCACCAGCTTGCCGACGTTGAAGACCACCGAGAAGCTCGTCAGGAAGGGTGCCAGCTCGGAGTTGTCGTCCACCAGCAGAGCGCAGTATTTATTGCGAGCCGTGAGTTCATAGGCACCGGCAATGCCCACCAGCAAGGTGCTGGCCAGCAGCATCAAGACCTGTGCTTTTCCGTCGAAGATCGGGATGGAAAGCGCTCCCAGCAGGCTTGCGCATAGCAGTGCCCACTGTGCCTGGATTAACACCCGCTCACAGCCAACACGATCGGTGCGCACGCCTGCCGGGCCGCTTACCAAAATTGTGGGAAGGGAGAGTGCGGCAAAATTTAGCGCCAGCACCATGGGTGCTTTGGTTTCATCCATCAGGATCCAGCCTTTAGCCGTAATCCCTGCGAAGGAACCGGCAGTGCTCAAGCCGGATGCGATCAGGAAGATAATGCGTTGGCGTGCATGTGATGAAGGGTGGCTCAATGGCTGCTGCGAGCTGAGGCCACCATGTCGCTTGCCCCCACGATCTCCCCGCTCAGGTCATAGATGTCGGCTCCGTTGATTCGTACTGGAACCATGGTTCCAGGTTGTGCTTGCAAGCCGTCCGCACGGGGCTGAACCTGCACTTCGCCATCCACCTCAGGTGCGAAGCGAGCGCAGCGTCCGATCATGGATCCTGTGGTCGGGTTGTGCTGCTCGATCAGTACATCCACGGTGCGTCCCACCCAGCGGGTATTGGCTTCGGCTGAGATCGGTTGTTGCAGGGTCATCAGCCGATCTTTCCTGGCGGTGGCAATCTCGGCTGGTACGGGATTCGGAAGCTTGGCCGCAGCGGTCCCTTCCTCCGCTGAATAGGTGAACACCCCAACGTGATCGAATCGCTGGCTTTCAAGGAACCCAGCTAGGTGGTCAAATTGCTCCTCTGTTTCACCGGGAAAGCCCACGATCAGCGTGGTGCGCATCACAGCATCCGGCAGCTGCTCCCGCAACTGACTCATCAATCGTTCGTTGACATCCGCTTGCCAGGGACGGTTCATGGCTCTCAGCACTTTGGGATGGCTGTGCTGGAGAGGCAGATCGAGATAGGGAAGAACGTTGGGGACATCCCTGTAAGCAGAGATCACTTCAGGATTCAGGCCTGTGGGGTAGGCGTAATGAACCCGAATCCAGGGAATTTCCACTTCGCCAAGGGCCCTGAGCAGGTCCGCAAGCCGAGGACGTCCGTAGATGTCCAGCCCGTAGTTGGTGGTGATCTGGCTGATCAGAATCAGTTCCTGAACGCCCTGTTCCGCCAGTTGATGTGCTTCTGCAACGATTGATTCGATCGTTCTTGAACGCTGATTGCCGCGTAGATGCGGAATGATGCAAAACGCGCAGCGGTAGTCGCAACCTTCGGCCACTTTGAGATAGGCAACCGCTTCGCCAGTGGTGCGATACCTGGGCAGTGTTTCATCGCCGACGAACGTCGGGTTTTTGCTGACTCGATTGACGCGTTCTCCAGCTTCGACCCGCTCAAGCACTTCTACGATGTGCTGATAATCGCCAGTGCCCACAATGGCTTTGGCTTCCGGCAGGGACTCGAGCAGCTCTTCCTGAAAATGTTGTGCCAGGCAGCCGGCGATGATCAGTTCCTTGCCTTGCTCAGCGAGTCCCACCAGTGTGCGGACCGATTCTTCCCGGGCTTCCTGGATGAAGCTGCAGGTGTTGACCACCACCACGTTGGCGTCACTTTCGTCACTGCTGACGCCATAGCCCGCTTGCGTCAGCAGGCCGAGCATGTGTTCCGTATCAACCCGGTTCTTTTCGCATCCCAAATGGGCGAAAGCCACGGTCGGGCGCGTGCTGACCATGTCGAGTCCGGGAGCTTGGTCCGGTGACATGGGCACGACGCGTCAACTTTCACCATAAATCTCGTGCTGATTGCTGCCACAATTTCAGTAATAATTTCCGTGCGCATGGGCACCACCCGACTCACCAGCCGACGTCGTCAGGATCAGGGCTTCAAATGGGCACGCATCAGCATGGCGGTGCTGGCAACCGTCGGGTTAATCGATACCACTTCGATCACCCTCAAGCGTTGGGGGATGCTCGGTGACCTCACCTGCCCGATGGGGGGAGATGGGTGCGACACAGTCCTGAACAGCCCCTGGGGGACCCTTGTTCAGACGGATGGCTTCAGCATCCCTTTGTCCTTTGCCGGTCTGCTTGCTTACCTCGCTGTTCTGGTGATGGCTCTTGTGCCGTTGCTGCCGGGGTTGATGGAGAACCGCAGTGATCTGTCCCGGCGCACCTGGTGGGGACTATTCACTGTTTCCCTGGCAATGGCTGTCTTCAGCTTGGTTCTGCTGGGCTTGATGGTCTTCAAGATTCAGGCCTTCTGTTTCTTCTGTGTGCTTTCAGCGACGTTGTCGATTCTGTTGCTGATCCTTTCCGTGATCGGCGGTGGATGGGACGACCCCTCTCAGCTGTTCTTTCGCGGCATTCTCCTGGCTTTGGCAGTGTTGCTCGGCAGCCTGATCTGGGCCTCGGTTCTTGACCCTGAACGGCCCGAAGCTGCCGTGACCGGTCCAGGTGCACCTCCGCTTGTGACGACCGAAAGCACTCCTACCAAGGTCGCGCTGGCTGAACATCTCACCGCCATGGGAGCTGTCATGTACAGCGCCTACTGGTGTCCTCACTGTCATGAGCAAAAGGAGGACTTCGGTTCAGAAGCTGCCAACAAACTCACCGTCGTTGAATGTGCTGAGGATGGTCAGAACAGTCAACGCGCTCTCTGCCAGAGCAAGAAGATCGAAGGTTTCCCCACCTGGGAGATCAATGGAAAGCTTGATTCAGGTGTCAAAGATCTGAAGACCCTTGCAGGTTTGTCCGGCTTCAAGGGAGACACCAACTTCTGAACGCCCTTCCACCTCTGAACAGCCCACTGCCTGCCCATTGTCTGCCGCGCCTGTTGGTTATTCAGTGACGCTGCGGGTCTGGATCCCTTCTCTTCTCACCTGTCGACTGTGTCGGCGCCACTGGGGAAGGGAGCAGGGGGCATCACTGCGGAAATGTCCTCCCCGACTTTCGGTTCTAAACAGACAGGCTTCCAGAAGCAGGGCAGTGGTGCGCTGGCGATGGATGAGATCGAGCAGCAGGTTCAGTTCCTGGCGACTGGGCTCCTCCAGTTCCAGTAATTGCTGATGGGACTGGCGGTTAACGATGCACAGCAGCTCTTCCCGCTCCAGCGGACTCATGGCACTCCTGGTCAGCTGCAGCAATAACTGCATCCCCGCTCTGGAGCGATTGACTCCTGCCACATCCCAGCACTGTTCACTCAGCTGATCGATGCTGCGCGTGAGCTCGCCGATGCTGGTGTTGCTGCGGGCATGGATCTCACTGGTGCTGATGGTGTCTCCCCGGTTCCTCCAGTGCTCTTTTTCATCCTCTGAAACAGCTGGCAGGTCGATCGCTCCCAGTTGGCGAGCAAAGACCAGGCATTCCATCAGTGAGTTGCTCGCCAGACGATTGGCACCATGCAGCCCGGTGCAGGCCGCCTCCCCGACTGCGTAAAGGCCTGGCAGTGATGTCGCGGCATTGAGGCCCGTTGCCACACCTCCCATCCAGTAGTGGGCTGCAGGCGCCACGGGGATTGGTTGTTCAAGAGGATTGAGCTTGTGGTTGCGGCACCGCTCAAGAATTGTGGGGAAGCGGCGCTCAGCCTGGGCGCGGGGAATCCCTGAAAGGTCCAGGCCGATGTGATCGATGCCCTGGAGGCGCATGCTTTTCAAGAGTGCACGGCTCACCTGATCTCTTGGTGCGAGATCAGCCCCTGGCAGGTCAATGACCGGACTGTTTCCAGCGGCGTCCACGAGTCGTCCTCCCTCCCCACGCACCGCCTCGGAGATCAGAAAACAGGGAGCTCCGGGAAGCTTCAGAGCCGTGGGATGAAATTGAACAAACTCAAGATCTTCAACCGCGGCCCCTGCAGTCCAGGCCAGGGCGATGCCCTCTCCTGCGGCTTGAGCTGGATTAGTGGTGTTGGTGTAGAGGTGCCCTCCGCCTCCAGTAGCGAGGACCACGGCTCTCGATCGAATCCATTGCAGCCTGAACCCATCCAGAACCTGGACGCCGCAGCAGCGCCCGTTCTCCACCCAGAGCTGGCTGACGCGAACACCCCGCCGATGCAGCAACCCAGGCCTTTGCTCGGCATGCTGCCGAAGCACATCGACCAGAGCATGGCCGGTTCGGTCCTGGACATGCAGCACGCGGTGATGACTGTGCGCAGCCTCGAGGGTTGTGGCCAGGCTCCCGTCGCTGTTCCGATCGAAATCCATCCCCAGCTCGAGCAGCCTGTCGACACAGTGCGGTGCCTGTTCAACGAGCAGACGAACAGCATCGCCGTCGCAAAGACCTGCGCCGGCTTCGATGGTGTCTGTCGCATGGCTGCCGCTGTGATCATCGCGACGTGTCACGGATGCGATCCCGCCCTGGGCCCATCGGCTCGATGAGCGACGGCTGGTGTTGCGGTTGACCAGCAGCACTCGCAGCCCTTCTGGCAGTTCAAGGCAGGTCATCAGGCCTGCGGCTCCAGCACCAACCACCACCACGTCCCAGGGACCTGAGGGAATGGGTTCGCTGCCAGTGCCCGAGGGTTTCATGTCAGCACCAAAAAACCGCCGGGTTGTCCGGCGGTTTGACCGCAATCTGAGCAATCCAATCAGTGGCGATCGGCGTTTTCAGTGAGCTGCCTCAGCGGTACTGGCCATCATTGATCCGATCGAAACCCTCGTTGAGAGCAATTGATGGTTCTGTCACCGTGAAATTGTCGCGATACTTCTCAAACAGCTCTTTCTGCCGATCGGTGAGATCCAGCGAAAGAACGTCATTCACACTCTCATAAGGGCCACCCAGCACGATCTTGCCGGCGAGGGTGGGATACATGCCAGGAAACTGCTGGAAACGACGAACGGAGGAATTGTTGAGATCCACCTTTTCGCCACGCTCGGCGATCTTGTCGTCAGCCACGTTGCGGCGGTCAGCAGCCTGAACGCTCGCTGGTAGCAGCAGGCCCATTAGCAGGCCTGCCATCACAAGAATGCCAGTCAGCCAGGACAGCAGACGCTTCATGGAACTCTCCGTCTAGAAGATCGGAACGGGATGATTACCGGCATTGCCGGCTTGCAAACCTTACAAGTGCCATTGCCGGGATTTGTTGCAAGGGGTCGCAGTTTTTTGCAGTTCGTTTCAGACCAGACCGCTGAGTTCTGGCGCGAGCAGAGACAGCGACAGAAACAATCCGTCAATCAGAAGGGTTGTGAACAAAACGGCCGCCGCCACTGCCCAGGCTCTGTCTGTCGCTACCGACAGACTGCTGCGATATCTGCAGTACTGAACAAGTTGAAAAATAATGATTCCTGCAGCGCTCACCGTCACCAACGAACTTGGTCTCAGCACGAGGGTTGCAGCGTCCTGGAGGAGAACGGTGGCTTCTGCAGGGGATGCTGCAATCACCGCAGGCCAGAGGGTCATCACACCGGTAAATGCCATGGCCAGATCCGTGAAGGCTGTGCCTAGCAGCGATGCAAGATAAAAGGCACATCCAAGACGCCATCGCGTTTGCAGGCCAGTGATCGCCAGAGGGAAGGCAAACGCTTCCACAGGGAGATGCAGCAGGGGGTGGCTCGCGAGCCATCCCCAGAAAAGGCTGCCAGCCAGCCAGCTGCCACTGAAGCCAACCAGCAGAGCGCCGAAGTCCCTCCAACGACTAGGCGCGATCGAATGGGTGATCACGCCTACTGAAAGGAGCACAAAACCGAACAGGCAGGAACTGAAGGGCTGTTCGCGCACCCAGGGAGCCTGCACAAATACAGGCAGCACCACAAGCATGGATGCCCAGAAGGGCAATCCAGCTTTTCTTAGAGCGATCGGCTGGACCGGCTCAGAGAGGGCTTGGTTGCGTATCAGCCCACTGAACAACGATCTACCCCCGTTGGAATGTGAAGAAAGGAATGTGACCATAGAAGATTTGCGCCTCATTGAGCGTTTTTGTGAGGCGTCTGATGTCATCGGACGTTGGGCCTGGCGATAGCGTCCTCGAACTTGTGTTCAGGACGTCAGAGGTGTCAGAACCCGGACTGCTCGAAACCATCTGGAGAAATATCGTCCTGGGTGTTGTCCAGGGCCTGACCGAGTTTCTGCCCATCAGCAGCACGGCACATCTGAAGGTGGTGCCTGCTCTAGCCGGTTGGCAGGATCCCGGCGTGTCGGCCACAGCTGTGATTCAGCTGGGCAGCATCGTTGCGGTGATCGGCTATTTCCGCGACGACCTTGTTGGGGTCTGGAAGGGGATCAGCGCTGCCATGAGGAGAGGTCAGTGGCGTGAGCCGGAAGCCCGCCTGGGGATTGCGATGGCCGTTGGCACCGTGCCGATCCTGGTGGTGGGCCTTGGTATCAAATTGTTCTGGCCTGGCTATGAGACGTCTCCGCTGCGCAGCGAACCTGTGATCGCCATCGTCTCGATTGTGATGGCGTTGCTGCTAGCCCTGGCAGAGAAGCTTGGCCCGCGCCTCAAGCGACTTGATCAGGTGCAAGGGCGTGATGGCCTGGTGGTGGGTCTGGCGCAGGTGCTTGCTCTGATCCCTGGGGTGTCCCGATCAGGAAGCACGCTCACCGCCTCGCTGTTCGACAGCTGGCAGCGTCCGGATGCGGCCCGGTTTTCATTTCTGCTGGGGATTCCAGCCATCACCCTGGCTGGGTTGGTGCAATTGAAAGAGGCATTCAGTGAGCCCAGCGCTGGCGGTCCGCTCCCGCTGTTGATCGGAATTCTGTCTGCAGCAGTGGTCTCCTGGCTGGCCATCGACTGGCTTTTGAAATACCTGCAACGTCACAGCACCTGGATTTTCGTGATCTACCGACTGCTTTTCGGAGTGCTCTTGCTGGTGTGGTGGTCCGCCGCCGGCCCAAACTGAGAGCAGTCGCCTCCTTGCTGTGTGGAATGAGCCTTCCGCAGGAGTTGCTGTCACGGCTCTGGATCCTGCAAGCCCCTCACGACAACCTGAACCTGCGGTTGTGGCCTCGGTCGAGTCAGGCTCCATTGGAGAGGAACTGGGATTTGAGCCAGGAGATCAGCTGCTCAGCATCAATGGAGTGCGCCCCAGAGATCTCATTGATTACCGCTATCTGATTGTTGAGGAGGAGCTGACGCTTGAGGTTCGTGACAGCGCCGGTGAGCTGCATTGCGTTGAGCTGGAGAAGGATGCCGACGATGGTTTGGGGCTTGGTTTCACCGAAGCGCTGTTTGACGGCCTTCGTCAATGCACCAACCGATGCCCCTTCTGCTTCATCGACCAGCAGCCGCCGGGCCATCGAGACAGTCTTTACCTCAAGGATGACGATTATCGACTCAGCTTTCTTTACGGCTCCTACCTCACTCTCACCAACCTGAGTGATGCCGACTGGGAGCGGATTGAACAGCAACGGCTGACACCGCTTTTCGTGTCAGTGCATGCAACAGACCCCGATCTGCGCTCCACTCTTCTCGAGAATCCACGAGCAGGAAAGCTGTTGCAGCAGCTGGAGTGGTTTGCACAGCGCAAGTTGCAGATTCATGCGCAGGTCGTGGTGTGTCCAGGTCTCAATGACGGTGATGCACTCCTCAACACCTTGCGCGATCTGGCCCGTTTTGCAGGTGTTGAGTGGCCTGCCGTGCTTTCAGCGGCAGTGGTTCCGGTGGGTCTGACGCGTTTCCGACCGCCTGGTGATGGGTTGCGGGCTGTCACCCCTGAAGATGCCTGCAGGGTGATTGATGCAGTGGAACCGCTCCAGTCGGAGTTCCAAGGGCGTTTCGGCAGTCGTTTTGTTTGGCTGTCGGATGAGTGGTATCTGATTGCGGGTCGTCCTCTTCCCCCTCGCGTCAGCTACGAGGATCTTCCTCAGCAAGAGAACGGTGTGGGAACGATCCGGGCGTTCCTCGAGTCGCTCGATGAGGCCACGGAATCATTGCCAAAGCGTGTTGCTCAGCCGCTGCGCAGCAGCTGGGTGGTGGGTCGTCTCGTCGATAAGGCTCTGGAGACCGTCACTGAGCGCCTTAACGGGATTGAAGGGGTCTGCCTGCAGATGCATGGTCTTCCTAGCCCCTACTGGGGGCAGGATCAGGTGGTCACCGGTCTGTTGACTGGTCAGGATTTGCTGGATGGCCTCAAGGATCAGGACCTGGGGGATCAGTTGCTGTTGCCATCAGTGATGTTGCGGCAGGGCCAGCCTGTATTCCTCGATGACATGACTCTGGACCAGGTTCAGGCACAACTTCCTGTCCCGATTCGGATTGTTCATGGAGCAGCTGACATCGTGGCCGCAGTGCTCGGAGATCAAGAAAAAACCACCTAAGGTTCTCCTAGATTTGGATTCAATGTGCGCCGGACAGCTGCAAGCCTTTTTCTAATTGCAGGCTTTGCACCCTTTCATTTCGCTGGAGTTGCTTCCGCTCAAGAGTCTTTGAAAGTGTCCTCAGACAACGGTGCTGCTCTGATTGATCAGAGCACTCTGCCGACGGCCATTGAACTGAAGGGATCCAGGCCTCAGGCCGACCCCTCAGTTTTGCCTCCAGCAGCCACTACACTGCCGGATTCGCTCGACTCGTTGCACTCTCCGCCGAGCCTTGCTCTGCCTAATCAGCCTGGTCAGGTGCGCATTCGAGAGCTCAGACCGCTCACGCTCTCTGAAGTTGAACAACTGGCTGAGGTCAACAATCCAGGTTTGAAAGCTGTGGCTCTCCAGGTTCAGCAGGCTAAGTCGAGCTTGAGAGCAGCGATCGCCAGTTGGTATCCAACTCTCAATCTCACAGCTAATGGTTTGCCTCAATACCTTGCTGGTGAACAGCAAACTTTTGTTCCGGAGCAGGAAGGAACCCTCACTAATAGTGAAATTTCCACCGCCAATTTTGCTGCTCAGCTGAATTGGAATTTGATTGATCCTGGTCGTGTCCCTGAAATTGCCTCAGCTCGCGACACTTTTGAGAGATTTCGAGACTCTTATCTCATCGCTCTCAGAGATCTTCGCCTGTCTGTAGCGACTGCCTATTACGACCTTCAGCGCTATGACCAAAAGGTGAATGTTGGTAAGCAGTCTGTGACTGCTTCTTTGATTAGCTTGCGAGATACACGAGCTCGTTATCAGGCCGGAGTCGCAACCAAGCTTGAAGTGCTTGAAGCGGAAACTCAACTTGCTCGAGATCAAGACATTTTGACCGGTAGCATTAACTTTCAGATGCGTGCCCGGCGAAACTTGGCAAAGATCGCTGATTTGCCTCAGGATGTGACTCCGACTGCCGCTTCTCCCTCGCAAGTTGTTGGCACTTGGCAGCCATCACTTCAGGAAAGTATCGTTGCAGCCTATGCCTTCCGAGAAGAACTTGATCAAAAAATCCTTGATATATCAATCAACAACAGTAATGCCAATGCTGCTCTCGCTAATGTACAACCATCTCTAAGTATTTTTAATAATTTCAGTATGCAGAGATTTCAAGGTCAAAATAGAGTTGCTCCTCCTGTCAATAATGATATCTACGGTTGGAGCGCTGAAAATACAGTCGGTCTTTCTGCATCTTGGAATATTTTTGATGGGGGACGTGCTCGTGCTCAGTATCGGCGAAACAAGCAGGCTGCCGATGCAAGCGCTTATGAATTTGCCGATCAACGTGGAAAAATTCGCCTTCAAGTTGAGCAAAGCTTCTTCGATTTAAGAGACAACCAAGAAACAATCCGCACAACTTCTCGAGAAGTTCTGTCTCAACGAGAAGCGTTGCGTCTCGCCAGGCTTCGATTCCAGGCAGGGGTAGCGACGCAGCGTGAGGTGGTTGATAATCAGAGGGATCTCACAAGAGCTCAGCTTCGTTATGTTGATGCTCTTGTGGATTACAACATCACCATTGCCGAGTTGAGGAGGTATACCGGACTGGATCAAGTGACATCTTGTCCGAGCTTGGATTTACCTGCTGAAAAATCCCAATCATTATCGATAGAAGAGTTTCCGATCGAACCAACTCCGCTCATACCAGCCTGCCAAGCTTCCCTGTTGGGATCTGGATAATGGGGCAACGTTGACCTCAAGACTTCTCACCCCCCAGCAGTTACTCGCTGTTCATCAGCTGCTCAACAGGGTTGCAGATCGGCAAAGGCAGGATTTCGGAAACATCGTTTCCGATACCAAGGCTGATGGATCCTTGATCACCGCTTGTGACCGTTGGAGCGATGAGGCTTTGGTTAACGGTCTCTCTACGCTGGCTCCCGGTGAATTCACCCTCAGCGAGGAGGGAGAGAAGGCTTGTCCATCCTCCTCAGCCTTCTGGGTCGTTGATCCTCTCGATGGCACCACCAATTTCGCTGCCGGAATCCCTTACTGGGCGATTTCTGTGGCTCGTTTTGTCGACGGCCGACCGACTGAGGCTTTTTTGGACATCCCCTCTCTGCGTCAACGGATTGTGGCGATTCGCGGGCGAGGAGCCTGGCGCAACGGCAACGCTCTTTCTCCAGAGACTCGTCTTCAGTCAGGCAGTACCTGTGTTTCGCTCTGTAGTCGAGCAATTCGGGTTCTGCAACGCCGGCATCAGGATCCTTTCCCCGGAAAAATTCGCTTGCTTGGTGTTGCCAGCCTGAATCTGGTCAGCGTGGCCATGGGACAGACCGTTGCAGCCCTGGAGGCCACACCCAAGATCTGGGATCTGGCAGCAGCCTGGCTGGTTCTCAGCGAACTGGGCTGTCCCCTGCAATGGCTTAATCACGATCCGGCGGCGCTGACGTCCGGACAAGA
>QCTJ01000018.1 GCA_003211205.1 Synechococcus sp. AG-673-F03
CTAACTCTGAGATTGAGTGATTGATCGACAGATTGCTGTTTCTGTTGAATGCTTCGGTGCGGGTTGTTTTGACAGTGATCGATTCAGGCAGACGTCACCGATAGGAATGCCTGCGACCCGGCTGTTATTCTGTCCTTGTCATTGCACGGTTTGGCGTTCTTTTGGCGTCAGTTTGATCCATTATATCTATGTGCAGGGATTCATCGATTGTTTGGATTTCAATAATAATGAGACAGGTTCTAAAATCCTGCCTCAACCATGTCTCAACGATGCTTCCTGAAGAGATGACTTGTTGAATTGATCTGGATCAGCCTCTTTCTTTTGGGATTGACTGATTAGTATTTTTGCCCAGATCTGAAATCGTGCTCTTCTTCTTTCAATTCAGACGAACTGCAGGTTGATTGTGCATAGTGGATAAGATTTTTATACCCTTCTGGGACTAGCCCGGGACAAAGAATTCCCACTTCGATTGCCTGCGGGCAGAAATAAACACCAGCCCAGCGATTGATGAAACGGCCTTTAATCTCATCGGAGAACATGAAACCATTGCGAGCCGCGTGGTCGATGATTTGTTGTGGCCCGAGGTCTGCTAATTGCTCTCGGAAAACCTGATCCTCTCTTGCTCTGTCAATAAAAGCATGCAGCGCAGCCTTAGACATTGGGCTCCTGGATGTTTTGATCAATGTAGTGCTCTGGGATTCTCTTATTGCCACCAGGCTTGTGATTGCAATATTTACTTGCACCATGTATTGCTGCTGTTGCGCTTTGTAAACTGATCAGCTTCCTGGGCCCATTTCTTGTTAAGTGATCTATAGTTAATGACAAGAGTTTTTCATTTTGCGCTCTAGCTAGGCTGGATTTCTTTGAATGAAAAGAGTCACGTTTGAGCTCAGCGACGAGCTCCATAAGAAATTAAAACTTCTCTGTTACGCCGAAGGCGTTTCTATTGGCCATATTCTGCGTGAGTGTGTTTCCGACTTCTGCAATAAGCATGATGCGCATCTTATCGAATTAGTTGATCATCGCTCCAAGTAATTATTTAAATGGCCTGGTTTAAGGTCGTTTCTTGATCTTGCTAGATGGTTTTTGGAAGTTCGGTATTGTTCTCTCGATCAAAGATGTTGAGGTATATCTGAATATTTGATTGTTATGATGTCAACAATATTTTTGACGGTTATTGCTTGGAAGCAAATTGCAATTAAAAACTGTAACGCATTTCCTGGAGTGTTCTGGTGATGCTTGGTTTGACGATAGTTTAAAATTTCTTGTTTAATGCTGCAGGGGTATGGCAGAGCGTTTTGATGTTTTGGTTCAGGGAATATCCAAGTCTGATGCACTTCATTTATTGTTTGCTAAAACAGATTCTGTTGAAAGGCCATCTGATCGTTATTTTGCGGCCACGAGACTAGGCCTGTGTGATTGTGATGAAACTCTTGATGCCTTGATCAGGGCGACTACCGATCTCAAGATTGACGAATTATTTGACAGGATCACTCGACGTAAGGCTGTCGAGGCATTGGGTAGAAGAAAGGATGCCAAGGCCATTCCTGCATTGGTTGAAGTCCTGAGGTGTACTGATACCGAAGCAGTGATTAATTCCTTGTCAGCTTTGATCAGAATTGGCTGGTCGCCAAATAAGGAAGAGGGAAGTCACCTTCTGAATCTGTTGGATGGAGAAGTCACGCAAGCACGTGCAGTGATTCAGCTTTTCACCAGGCTTCGTATTCAAAGTGCGCAGGCAAAGAATCGGATTGGTGGTTTATGCGATCACGAAAGTCTGTTGGTCTCTGGTGCTTCAAGGGCCTATATGGCACTGCTTTATGGGGAAGTCGATTTGATGAAACCATTGGTGGCATGTCTTACAGATCTGGTTGCGGGTAAGCGGAGATCTGCGGTGATTGATATTGGTGATTCCGGGGATGAAAGCCTGCTGCATGTCTTGGTACGTGCGCCGGTATCGATGTCGCTTCGAGCCAAGAGTTTCTTGCAGATCGTTGATGGCAACCAGTCTCTCTCGAAACCTGAAAATCAGGCTTTGTTTGAGCAGCTGCTTCGCGATGATCCTTTGTTGTTAGACATTAGGCCGGAGTGGGAATGTGGATCAGATCCTGATGAGATCGAGCGGAATCTCAGCCATCGTGATGAAGCTCGACAGTATGGGGCTGCAGCGAGTTTGATGCGGATTGATCGCAGCGAATGCCTTGCAGTGATTGAGAGTATGCAGGAAAGACTCTGGTCTGATTATGTCACTCACTATTATCTGAGTTGTCTAGTTGGTTTGCGAAAGTTCAGCGAGAAGAGTGATCTTGTTAGGTCTGCTCTTGCCGAAACCACGCCCCAATACACGAAGTCGAGAATTGCAGCTGCCTGGGGTTGCGTTGAACTGCAACTTGATGACCAGATGGATCTTTTGTACGAGCTCTCTTCATCGGCTCCCTGGGTTCCATTGCGTTGGACATGCCAGCAAGCATTCGCACGCTTGACTGAAAAGCAACCACTGGGAAGGACGTTCTGAGATCTCTTGACTGAACTATTTTGTTCTCGCTTGCTTAAGCGGAATGCTTGGCCATGTGCTGCATCAGATCAATGCATTTGCAGCTGTAGGCCCATTCATTGTCGTACCAAGCCACTAGTTTCATGAACTTATCATTGAGTGCCATGCCCGCTCCAGCATCAAACACTGAGGTGCAGCTTTCTCCCAGAAGATCATTGGACACGATTGGATCTTCGGTGTAACCGAGGATGCCGGAAAGACCATTCTGTGAGGCTTCTTTCATGGTTTTCTTGATCTCTTCGTAACTGGCTGGTTGGGCCAGATTCACGGTCAGGTCGACAACAGAGACATCAGGAGTAGGTACCCGGAAAGCCATGCCTGTGAGTTTTCCATTCAGTTCCGGAATCACACGACCCACCGCTTTGGCTGCACCTGTTGAGCTTGGAATGATGCTCTGCCCAGCCCCTCGTCCACCCCGCCAGTCCTTGAGTGAAGGGCTGTCCACCGGCTTCTGGGTTGCCGTTGTGGCATGCACGGTGGTCATCAGGCCGCTGACGATTCCGTAGTGGTCGTTCACGACCTTGGCGAGTGGCGCCAGACAGTTTGTTGTGCAGCTGGCATTCGACACGATGTCTTGCCCTGCATAGGAGTTGTGATTCACTCCCATGACGAACATCGGCGTGTCGTCTTTGGAGGGAGCGCTCATCACCACGCGTTTGGCGCCGGCCTCAAGGTGTTGGCGGGCGGTGTCGGCGGTCAGAAAGAAGCCAGTGCTTTCCAGCACGTAGTCGGCTCCCACGTCACCCCAGCGCAGCTGGCGGGGGTCCCGTTCGGCCGTGACGCGAATGTGACAGCCATTCACCATCAAGTGCCCATCCACCACCTTGATTTCACCTGGGAAGCGGCGATGCGTTGAGTCGTAACGCAGCAGGTAGGCGAGGTAGTCGAGTTCGATCAGGTCGTTGATGGCAACCACCTCCACGTCGGGGCAGGCCATGGCCTGTCGGAAGGCGAGACGCCCGATGCGTCCGAAGCCATTGATGCCAATACGGATGGACATGAAGGCGAGCCCTTCTGCTTCCCTGTCTTATAGAGCCCATTGCAATCGAAAACCCCCTCCTTTTCTGGGACGCAGACAGAGTGAGCTCAGGTCGTTGCCGAAGCGCATGGTTTCTCCGCCAGCCGAAGCCTCTTGCCCCATCTGTGCCCTGCCCCGTTAGCCGGTTGGTGCCTGCTTGATTCGCGTCGACACTGTGGTGGTCCAATCAACTTTGCCCCTGAGGAAGCGCAGGATTGGGGCGTTATTGTCCTACGAGCCTTCCAGCTGGTGCGTGCGGTCACAGGCTGCGAACGGGTCTATGCCATTGCTTTCGGTGAGGGAGCCCGACATCTGCATCTGCATCTGATCCCACGTTCGGCTGATGATCCACGCACCAGCGCCTGGAAGATTGCTGATCTCTATCGCGATGTCGAAGCGGGAAAGGTCACTGCAGCGTCTGCTGAGTGTGTGAATGATTGGGTGTTGCGCGCCAGAGATTTGGCCTCAGCCGTTCTGAAATGATCCAGGTCATTGTGATTGCGGGGCTCACCGATGCCAGTCGTCGCCAGTCACGCTTTTGTAGCGATCAAGAAGCATTTGCTCAGTTTGCTTAAACCGGTTGATGTTGTTTGTCAGTTCCTGTTCGTTGTGTTTGAGATAGGCGTGATGACCCACTTTCCATAGAGTTCTGGCTTTTTTCCAGCGAACCTGTGCTTCCTTTGCAGCAGCAATTAATTCGCTGAACTCTTCGTTTGAGAAGTCAAATTTCAACCTTTGCATGGCATTGATCAGCGTTCGCCGTATGGCCCGAAGCGCGTTGCGCAGGCAGCACCACAGCGCGCTCCCAGCGCAACCGCCTGTTCGGTGCTCCAACCTGCGCTCAGTCCAGCGGTGACGCCTGCGGCAAAGCTGTCGCCACATCCATAGGACTCCACCATCGGGCCTGGCAGTTGCACAGCATCAAAACGGCCGCCTGGAATCAGCACGCCTCCGGCTTCACCCTCCGTGGCGATTCGAACGGTGGGTGCCGGATTGAGACAGTTCTCGGGCACCTGTTCGCCGGGGTCCAGTGCGCTGCCGATCAGGGCGTCCAGAGGTACTGAAGCCTGCTGCAACACCGAGAGTCCGAGTCGTGGTGTTGCACTCAGAACTCTGGCCTGGCGAGCCTGACGCAGGCCATCGCAGTCGGTGGCCGAGACGAAGACCCCGTCGCAGTCAGCAAGTCGTTCCCAGTTGAGGTCGTCTTCAGCTGTGGGCATCAGGCGCTCACCAATCACCGTGATGGCACGGTCACCGCTGGGATCCATCAGGCTGATTCCGCGACGGCTGGGTTGGTCGCGCCAAGCCACCACTGGTTCGACTCCCAACTCTCTGAGGCGTTGTTCGCTGCGTTGGCCGATTGCATCCCGACCGAGCGCTGTGAAAAACAGAACTCTTTGACCGGTGAGGCGTGCCAGCTGGACTGCGATCACAGCTCCGGCACCGGCAGGTTCTTCGAGGTCTCGAGAAGCTCTGCCGATCCTGCCTGGTCTGGGCAGTGCATCGACCTCCAAAAAGGTGACCCACTCCTGATGCCCTACCACCGCCAGATTCAGAGATTTCAGCTCGCTATCCAAAGGCGTGGGCATTGCGTCAGGGGATGGGCAGGACGGATTAGGCGGCATCGCGCAGCTGCACGTTGATCTTGCCTCCAACAGAATCCACTCTCACTGCTCCGGTCACATTCAGCAGTTCCCCATCGGGAGTGCCGACCAGCACGGGACCTCCGTCGCTGCCGTTCACGGTCACCGGCGCTTTGACTTCTCCCACCGTGACAGCACCTTCAACCTTGATGGGTTCGGTCACGGCCACACCTTTGGGCACTCCCACGTCGCCGCTCACGGGCAGCGCCTTGACAGCTTCGATTGATAGAGGCTCTTCGCCCTTCACGCTGACCGGCGCAGAGAGCTGATTAACGGTGATGCCTCCCACGAGCCGAACAGGCAGCGGCTGATTGAGTGGCAAGGCAATCGGGATGGGTTGGCGAAGGATCTGAATGGCCGCCACGGCAACTGCCCATGCGGCGATCACCACAGCCAGCGGCCAGCCATCAGCAGAACGAACCAACGGGGATTCGAGCTTGGTGAGGTCGATGGGCCCTGGTCTGCCATTGCTTGAATGAACTTGATGCACCGGTTGTACCGGCTTCCTGCGGCTCGGCCATGGGTGGCGCCAGGAGCTGCAGCTCAAATTCAGAGCTCGTATTCCTCTTCGAATCGCGTCAATAACCCTTTGTAGAGAGCCAGGGTTCCCTCACTCTCTTCGGTCACCCCCTCGGTGACGTAAAGCGCGGCCAGATGGCTGCAAGCGGCATGAACTTGAGCAAAGGCTTCTGCGTACTCGTTCTGAACGTCTTCATCACGGATGTCTCTGATCATCGCTGAGACGAATTCCACTTTCTTCTCGGCTGCTTTGATCTCAGCCTCCATCTCCTTGCTCAGTTTGCGCCGCTTGCGAGCCATGCCTCTGGTTCGACTGGCTTCAACCTAGGAGTGTGACCAGCAGGCGTAGTGAGACCTGCTGGTCTTCCGCCGAGTCAGAAACAGAACGGAAGATATTTGGCGCTGCAGGCGACGTAACCATCAACCAGGGGGCCGAGTCCGATCTGATGGACGATTCCCTGGCCTGTGATGGCTTCAGTGAGAACGCCGATCACGATGCCCAACATGGCTGCACGGCCATTGAAACGTTCCACCCGCTCCAGCTGCTGTTCATGGATGGCGTGGGCTGCTGAATCCTGGAACCACTTGTCGCTTGCTTGTTGCTGATTCACAGAACCGTTGCGGATGTTTAGCAATGTAACAGCATGTTGACATTTGCCATTAATCAGTAGAACTGATGGGTCTGATTGCTGCCCAGTGGCAGATCGGGCCTTGCCCCTGACCGATGGCCAGAGCCTGCCTCAGGCATTGCTTGACATACGCACTCGCCGCCGTAATTGCCACATCGAGATCCTCTCCGAGAGCCAATCCTGCGGTGATGGCTGCTGACAGCGTGCAGCCTGTGCCGTGGGTATGGGGAGTGTCGACCCAGGAGCCCTCAAGCCATTGAGGCGTCCCGTTGAACAGCAGATCCCGGCCACCCTGGGATCGATCGCTGCCGCTTTTGATCAGAACTGCCGCAGGTCCCTGGGCGTGGATCACGGCTGCTGCTGCTTCGATGTCACTGTCGTCGCTCAGTTCATGGCCGCTGAGCAATCGCGCCTCATGGCGATTCGGGGTCAGCAGGGTTGCCAGCGGCAGCAGGTCGTCGCGAAGCGCGGCGATCGCGTCATCTTCCAGCAGCACGGCGCCTGTGCGGCTCACCATCACCGGGTCGATCACCTTGGGGATGCTCCAGTGCCGTAAGAGTTCAGCGGTGGTTTGAATCAGCTCGCGATTCAGCAGCATGCCGGTTTTCAGTGCATCGACAGGTAGGTCGTTCTTGACGGCTTGCAGCTGTGCCTCCAGGCCTGCGGGCGGTATGGGGTCCACTCGGGTTACTCCGCAGGTGTTTTGCGCGGTGACGCAGGTCAGGGCACTGCAGCCATGAACCCTGAAGGCCATGAAGGCGCGCAAATCAGCCTGGATTCCGGCACCTCCTCCTGAATCGCTTCCCGCGATGGTGAGGGCGATCGGTGGAGTGATGTGTTGCGCCTGCATCAGGGTTTACGCCAGATCACCGGCTTGCGGCGTTTCGGGTAGAGCTCTCGGCACAGCTTGCAGACGGTGCCATCGCAGCTGCGTGCACTGCAGTGCTCACGGCCGTAGAAAATGATCTGCAGGTGGAGTCGATTCCAGTGCTCCTCTGGGAAGAGAGCCTTTAGATCTGCTTCTGTTTTCACAACGCTGGCGCCTTTGCTCAACCCCCAGCGCTGAGCCAGGCGATGAATGTGAGTATCCACGGGGAATGCAGGGACACCGAAAGCCTGCGCCATCACCACGCTGGCGGTCTTGTGCCCGACGCCTGGTAGCGCCTCAAGCTCTTCAAAACTCTCTGGAACGACTCCGTCGTGGATATTCACGAGGATGTGGGCGAGCTTGTGCACATTGCGTGCTTTGGTTTTGGCCAGTCCCAGCTGTCGGATGTGGCGGTGGATCTCTGTTTCGTCGAGTGCTGCCATGGCAGCGGGCGTTGGTCCAGCGGAGAACAGTGCTGGAGTCACTTCATTCACCTTTTTGTCGGTGCACTGAGCGCTGAGTAGAACGGCGATCAGCAGCGTGAAGGCATCGCTGTGATCCAGGGGTATCGGCGTCTCGGGATACTGCTCATTCAGCCGATCGAGGATCACTCTGGCTCTTTCCCCCTTGTTCATCACGCCTTGAGATCGACAGCCATGATTGCAGCGCTGTTGTTGGGATGAGAGATTGACAGGTTTTCGAACTGTGGGTTCATGAGCCCTGAACAGCGCCGAAACAGTTCTGATTCAAGCGACGCCTATGCACGGGCTGTGCGTAGGGAAGAGCAGCAACAGGAGCGTGAACAGCAGCAGCAGCAGCGTCAAGACGACAAACCTCAGAACAAAGCTGAACTCACTGAGATTGACGAGGCCAGCGATCTGTTTCGCCAGCACAGCCATCAACAATCGATGGAAGGTGGCTGAGTCTGGGTCGGTCTCCATCCCCTCTGCAGGAGCAAGCTGCACAAGCTCAAAAAAATGAAGAGATTGAGCTGGATCTCTGGCCTTTATCACTTCGCATCAGCGTCTTGCTGAACAGCCGAAAAAGACAACAAGCTTTCAGCACGAATCAATTGATGAACGAAACGTTATGGCAACGTTTCGGGAAAAAGAATCAAGTTCGTCGACATTTCTGGCATGCATGTAGTGGCTATACTGAATTTTAAGGCTTTAGGGAAACAGTATGACCCTCCGCAATCGATTGATCGCAGCTGCTTCTATTGCCTTGGCGCTATCAACTCCCAGCGCTCTTTCCGCGGCAACTCTGCAAGAAAAATCCAGTTTTCATACAGTATCGGCACGCAAGCTGGAAAACAGTATTGCGCTAAGAAAGCAGCTCAAGAAGCGATGGAAGAAGGAACTGCCATTGCCATGGGTCAGGCAAGCATTCCGATGTCAGTGATTAGCAAAATGGACTTTGAAGATGATCGCTACGCACTGCCTATGATGGAGGGCATGATGTCTTATGCCATCGATCATTGCCCACAACGAGCCAAAAGGCTTTTCCCCGACCTCTATAAAATGGCTGACTAATCAATAGCGCTTAGGCTCTGAGAAGGATTGCAATCATTTTGAATTGATTGTGATCGGGGATCACTGGATTGGATGGAACAATCATTCATTGATTTCTCAGCCTGTCCTCAGGTTTACGCTTCACCTTGGGATTATTCAGATAGCAGGCTCATCCATGTCTCTATGTCAACGGCTATCGACTTCAAAGCGCAGTATGGGTTGAGTGACGCGTTGCTGCTTTCATTTTTGTTGGCTGGCCTTTCCTCTGTTCCTGTTGGCTTTGTCTTAATTATGTGGTTTGACCTGATTCCCTAGTTCGGTGACAGCATCTTTGGCTTGGTTGCCTGTGCAGACTGCTGCAAGCCCTTTCGTTGTAGTCTCGGCTCCTGATTCAATGAGTTGCATGTCGAATCGACGGATCGCTCTAGTGATTGGAACCGTTGTCGGTTTAATTGCGATCGTTGCTTGGGTCGCTGAAATAGACATTGTTTTTCAAGAGTCAGCGGAAGAACAAGAGCCGAATCAAAAGTCGCTGGTGATTGATGAGTCTTCTTCTGAGTCAAAGGCTTTTGCGAAATGACATGACGTTCCGCCTGGATTAGTCTTTCTTTAGTTGCCATGCGTGCGTGCTACAGACAATTGTTTTGGTGTGTCTTGGCCTTATATGGGCTCTTTATGTAAGAAGAACAAAGGCAGTCATTAAAAATTTAAGGTTGCAGCTTAGAGATCATCAGCTTCTAGAACATGCTGCAATCAATTGGTGTTGCTGTGCTATTCAGCGTGCCGACAATAAGGATGAGCTGCTGAAGGCTTTTTGCCAGTTTGTTGATACCGGTCGTGAAATTATTGACTATCCGGATCGTCTCGCTGAGTTTATGAGCATCAACGGGCTCACAGAGGTTCAGCACATGAGGAATATCATTGTTTTGGACAAGGTTCTGAAATCGTTTAATGAGCGTTAATTGATCAGGGCTGGATTTTTCCTGCGCTGCTTTCTAAGTTAAATATTGCTCTGGTATGTATTCATACTACCTCCGTGATGATCTTTTTGCTGTGCTGATTTTAATCGAGAAACTCTTATCTTTGCATTCCGCAGTCACGTCCGAGGCTTCGCCCGCTGGGATCAGAACTACTCCTCCTTTCTGTCCATAGTCCGGTCCGCGATATTGACTGATTTCTGAATAACCAGCTTTGCCTGCATCGCAATCCACCGTCACGGCCGCCAGTTTGTCGCTTCTGACCTCAAACACTTGTCCCAGGTTCTCGTTGAGGTCCACTGATGTTCCCGTCTCAGTGCTCAGCGTCGTTTGAATGCTTGCAGGGCTGCAGACACTGGTGACATCTGTTGGTGTGCTGTAGTCCGAGGTATAGCTGAACGGCAAGTCTTGAGGAAATACCGTCATGGAGACCTGGAGTGGATGGTCTTGTCCTTCCAACCGCTCGTACTGCATGGGGTAGGTCTCTTCAACGTCGTCGTAAACCGCCATTTGCAGAAGAGTTGGGCTGCACCATGTCACGACTGTCTGAAGTTTTGACCTGTCAATCCCGATGGTTCCTTGTTGAAAGGGGCCATTGCTCAGAAATGTTTTTTCTTCAAATCGATCTGATGCTGTACAGCCTGCTAGCAGGGTTGTGATTGAAAGAACGATGGCAACAAAGCTCTTCATGTGTTGATCAATGATTTCGATATTGGATGGTTTGTGTTTGTGCAGGAGTCTTGATTCCTGCACGACATTCTATTTCCAGGCTTTCTGAATGATCTGCTTGCTATGTTCAAAGCTGGAGCGTAATGAGGCTCATTCAAGACCCAGGCTTGATCGCTTCTTTCACTGATTCAACGCCTTTTTGGATCGCTTCTGCCGGCACTCTGAGCTTCTGTTGCTGAGTATTAGACCAGATGTTGACGGCGTAGACGATGGCGCCACCCACGATCAATGCGGCAAGAACAAGTCCAATCCCGTTGCCACCCTCTTGAATCACGACAGGTCTTTGCTGTTCCTGATCACTCATCGATGCTCCTCTCACTGTTCATCACTGCCCTTTGTTGTAGCCATTGATTGTTGTCTTGTCTGTCTGCGCCGATGGATTTGATCGCTGGCATCGTTGTCGCTATGACAAGCCATAACGTCACCAGTTCGGAGTGTTCGGGCCATGCTCACCACCAGCACCCGCCTGAAACTGCAGTCAATCCTTCGGCGAGTGGCTGAGGGGTCCAGTGTCAGTCTGTCGGATCGTGTTTATCTCCAGAAATTCGCCGACCGCGATCGCACGGTCTCGTCCTGGCTGCGTCGTGCTCGGCGGCAACAACTTTTTGGGCTCCCTCTCGAAGGTCTTGACAGCCTTCTCGATGGTCTTGATCTGGGCAGTGCCGAACCCGACCAGCAGCACAGTCCCAAGGCCGATGACCTCGGCGATTGGTTCGCAGGGGCCGATTCCTGGCTGAGACGCGACTGAGGTTCGCTTAGCGTTGATTGAGTGCTTGCTGTCTCGTCTTGAACAACATCTCACGGGGAGTGATATACGTGTCGGTCTGGGTCGTGATTTGGGGCACTGCTTCCTCATTAGTGGATTGGTTGCTTCTCCACGCTGATCTTTATCAAGAAGGGAGTTTCGGTCAGGCCGCCACCTTCATCGGCTATGGGGCTGCTGCCTCCGTTCTCGCGGTGCGTCTTTCCAGTCGCTTCCTGTTCAAAATCCAGGCTGCCGAGCAGAGTGCCGACAGCGATCAGTCAGCCAGCTGATCCGGCGATTGATGGAACGCCAGTGCAGCCAGCATTCCGGCTGCAAATCCGGATGCATGTCCGATCCAGCTCACGCCGGTGGGAGATGCCCAGGGAAGCAGGCCAGGCAGGGCACTTCCGTAGAGCAGCAGCGCGATGGTGCTCAGCAGGATCGACAGAGGACGTCGTTCCAGAAAACCGATCAGCACCAGATAGCCCAGCAACCCGTAGACCACTCCGGACAAGCCGTGCGAACCAACCGGCCACAACAGCCAGACAGGAATCTCCAGAACGATCACGGCAATCCAGATGCTCAGATAAGCCCTCTGGCTTCTGGCCAGTACGAGATAGCTCAGCGGTAGAAACACCAGGCTGTTCGTGAGTAGATGGCCGAAGCCTTGGTGGCTGAATGGTGCTGTGAACAAGGTCCACCAAGGTGTTCCAGGACCCATCGCCAGGTTCCAGCGACCGCCGAGGAGCAGTTGATCCACCAGTTCCTGAAGCCAGGCCAAGCCCAGCAGAATCAGAGGCAGAGCGATCAATCCAGCCACATGTTCTCTCTGATCACTGAAGCAGTTTTTGGCCGATCTCGGTTCGCCATGTTGGTGACAGCCGATGTTCATGTGTCGGAATTCAGCTCCGACCCGCTATGAACTGACCAGACACCGAGCGGATCGCAGCATGACCACCAAGTGTGAGGTGATCGTGATCGGCAGCGGTATCGGTGGTCTCTGTTGTGCTGCGCTCTGTGCCAGAGCTGGCCATGAGGTGATGGTTCTCGAAGCTCATGGCCATCCGGGCGGAGCTGCACATGGATTTGAGCGGCAGGGCTATCAGTTCGAATCAGGCCCTTCTCTCTGGAGCGGACTTGGCCGATGGCCAAGCAGCAACCCGTTGGCTCAGATTCTCAAAGCCTTGGATGAACCTCTGGAGGTCATCCCCTATCGAGACTGGGATGTGTTGTTCCCCGAGGGACATCTGCGCATCGGGGTGGGCGCTGACGGTTTCGAACAGGTTGTCGCTGATCTGCGAGGAACGGCGGCGGTCGAGGAGTGGCGTCGTTTCGCTGAGGTGTTGCAGCCCATCGCAGCAGCGGCGGACGCACTGCCGTTATTGGCACTACCGCCGGGTGGACTCGACGGTCTTGGACCACTTCTGCGACGCAGCGGTCGATTGCTCCCCCACCTACCGGCTCTGCGCCATCTCAGCGGTGCCTTCGGTCCGCTGGTGGATCGTCACCTTCAGGATCCCTTCCTTCGCCATTGGGTTGATTTGCTCTGTTTTCTGATCAGTGGAATGCCCATGGCAGACACCAATGCGGCAGCGATGGCAACACTGTTTGGTGAATGGTTTGAACCTGAGGCCTGCCTTGATTTCCCCAAAGGTGGGAGTGCTTCTGTGGTTCAGGCCCTCGTCCGTGGTCTTGAGAAACATGGCGGCAGCTTGCGCCTTGGCGCCCGGGTGAAGCGGGTCTTGCTGGATGGAGACAGGGCCGTCGGCGTCGAGCTGGTCAATGGTGAACAGTTCGCTGCGGATCATGTGGTCAGTAACGCTGATGCCTGGAGTACGGCGAAGCTGTTGCCTGAGGCGACATCGCCTTCCTGGCGCCATCAACGCCTAGAGACTCCAGCCTGCGCTTCCTTTCTCCATCTGCACCTGGGCTTTGATGCCAGTGGCCTCGAGGATCTGCCCATTCATACGGTGTGGGTTGGAGACTGGGAACGGGGAATCGAGGCCGAACGCAATGCCGTGGTGGTTTCGATTCCGTCGGTGCTTGATGCCGCGATGGCGCCTGCCGGTCAGCACGTTCTGCATGCCTACACACCGGCCAATGAACCGTGGTCGCACTGGAGTGGTTTGGAACGTTCAACGGCTGCCTACGACAAGCAGCGGGAGCAGCGCTGTTCGGTGTTCTGGCAGGTGCTTGAGCAGTGCATCCCGGATCTGCGCAGCCGCTGTCGGATCGTGATGGAGGGCACGCCTCTCACCCATCGTCATTTCCTGTCGGTGCATCAGGGCAGTTATGGCCCAGCGCTGTCGGCTGCCAAGGGGTTGTTCCCAGGTGTGCAGACGCCTGTGCAAGGTTTTCTTCAATGTGGAGCCAGCACCTTCCCTGGTATCGGCATTCCGCCTGTGGCCGCCAGTGGAGCGATGGCTGCCCATGCGATCACCGGACAGCGGGCTCAGAAGCAATTGCTGGAGAGCTTGTCTCTTTGATCAACCACACACCTACCAGCTGCGCATTGCAACGCGCCTAGAGACGCGCTTCGTCGCTGGTTTCTTTAGGTTCCGGGTTGATTGGACATCAGGAATTACCCGTGGCCGTGCAGGTCTTGAACGACAACGAGCGCTTCAAGCTCGATGACAGCGATGATGCGCTGTTTTACAGCGACCCCCGCTTTGTTCAGCATCTCGATGCAGCGTTTCGTTCGCGCTTGACCCAGCTATATCGCGACCGCATCCCCAGTTGTGCGGTTGTTCTTGATCTGATGAGCAGCTGGGTGAGTCATCTGCCCGAGGAACAGCACTACGAGCAGGTGATCGGCCATGGATTGAATGCTCAGGAGTTGCAGGCCAATCCGCGTCTCGACCGTCACTGGGTGCAGAACCTGAATCGCGATCAGACTCTTCCCCTCGACGACGCCAGTGTCGACTGCACCTTGATCGTGGCCGGCTGGCAGTATCTGCAGCAGCCGGAGTCTGTGGCCGCCGAGCTGCTGCGCATCACCCGCCCCAAGGGTCAGGTCATCTGTGCTTTCAGTAATCGCATGTTCTTCACAAAGGCGCCTCAGATCTGGACCGATGGCGGTGACGGCGACCACCTTCGCTACGTGGCCGAGGTGATGATGGCGCAGGGATGGCCTAAGCCTGAATTGGTTGCTGAACAGACGCAGCAATCCGGCCCTCTCGGTTGGGTCGGCGCGAAGGGAGATCCCTTTTTTGCAGTGATCGCAAGCAAGCCCTTGGATTCAGATTCCGTCTGAGTCGTCTGGGGGGATCGGCTGCCAGCCGCTCTGCCATTGCGCCTTGTCTTGAAGCTGCGTCCAGCGTTCTCTGAGTCGCACCTGAGGCTCCAGCAGTGAAGCCAGTTCAACCCAGCGTTCAGAGCCGCGTCCGCCTTGCAGAACTACGCGGAAATGACGGCGTCCTGCACGGGGGGTGAGGCTGGTCCAGGCTTCGGCCGGCTTCCAGGGCACAGAACTGCAGCACAACGGAGGAGAGCATGATCATGCCTCGCGTTCCGCCCTCTCGATGTTGTCAGGATTCGGTTGCCATTAGCGACTCAACAGCTGATGATTGCGTCCTGCAAGCTCACCACGGGCTGCTGCTTGGAACTGGTGACTTCAAGGATTTTTCCGATCGAATCGGAGGTGTTCAAGGCTTCGATGCAGCAGCGTGCAACCAGGCGGCGAG
Source organism: Synechococcus sp. AG-673-F03 (assembly GCA_003211205.1). Taxonomy (GTDB): domain Bacteria; phylum Cyanobacteriota; class Cyanobacteriia; order PCC-6307; family Cyanobiaceae; genus Synechococcus_C. The sequence goes on from QCTJ01000018.1 coordinate 14,877, forward strand.
GGATTGAATCGCTTTCCTGCTTGTCAGCTCCAGTCCACAGCACGCCTTCCTCGTCCAGATCGTCTTCGCGTTCATTGAGTCCACCAGGTCTGATCACTGTCCAGTCGAGCCCACTGTTTTCCAGATTGCGCTCACCAACACGCTTCCAAACCAGGATTAAGCCAAACAGGTTGAGTGGGTGTTTCCAGCGCCCTGCGCATAAGGAACTGACCAGCACCACGCGCTTCACACCAAGGCGCTGGCAACTCTCGACCTGTCGTTCGACGCCCCAAGCATCGACTTTCATGGGCCCCGTCAGGTCAACGGATGGACGTGCTCCTGTCGCGATCACCAGCGCGTCCACGCCGCGCAGAGAGTCGTCCAAGGTGCTGGAATCCATCAAGCTGAGTCGGTGCTGTTCACAGCCCTCCAGTGATGAGGGAATCTGAGAATCAGGACGCAGAAGCAGCCTGGCCTGATCGCCTGAAGCCAGGACTTCTTCGGCAACACGGAAGCCTGTTTTGCCCGAGGCGCCGCTTACGGCAATCGTGCGCGTCATAGTCGATCGAGGCAGGCACGAAACCTAGCCATAAAGCCCAGCCATAGACCTCGCTCCTGATACGGCAGCGGTGTTGGCGAGAGATCGATCAGCACAATCACTTAGTTACACAGCTTTACAAAAGGGCTAGTATTGTTTACACAACTTCACAAGCCAGGTGATGACTGATTACTCTGCTGCCATCTACGGTCTCATCGCTTTCACCGCTGTGATCACTGCAGGTGTGGTCTACGTGCTGGCTCAGTCGACCGACCTGCCTTCCGTTAAAGCAAGGGGTTGATTGATGTCGATTGATTCGCGTTGCAAGGAACAACAGTCCGTTGCTGATCAGATGTTTATGGATTTTAAGTACACCAGGCCGGGTTCTAATGAGCAGGTTCGTGCTTTGTCCACACTAAGTTTCCTTGTCGGCATGTGGTCTGATTTTCTAGTGAACGAAGAGAAAAGGATGTCCTCGGCTCTCTCTCTTGAAGCTAGTTCGTAATTGTCGATTTCGATTGCCTGAACAGGCCTTGATTCAAGACGTTGAACTAGATTTTTCATGTTCAATGATTTGAGTATCGATTCCTAGGGCGCCTGGGTGTTATTCACGCGATAAGGGGTGTGCACGGAGAACTACTCCGGGAAGCGCTTAGGGAGAGTCAAGACGGGCCGCCACCCGTCTTTTTTTGATGGCTCCTTCAGAATCGAGGCTTTTCCAGAGGTTTCCATGCCTGGCAAGGATGTTGATCTTGTTGTGATCGGTGCTGGGCTGTCAGGTTGCGCGTTGGTCTCAGCGCTGAGCAACAGGGACTGGCGCGGGACCATTCAAATTCTGGAAGCCGGTCGAGGACCCGGTGGACGTTGTGCCACCAGGCGGCGGCGCGACGCCCCTCTTTGGCGTCTGGATCACGGATCTCCGACCCTGAGTTTTCAGAGTGAGCCTCAAGGCCATTTGCGGAAGCTGATGCAATCGCTGGAACAACGCGGCGTCATTCGTGTTGATGATGATCCTGTTGTTGGCCTGGACCATCACGGTGCTGTCGTTGCACCTCCTGATCACCCTCTATTGCGCGGTCCGCGCTGGCGAGGCATCCCAACGATGGCTTCGGTTGCGGAGACGTTGCTTTCTGATGGCTCTGATCAAGTTGGTGTTTGTTTTGGGGAGCGGATTCAGACGCTTTCTAGAGATGGTGAGAGCTGGGTTCTCCCTGGTGGGGCTTGTGCCAGCAATCTCGTGCTCAGCGGGACGCTCCTTGCCCATCCCCGTTCATTGGCCATGCTTGGCAGGAGCGATGTTCCCTTGCGTGATGCCGTTCCTGAGCGGCACGATCTTCTCCTTGATCAGGCACTCGCCTCGATTGCCGGCCTCAAAGCGAGCATTCGCTGGAATCTGATGCTGGAGTTTCCGGCGATGGATCTTGATCCTTTGCCGCGGCAGATCTGGCTGACGCCTCGGGCGCAGCAGCAATTCGGTGTGGAACGTCTTGTGCTGCAGAGACAGCAGCAGGGGCGTCTTGGTCTGGTGATCCATGGACTTGACGATGGTGCGTTGATCACGCCTGAAACGCAGCCACAGCTTCTGACCATTCAGGAACAGCGATTGCTGAGTGTTTTGCCAGAGCTTCTCGGACCCTGGCCGTCACTGCAGAGGATGGTGACCAGTGTGCATTCGCTTGGCGTGATGCGCTGGGGAGCTGCTCAACCCTTGGAGCAAGGAATGCCAAAAGCGCTGCAGTGGTGCAACAAAGCCCGTGTTGGGTTCTGTGGCGACTGGATTGCGGGACCCGGCTTCGGCATGGCGGAGGGAGCCCTTCAGAGTGGTCTCGATCTGGCCGAGTTGATTGCGTCCTGATTGGCGACTGCTTGTTGCTCAAGCATCACCAGGCGTTGGTTCATGCAAAACAATCACAGGATTGTGATAACTGCTGGCCGGAATCGGCGGAGCGCGTCACAACAGAGAAAATGTCGTCTCCCATGCGCAGCCGATTTCAGCCTGTCCGGGTTCATGCCAGTGTTCATGATGATGAGCCATGCCAGTGCCAAGACTGTGTGGCCCTGCGTCGCCGTTTGACCCAGATTGTCACTCAGACCAAGCCGTTGCCTGGGCCGCATCGCCCCGTCTATGCCTGTCGGTGAGGGGAAATGTCTCCCGGGCTGGTCTTTGAAGGTCGATCCTCGACTCTGAACAAGTATTGGAGTTGATCAGCCGTACTCGGGGCACCATCCGGCCTGGTCCTGCCAGGTGGGGCTCCAGTGGCGGCAGCGCTTGACCAGATGATCGCCCTGCTGGAGCTGCTGCTGCCTGAGGTTGCAGGCCACCATCGTCCTGCAGTGGCCATCCACGCCATAGGCGAAGTGCTGACAAGTCAGGCAGATCCGTGCTCCTTTCCAGTTCTGCAGCTCACTTGCGTCGACGTAGCCCCACTCGTCCATGACCTGCTTGCAAATGGTACTGATGTACTAATGCATCCAATGGCGCCGGGTCAAGTGCCTTCAAAAAGCTTCTGATCGGCTCTGGGCCAGATCCCCGTCCGCAAGAGCAGCCACCGCAAGAGCAGCCATTGGCCAGAATCGATTCCCTTGACGTCAGGCCATGCGATGGTTGATCACGGCTCTGCTCTCCCTGGCAGCCTTTGTCGTTGTCTTGGCCAGCGCAGCGAAGGCCGATGTCACGATTCACGTGGGTTCAAGAACCCCACCGGCTGAGGCTCATTGCCATCGGGTTGGAACCCGCAGTACCGATGAAGGCACGGTGCTGAGCGTGTATGCCTGCCGCCCATGAAAAAGAAGCAGAGTGCCAGCTCTGCCTCTGAGTTTTCTCGTCGTGCCACCCATGGCGGGGAGACAGGTGAACCTTCTCGTCATCGCCGGAATGCGGTCGTGTGCATGGACACCAAATTGTCAGCTCCGTTCATGAAGAAGTTGAAGTTGATGAGTCGAGTTGTCTGTTCTGAGTTTTGTCTGCTTATTGGCCAAAACCCTTATTCGATGATTGCTTTTGAGCTTTCTTTGCTCCGGCTTCAGTTGTCTCCTTTACGGTAAAATCTTTGAAAAAGATTCCATCCAGCCAGACGGTGATGATGTAAACAGCGATCAGAACCGGAATCAGAACAATCCACTGATTCTCAAACTCATAGGGAAGTTGCTGAACCCCAAAGATCGCTAGGTATCCGGTGATCAGAGTGAAGATAAATCTGCGAATGCTGGAGGAATTCAAGGCAAAGTGGTGTCTCTGTTGAGCAGTGCGTCTCGGAACTGCTCAGTTGTTGGGTTCAGTCAACACCTAGGCGACTCGTCAGGCATCCAGCTGTAACAACAGTGTTGGTTGAAGAGGTTTGTCTGGCTGCGATTCAAGCTTCCGGAGTTTCGATCGTTGTGCCGAGGCTCTCAAGACGTTGTGCATTCACGCCGAGGTCGGACTCTCCAAGGCGCGAGATGGAACGCGCCTCAAGAGTGACGGCATCGGTTGCAGAGAGTTCAACGTCATCGATGAAACCGAAGATCCTGCTGCTGTAGGTGGCATGCAGATAGTTGCCCCTCTGCTCGATAATCTCGGTGCGAGGAGTGGCTTCAATTCGTTCAGCCAGCTGTTTCAGGGCAGCAGTGGAATCTGTAACGACCCATTGATTGCTTGCGCAGTGCTCAGGACCTGGGCAGGGACTCAGGTGACCGCCGTCCGTCGCCAGGTCGGTTGGTATGGGCCCGACAAGATGGAGCAGCGCAAGAACAAACGGGATGGTGATCTGAACCAGAAACGAAGGCATGCGGATCAAATGTCCAGGCATTCAGTCATCTTATGAGGCTTCATTCACGATCAATCCTTGACACCAGTCATCTGAACTGATGACCACAGGAGCAGTTTCCTTGAAACATCTGCTGAGCTGCAGCGCAATTCCTTGAGGATCAGAACGACTCAAGCATTTGGCCGTCGTTTCTCTTTTTGGCTATTGCTGGGTAAGCGGTCTCGTTGGTCATGAGAATCCTCAGCGTAATTCTGCTCGGCTTCTTGCTGCTGGGGTTTGGGACTGCCGCTTTTGCCAATGATTTATCAATCTCCGGTAGCGGGCGAAACCGAGAGGTCACGCTGAACAAACTGCTTTCAGAAGTTCCTGAAGGTGCAGCGATGACCGATGCATCGTGCAAAAGAATTGGCATTGCTGGCCTGAATTATCAGTATCGCTGTTCTGTGGCCTGGGAATTCAGGCATCAATATCTGGGAGCCAGCTAACTGTGGCTTGCATGATGATCCTGTTCTGATCAGGTCCAGCGCACGGGGTCATCCGATTTCAGGTGTTGCACGTGCTCGGTCGCGTGATCGAGCAGGTCGTGGCTGATCGTGAGGCAGATGCTGTCCAGCGGTAGGGAAAAGCTGCTGCAATCTGCATCAAACGGACCTTCCACATAGGCGCCGATTCGTTCGGCCATCAGGAACAGCACCACGATCACCACGCCTCCAAAACGACTGTGTGAATTGGGACCCAGGTCGTGGAAGTACAACAGCAGCAACAGGACGAACAACCAGTTCAGAAGTCGGATAAAACCTCGTAAGAGGCAGGAAGTGGTGTGTTGCGGATTCGCTCCAAGCCGCCAATGGCATCGGTGCAGGCGTTGCCCACTTGCATCAGCTGCAGACGTCCAAATCCATCGGTTAAGCCTTGGCGATGGAGATCCCCAATCCAGACTCCCCGCAGCTGTCCCAGTTGGCGAAGACTGGTGGTGCTGGGCAACCTCAGATCCTGGAGCAATTGATCCTGTAACTCTCGTAGGTCTCGATGCCAGAAGTTGCGCAACTGAAAGTTCAGCTGCCACACGATGGCAACTTGCAGACGCAGCAACTTGCGTTCCTGACGTCCGGGCGGCCTGCTGCTGTCGAGATGCGCCCGCAGTGAGTCTGCCCAGTTTCTGCTCACGTTCACAACGGTTCCCCAGAGTTTGCGGGCTTCCCACCAGCGCCCAATGGCCTGGGTATTGCGAAAACCGAGAAAAATCGATGCCGCTATGCCCATGATCCGTACCACGCTTTCGTTGGCGGTCCAGCTGCGGGGGATCCAGTCGTTATGCACGAGAACAGTGATCAGCAGCAGCAGCAAGTCGAAGCGCATGCGCCAAAGCAGCTGCAACAAAACAAGCACGTAGTCCTGTCTGCGGGTGCTTGGTGGATAGCCGTAGTAGCCAGACTCGATAATGGCCGCTCTTGCAGAGACTCCATCACAGCTGTGATCATCGCCGGCCAATCAAGGGGGCAATGGCCAGGACCTGATGGGTGGGGCCGGCGCCGAGTAATCATGGTTTTCTGATGCCGCGACCAACCCCGCGATGATCTGTGTGACCTCCAACTGCCCGGAGAGTGTGATCCTGGCTCTGGGTGTTCGCGACTGGCCTGTCTGGGCCTGTGAAATCAGCTCTTTCCCCTGGCAGTACGACCAACGGGAAACCTGCCTGCTGCTTGAGGGTGATGTCACGGTGACGCCAGAAGATGGTGAGCCGGTTCGATTCGGTGCTGGCGATCTCGTTGAATTCCCAGCAGGCCTGTCGTGCACCTGGCAGGTTCATCAACCCGTTCGCAAGCAATATCAGTTCGGCTGACGACAGATGCTGCGTCTGGCGAGTGTTGAGGGCTCAGAATTCAGCATCAGCGGCCCACTGGGGCCTGCATGGAAGCCAACCGACACGTAGAAGCTCACCCCAGAGGCGTTCAGCCGTGTCCTGGTTTAAATGCACGCGTGTGGTCAACAGTGGTGCCTGGTCTGGAAAAGGTCGCCCTGAATCCACGAACACCCTCGGGTCGCGGTTCCAGCTTTTTTCGTCGGCATGGAACCGTTTCGTGTCCTGAGTGCTGGGATCCTGGATCCAACCATGGCTTGGCATCGTTTCCGTGGGGTGATCAGGGACGCACGCATCCACTCCTCAGCCTTGAACGGTGCATAGGGGGAGCTCGGAGCCATGGATCCTCTGCTGATACATCTGTTCTAGTGCTGTAGTACGAATGTGTCAACGCAAGGCCTTGCTGACTTTTGGTCGTTGCCGCTTTTGGTGTCGTCGCGTTTCCGCCAATGCGTACATTGATGGTTCTGCGAACGGACTGCGGTTCGTCAGGTTCGAGCTGCTGCGACAACGATGATTTATCTGGCTTTCCGCTACGGCAATCTTGAGATGAGCAATCTCAGCGTTGTGGTGATTGCGGCTGCAGGGGTGTTGTCGTTGGTGTTTTTTGTTGTGGCTTCCCTGAACACGGACACCCAGGGGCTGATTGATTCAGCTGTGCAGAAATTTGACGACGACGATTCAGGCCGGCCTGGGTGATCACAGGTTTTGCTGCCGAATTCAGCTGGTCAGACAGGGATTTCAGCCTCAATCTGCCAGCCTTGATCCGTGAGTTCTTGGATCTGCAATTGGGCTTCCTGGGATGGAACCTCAACAAGGAGGAAGTCCTTTCCCTGATGGCAGTAAATCCTGGTTTGACCGATCACGGCGGGGGCTCCCGGGTGACACACGACTATCAAACCCAGTTTTGCGTCCAGAGACAAGAGACCTGAGCCAGGCTTTCCTGTTTGCTCACATTGCTGGCTTGGAGCAGGCCCTTCAGCTTCGACGATCTGGTTGGACGTGGTTCGGCGGTCGGTGTGTTGGTGATGTGGCCTGATTGATTTGTTCAGCTTGTTGACGCCCCTTTTTGTGGAGAACTGATCACTGTTTTTGGGCTGATGGTGCGGCTTAATTCGTTGTTTGACTTCAGCTTTCAGGCTCTGTTCGCTGGCGTTCTCGCTTGACGCGATGGTGTCTTCGTTGCTACTGCGCAGTCAGTGATGGATCCGTCAATGTCTCAAGCACGTGAACTGATTAATGCACACCTTTATCCAGTGCTTTTGATCTTTGCTGTGATCTATGGAGCGATCCAGATTTCTCCGCTGGCGAATCAAGCGCGGTATTTCAATCACTGCGTTGACGAGGTGATTCGTGAAAGTAATGCTGAGAAAATGTCGTTCGCAGAAAAGCGCGCTCGGGGTGTGAGGCTCTGCAATGGGACTTCTCTTTGAGGGATTGTCCTCCAAGAATGATGGGACCTTTCAGCGATTTTTTTCGCCTCGGAGCTGAGGGGAGAGGTGTCTTCTGTTAAATTTTCATCATTGATATTGCCTGTCAGTTTTTACTCCATATCGCGCTACGAGTCGAATTCTCGTTTGAAATAGTTGGTGGCAATCTCCGCTGGCTTGAATCCTTCCAGCACTAATTCAGCCAGTTCGATCAGCCATGTTCGTCGCATCATTTTCTGATGTGGCTGCCCATCAATCGTGCAGGGAAAGATCACGTCATAGCCGCGATGCCCAGCAGGAGTCTTCGCCTCTCGACGGATGATCCCGTAGCCGGCTTCTTGAAGAATGTTGCGCGACAGCTCGTAAGGCGTGACCTGCCTTTGAGCTGCCAACCTCTGGACCCGTCCCATGGTCAGGTTTGTCTGTGCTCTCCCTACGCTGCACTGACCACGCCGCGTCGGCAAGCTTCATTCGTCAGAGCCCTGGTGTCATCGATCACCGTTTGTGGCCGGAACAGTCCATGCTGTCGTTCAGGTCGGACCCCAAGTCGTCACTGTCGTTAACCCAGTCATGAACGCACCACAAGCACTGCTGGAACGGATTGGCGAGAGCCGAGGCCATGATCAGGGTTTGAAACGTCTGGTTCTGCTGCTGACCCAGCTTGGTGACTTTGATTCGATGGAATATGCCCAGGCGCTGGTGCCTGTGCTGCCCAGGCTCGAACAAGCAGGGATCCGCCCCCTGGCCATTGCGATTGGTGATCAGGCCGGGGCAGAGCGCTTCTGCTCGTTTACGGGGTTGCCTCGGGAGTTGCTTGAGGTCGAGCCTGATTCCAAGTTGCACCAAGCTCTTGAATTGTCCCCCGGTCTGCAGGCACCGGGAGGGCCCTGGCCTTCGCTTTTGCTGATGTGTGCCGGCATCGGTTCTCCAGGAACCCTTGCCGAGGTGTTGCGTGGTTACACCGGTGACCGTTCAGCTGCCCAACGCTTTGATGCTGATGAAACGGTGTCCACCGGGGTGCTGCCTCCGATACCTGCTGCTTTGTTCCGACGTGCCGGAGGTGATGGGTTTCAGCGCCCCTTTGAACTGGCCACCGTGCGGTTGCGCAACATGAACGAGGTGCTCCGCAACTGGAGCACTTACGTGCCTGATGATCGCTTCATCACCCAGCGTGGCGGCACATTTCTGCTGGATCGCGACGACTCCCTCCTCTACGTCTACCGCGATCGTGGCATTCTTGGATTTTCGGCAACGATGCAGCGGCCGCTCGCGTTTCTCGATCCCTGGCTGAATGATGTCGAGTGATCATGAAACGACGATGAATCTTCCCCCTTGGCGATCCCTTCTACGCGGTGCTCGTCAACGAGAGGGGCGATCTTCCGGCGCAACCTGGCTGCAGTTGGCGACGACTGCAGAAGACGGCACACCACGAGTGAGAACCCTGGTGTTTAGGGGTTGGAGCTCTCGTGGGGACTTGGAGCTGCTGACCGATGCGCGCAGTGAAAAGCCCTCTCAGCTGCTCAGTCAGCCGAGGGTCGAGCTGTGCTGGTTGTTTCGCAAGGCCAAAGAGCAGTTTCGACTTCGGGGCAGGGCGCTTCTCGTCACCGCTGAGCAGGAACCAGAGGCGTTGCTTGATCATTGGCAACGCCTGTCGCCGTCCGGTCGCATGGTCTGGGCCTGGCCGTCTCCTGGTGACCCCTTTGATGCGCACGGGCCGTGGCCCCAGCAGGTGGCTGATGACGAGCCGATCTCTTCGCATCTGCTGATCATGCGTGTTGTTCTAGAACGCGTCGAGCAGCTCGACCTCAAGCCCCATCCCCACTTTCGCCGCAGCTGGGAGCTCCGAGACGGTTGGTGCGAGCAACGTCTCAACCCCTGAGAGTCCAAAACGCCAGTCCGCCTCCTCTGCCCCGTGCGGCCATCCACCCCTCTGGGCTGCGGCTGATCAGGGCAAAAAACGGCTCCCGACCTTCTTCCGGTGCCGGCAACTCCTTTTTCAACAGCGTGAAGCGGCCGAGCAGCAGTTCCACCTGCTCAAAGCGGAACTTCAGCAGTGGTTGGCGGCCATTCAGTTCGCCTGGGCCAGTGAACTGGAGGGTGAGACCGGCGAGGTTCACGGCGTTCCGCAGTTGAAGCCCGTCGCTGGGTCCGCTGCTGATTTCGAGGCAGGCACCGATGCTGCGCAGCAGCCAGCCGTTGAAGGCGTTGGCTTCTGTTTGTCCCTTGGGCCACATGGTCTTGAGCTGCCAATACCCCGCCAGGTCGCCGGCGGTCAGTCCTGAACCGGTTCGACGCGCCTGCTTCTCGAGATCCAGTAGATAGCTGTGTTCGATGTCCACGGTTCAATCGTGCGGCGGTGATGTTGTTGTCATGCTCTGAGGATGTCATGACGAACCCGTGCGGATCGGCTTTCCTTTGGTCTGAGTCTGAACGGCACTTGCTCAGAGCTCTGATGCATCAAAAAAGGACCACCCCATTGGGGCGGTCCTTGCCGCTGTGTCTGAGCTTTGGTTGATGACTCAGGCCAGGAACTGGTCATTGGCAAAGAAACTTGCCAGTTCGTAGTTTTCTTCAAGAGCATAGGAATGGCGGACTGCAGCTTCAGCATTTAGCAGGCCATGTCCGTAGGTCTCGTCACGACCATAGGTTCCAAGATCCATGGCACTTTGAGTCAGGATTTCCCGCACTTCGCCGCCTTCCAGATCAGTGTTTTCAGACCAGACAAGAGCTGCAACCCCTGAAGCACTTGGGTTTGCACATTATGTTCCACCAAACGTTCTGATGTTGCCACTTCCGTTCATTGATTGACTATCGGTTGGTGCAACATAGGTGAGGTTGTCACCACGGTTGGAATAACTCGCAAGTTGATATCCAGTGATGTTGGTGATGCCATCAATCTCCTCTGTTCCAGTAAATTGAAGGGCGCCAATGCTTGGAACATGGTCGTTGTCTGACTCTGCCTGTGCAACTCCAGACACATTATCTAGATAATTCACTTCGAGCGTAACGCCGCCCCCAGGACCACCGTTACCTGCAGCAACTGCGTAAAAACTGTGTTTAGATCCTGATTCAATAATGTCTTCCATTTTCTCTCTAGTGGCTCCATCCATCCACCATCCTCCGCCTTGAATACCACCTTGAAAAACGAGTCTCTGATGGCAGCTTCGATCGTCTTCTGCACTATCGATTGCATCGTAGAGGCTTTCTCCGTTTTGATAGACGTTGTAAGCCCAAAGAGAGGCATTGGGGGCAATTCCAGCCAGGCCCTGGCTGTCGTGCTCAGCTGCCATGACGCTCATTGCGCGATGATCATGTTTACGAGTTCTTGCAGAAGTTGAGTTGTTTTTGGCAGTCTTGTTGATAACGTGATCAATCTCATCGTCGATATCGGTGGGGTTGCCGGTAATGTTGCCAATGCCTGTGTCCAGAGACACCAGAACAACATCACTGGAGCCACGATTAAATCTCCATGCTCCGGAGACATCCATGGCTTGAAGATTCCACTGATCTTTAGTGGAATCACTCACGTTGGCGCGAATCCGGATGTCGCCGTCTTCGCAGGAGATCTTTTCAATGCCCTGCAGATACAGCTCGTCTCCGTTGTTGAGACTGAGGACGTCAAAGACAGTGCCGCCGTAGAAGGCTTGTTCGCCAAGAGCTGCTCCTCCAGCTGCGGATTCACCCAATTGGTGGACTGAGCTGCCATTGAACTCAAGGATGTCGTTTTTTTTAATCCCATCCAGAACGAGAGTATCCGTGCCGCCACGGCCGCGATAAATTCTGCCAGAGTCGAAGGAATCGCCTAAGAATCTGCCGGTGTAGTTTTGATAGGTAAATGTATCTGCTGTGACGTCGCCTTGGTAGCTACTCCCAAAATCGAGGGCGTCAATCGTGGTGATGTTTTCATTGAAGTCTTCAAGATTGATGTTGAGACCGTTGGTGTAGGTCGCGTCAATATCGACGTCAATATTCCATGTGCTGCGTCGGTCAAATAAGTTGTCAGATGCTTCGAGTTGATCCTTGAGGTTCACGTAGAAGCTGTTGTTATCAAGGTTGAGAGTAGTGCTGCCAAGATCAACAACTTCTCCAGTGGATGATTTGGTGGCAGAAACTGTTGCCGATACCCAACCGGGTAGGCTGAACTCCATTCCCAGGAAATTGTATTCAGGGGCGTGGTTGTTCTTGAGGTTGCTGAGATAACTACTGTTGTAGCTGATTTCCAACGCACCATCTTCAAAGACTTCCTTTTTGGATGCGTCACCTGATGCATCGAAGATCCGCTGAGGTCCGAATAATCCCCCGAGTTTTAGGTTTCGATCAAAGTTGTTGTGCCAGTTGAACTGTTTTGCCTGAGGGTTGGCTCGACTAAAGGCACCTTGTGTGATCGTATTGGTCGAGTCATTTCTCCAGTTAAATTGATCGCAAATGATTCTTCAACCTATGCCAGTGGCGATCTCTGCATCTGTTTCGGTTTCTGTTCTTTTGGCATTGCTGCGCATGAAGAAATGGCTCTTGTAAGCATCTTGCTGCTCTTGCCTGTCTGCTTTGTCAAAGCCTTGACGTAAGGACTTAGAGGCCTTGCCTGACTTCATAAATTCATCATTATTGGTGCCTTTGATTTCGACTATTCCCCTGTCAAGTGCAAGGCTTCTGAGTGATCTTGACCATGATTTTCCTTCTCCGGGATAGCTGATACCAGCTTTTGACCACTGTGTTGTATCTCCGTCTTAGTGCGATTCACTGTTAGATCGTGCTTTGAGATCGGTTTGTTGTGCTTCAAACCTGTTGGTGTCCTGGTCGAAGTGTTGACCCCGAAAGCTGTCGAGGCGTTCCGCTTTGCTGAGTCGGTTTGTTGTGATGCGAAGTCTTCGCTGGTCCTGAAACTTGGATTGAAATCTGTTCAGGAAAAACTGGTTGGTGTTGAACATGGAAGGGGCCTGAGGTGGAGTTTGGTCTCCGGCACCTTCACCATCAATCGGGCATCAAATTGATGTGTTAATCGGCATCAAGTCAGGCTGTGATTTTGCTCACACAGCAATTTCAGCCTTCAGGTCAGCTGAATCTGATCGCCCTTTGATTGTTGGCACGCCAGCATGAGATCGATTGTTCGTTACGCCAGCTATGGCCGATCCCGCAGTGTCTGAGCAGGCACTCAGCTGGTCTGCGCTGAATGCTTTGGCGCCGCCCGCAGCCGAGCGCGTCCAAGGACCTGCCAATGCCCAGGCCACTTTGCGTCTGTTTGGTCAGCCCGAGAACTCGATTCGGGTCACGTTGTTCCGCGATCACCATGCCTGGTGCCCGTACTGCCAGAAGGTGTGGCTCTGGCTTGAGTTTCGCAGGATTCCGTATCGAATTCGCAAAGTGACCATGCGCTGCTATGGACCCAAGGAGCCCTGGTTTACTGCGCTCGTTCCATCCGGGATGCTTCCGGCTCTGGAGCTTGATGGGCGTCTGATCACTGAAAGCGATCGGATTTTGGAGGCGCTGGAGCGACGCTTCGGCCCCGCTGGCGCTCCGATGGCAGACCGCAGAGTGCGTTGTCTTCGGGATCTTGAACGCGTGCTGTTCAGGGCCTGGTGCATCTGGTTGTGCACTCCCGGTCTGGGAGAGCGACAAGAACGTCAGGCCCGTGATCAGTTCCAGCGTGTAGCCCAGCAAATGGAGCAGTCGCTCGCCAGCGGCGGCGGCCGCTGGTTGGATCCCGATGACCCTGATGGTCCGATCCCTGGCACTGCCGACCTGGTGTTCATTCCTTATTTAGAGCGGATGAATGCCTCACTCGCTTATTTCAAGGGCTTTGCGTTACGGCAGGAGCATCCCGCAATCGATCGCTGGCTCACGGCACTTGAGCAATTGGAGACCTATCGAGGCACCCAGAGCGATGTGCACACCCATGCCCATGACCTGCCGCCGCAGATGGGCGGCTGCTGGGCTGATGGCAGCCAGGCTCAGCAACGCATGGCTCTGGCGGTTGACAGCGGAGCAGGACTCAATGAGCTTGAACGTCGCTGGAGTTCCTCCAGCCAGATGGTGTCTGCCAAGGCGCGCGCTTTGGAGAGGGTGCTGAGGCATCGCAGCATTCTTCTGGCCAGAAATCCTCTTGGTGATCGCTTTGACCAACCGCTGAGGGCTGCGCTCACAGCAATGGTTCTTGACCAGCCCGTGACACCGAAGACAGGTTCGGCCTCAGCATTGCGTTATCTGCGTGACCGGATCTCCGTGCCCCGGGATATGCCGCTTGAGAGTGCCAGATTGCTGAGGCAGTGTCTGGAGTCCACTGCTGCACTGGATGGTGATCAGCATCCAGATTCACTTCCCTTCGAGCATCGTTTCGATCAGGATCCCAGGCCTTTTTTGACTCCATCACAGCTGATGGATTGACTCAGGGACTGGCGTTAGAGCCAGAACATGAGAGAGCCTTGCCATCAAAAAGCCACCGCCTTGGCAGTGACTCGAATCTTGGCTCGGATCATCCCCATCACCAGGCCTTCTTCGTAAAAGAAGGGATCAAACACGCGAAATAGGTGTTCAGGAATACCTGATCATCAATTTCAGCAGCGATGCACCATATGTGGCGTTGACGAGCCTGATGAGTGAGCCCAAGATGTGGATCCCCATCACCCTGGCCCGGCTGCACTAGCAGTGGGGTCTTTTTTATTGCTGTGCGCCGGGGTGATGGGCGCCACGGCATTGGTCATGGTCCCAGTAGCAGAGGCCAAAAATCACCACAAGCATCACCACAACCAGCATGCGCTGAAGCAGTTGCGCCGCGATATTCGTCATGGCAGGCCTGCAGGTTTTGGGATTCAGCTGCGCTTCTGAACGATCAGAGCGTCGATGCGGGTCGCCATTGATCCGCATTCGGCCATGAGATCAACTCAGTATCAAGCGCTACTCGTACTCCCCAGCAACCCTGCCCCAGTTTGTTTCTCAAATGTCTTTGCTCTTGGCGGGTCCTGTGAGACTTCGGGGGATAAGCCTTGCTGATGGCAGGTTGTCCTGTGGAAAAAAAGGGCGATTTTCCACCGATCTCACGATCTTTTCCACAGAAAATCGTCGAAACAGCAGATTAAGAAAGAAAATCTGTGGTTTTTGACCCGAGTGCCATTCGCCGCTTGACAGAAAGGGGCGCTCGCTTGAAGGGGAACCTTCCGACCTCATCCTCGAGACGGAAACCATTGCGGCGAAATGAGTCTCGTCTGAGATCAGCGATTGCTGGCAATTTCGCGAGAGCTTTGACGTCCTGCGGGATTCATGGCTTTGTGGTGTCGAAAAGCCGGACGTCCGAAGACTGAATGGATCGAAATCACTTGGAAAGCTGCATCAATCCCGCGCTGGCCGTCGCCGCTGAAACTGAGACGCCGTTTGTGAGTCTGGAATCTGAAATACCTGAAGTCCTTTTCACCGCCATGAAGGGGTTCATCGGTGCCAACCCCAACTGGGATCAATACCAGTTGATGAGTTCAGCTTTGGCGCGATTCTTGTATCAGAACGGCTGTAGCGAAAGAGCTGTGACGGAGCGTTATCTCGATGACTTGTTCATAAGTCCGATCGTTGCATCCTCAAAGCAAGAGGAAGGCTCGAAAACAGCTTGAATGGTTCGTTTTCAAGTGATCAATTTTGGTTGATTCGATGGCTGCTTAATTTGAATTAAGCAGCTTTTTTGGGGATCAAAGGCTTGGATAAGCGTTTGCTAATCCCCAAAGAGCCCAGGCTGCAACGTAGGCGAAGGTCAACGTTGCCAAAGCTGTAGTGATTGAACTGGGGCGCTTGGACAGTGGGAGCTGAATTTTTCTCGCCATCACTTGAGGCCAAACATCCCCCATTGGTTGCTAGATCCGGCCTCCCTGACCACTGATGTCTTCGAGTTCTGACTCAGCGCCTGTCTCTTGCGAGTGCATCGAGGTGCACGCACAGATCAAGCTGATCCGTCTCCTGTTGCAAGGTGGATGAGATTTCAGGCTGCCTGATGACCACCATTACTTTGCTGGGGACTGGCCTTCTCGGCGCTGCGATCGGGCAACGGCTGCTTGCTGTTGGATGCAAGGTGAACGTGTGGAATCGCACCACCACACGCTGCGCTGCGCTGGTGAAGGCAGGGGCTCAGCAGCTGAACCTTCCTGACGAGGGGCTGGACTCTTCATCCGTTGTGATCACAGTGCTGCGTGATGGTCCAGTCACCGCTGAGATCATCGGCAGCCTCGGTCCCTTGGCGGGGAGATGCATCGTGCCGATGGGCACCATGGGCATCAGTGAGAGCGTTGCCCTCGCTGAGCAGGTGCGCCTGCAGGGAGGCTCTTATCTGGAAGCTCCGGTGCTCGGCAGTCGGCCTGAAGCCTTGAAAGGCAGTTTGTTGGTGATGGCCGGCGGCGAGCAGCAGGCGTTTGAAGCTCAATTGCCCCTGCTGCGCCAGTTAGGGTCAGGCCCGCTTTTGATGGGTTCTGTGGGCACGGGCGCTGCCTCGAAGCTGGCTCTCAACCAGCTGATCGCCAGCCTCACCCATGGATATTCACTGGCGCTGCGTTTGGTTCAAGCCTCTGGTTTGGACGTTGATCGCTTTATGGAGGTTCTGCGTCCGTCTGCTCTGTATGCCCCCACCGTCGACAAGAAGCTGGAGCGGATGCTGTCTCATCACTACAGCGATCCAAACTTCAGCACCAGCCTGCTGCGAAAGGATCTCAATCTCTTTCTGAGGGAGGCGCGATTGGCGGGAGTGAATGCCTCTGCTCTTGATGGACTCGAGAGTTTGCTGGAACGCGCTGAGGGTACGGATCTGGATAATGGCGACTATTCCGCCCTTCATGAATTGACGGACGGACGATGAGTGAGCAGTTGTGTTGAAGCTCAGCTGAGGTACCAGCGGATCAGGGCCACCACCTGCCCGGCGGGACCATGGCCGGTGATCCACTCGCCGACGATCGCGGCAGCAAATCCCACCATTGCTGTGCGGCCATTGATTCGCTCAACGATCTCCAGAGCCGAGGTGTTCCAGGGACGATTGGTGGTGAGGCTTTCACCGAAGGCTTCCACGGGCTCGTATTGATATCGCTGATCGGGCATGGGAAGAGGTGCTTGTGCAGCTCAGAAGCTTATGCAATGTCCGCAGAAATCTGAATATTGTGATGTCCCTTTTAGGTTTTTGCTGTGAACGTTGATCGTCTGCGTGAACTGTTCACCAAGCCCTACGGCATGGCTGCTCCCACTGAGGAGCAGTGGCGAGAGCTGTATGACGAGAACGTGCGCTTCAAGGACCCGACTCAGGAGCGTCAAGGCATCAAGGCCTACGTGGAAGCCCAGGACGGCTTGATGCGGCGTTGCGATGACGTGTATCTCACTCCCGCCGCTATCGCCATCGAGGGCGATAGCGCTTTTGTGGAATGGGAGCTGGGGCTCAAAATCAAGGGAATTGAATTTGTCTATCCAGGCACGAGTCGGCTGCGCTTCAATGCCGAAGGAAAGGTGGAGGACCACAGGGACTACTTCGATTTTGTGGGTCCAACCTTTGAGCCCGTGCCAGTGGTTGGTGGATTTGTGCGCTGGCTTTACAAGCGGTTTGTTGACTGAGCACGGCTCAGTTTCCAGAACAGAAGGCTGAGGGTTGCAGCCCCGAAACCAAGGAACAAAGTGATGAGAGCTTCGCTGGTCATGTCAAGCACTCTTAATGGTGCTTCATTTTGAAGCGCCTTGACTCCCGTTGCGAGGTTGGCATGGATGAGTATATGTGCTTATTTTTCACCTAATTTGTTCTTTGGTCACACAAGGCAGGGGGCTCGTCCCTTAAGTTTCGTAAACTATCTAATATTTCTGTGATCAGGGCAATTCTTACTCGACCTTTCCTTGCTGATGTCGGTCTCCTTCTGCTCCGTGTCTTCACCGGGGTGCTCCTGATTCATCACGGCTATGAAAAGCTCGCCAATATCGACAATTTTGCTGACGCCTTTGTGCGTCCTCTTGGCCTTCCTTTCCCCATCACGCTGTCTTACATCGCAGCTTTTTCAGAAGTTGGCGGAAGCTGGTTGCTAATCACCGGATTGCTGACCCGCTTCGGTGCTCTAGCAATCCTCGGAACAATGACAGTGGCGATCTACCACGCAGTCAGCACCGCTGGATTCAACATTTATCTGCTCGAGCTTCTTGGTCTGTACTTCGCTTCTGCAACAGCAATCTTGGCTGTAGGACCTGGCCGGCTTTCTGTCGACGAGCTGATCGCTCGACGCTTTGCACCCGAAACTCGCTCTGAAGCTGATCTTCTTGAAGCAGCCTTCACGGCAGACAGTGAGTCCACTGATGACATCAAATCCGACATTGTTGCTGAAGGCGTCAGCTGAATCAGCTTGCCCTGCCTTAATACACAGATTGAGGCAGGGTGAATCCGCTGTTCATATGTTCGAAATCGAGCAAGACCCAGCTAAGCCAGATCACCAAGGCCACAACGCCAGAAACCGCAGCGAAGCGGGCGAAGTTGCGGACAACCAGCTCAACAATGCTGATTTCTTTCATTGATCGATGGCGAGGATCTTCATTTTGCTTGATATGTCGCTTCGCTGATGCCTTTCCAGCTCGACGCTGCATCATTCAGTCTGCTCGTGGTCGGTTCGCTCTTTGCCGGTATGCAGGTCTGGTGGATTGGCTCACTGGTAATTCGCAACAATCGACGTCGCGGAGAGCGACCTCTCTCCACTCAGCAGTTCCGACGCGACCTGGAACGGATCTTCCGTCAGGAATCCTGATGGAGCCAAGCTGAATGTGCGGTCGTTATGCACTCGCTACGCCCCTGAGCCAGTTGCCGGCTGCGTTGCTCGACAGAATGGATCAGCAACATCGCACTCGCTACGCGCCACGCGATTTGATTTTTCCTGGCGAGCCTCTGCTTGTCTATCGCTCTGATCAGTCGGGTCCAGAAGCATCTCTGATGCTTTGGGGATTGATTCCTGGTTGGCTGAAGGATCCGTCGCAGGGACCCAGACCTTTCAATGCCCGTTCGGAAACGGTCGCAGACAAGCCCAGTTTTCGAAGCTCCTGGCGTCATCGACGCTGTCTAATTCCTGCAAGCTGTTTTTTCGAAAAAGGTCGCGCGATCAGACGCATTGATCGCCAACCCTTCTGGCTTGCTGGCCTTTGGGAGCGTTGGTTGGGTAGTGATGGCAGTGAGGTTGATACCTGCACTGTCCTCACCACGAGTCCAAATCAGCTCATCAAGCCACTACATCACCGGATGCCCGTGCTGATTCCCCATGGATTGGAAGAAGCCTGGATGGCAGCTTTGGATGGCCAGCAGTTGAGAGCGCTTGAGCCGTTGCTCGGTCCATGGGATTCCAGGGGCTGGGAAGTGGTCTCAAGCAAGGACGATGACCAGCTTTCATTGCTGTCTGCTCTAGTCAGCTGATCCGTTGTTAGAAGGGCCCGGTGTTCGGCAATATCGATTGTTTTAAAGCCAATCCTGTTCAGTCAGTGAATGGTTGGCTTTTGAAAAGACGTTCGACTACGCCTCTCCTTTTGGGGAATCCAGCTGCGGTCTGCATGAAGTGTTGGAAACGCACTTTCGCTTGAAGCAAGCAAGAAATTCGTCCAAGCCCTACCAGTTAAACAGCTTCTGTATTAATTGATTCCCGCGCCTGGTCAGGGAGACCTTGCTTTTTGAAGCAATTGATACGGCGTGGGGATGTGTGAGTATCAAAATCTAATCGGCAGTGATGATTATGGCTAACACTCAAGCTACAACTTTTCAGCGTCGAGTTGGAGAAGTGCTGATTGCTCAGTTCTCCTCGAAGCTGCTGCTCAATCTGATTTTTCTCCTGACCTGGTTTTGGGGAATTTTCTGGATTGTTAATGCAGCAGAATCGGATTTCAGCGTTTTCATCGCGGGTCTGCCGGCAATGCTTCTTGTCGCCGGCGGATGGTTCACCTTTTTGAATAGAGGCTTTAACCGGAAATGAACAGCTCCACTCAGGTCACAACTGAATTGCCAAAGAATTTTCGGGCATTTGGCTTTGCATTCTTTATGACTGGTGCTTGCTTCCATTGTATTGACTTTCTTGGTGCTGAAGACACTTTGATGTGGGGAATGGGGCTCGGATTTTTAGGAGCACTTCTGTTGTCGTTGTATTTTTGGGCTCGAATTGCTGTGAATAGAAAATTCTGGAAATATTTGGTCTAACGATTGTCTGAAGGTCTGTGGATTGTGACTGAATGGTGCACTGTCTCTTCAGTATCTTCTTGTGTAGATAGCGCTTGAATTTCGATCATGTTTCGATACCGACGGGAGCTTTGGGTTGTTTGGCCCTTTTGATTTGGCTGATGGATCGGGTTGATTGGTTCTGCTACCTCGACTGCGATTTCTATTGATGTATTGATGTGGCTCTGATCTGATCGCAGGAATTGTGTCGTAGGCACTTGAGGCTAGTGTTAAGAGGATGCTGAGCTATCGATTCCGCGAGGGTGTTCACGTTGATTCGGGTGAGAACGCCGTTGTCATCACCACTCCCTATGCCACGAGGCTGAACTCGATCCGGCGGAGCCTGAAGATTGAAGATCCAAGTGATCGGTTGATGATTCTCTTGCATGATCTGTCTGCAAGAGGCGTGAATCGAGCGCAAGTTTTCAGTAATAATGATTCAATATCCGCCGTTGCTGATCATCAAGAGCTTCTCGATCAGCTTGAGACTTTTTACGCGAGGGGGTTGCTTTTTGTTGAAATAAGTGGATTAAAGGGTGCAGCGATCTGCCTTGATCCTGTGAAGCCGCCGCTTCAACGAAAGACTGTCCCTGTCGGCGACTACCGCATTAAGTTGTCAAAGTTTGTTTGTGTTCAGCCCCGGGTTGATGGTCTACAGATCACAACACCTTTAGCAACGGCAATGGTTTTGCTGAAAGATCAACGATTATTCCCGATCCTCGTGCAGCTCGTTTCGGCCTGCGATCAGACGAGCTTCCAACAAGCTCTTCCTGTTGATCTGCTTGAGCACGATGAGGATGTTGTTTCTCTGTTGTTGAGCTCTGGTGTCGCAGGGGTCTGTGATGGCGATGGTGTTGTTGATATCGATAAGGACGCTGTCGATGCGGGCTGGACGCCTGAAGACCTCGCGTTTCACTGTCATACGCGTGAACAGATGATTGATGTATGGCGCGACCCATCACCCCCGAAGCCGATTGACAAACAGCAGTTTCCTGCGAAGCATCAAAGAATCATTCTTTCTACTGCTGCTCTTCCTGAGCCATCCCACAATCATCACAACCTGAGTTTTTTTCAAGTTGTTCGCGAACGTAAAACAATCCGCTCTTATCACGAACAGCCCGTGAATGCCGGCATTTTGAGTGATTTCCTCTGGTATTCGATGCACATTCGTCAGGAAATTATCTGCGACCCAGGTCTATCGCGAGCCTATTCCGGCTTGTTGAGACCTGTTGCCAGCGCAGGTGCTCTTCATTCCATTGAGCTCTATTTATGCATTAATCGATGTATCGGTCTTCAGCCAGGGTTTTATCACTACGACTCCTCCAATCACTCTCTTGGAAAACTGAGTGATCTCGGCGAACCTTGCCTGCAGATGCTGGAACTTGCCGCTGCCTCCACCTGTCGTGCACCTCAGGCCACTTCTGTATCGCCTGGGCAGGGCCAGCGACCCGATGTGCTTGTTGTGATGGCTGCTCGCTACGGCAGACATGCAAGTCTTCATCAGCCAACCGGTTTGTCTTATGCGCTGATCCTCAAAGATGTGGGGTCGATTTATCAGCAGCTGTATCTGGTGGCGACGGCGCTTGGACTTGCGCCTTGTGGGCTGAGTTT